>JAHJWO010000023.1 GCA_018828145.1 Alphaproteobacteria bacterium | reverse complement strand
CCACGTGAGTGGTCCATGGCCAAGGCGCAGTTCGCCGTCATCTTCGGCGAGCGCTTCATTCGCGCCATGGCGGCGTAATAGTGCAATCGCCCGCCACACACGAAATTACTGACAGTCCCCGCCATCCTGAACACCCTGCAGGATTGGCACGTCAATTGCCCAAGCAACGACGTCGACCTTCTCATCCCCTTGGTCGCGTCCCACATTGCGCGTCGCCGCCAATGCCCCGGTGGCCGGATTGCCATGTGCACAAAAGATTACGTTGATCTGCGGGTTCGCCTGCAGCATTGCTGTGTTTACCTGTTCAGCCTTCTGGAGGTCGCCTTCGTCATTGACTTGCGCAACAATTTCCGCGCCAGGGGCAACCGAGGTGAGACCGGCAATGAAGCCCTCGATGCGCTGGTTAACCGCATCGTTACCCGGGAAGAGCGAAATGCCAACACGGGCATTGTCGCCATGCTTCTCGCCAATGGCCTTACCAGCAGAGAAGCCGGCATTGTAATTATTGGTGCCGACAAACAGCATTCGATTGGACTTAGGCGAGTCGGAATCGAAGGTTAGCACCGGTACACCACTCTCGATCGCTGCATTGATCGACGTAACGAGCGTGTCAGCATCCCCTGCCGTGACCGCTATGCCCTTGATACCTTTGGCCACGAGCTGATCGATGGCGCGCGCTTCGGCAGAAGCGTCCCAATCGGCAGGGCCCTGCAACTCGGTGGTAGCGCCCACAGTCCTCGCAGCGTCCTGGAATCCGGCATAAGACCAGTTAAAGAATTCAGACCCTTTCAGGAACACGACCATCGCATATTGCTCCTGACCATCTTGAGCCCGTGCGGTGGTAGTTGCAAAGCCGGTCGCCAGCAATGCGGAAACCGTCGCTACTTTCAGTATCTTTCCAATAGTTTTCATTCGCTCTTCTCCTCGGTTGACGTTGCTAATTGGTCCATTTTCGCCTGCCTCGTACGCTGTTGCGCATGTTCGTTTTGGCGTTGAATGAACCGGCTCAGGAGTACGGCGATTAGAAGCATCACGCCGTTGACGACGTCGTACAAAAACGGATTTACCGTTGAAGTTACGAAGGCGTTATGTACGACCGCGAGGAAGACTGTCCCCAGCACCGTACCCCCAATAGTTCCGCTGCCGCCATTGATGTTGGCCCCTCCAACGGCTACAGCAGCGATTGCCTTGAGCTCGGCGAGATTGCCGTGGCCCCAGTGTGCGGCGCCATATCGAGCGGCCGCCATAATTCCCGCAGCACCGGCTAACACGGCACAAAGCGTATAGATGACGATTTTCACCCGATTGACGTTTATCCCTGAGAGCCGCGCTGGCCGCTCGCCTCCGCCGATCACGTAAACCTGACGGAAGAAGCTGTGGTGAGCTAGCAGAACACCGAGTACTAGGGCTGCAACGATGAAAAACACTATTGGAAAGTTCATTCCAAGTATTTTTCCGGTACCCAGAAAGAGGAAATCGTTGGAAAAGCCCGAGATCGAACGCCCATCCGTGATGGCTAGATTCACGCCACGGAGAGTAAGCAATGTTCCCATTGTTATAATGATCGGGTGAACGCGAAAGGCGACTATCATCAGGCCATTGAGGGCACCAATTATTCCACAGGCGCCTAAGGTGATAATGATTGCGGCAGCAACTGGCACGCCAGCTTCAATCATCAGCTTGGCCACCAGAATTTCGGCAAATGCAAATACCGCTGCGACCGAAAGATCGATGCCACCCGATATGATCACGAAGGTCATGCCCAAAGCCATGATGCCTTCGAAGACCATGTTCATTGCCAAGACCTCCAGATTTGCGCCGGCCAGCACGTTCCCGAAGGTCTGATGGCTTGCAATCAAAACGGTCAGGGTAATCAGAAACAGCCCGACATACTGGACGTAGGCCGTGTTGATGCCGCCTCGCTTCTCAGTTACGCGCGTCGTAGTCTTATTTGTAGGCAGCATAGCTCATCACCATTTCCTGAGTGACCTGACCCAACCGGTTGTCAAGTTCTGCGGCGATTTCACCATTTCTGAACACTAGAATTCGATCGCTCATTCCGATCACTTCCGGCATCTCAGAGGAAACGATGATCACTCCAACGCCGGAGTTAGCAAGGTCGCGCAGCCGGGCATGGATGAGTGCCTTGGCGCCGACGTCAACACCACGAGTTGGTTCGTCGACGATCAGCATCTTAGGTCGGCAATCGAGCGCCTTAGCCAGCAGGACCTTTTGCTGGTTGCCTCCTGACAACTCTATGGCACGTGCATCGATATTGGGGGGACGTATGTCCATCATATCGACATAGGTCCTCGCTTTCTCCGCAAGAGCCGACCTAGAGATCAGCCCGAACCTGTTGCGGTAGCGCTTAAGGGTGCTGGCTGCGACATTTCGACCGACATTAAAGTCAAGAAACAGTCCGCTGCCCTTCCGGTCCTCCGATACGTAAACGACCCCAAGGTCCATAGCCTCACCGGGATCAGACCAGACAACGGCCTTCTCTTCGAGCTTGAACGAGCCGGACGAACGCGGATCCGCCTTGATTATCGCACGCATCGCCTCTGTACGTCCCGAACCAACCAGTCCCGCAAATCCGACAATTTCACCACGTCGAACTGAAAATGACAGGTCCCGTACATAGCCGAACCGCGACACCCCGCTGCATTCAAAAACTGTGCCACCCATCTGCGCGGCTTTGGGCGGGTACAGGTCACCTAAGTGCCGGCCCACCATCATTCGAATAACATCGTCGGCAGTTATTTGAGCGATATCGTTCGTGGCAATGTGATGTCCATCGCGGAGCACAGTCAGCCTGTCCGAAATCGCAAACAACTCGGACAACTTATGGGATATAAACACGATGCTGAGCCCCTGCGCCCGCAAGTCGCGGACAACGGCGAACAGTTCGGCGGTTTCCTTCTCAGATAGCGATGAGGTTGGCTCATCCATAATGAGGAGTTTGGCATCGAAGGAGATGGCCTTCGCAACCTCGACCAGTTGTTGCATGCCGACGCTAAGGCTACCGACCAGCACGGCGGGGTCAATGTCGACTCCCATCCGTTCAAAAATTTTTGCAGCAGTCTGGCGCATGCTCCGCCAGTCATTGAAACCGAGCGCGGTCTTGGACTCGTGGCGCAGGAAGATATTCTCGGCGACACTAAGGTTTGGCACCAAACTCAATTCTTGGTGGACCATGCTGATGCCAGCGCGCATCGCCTCCAGAGGATGAGCAAAGTTGACCGGCTCGCCTTTAAGCTCCATCGATCCGCTATCTCGCCTCATAATACCGGCGATAATGTTGACCAACGTAGACTTTCCCGCTCCATTTTCGCCAATCAGCGCGTGAATTTCTCCTTCGCGAACCTCGAGATCCACACCATGCAGGACCTGGTTGCCGAAAAAACTTTTGGTAACAGCCCGGACGTTGAGCATGATCAGCGCCTCGTCTTATAGGTGCGGACGGCGTCAAATCCGACGGCCACTATCAATACGATGCCGAACGTCGCTTGTTGCCAGTTTGGATCGCCATTTAGCAGGATGAAGCCGTTGCCGATTAGCGCAAGCATCAGCACGCCTAGGAATGTGCCCAAAATGCTGCCGCTACCGCCGGCAATGCTAGCCCCTCCGACGATAGCTGCTGCCAAAGCCCGCATTTCAGCACCAATCCCGTAGTTGGCGTAGCCGATACGAGTCGCCGAGGTCATCAGCACCGCGGCGATCCAGACGAACAGTGCGGCAATGACATAAGCGGCGATAGTGTAGCGCTCGACCTTGATACCGGACAGCTTGGCCGCCTCAGGTCCCTGTCCAACATAAAAGAGCCGGGCAAGAACATGCCAATTGCTTAGCAGCACGGCAAAGATCGACACCGTCGCCAGTACGATGAGCAGTGGCAGAGGAATCCCGTAGAAGCTATCTCCAATTTGGAGGCGGAATTCGAAGCGACCGAACTGCGTGAACCAACGCTCGGCCTTCGGAAATGAAACATACTGGCCGGTGGTCAACACTGTCGCCAGCCCGCGCGCAATCGACATCATGCCAAGCGTCACCAAAAAGGGCAGAATACGACCCTTCGCGATTAGCATGCCATTGAGGAAGCCGCACGTGAGGGCCACCAACAGCCCAATGGCAAGAGCTCCTACAACAGGGATGCCGTCCTGTAGTAGCAGCGCCATGACCACAGATGCTAAGGCCAACACTGAGCCAACGGACAAATCCAAGCCGCGGACGATTAAGACCACCGTCATAGCCACCGCAAGGAGGAAGTCGTAGGTCATCAGGGATAGAATGGCTTTTAGGTTCGTCCAACTGGCGAAGGCGTCCGGACGCATAAAGCTCAGGAAGGCAAAGATCGCGAGATTGACTCCAACGAGAACGCCCTCTCTGGTGGCCAAGGCTCCACGAATTGCAGTGGCGTGAAAAAGGCTCATCCTGGCTCTTCCTCCCGTCTTCGGACGGCTACTATTACTCAACACGTACGGCCACACCGTCAGCAAGGGCCCGAAATTTAGGATGCACAGACTCCGCCGCCGCTGCGAGGTCAGCCTTCAAACCCATGGCACCCACTCGGAAAAGACGCTCATCCATGAGTTTGAGATGCGGAGAAATTCTTGGCATGAAGTCCATCAGACCAAGGACTTGCTCCTCTAGCGCAATGCCCTTGGCAATTTCGATCAGCTCCAATTCCCCATCGTTTAGCCGGAAGACAGCTCGTTCTGTTAAGAACAAAATCTGCTGCCCTCTCTGCGCCGAATAGCGGCCGCTGAAGCTGATCTGATTGACCTTCTCCACAAACTTTCGGTTCCTGCCTTCTTGGACAATCCGAAGGCCTCCATCGACGCACTCGACTTCTAGCCCGCCGGCCGTGAAGGTGCCCGAGAACATGACTTTCTTAGAGCCCTGACTGATGTTAACGAAGCCGCCGATACCGATGATCTTGTCGGCGAACCGACTGACATTAACATTGCCTTCGCGGTCGATTTCCGCCGCGGACAAATAAGCAAGATCAATGCCGCCGCCGTCGTAGAAATCGAACTGATATGGTTGATCAATGAGCGCCGAATAGTTCCGGCCTGCCCCAAAATCATAGCCATCAACAGGAATGCCGCCGACCACTCCCTGCTCGTTGGTCAAGATAATGCGATCCAGAACATCTTCCTCGGCTGCGATCAGCGGCAAACCAGTAGAGATGCCTGAGCCAATATTGCAGATAGCGTTCGGGCGTAATTCCAGAGCCGCCCTTCTCGCAACTACCTTGCGTGCATCCAGCTGAAGCCTAGGAAAGGAGCTGGCGGGTACCCGAATCTCTCCAGCGTAGGCCGCATCATACTGCGTACGAAATGTTTGAGACTGGTCGGGCACGAGCACGACGGCATCGACCAGCATGCCAGGAACCTTTACGCTTTTGGCAGGGAGGGAATTCCGGGCTGCCATCCGCTTAACCTGCGCGATAACAATCCCGCCGCAGTTGCGAGCGGCCTGCGCCATGGACAGCATCTCGCCATAGACGGCCTCATGCTCCATGGAAATATTGCCGTCCTCATCAGAAGTCGTACCTCGGATGAAAGCCACATCAATATTGAATGGCTTGTAAAATAGCCATTCACGCCCGCCCAGTTCCACGACCTCAACGAGCGACTCCGTCGCGGTCTCACTCTGCCGTCCTCCACCCTTACGCGGATCGACAAAGGTGTGCAGCCCGACATGTGTAAAAAGACCCGGCCGACCCGCCGCGATTTCGCGAACGAGTTGCGACAACACGCCCTGCGGCAACGTATAAGCTTCGACATCTCCAGAGATGGCCATCGCCGCTACTGCAGGAGAATCCACAAGCGCCCCGCAGACGATCCGCTTAAGAAGCCCCGCACGCGCAAATCGACTCGCCCCCATGCTGACTCTATCACCCAAGCCCACAGGATGGATGGCACAAATGTTCCGCGGCTGCGCCGAAGCGACAAAGCGCTGTTCAACAGCAGCCATCAGTGCATCAGGAACGGAATGCCCCCCACCTGAACCGCCAATAAGAATGGTGTCACCATCCCCCACCAGTGCTGCAG
This sequence comes from Alphaproteobacteria bacterium, assembly GCA_018828145.1. Lineage (GTDB taxonomy): Bacteria > Pseudomonadota > Alphaproteobacteria > Rhizobiales > Devosiaceae > Devosia. The sequence goes on along the minus strand of JAHJWO010000023.1, from coordinate 10,065 downwards.
CTTCCGCGGCCGATATGACTTTCATGTTTCCTCTCAGTCTGTGCGGCAAAAATACACTTACTTATCGATAAGTCAACTGCTGCGCCGCCAAATAGCCTCTGTGGCCCGCCTAAAGCAGCCGGACCACCAACGGATGCACGGGAATATGCCGTGACAGAGCGGAATTTGATTTGGTCGTTTTTGTTTTTTATATATCTACGGATAAGTTAGTTGACGACCATTGCCCTCGGACGGTAACGAAGGTGCGAGTAGCCGGCATGCCCAAAGGAGGTGCAAATATGGAGGATTTGATCACACTGAGTATTTCGGGGGGCGTGGCCGAAGTGATGCTCAACCGTCCTGCCAAACTCAATGCAGTGACGGCGGAGATGGCTGCATTTCTTTTAGATTTGACCCGGCGCCTTGATGAAGACTCGGAAGTTAGCGTGGTCCTGTTGCACGGCGCGGGCGAACGGGCATTCTGTGCTGGTAGTGACCTCAACTCCCTCGCTGAGTATCCAACTTTGTGGGCGTACCGCAATCGAAAGGAATACTCCGCGGCCTTCCGGCATTTACGCAAACCCCTGGTCGTTGCACTGCAGGGCTGGGCCCTTGGCGGAGGTGCAGAAATGGCTCTTTCTGCCGATATCCGGATTGCGGATACATCCGCCAAGATCGGATTTCCCGAAGTCAAACGAGGCTGGGTGGGTGGCGGAGCGGCCACGCAGTTATTGCCCCGGCTGATCGGGTATGGTGCATCGATGCGTTTACTGCTGACGGGTGATCACGTAGACGCCGCAGAGGCATTCCGCCTCGGTTTAGTGGAAGAGGTCGTCGCGCCTGGGCAAGCTTTAGAGCGCGCGCGCGCGCTGTGTGCACAGATGGCAGGGGTTCGCCCGCTTGTTCTGGAAGCGACCAAAGCCGCGGTTCGTGCGTCTCTGTCTTTACCACTCGAGGCGGGAGCCGCCTATGAGAACGAGATGACCACGCTCTGCTTTGCGGAAGGCCGCCACATGGATGGCATCCGCGACTTCTTTTCTAAACGGGATCACGCGTAATCGGATTCGTAAACTCGGAAAACAGACAATGGCTGCTTCTTCAGACTTCATCGTGGTTGGCGGAGGCTCAGCAGGTTGCGTGCTGGCTAATCGGCTATCGGCAAATCCACAAAATAGAGTAACTCTCATCGAAGCGGGAGGCTGGGACAACAATCCGTTGATCCATATGCCAGCGGGCTTTCTGCCGCTGATGCAGACCGGACTGCTTGATTGGGGTTATTACAGCGAGCCCCAGCAAAATCTCGGTGGCCGTCGCCTCTACTGTCCCCGCGGCAAGGTCATGGGTGGTTCCAGTTCAATTAACGGAATGGTCTACATTCGCGGACATCCCTCTGATTTCGATCGCTGGGCCCAGTATGGTAATATGGGGTGGAGTTATCAGGACTGCCTGCCCTACTTTGAACGGGCCGAGCAATTTGTTGCCCCCGAAATACCTGTAGGGCGCGGCATATCAGGCCCACTTAAAACTATGCGGCACGGGATTCACCATCCCCTTAGCCAAGCATTTGTCGCTGCGGCACAGGCACTAGGCCTTCCCGACAATAATGATTTCAACATGGGGGAGCAGGAAGGAGTCGGCCCCACCGACAGCACCTTGTCCGGCACACGCCGCAGCAGTTCATCTGCAGCCTACCTCTCGCCAATCAAAAGCCGGTCAAACCTACAGGTCATTACACGTGCGCAAGTCACGAAAGTGCTTATAGAACGTGGCCGCGCTGTGGGCGTGGAATATGTGAAGCGTGGCAAGCACGCTGTGCTTCGCTGCGAGCGCGAGGTAGTTCTTTCGGGCGGCGCCATCAATTCCCCACAGTTACTCATGCTCTCTGGCGTAGGTGACCCCGATCAGTTGGCTCCACTTGGAATCCGCGTCGAGGCGGAGGTTAGAGGTGTCGGGCGTAACCTGCAGGATCACCCGGCCGCCACACTAAAGCAGCTTGCATCCGGCCCGATTTCCCTTCTGCCATATACGCGTCCGCTCCGCTCCGCCGTGGCGTTCTTACAGTACATGACCACGGGGAAGGGGCCGGCGAGCTATCACGGTGGAGAAGCTCAGGCGTTCGTTTGCACTCGCCCCGGCTTGGTGGCACCAGACCTTCAGTACTTCATGACGAACATCATGTACACGAACAACGGAAGAAGCATCATCCAGAAACATGGGTATATGCTTTACTTCACCCTGCAGCGACCAGAAAGTGTTGGCTCCATAACATTAAGGTCGTCAAATCCACTGGACAAACCAAGGATAGATCTGAACTATTTCGAAGCAGGCGCAGATCTTACTACCATGCGAGAAGGTATAAAATTTGGCCGTGAGCTATTCGCTCAAAAAGCATTCGACAAATATCGCGGAGAAGAATACGCACCTGGGGATAAAATCCAGACGAATGAAGAAATAGATGCATATCTCAAAAGAGAGGTAACATCGAATTACCATCTGAGCGGCACCTGTAAGATGGGCGTGGATGATGAGGCTGTGGTTGACCCTTACTTGAGAGTCCGAGGAATCGATGGACTGCGCGTCGTCGACGCATCGATCATGCCACGCGTGGTCAGCGGAAACACGAATGCCCCCACCATCATGATTGCTGAAAAAGCTTCGGACTTGATCCTTGAGAGTTGAGATATGGGCACTGACGTTGCCCCCTGCGCCTAATCCAGTTTGAAGTAGGCTCTGGCCCCATCAGAAGGACCAGAGATGAAGCGTATGGGCGGCTGTGCCTCGTACGGTGAATACCGGATAAGTTGCGGCCTGTGACGGCGTACGAGGAGGTAACGGGGGTGCAGTTATCCGGCAGGGTGCACGGCGTCACGGTATGCGGGCGGCGAGTGATCGCACAAGCTCGATATCCAGCTCCGTCCAATTCCCCCGCGCCGGCGGCTCGATGATAGCAGTAGTCGGCGTTGGCCGGCGTGACGGCATTGCTGTCGGCATGTCGTGCGCAGGCCTGGAGCGCATGCGCTCGACGACGGCGAGGCGGGCCCATATCTTCCGATAGCCGTCGCGTTTCAGGATGATCGTGGCGACCTTGGACAGTTCCGCGACGGATATCGATGTGCTGGCCGGCCCGACAGTGACATGGACGAGATAGCTCACTGCCTCGGCGATCGCGGCGTCGACGGCCTTGGTATCCGGCTTGCCTTCCTCCCGCCTGGCGGCACGGTATCGGCGTGCGCGTTCGGCTGCCGCCAGGCGTTCACGTTCGGCGATGGCGGCAGGGGTATCGTGGATGTCTGGTTCTGGCATGCCAGAAGGTGTCCTTGATATCCTGGCAAGGGACAAGTTTCCGTTGGACACGACAGACAGGGCGACGCGGATCTAGCTGCCGCGAAAAAGAACTCGGTCACCAAGAAAGGGTCTGCCCCGCCGGTCGTCGGAAGGTCCACCTCCCGGTTCTCCCGCCCATACCCGTGCCGCCACCATATCCTGTCGCCAGCGGCGTCTGGGTGTCGGTGCTGCCTTGCGGGCCGGCATTGCACCAAGGGTCGTCAGCGGTCGTCCTGGCGGGTCGCTCATCGGTTCTCCAGGCCTTCGGCATCCTGCCGCCCCGTCTACAACGGCATTGCCGCCTGGTTAGCGGTAGCGCCGCCCACGGGCTGCCCCTTGCCCGCCAGATAGCAATACCGCCTTCTTGAGGGGCTATCGTCTACGAAGCCGGGCAGCAATGCTACCCTTGGCAGGATGACACCTGACCACCCGCGAGACAGCTCTCCGTCGATGACTCAAGAGGTGGATTCTGGATAGCAAGAATCGCCCGCGAGAGGCGCGTAAGCCCCTTCTTTCTTCTATAGGGTCACAACAAGATCGGCGAAGTTCCATACAAAGCCTTGGTAGGTATACGAATTATCGGACAGCAAAGGACATGGGAAAACGTCGTTGTTTTCACAGAGACCTAGGCCTAATAGCAGCTAACCCTCTGCAGGAATGGTGGAAACGCCTATTTTCGATAGCCACTCTTGTGCAGGGCATGTTTCCGGACCATACTTAGGGGGCTGGAGAGACCCGATGGCCATACCCTACTGCCTACCCGACTACCTGGCCGTCCCCCTGGAAGCGGCAGCCTACTTCCACGCCATTGGGGACGCTGGCCTGTCCGGGCGCGATATCGCCTATGCGGTTTCCGCCCTTTGGCTGGCAGCCAATACCGATTGCCTGCAGGAGACCGGTGACGGGACCATGTACCGGATACCCGACAACGGGTTGCGGCATGCCATGGGCCTGACCCGGCGCGAGAGCATCGATACAGACGACGACCGTCACAAGCGCCTGGCCAGGACGACCTTCAAGACGCCGACCAAGGGCGACGTGCGGGCACCGGTATCGCCCTTGAGGCATAACCTCGACGACAAGCGCACGTGGTTCATCCCCAGGGACCTGGTGGACGCCTGGACGGTCCGGGACGGCGAGCCGGTGGTCTACCTGCCCCTGATGCTGCTCCAGCAAGCTAAGAGCCGGTTCTCCGTGGAAGCGTATCTGCATGCCATGGCCGCCGCCAACGGCCTGGTCACCAATGGCTGCAAGATCATCAAGCAGCAGGACGACCGCTGCACCATCCAAGCCGACGATGGCGGCTTCCACAGGTTCATGGCTACCGGGCGGAAACACGACCTGCATCGGGTAAGAACCGGCATCGTCGCCGAAATCGACAAGGACCTGCCGGCCTGGGCGGACACCGCCATCGAGGTATTCGTCCGCACCTCCGCCAGCGAGCGCTTCCCCCGCGGCAGATTCATGTCCGCCCGCATCCACGTGATCCATCCGCCATTGGCGGAACTGGAAGCCCGTGCAGCCGGATCGGCCACATGGGTGGCACCTATCCGCACGTCCGTGCCCGGATGGGAAGCCAAGCCGCCCCGCCCGCGCTCCAGCCGTGCGCCGGCCCGCCGACCATTGCCGGCGCCGATATCGGACGTGGTCTACATCCCCGAGCCCGAGATCTACGTTCCGGCGCCATCGACGGAGAAGCTGAATTCGGACGAGGATGTCGCCTTTTGATCCTGATCGGTAAGATTGTATCTTCGGCGATCGCCCGATAGAAATCCTTGTGTGCCATAGCTGGCGGATACCACCCAGGAGAGCCCGATGATCAGTGACAGCGAATTCATCGCCATCCGCGCATTTGACCGCACGCTCTTCAATTCGGTGGATTCGGCGCAGCGCATCATCAACGAAAAGAACGGTCAGTTGATCGCGCTGGCACGCCAGCTCCAAGCTGCCCAGCGCGAGCTCGAGATCGAGCGCGGCAAGCGCAAGCTCGCTGAATACAAGTTGCTCCGCCGGCAATGACGGGAGAACAACTCCGCGCCACCCGTGAGGCCTTGGGCCTGTCGCTGAGCCAGCTAGCGAAGGCCTGCGCTTATACGTCTGTCGATAATGGAGTCACGCTCCTGCGCCGGTATGAGAAGGGCGAGCGCGAGGTGCCGGGATGGCTGCCGCGCATGCTTGAGCTATTCCGGCGCCATGGCATACCGCCCGACTTCATCGATCCGAAATAAATCTATTTCAGACGCTTGCGCTCCATGATCGAATGTGAAATACATTCATTTCATCGGGAGCGCTTAGCCGCCACGGCTGGCCCCGATACCCGGAGGCATAGCGCCATGAAATTTCAGATTACCAACACCTACTCTTCCCAGGTCCTCGGAACCTACGAGGCCGAGACCCAGAGCCAAGCTCTCGACATGATGGCCGTCGAGGCTGGTTATGCCGACTACGAGGCCGCTCAGCATGCAGCCCCGTCCGAGGTAGGCGAGATCCTCGTCACCGAGGTACGCGAGTCCGAGGTCATCGCCGCTGCCGTCCAGAACGCCGAGAACCTGAACGAGCTGATCGATGCTCTCAATGCCGCGGCCTCATATGCCAAGTTGCACGGCGTTGATGTCGACATGCTCTACGACGCCAGCGATCTCCCGACCTTTGGCAGAACGAGCTTCACCACCGTTCCGGGCATCTACTCCTGGGATGAGGACCGTCTATTGCAGTTCGGCGGCGAAGGTTGGCTGATCCGGGACCGCTCCGAGATTCCGGACCCGGCACCCCGGGACATGCGTGCTATCGACCTGCGCACCATCGAGTCCCTGTATGGTTTCAGCGACGAAGAGACCGTCCTGGAAGTCATGCAGTACCTTGGCGCCGATGCCTTCACCGACGAAGGGCTCGCAGCTCTCGCCCACCGGCAGCGCATGAAGGACGAGCGGCCCGTCCGCCGGTCCAACGACATGTCCTACTACCAGTCCGAAAACTGATCCTCCCCTGGGGGTGGCACCAGCCGCCCCTTTCCCTTTTCCACACGAGACCCAAGGTCTCAGGAGCCCGACATGACAATCCACCGCAAACCCATCGTTGACAACATTTTCCGCACTACGGGCATCGGCCATCACGTGAACCGTGAGGCCGGCGTGACAGCCCGTTTCCTCGTCGCCGGCGAAACCGTTGAGGTCATCGCGACCGAGCTAATCGCCGGCGAGAAGTTGGTGCTCGGCGACCTGCACACGTTCAAGATCGGCAGCCTCATTTCTTACGCCCTAGAGAGTGGCCAAGACCCAGTACGGGCCATCGACCGCGCACGCGAACAGGGCCATGACCTTGTCTGGATCAACAGTCTGGGTGCCATGTTGACCGCAGAGCGCCGCGACCCCGAGCCGGTCGTCCGCGTCCACATGGGAATGCCGATCCTCTTCCAGGGCGTCATTTATCGGCTCGATCCTGCGGCCAACCGGAACCTGAAGTTGACGCCCTACACCCCGTCGCTCGCCAACGCCGAGGTGGCATGATGGCCGACATCACCTCGCCCCTCCAGATCGCTATGGACGCCGGCCATTCCGCCATCCAGCAGGCCCTGGCGCCGATCACTGGTCAGCCTGCCGACGCCCGGACGCGGCTCGCCGTGATCTCCACCCTCCGTTCGATCGAGAAATCCATCGCACGCGATAGGGCAGCATTGGATGCCACCCTTTCCGGGCTTCGCTTTTATGTCGCGTTCCCGCACGACCAGTATGTCGATGCCGGCGACCTCGAGATGACTGTCCACGGCACCGGCATGTCCAAGGAAGACGCTATCCGCCACGCGGAGGGAAGCCACCCCGACGTTGAATTTCGTGCATCGCGCTGCACGTGGCGGCTATACGACTACATCGATCGTCATGGCATCGACGACGATTTCCGCTGGGGCCTGACCGATACCGGCCTTGTTGATATCGAGGAGGACCTGTGATGGCCAAGTTCCATGTGAACTACGAACCTGTGCCGGGTAAGGTCGTCCCGCTGATGTTCACGACGGAGGCGGCCCGCGCTGCCTTCATCGCGTCCAAGCCGGGCCGGGCGAAAGCCGTCCGCGCAGCCGCGGCGCCAAAGCGTGCTGTCACCAACCTTCGCCAGATCGGAGCCTGACATGACCAACATCACCAAGGCCACCGCCGCCGCCCGCCGACAACGCATGATCGATATCGGGATCGCATTACACGGCGAGCGTTATGGTGCGCCGCTCGCCGCCGGGATGGGCGTCTCGCAACCCGTCGTGGCGAATATCGTCGGCGGGCGCCGGGACATGACGGACGACCAAGACCGAAAATTGGTGGCCCATGCCCGCGCCGTGTTGCAGAGCCGGCGCGACGCTTTGCAGAAAGTCGCTGATCATATCGACGACCTCGACAAGGAACTGGGGAACGCGAGCGTCTCTGTGTCCTCGCCTGTCCTGCCAGTGGGCGTGACCGCCAGGCCACCGCGTAAGCCAATGGTGATGCCGACACTGGGCCGCAAGCCGGCTCCGGAGCCCGAACTCGACGAACCGGACCCCGGCCTCAAGCCGTAGACCCCACAACGACGAAGGCCCGCCGGATCACTCCAGCGGGCCTTTCGCATTCCTCGGCGGCGATGGCGGTCTAGGCGGCGTATGCCATCTCCGGCGCCGGCTCGTCGTCCGTCATGTTGACGGACATGGAATTACGGTACGCCGTCACGCTGTCCCTGTCGGCTGCCAGCACGCCGCGGATGGCATTCCTGCCGGTCAGGTGGGCCTTGAGCGCAGCATCGTCGGCGCACAGCACTTTGGCGAGCATGCCACGATCCATGGCAGCAAGCCACTCGATCCTGCTGTCGGGCACGTTGGCCAGGTCCGCTGCCGTTACCCGATCGGCGGCCATCGCGCCGGCGAGACGGCGGATGTTGGCAAGGCCATCCTGGACAGCCGAGGTTGGCCCAGGAAGCCCCTCAGGCGTCTCGTCGGGCAATGTGGCGCCACCGCCCGCGAAGGGCGCCAAGAACGTCCTGGCGACCAACCTACCCGCTTTCGAGCAGTACTCCCATACGGTCCGCATCGACGACAGAAGACGTCCAATTGCAGCCAGCAAATTCCTCATCTCGATTCCCTCATTGTAGTTGCGAACCCGACTCATACCCGCACCACTGGAAACCTACAAATCCAGATGGCAAGGTTGTCAAAATACGAAAGTGGTCGTCTAGCTGGAATAAATTTCCAGTCCTATTTCGTCGATCCAGACGCGAACTTCACAACTGAGAAACAGCCAAAGTGGGGGAAATCAAGCGTTTGTCGACCTCGACGTCGCGAAAAGACGGCCGTATTTTTCTACGACCATCAGGAAAGCCTTTCCAATGCGCACACCACGCCGCCAACCGATCCGCCCGAATTCCGAGCCAATAGAGCGCGATGACGATGCCCTCGTCGATGTTGGCGCAGCACCCCGCGAGACGGCTTTCGTGACCGGCCTGCTCGAAGCCGACAGGCAGTGGTCCGCAGCCCGCCGCCTATCCGTCAGCAGCGATCTGTCAGCCCTGTGTGCCGAGGAGGACGACATGCTGCGGGCGATGTCGGATGCCGAATTCGAGGCGTGGCTGGCAGCTGACGCTTCCTCCGGGCGCATCGGCCTCGACCGCTTGTGCCGGGCCCTCGGTGTCGCCGGCAAGGGTGACATGGACGGCAGCATGGTCTGGGACGCCGTAAAGGCGGGCCGGATCGACGCAGTCGCCGAATATTGCCGGGGCGACGTCAAGCGCCTCCGCTCTGTCCACCGTCGCATGCGCGGGCTCGAGATCCTGCCGATCGATGCCAGCGAGGAAGCCGAGGCGGCCTACATCCATGAGTGCAATTACGGACGCGCTCCCGGACCGGCCCCCGAGGATGACGGTCTCGAGCGGCTGGTCACCGATCTCTACTCGGGAAAGATCACGGCCCAGCAAGCCGCTGACATCCTCGATCCTGATGGCGACTTCGACCGCCAGATGGCCGAGGCAGAGGGCGTCGTTGTTGTCGACGCACCCGCCGGCGAGGGAGCACGCTGATGGACACGACTGCTGACAACATCAAATTCAAGTTCGCCGATCTGGGCCGGTTCGCCGTGTTGAAAATGCCGACCGACCAGATCTGGGACGGTCCGGCATGCCTCGTCACCATGAACGTGCCGTCTCTCGCCTTTTACAACAACAACCAGTCGCCGGTGCTGGTCCGCTTCGACACCCTCGAGGATGCCGATGCTTATGCCCGGGAACTGTCCGCCCGGACCAAGACCGATAACGAAAACCGCATCATCGGCTTCGCGCCCATCGCGCTGCCAGAGGAGGTTCACGTCACTATGACTCGCCGGGTCACCAAGACCGAGGCGATGAAGCCGAAGTTCACGCCGGCGCCGGTCACTCCGCCCGAGGCGGCGCCCTTTGTGCCAGTGATGGGGAAGCCTGCCGCAAAGGGCAAGCGTCCCGAGTTCAAGAGGGGAGACAAGTGATGACCACGCCCACACCACCCCGCGCCGCCTGGGAAGTTTCTCTGAACCGTTTCCTCGCTCCCCTGCAGGCCTGGATGCAGTCGATCGATGACCATCGTGCATCGCTGCCTGACACCCGCTGCGCTGCCGACCGCCTGGCCGGTGAGATCCTCGCCAACTGGGTCGAGGTCACGGTCCACTATGCAACGTACGGCAGCGAGTACAGCCGCAAGTGCGAGATCCTGTTCCGCGGGCAGGTCATCAAGATTTCCAGCGAGCAGTACCGGTCCAACTACCTCGACCTCAAGACGGT
>JAHJWO010000003.1 GCA_018828145.1 Alphaproteobacteria bacterium | reverse complement strand
TACACGCTTGACGCCGCCGCTCTGGCTACCGGCGTGACCACCGACGCTGCGGCCAATGCCAAGACCCTCACCATGTCGGGTGGCGCCTTTGCAGAAGGTGAAGATGCCAGCGTCGGACTGTTCAAGAGCGCCAAGGCAACTGCCACCCTCGCGGTAACGGATGCCACTTTTGATCTGAACGAAGCCGCCGATGGTCTGGACTTCTCCATCAACGTCAATGGCGGCGGTGCCACCCCCGTCACCGTTCGCGGTTCGGCCGGCGCAGACACCATCACCGTCGATGCGGGCACCACTGCGTTCACCATGTCTGTTGCAGATGGTTCTGCGGTCACCCGCGACGAACTCGTCAAGGCTCTCAACGGCGGTTTTGAAGCCGTCGGCATGGATGTCAAGGCAGGTCTGGATAACTCCAACAACCTGACTTTCACCGGCCCTGCTGCCACTGACTTCTCCGACGCCTCCGTGGACGTCACCGCTGGTGCCATCGCCAACGGCGCGGGTGGTACGGCACTGACCTTGGCCGATTTCGGTTTCGCCGCTGCCGACCCGACCGAAGTGACGACTAAGGCCTATACCGCCAAGACAGTTGACGAACTCGTTTCCGAGATCAACGCCTCCAACAGCGACTTCGCCGGCAAGGTGCGTGCCTCCAATGACAACGGCAAGTTGAGGATCGAGAACCAGTCAACCCAGGAACTGAATGTCGACGGCGTAAGTGCGTCCGGCGCCATCGACGGCACCTCCACCGGCGCCGCCGACATCCTCGGCAACTCGGTCCGTGCCGGCCTGGCCGACCAGTTCAATGAACTGCGCGACCAACTCGACAAGCTCGCCGACGACGCTTCGTTCAACGGTATCAACCTGCTCCGCGGCGACAAGCTGACGATCACCTTCAACGAAACCGGCACCTCGGCAATCGACATCCAGACCAAAGATGGCGAGACAGTCAACGCTCTCAACTTGGGCGTTCCCACGCAATTGGAAGAAAAGCAGCTCGACAGCGACGTTACAGTCGACGGCCTATTGAAAGACCTCAAGACGGCGCTAGATGATGTCCGCTCGCAGGCTTCCACCTTCGGCTCGAACCTCTCCATCGTGCAGAACCGCAAGTCGTTCACCACCGCCATGATCGATACGCTCGAAACCGGCGCCGGCAACCTGACGCTGGCCGACATGAACACGGAAGCTGCCAACCTGCTGGCGCTGCAGACCCGCCAGCAGCTGTCGCAGAACTCGCTGTCGCTGGCCAGCCAGGCCGACCAGTCGATCCTGCAGCTGCTGCGCTAGACGCTCATTCGTTCATCACGATACGATCCACAAGGCGGGCCAAAGGCCCGCCTTCATTGTTTTCGCCGAATGGGCGAGCTAGACCAGTCAGGACGAATCTCGAGTCGTGGAGGCAGGCTAAATGGCGCTCAAGGTCGAACTGAAGCCCGGCGAAAAGCTGCTGGTCGGCAACTGCATCATCACCAATTCGGACCAGAGGACGCGCCTCTTCATCGAGGGGCGGGCGCCGATCCTGCGCGAGAAGGATATCCTCACCTCCGAGACGGCCAACACGCCCGCCAAGCGCATCTACCTGGCCGTACAGCTGATGTATATCGACGACGACGAAGGCGAGACTGCCAAGCGCGCCTACTTCGATATGAGCCGGGATTTCCTGGAGGCCGTTCCCTCTTCCCTAAAGATTTTGGAGCAAATAAACAACGAGATATTAACCGGGTCTCTCTACAAAGGTCTGAAGGCAGCCCAAAGGCTTATTGAGTACGAACAGGACCTCCTAGACCATGCATCAGCAAGGCGCTCTGGCCTACCAGCAGACGACCAAAGTCGTTGAATCCCCTCGTGAACGCGAATCTGCCCTCCTGATGAAGGCAGCCGCAGGCCTGCAGAAGGTCAAGGACGAGTGGGCGACCGGTACCCAGCAGGAACTGAAGGCCGCGCTGACCTTCAATCGCAAGCTTTGGATCATTTTCATGGCCGCGGTGACCAAGGAAGACAGCCCCCTGCCCCAGGAAATCCGCCAGAACATCGCAAATCTGGGCATGTTCATCATGAACCAGACCCGCGAAATCCTGCTTGAGGCCAATCCGCAGCCACAGCAGCTCGACGTGCTGGTCCGGCTCAATCGCCAGATCGCTGCAGGCCTGCGCGGCAACTGACCCCCCAATTACCGACAATGCAATTAGCCCCGCAGCGATGCGGGGCTTTTTTTTGCAACTCTGTGAACGATAGGCTCGCGCGAAGGCGGCGGGCCGGCGTCGCTAGAGGAAGTTCACGATGCTGAGCTGGCTGACCATGGCCGTGGCCTGGTAGCTCGCCTGCAGGCGGGTCTGCAGGGCCAGGATCTCCATGGCGACATCTTCCTTGCTGACCGTCTCGATGTCGCTCAGCAGGTTGTCGAGCTGGGCCTTGTAGGCCGTGTGACGCGATGTCGAGCTCTTGAGCGTGATGCTGGCCACCGCCAGCTCCATGGTCAGGATCTCGATCGAGCCCTTTTCGGCATTGTGCGATTCAGAAAGCGCGTCCTGCTGGCGGTTGGCCATGGCGTCGAAGCGGCCATTGGCGGAGCGGATATCGGCAGTGACGGCCTTCTCGTAGTCGCTGAGGGCAGCGATGCGAAGCGGGCCATCGGGCTGGGCCATGGCGGCCAGGCGCATCGGCTCGCAGGAGGCCCGGATGTCGGCTTCGGTCGGATAGGTTTCCACCGTCATCGCGGCCTGGGTGCGCATCAGGCGCAGCAGGCCGGACTCGTTGGCTTCCATGCCGTAATTCACGCGGGTGGCGTCATCAACCTTGGCCGTGACGCTCTGGCGCGGATTGCCCTCGGCAGCCATCGCCGCCTCGGTCACCACCACATTGAGGGCGGTCGAGAAATTGTCGGCCGTGGCATCCGCATCAGCGCCGATGCTGAACTGGCCCGGGCCAGCCTTGCCGACAACGGCCGTCAGCTGCAGGGTGCGGGTATTGCCATTGGGCTCGGTCAGGGTCACCTCGACCGTCTCGCCGGCCGCCGGCACAGCGGTGAATGCAACACTGGCACTGCTGGGGTCGCCTGCGGCATAGCTGGTGTCGATGCTCGCGGTATCGGGCGATATGCCGGTGATCTGGAAGCCGTGCTTGGCCGAAACCGGCGCCTTCTCACCCAGCGTCACCGAATTGGCGGCTGCGCTGCTGATCTCCAGCCGGCCCAGTCCCTGCACGGATACGGCCGGCGTCTGGCCTCCATACCACATGACCGTATCGCTGGCATCGGCGACGCGGAGCGAGGTGGCGGTGGCGGGGCTCCCCGACACGCGCAGCACCGGCTCGCCCGGGCCGTTGAAGAAGTTCTCCGAGGCGGCATAGGTCGAGGCGGCCGACAGTTCCGACTTGCCGACTTCGACCAGCCTTGCATCCAGCGCGGTCTTGAAATTGGCCGCGGTCTCTTCCGCATCGAGGCCGATCACAAACTCATTGTTCGAGCCATTGGCCTCGGCTGCCGTCACGGCGCGCAGCGTGATCTGGGTCTCGGTGCCGTCCGGCAGGGTGAAGCCCATCGAAATGGTCTGACCAGACTGGATCTGGTCGGCAGGCGCTGGTGCAAAGGTGACGCTGACCTCATCCCCGAGCGGCAGGGTGCCGGCGGCTGGCTGCGTCACGGTGACTTCGCCGCTGGTGCTCGAGATCGTCGAGACCTTCATGCCGAAGGGGTGCACGCCATCCTCGGACAGGGTGACGGTCGTGGTCGCAGCGGTATGGGTGGACGTCAGTCGACCACGGCCATCGGTGCCGGCGTCGGCGGCCTTGCGCTCGGAAACCACGGCCTGGAAGCCTGCCTTGCCGGCCTGGCCATTGAGCAGCACATCGGTCGTCGGCAAGGGAGCGGTATCAGTATTGGAACCACCAAACAGATAGCGGCCGGCAACATCGGAGTTGAGCAGGGTCACCAGTTCGTCGAGCCGCCCTTTCGAGAGGCCAGGAATAGTCGCCATGTTGATGTTGTTGCTGCCATACTGGCCCTGCACCGCGGCATTGCGCGCCTCACCCTCCATCTGGTCGAGGCGCGACATCGTCTTGTCGAGAAAGCTCAGGCGGAGGCTGACCGTATCGATATTGGCCGAGTAGCCCTCGATATTGGACAAGCGGGCGCGGACGGAGAGGGACATGGGCAGGTCGCGGCCCATATCGGCCAGCGTCGAGGCCTTCATGCCGGTGCCGAGCTGGGTCTGCAGATCGGCAAACCGCCCCTGCATCTGCGAAATGACGCCAAACCCTGACTGCAGCGGGAACATGGACTTATTGACGATCATGTTGCGCTACTCCGTTAGGTTGACGCGAACAGGGCATCGAGCAGTTCCTTGACCACCGAAACCACACGAGCATTGGCCGCATAGGCATTCTGCAGCTCCATCAACCGCCCCATTTCCTCGTCGATATTGACGCCATATTCGGTCTGCATCTGGTCGACGATGGTGTCGAGCGTCAGCTGGCGGTCATCGCGCTTGGTGATGGCGGCATTGACGGACGAGCCCTGGAAACCGACAATCTGGGAGATGACTTCGCCGAGATTGCCGGTGAGCTGGAAGCGTCCGGAATTGGCCGCAGGGTTGCCGCCTGAGACAAAATTCATCTTCTCGAGCTGATCGATGATGTAGTCCGCTCGATCGGCATCGCCCAGCGTCCCGCCCACCTCATACTGAACCAGCAGGCGATTGTCGGCCACCACCGCCGGATTGATGGAGATGCGGGCAGCAAAGCCCTGCTTCTGCGGCGGATCAGTATCGAGATTGTTGGTAAAGGCGGCATTGCCCTGGTCGACAAACAGGTTGAGGCCCAGACCGGCGCCCTGCAGGCCCGAGGAGGTTGTGCGCACCACGCCGGTCTTGACGTCGATAGTGCCGGCGGCGCCGTCATCAAGGATGCGGAGGTTATTGGGACCCGTGCTGCTGATGGCAAGGCTGGGGAACATCGCATCGAGCCGGCTGGCCACCGACGTGGAGTCCACCGAAAGGTCCATTCCGATGACGCGCTGACCCGTTGCGTCGATGTAGTCGGATGGCTCGGTCGTGTTGACGATGCGAACCCGCTTGTCGACGCCACCTTCGGAGTAGGAGAAGAGAATGTCATTGCCCGGCCGCATATTGGCAAGGTCGAGGTCGAGCCCTGCTGCGCCCGTCCCATCGGCCGCCGCGGTGCCGGGTGACTTGATCGTGGAAAAGGCCTGCGCGAGTCCCGCTGCTATCTCGTCAAGCTGATCCTGCGCCTCAACCAGCGTGCGGTCGCGCAGCGTGATCAGCCCGCCCAGCTCACCGCCCTGCAACACGCCCTGAGCCACAAGGTCGATAGTGAGGCCTGACGGGGTCGTCAGCGTCATCTTGCCGACCTTGGTCTCGGCCGGGTCCGGGTCGAACAGAGAATTGGGCGACAGGTTGCCGGCGCTCTCGAACTTGAAGGTGGAGACGCCATTGTCGATCAGCCCCACGCCCGAGCGGGTCATCAACGCCACGGTACCGTCGGCGCGATAGTCGGCCCGCACGTCGATCAGTTCGGCAACTGAAGACACCAGCCGGTCGCGCTGATCAAGCAGCGCCGCCCGGGCGCCGTCCGTCATGCCCAGATCGAGCATGCGGCTGTTCACCTCGGACAGCGAGTTCAGCATGCCGTTGAGATTGTGAACGTTCGATGCGATCTGGCCTTCGGTCTCCTGCCGCATGCCCTGGATCGTGTTGGAAAGCCGGTTGAGCGTCTCCACCATGCTCTGGGCGGACGCCACTGCCTCGGCGCGCGAGTTGTAGTCGTCCGGACTGGTGGCGATACCCTTGAGCGCATTCTGCAGCTCACTGAATACCGTATCGAGCGAACCGGCAGCGCCTGGCTTACCCAGAAAGCCCTGAAACCGGTCGAGATAAGCAGCCTGCACACCGGAATTAGCGGTGTCCGACACCTGGCGGGTATAATAGGTCTGCAGGCTGGTATTGAAGGCGCGATTGGTCCCCTGGGACCGGGCGTAGCTGCTGTCCTGCGAATTGTAGTCGATGACGTTGAGCGACTGCCGGTGGTAGCCGGGCGTGCCGGCGTTGCCGATGTTGCGACTCAGGATGTCCAGGGAATCCTGATTGACCCGCAAACCGGAGACAGCGTTGGTGAGTGACGTCGTCAGACCCATTCAAGGGACTCCACACTGAGCAATCTGGTCCGGGGCACCGGCCCCGAACCTAGTGGCTGGGTCCGCCTCAGCGGATCATGTTGAGCGCTTCCTGGAGCATCTCATCGGCCGTGCTGACGATGCGCGTACCGGCCGCATAGGCCTGCTGCGTCACGATCAGCTTGGTGAACTCATCGGAGATGTCGGTATTGGATGCTTCGAGTGCGCCACCGATGACACCGGAACCGGACAGGTCAAGAATGGCCTCACCCGACTCCGAGGTACTGGAGAACACGCCGCCATCCAGCCGCTTGAGCTTGTTGATGGCGTTGAATTCCGCCGTCACCACCTGCGCCATGTCGATGCGCTCGCCGTTGGAATAGGTAGCAACCACACGACCGCTGTCATTGATGGCCACCGAAACGAATTCACCGGCCCCGTAGCCATTCTGGTTCAGGGTGGAGACGTTTGCGGTGCCGTTGACGTCGGCGAACTGGGAAATGCCGTTGGTATCGTGCTTGAGCTCAACGTCGCCGATCTCCACGCCGTTGACTTCCAGATCGCTGATCATGACCGTGGGCAGGCCAGGAGGCGCAATCGAACCGTCGCCGGCAAATACATAGTCCTGCCCGACATTGGTCCACATCGGCTGCGTACCCGTGGCGCTACTGTCGGACATGTAGAACAGGTTCCAGGTATCTGCTCCACCCGACGCAGCGCTGTCGATTTTGGCCCAGCGCATCTGCACGTTGGCCGGCGCACCGTTCTCCGCATAGACCGTTATGGCGCCGCCGGCGATCGAGTTGGCCTTGAACTGGGCATCATTTGCCGCAGAGATGGTAGCGAGGCGAGACGGTGGGTTGACGTTGTTATGGACGCCGCCCAGGCCCAACCCAGCAGCGGCAGTGCCACCGACGGTCAGTGCAGACGTCTTGAACCCACCCATGGAGACCACGAGCTCATTGCTGGCATTGGCGCTCACCGTTGCCGAAGAAAAATCGCCGCCAGTAGACCGGAGCGCGGCCTGCATTGCGACGATAACATCGCCGATGCTGTTGCCCGGCTGGATATTGATGCCGATATTGGGCGCGGTCACCGAGCCGGCATCGTTGTTGTGGAACTGCAGCGTGTGCGTCGTGGAGCCGACAGAGAAGGTCAGTGTCTGGCCAGGCACGAAGCCATTGCCGAGAGCGTCAAGCGCCGTATCCGCCTGTGCCGAATAGGGGCCAGCGCTGAGGCTGAGCCCCGCCATCGCCGTACCACCAAGCGTCAAGGTGTCGGTGATATTGTCACCCAGGCCAATTCGCAGGCTGCCATTCACCGCACCAACCGTCGCGGTTGTAAAACCGCCGCCGCCGGCCTGTATCGCCGCCTGCATCGCCGCCATCACGTCGTCGATCGACTGGCCCGGCTGAATATCGACACCGATATTGCCCGGCGCAACACCAGCAAGGTCGTTGTTGTGGAACTCGAGCGTGCGGGTAACACCGTTGACGGTGAGCGAGAGGGTCTGGCCGTCGGCGAAGCCGGCGCCCAGCGCATCAATCGTTCCGTCAGGGATGGCATAGCCGGCCGCAGATGCCGGTACGGTCAGGCTGTCGCCGGTCGCCGTCGCGGCAACACCGCCGTAATTGCTGGTATTGAGCAATTCGCTATTGGGAATGGTGGCCACGTAGCCGGTATTCTTGGGCAACTGCGGCAGGTTGGCCTGGTAGTTGATGCGGTTGGTCTTCTGCGCCGGCAGAAAATTGTTCGAGAGACGGATAACTTCGGGCACCGAGCCGGAGATGTTGCCGGTCAGCGTATCGATCGGCAGACCCTTGAGGTAGTACCCAGCGCCGTTGACCAGGAGACCGTCCTTGTCGATTTCGAAATCGCCGCGACGGGTGAAGAAATTGGTGCCTGCGAAGACCGCATTGCCGTCCGACTGGCCGATCTTGGGTTCGACCACGAAGAAGCCGTTGGAGTTGAGCGCGATAAACGTCTCGTCCGAGACCGTCTTGATATCGCCCTGCACATTGTTGGTGCCGCGCGACTGCGCCAGCACGGCGCCGGGCACCTGGCGCGAGATCGGGGCATCGGGGATCAGGTCGAGAAAATCGGTCTCGATGCGCTTGTAGCCCGTGGTCTGGGAGTTCGCGATATTACCCGAAATGTTTTCCAGCGCGTGCGCCTGGGCCCGCAGGCCGGTCACCGCACTGGAAAGAGCGCCATAAATGCCCATGTGATACTCCGTAAAACCGGTTTGCGTCGTGGGACGCGTTCGCAAGTATCAATGCAAGCATGGTGCCAACTCACCTTAGCGTTGATTTTGCTGGCGTTTTGGCCAGCGCGAGCAGGAAATGTGGCGGCATCTCGGCAATTGAGTCCGAGCCACCGGCAGAAATTGCCGCCCGCTTGTGAACATGGGGCGGTTGCAGTAATGCAGGAACCATAGTTCCGGGGCGTGCCATGCTGTTTTCCAGTGCCGATGAGTTCGTCAAAGCGCCGCGCCGCGCCGTGACCGTGTTCGGCATGGCCGGCGTCGGCAAGACGCGCCTCTCGGCCATGCTGCGCGCCAGCAACTGGTTTCACTACTCGGCCGACTACCGCATCGGCACGCGCTATATGGGCGAGTTCATCGTCGACAATTTCAAGCGCGAGGCCATGAAGGTTCCCTTCCTGGCCGGGCTGCTGCGCTCGGACTCCATCTACATCTCGTCCAACCTGACCTTCGACAATCTCGATCCGCTCTCGAGCTATCTCGGCACGCCCGGCAACCCCGACAAGGGTGGCCTGCCGCTGGCTGAATACCAGCGCCGGCAGGAGCAGCACCGCATTGCCGAAATCGCCGCGCTCAAGGACGTGCCCCACTTCATCGAGCGCGCCAAGGCGCTCTATGGCTACGACGATTTCATCGCCGATACCGGCGGTTCGCTGATCGAGGTTGTCGACCCTGCCGATCCTGAAGATCCGGTGGTCAAGACGCTGGCGGCGTCGACGGCCCTGCTCTACATCCGCGGCACCGGCAAGGATGCCGCCGAACTGGTGCGCCGCTTCAAGCAGAGCCCCAAGCCGATGTATTACCGGCCCGAATTCCTGCTGGAGAAATGGGCCGAGTACAAGCTGATCCACGGCATCGTCGAGGATGGCGACGTCGACCCGCTTGGCTTTGGTGCATGGGGTTTCGAAGCTTTGCTGCATGACCGGCTGCCCCGCTACCAACAGCTGGCGGACAACTTTGGCTATGTGGTGGAGGCTTCCGACCTCGCCACGGTGCGCGACGGCGACGAGTTTATCGATCTCATGGCCGCCGAGATCGAAAAGCGAATGCGTTAGCGCGTTCCCAGAGGGAGACGCACGACGCCTGAATCGCTTTCCGATCATTCTCGCTTAAGAGGCTGATATGCCTATTCGAATTCCTGACAACCTGCCCGCCCGCAAGACCCTAGAGGACGAGGGTGTCTATGTGATGGATTCCACGCGCGCCGCGCGCCAGGATATCCGCCCCCTCTCCATCGGCCTGCTCAACCTGATGCCCAACAAGGAGCGCACCGAGACGCAGTTCACCCGCCTCATCGGTTCGACGCCGCTGCAGGTGGAACTGACGCTGGTGCGGGTCACCGACCACCAGTCCAAGAACACGTCCGAGGATTATCTCAGGACCTTCTACAAGACCTGGGAAGAGGTCCGTAGCGCCAAGTTCGACGGCTTTATCGTCACCGGGGCGCCGATCGCCAACATTCCCTTCGAGGAGGTGCGCTACTGGCCCGAAATGGTCGAGATCATGGACTGGACGCAGACCAATGTGCACCACACCATGTTCATCTGCTGGGGTGCCCAGGCGGCGCTGCATCATTTCCATGCCGCGCGGCGCTACCGCATGGCCAGCAAGGCCTTCGGTGTCTTCCGCCATCAGGTGACCAGCCCGCGCTCGCCTTTTCTGCGCGGCTTCTCGGACAGCCCGATGATCCCCGTGTCGCGCTACAACGATATTGACCGGACGACGCTGGGGCCCGACCTCGAAGTACTGATCGACAATGCCGAGATCGGCGTCTGCATGCTGGGCGACAAGAAGCACCGCGCAGTGCATTTCCTCAATCACCTGGAATATGACAATCGCTCGCTTGCCGACGAGTATGAGCGGGACATCAAGGCCGGTCTCGATACGCCGCTGCCGGCGAACCTGTTCCCAAACGGGGATACCAGCGCGACGCCGGAGAACCGCTGGCGCAGCCATGCGCATCTGCTGTTCCAGAACTGGATCAACGAAATCTACCAGACCACGCCCTACGACATGACCCAGATCGGCATCGCCGACTGCTGATCGGAGGCCGGCCCGCCCGGGCCGGCCCCTTCGCCGCTTGAACGCGCCGGACAAATCCCTATCTTGCGGACTGACCGAGAGACCAGCGCGTGCCCCAGCCCCCCACCACCATCGTCGATGAACTGGGCATCGCCCTCTCCAATCTCACCGATGCCGCGACGGGGGCCTTCACCCCGACCCTGCGGCTGGGCGTCACCGGCCTCAGCCGGGCCGGCAAGACCATCTTCATCACCGCGCTGGTGCATAACCTGCTGACCGGCGGCCGCATGCCCGGTTTCACCCCGCTTGCCGAGGGGCGCTTTATCGGCGCCAGGCTCGCCGAATATCCCGACGCCACCATTCCGCGCTTTGCCTATGAGCAGCATCTTGAGGCGCTGACCGCCAAGACGGCCGTCTGGCCCGAGAGCACGCGGCGCATTTCCCAGCTGCGCGTGGTGCTGAAGTTCCAGTCCAAGAACTGGTATTCCGGGATGACCGGCCCGTCGACGCTCAATCTCGACATTGTCGACTATCCCGGCGAATGGCTGCTCGACCTGCCCTTGCTTGGCCTGAGCTTTGCCGAATGGAGCGAGGAGGCCCTGGGACGGGCACGCCGTCCCGATTCCGGCAAGGAGGCCAAGCCCTTCCTCGACCTGCTGGCCAATATTGATCCGCACAAGGATGCCAACGACCCCGACGCGGAAAAGCTGGCGGCAACGTTTACCGACTATCTGCGCCGCAGCCGCGAACATGGCGCGCTGTCGACCCTTCCGCCCGGGCGCTTCCTGCTGCCGGGCGATCTCGAGGGCTCTCCGGCGCTGACCTTCGCGCCGCTGCCACGTACCGCACAGACCATGCGCGGCACCAGCCTCTACGCCATGCTGGAGCACCGTTACGAGGCCTACAAGGACCGGGTCATACGCCCCTTCTTCCGCGACCACTTCGCCCGGCTCGATCGCCAGATCGTGCTGGTCGATACCCTGCGGGCCCTCAACGCCGGACCAACGGCCGTGGCCGATCTTGAAACGGCGCTGACCGCCGTCATGAGTTGTTTCCGTCAGGGCGAGACCAATCCCCTGCTCCGCCCCTTCGTGCGCAAGATCGACCGCATCCTCTTTGCCGCGACAAAGGCCGATCACGTGCACCACACCAGCCATGACCGGCTCGAGGCCATTCTCAACCGGCTGGTGGCCAATGCGAGCAAGCGCGCCCGCTTCGCTGGGGCGGAGACCAAGTCCATCGCCCTGGCTGGCATTCGCGCCACCCGCGAAGGCACGATCAGCGAGGGCGGCGAGACGCTCCCCACCATCATCGGTACGCCAATGCAGGGCGAGACGCTCGACGGCGCGACCTATGACGGCAAAACCGAAATCGCCTTGTTTCCCGGTGACTTGCCGGAACGCCCGGATTCACTGTTTGAAAACGGCACGCCCGTTTCGCTCAACTTCCTGCGCTTCACCCCGCCACAGAAGCTGGAGCGCAATGCCAATGGCGAGGTGGTGCTGCCCCATATCCGCTTCGACCGGGCACTCGACTATCTGGTGGGAGACTGGCTCGCATGAAACGCCCGATCGCCCGCCCGACCGCATCGCCGACGGAACTCGCCGAACCCGCCCGGACCCCGCGCGCCTTTGCGCCCGCCAAGGTGGACGTCGTCGAACCCGCCTTCGATCCGGACATCGATGAGACGCTGGTGGCGCCGCCGCCGCGTCGCATGGGCTGGCTGGGTCGCCTCGCCTGGACCACCGGCGGCATCCTGGTTTCGGCAGGCCTGGGGCTGGCGGCCGACCGGCTGATCCGCGATCTCTTCGCCGCCAATGAATGGCTGGGCTGGGTCGGTCTTGGCGCGCTGGGCGCCTTCCTCGTCGCGGTCGTGGCCCTGGCGGCACGCGAAATCTTCGCCTTGCGCCGACTGCGCGTGCTCGATGCACTGCGCCGCGACGCCGCCGCTGCAACCGCCGAAAACGATTCCCACGCCGCCAGGCATGTCGTCGACAGCCTGGCGACCATCTATGCCGATCGCCCCGACCTGGCCCGAGCACGCCAATCGGTCACCGACCACCTGCCGCATCTGTTCGACGGCCACGAGATGATCGCCCTGGCCGAGCGCAGCCTGATGAGCCCGCTCGACGCGCGGGCGAAGGTGCTGACAGCAGCGTCCGCCCGTCGCGTGGCACTGGTCACCGCGGTCTCGCCCCGCGCGCTCGTCGATATCGCCTTCGTCATCTATGAAAGCATCCGCCTTGCCGGCGCGATTGCGGCCCTCTACGGGGCCCGCCCAGGCTTTTTCGGCTTCTGGCGGCTGACCGGTGCCGTATTGGCGCACCTGGCCGTCACCGGCGGGCTGGTGCTCACCGATGGCATTGTCGAGCAGCTGGTGGGGCAAGGCATCGCCGCCAAGCTTTCAGCGCGGCTGGGCGAAGGCGTGGTCAACGGCCTGATGACGGTACGCGTTGGTATCGCGGCCATGCGCGTGGTCCGGCCCCTGCCCTTCGAAACACAGTCCCAGCCGGTGGTACGGGATTTCATTCCCGAGCTCACCAGGCTGACTGGGGACGCCGCCAAATAGGCACGCGGAGTTGGGCTTAGGCCAGGCTGGTCAGTTCCTGCATTGTCTGGAAGGTCTCGAACTGCGGCCGGGCGAAATAGTATCCCTGGAACAGGTGGATGCCGGCTGACTTCAGCATCTGCATCTCCGCCTCGCTCTCCACGCCCTCGGCGAGCAACAGGATATCGAGTTCGGCGGCGATCCCGACAAGTCCGCGGATGATGGCCTGCTTGACCCCGGACGCTTCCACGCCGCGGAGCAGCTCCATGTCGATCTTGATGAGATCGGTCTGGAACCGCGAGAGCAGGGCAAGCCCGGCATAGCCGGCGCCAAAATCGTCCAGCGCCGTCATGAACCCCATGCGGCGATATTCGGCGACGATGTGGCTCACATGGCCAACATCTTCCATGCGCTCATTCTCGGTGAACTCGAACATGAGGCGGCGGGGATCGAACTGCATGCGATTGGCCGCTTCCAGCGTCGCACGGATGCACGCCTTGGGCTCATAGACGGCGTTGGGCATGAAATTGATGCTGAGCCTGCTGTCGCCACCCGCGATGCGGCTGCCGGCCAACTCGATCGCCTTGACGCGACAGGCCTGGTCGAACGTGTAGCGATTTTCGTCGGTGACCTGGCTGAGGACGGTGGGCGCGCCCTCGCCGACCACACCGCGAACCAGGGCTTCGTAGCCCCAGATCTTGCCAGCACTCAGATCGACGATTGGCTGAAAAGCCATGGTGAAGGGGATGGAAAAGGCGGAGGCGTCGGCATTGCGACAACCTGCGCAACCAGCAGCGGCCATTGAAAAATCTGGCTCCGAAAAGATGACAATAGCGACGCTACAGACACCCTGCCAAAGAGACCTTAAACAATTGCCAATGCGGCTTTATTTGCAGGACCGGGGGTCAATCCTTGGCGGCACTCGGCGCCAGGGTGAGCTTGAGGCCATCCAGCGCGTCACTCATCAGGATCTGGCAGGAGAGGCGCGAGTTGGCGCGGACATCGCCGACGCTGTCGAGCATGTCCTCTTCCTCGTCGCTGGGCGCGCCGACCACATCGAGCCAATCCTTGTCGACATAGACATGGCAGGTGGCGCAGCTCAGCGCGCCGCCACACTCGGCCTTGATGTTGAGGCCCCAGTCCCGGATGACCTCCATCACGCGCCAGCCATCGAGCCCTTCGAGCTCGTGGCTTTCCCCGGCCTGGTCGGTGACGTGGATGATCATGCGCATGTCCTCAACAACGGGGCGTCCATACCCCGCACAGATGCTTCCCGCAAGGGAAGCACCCTACATCCTTGGGCCTAGGCGACGCCCAGCTTCTTCTGCAGCTTGGTGGAGCTGGTCGTGTACTGGAACACCACGCGCTCGCCTGGCGAAACGATGGCCTTGGCGGCCTGCGCCATCAGCGCGGCCTCGTGGAAGCCGCTGAGGATCAGCTTGAGCTTGCCGGGGTACGAATTGATATCGCCGATGGCAAAGATGCCAGGCACCGAGGTTTCGAACTTCTCGGTATCGACCACGATGGTGTTGTCGTTGAGCTCGAGCCCCCAGTCGGCGACCGGGCCAAGCTTCATGGTCAACCCGAAGAAAGGCAGCAAGCGCGTTGCGGGAACTGACAGATCGCCCGCATCGGTTGTGAGATGCACATGGTTGATCTGCCCATTTTCGCCGTCGAGCTTGGCGATCTGGCCAGTGAGGAAATTGATCTTACCCTCGCCCACCAGCTCCTGCATCTTGTTGACCGAAGCCGGTGCGGCCTTGAACACCGCGCGGCGGTGCACCAGCGTCAGCGAGCGCACGATGGGCTGCAGGTTCAGCGTCCAGTCGAGCGCGGAGTCCCCGCCGCCGACAATCACCACGTCCTGGCCGCGGAAGTCGTCCATCTTGCGGACAGAATAAAACACCGACTTGTTCTCGAATTCCTCGATGCCATCGACCGGTGGGCGCTTGGGCTGGAAGGAACCACCGCCGGCGGCAATCACCACCACCTTGGTGTGGAAGATCTCATCCGCATCAGTCGCCAGCCGGAAGCTGCCATCGTCCTGCTTGTCGATCGAATTGACCATCCGATTGAAGTGGAATTCGGGAGCGAAGGGCGCGATCTGCGCCATCAGGTTGTCCGTCAGCTGCTGGCCCGTCACCACCGGAAAGCCGGGAATGTCGTAGATCGGCTTTTCCGGATAGAGCTCGGCGCACTGGCCGCCGGGACGGTCCAGGATATCGATGAAATGGCATTTGATATCGAGCAGGCCCAGTTCGAAGGCCGCGAACAGCCCGCAGGGGCCGGCGCCGATGACGACGACATCGGTGGTGATTTCAGTGGTCATTTCGTCTCGAAGTCCGTTTTCGCCGGAGTTTCAAGGACCCCGGGTTGAATATATGAGCGACGCGATCCGCTTAGCCTAGGAAACGCGGCGGAGGAAGGGGCGCGTGCCGACCGGCACCTCGGTAGTGCCCACCGGCTGGTAGAAGATCGCCACTTCCGGCAGGCGGTTCTCGAGCAGCGCGGCGCGGGTCGGCTCGTGGGTCACCACCAGGGCGTTGATGCCGCAACGGCGCATCAGCGGGATCTGGTCCTGCAGCACATCGCCGACCGCGCGGATTTCGCCCGAATAGTTGAAGCGCTCGCTCAGCAGGCGCGCCGTGGAATAACCACGCCCATCCGAAAAGGCCGGGAACTTGATGGCGATCGAGGCAAACCGGCCAAGATCTGCTTCGACGTCCTCGATGCGGTCGCCCGGCACCACCAGCAGCCCAAGCGGGTGCGGATTGGCCAGGAAGGTATCGCGATTGGCCAGAAACACCGCAAGCGGCACGTGCTTGTAGCTGGCGGTTGCCGGATCGCTGTCATCGGCCCATTCGTGGAAGGGGTCGGCAATGAAGGCGCCGTCTTTCCACAGCGTATGTCGGGTGGCAGCGGTCATCGGCGAGGCAATCGCTCCGTTGAAATCGAAATGGATGCCGCACTCTTTCTTGTTGAGGCCGCGCCACCGTCCGGCGCGCGGGTCCTCCCCTTCGGCAACCACCGAGGTGCAGGGCGCGCAACCGATCGACTTGTAGCCCTTAGCGAACAGCGGATGCTCGGGCAAGCCGTGGTCTATCTTGTACTGGTTGACATCGGCATCGTTGAAATAGGCCAGCGGGTTGACCTTGATGCGATCATCGCTGGTCAACTCGAAATGCGGCAGCACGCCGCGTTCCTTGGTCTGGAAGCGCTTCCGCCCGGTCACCCAGCCGCCATACTGCTCGGTGATCGGCTCCAGCGGCTCGGTCTTGCGGATATGGCAGCAGGAATCCGGGTCGGTCTCCCAGAGATCACCATTGGGGTCGAAGCGCTGCACGTCGGCGGCATTGGGGTGGATGGCGTGGACGTTGATCAGGCCAAGATGCTTCTTCAGCGTCTCGACATAGTCCAGCGTCTCGGCAAAGTGCTTGCCGGTTTCGAGGAAATAGACCGGCAGGCTGGGATCAACCTGCGCCACCAGGTGCAGCAGCACGGCCGAATCCGCGCCGAAGGACGAAACGATGGCAAGGTCGCCGGGCAGCACATCGGTGGCTGCCTGGCGCAACACGCCAACGGCATCCATCTCGTCGAACATGCCGTTGAGGGCCAGAATACCCAGCGCGCGCAGCTTGTCGTGCGCGGCGGGGGTATGTGCAAGCTTAGGCAGCGCCATAGAGGGCCTCCTTGAATGGCGCTTCCCCAAGACGCCGATAGGCTTGAATGAAGGTCTCCCCGGCGCTCTCGCGCTTTGAAATATAGGTATCGACCAGCGTCTCAATGGCGCCTGGCACGGCTTCCGCTTCGAAGCCCGGCCCGATGATCTTGCCCACCGATGCACTCTCCGTGGCGTCGCCGCCCAGGGTGATCTGGTAGAGTTCGCCACCCTTCTTCTCGACGCCGAGAATGCCGATATGGCCGACATGGTGGTGGCCGCAGGCATTGATGCAACCGGAAATCTTGATCTTGAGATCACCAATTTCCGCCTGTCGTTCTGGCTGGGCAAACTTGCGGGAGATTTCCTGCGCCAGCGGGATCGAGCGCGCATTGGCCAGGGCACAGAAATCGAGGCCCGGGCAGCAGATCATGTCTGTGATCAGCCCGGTATTGCCTTCGGCCAGACCCGTTGCGACGAGAGCTTCATAAACCGCCCGGAGATCGGCCACGGCGACATGCGGCAAGACCAGGTTCTGCTCGTGCGTGACGCGGAGTTCGTCGAACGCGTAACGCTGGGCAATGTCGGCGATATCGTCCATCTGCTTGTCGGTCGCGTCGCCCGGAGCACCGCCAACGGGCTTGAGCGAAATGGTGACCGAGGCATAGCCGGCTTCGCGATGCGAATTGATATTGTGGTCGAGCCAGCGGCCATAGGCAGGATCGATGATCGACTGGTAGGCAACATCAATCTTGGTTGCCGGCTGCGCGGTAAATTGGGGCGGCGCAAAATAGGCGGTGATGCGATCGACCTCCTCTGCCGGCAGAGTGAGCACGCCGCCACGGACCTCGGCGAACTCGGCCTCCACCTGACCCTTGATGGTCTCAAGTCCCTCCTCATGCACCAGGATCTTGATGCGCGCCTTGTACTTGTTGTCCCGGCGGCCATAGCGGTTGTAAACGCGCATGATCGACTCGAGATAGGCCAGCAGGTGCTCGTTGGGGACGAAGCTGTTGATCAGCTTGCCGATCATCGGCGTGCGGCCAAGACCACCACCGACCCAGACTTCCCAGCCGATTTCGCCAGCCGCATTGGTCGCGGCCTGCAAGCCGATATCGTGGAAGCGGATGGCGGCACGGTCGTTCGGCGCGCCGGTAATGGCAATCTTGAACTTGCGCGGCAGATACGAGAATTCGGGATGCAGGCTCGACCACTGGCGCAGGATTTCCGCGATCGGGCGCGGATCGATGATCTCGTCGGCGGCCGCGCCAGCAAAATGGTCGGCCGTGACATTGCGGATGCAATTGCCCGAGGTCTGGATGGCGTGCATCTCGACGCTCGCCAGCTCTTCGAGGATCTTGGGAATATCCTTGAGCTTGGGCCAGTTGAACTGGATGTTCTGCCGCGTGGTGAAGTGGCCATAGCCGCGGTCATAGGTGCGGGCAATATGGGCAAACATGCGCATCTGCTTGGACGACAGCGTGCCGTAGGGTACCGCGATCCTGAGCATGTAGGCATGCAGCTGCAGATAGAGCCCGTTCATCAGGCGGAGCGGGCGGAACTGGTCCTCCGTCAGCTCGCCTGACAGGCGGCGTTTCACCTGGTCGGAAAACTGCGCGGTGCGGCCCGCAACGAAAGTCGCGTCGAATTCGTCATATCGATACATGACCGTCCTCACCCAGATGCTGGCGGTCGTAGATCTCGCCGTTCAATGTCAAGGGCGCGGTCGGACCCGCTGCCCTGATGCGTTCGCGCAGGCGCTTGGGAACGATACGTCCCTGGTCCTGCGTCACTTCTTCGATTTCGAGGCTGATCACGCGGCCGGTGGCCTTGGTCGCGGCGAGGGCTGCGTCGCGCTCGGCAGTCTCTTCCTTGGAAAAGATGCGCGCCGCCTGCAGGTCTTCGACCCAGGTACCCGACGCGTCGAGATAAACCGTCGCCCCCGAAATCAGCTCATTGCCAGTCAGAATTTCCATGTCGTCACGCTACCTTGAAGTTCTGCGCGGAGAATTGGGCGGCCGCAGCCCAATCTCCCGCCGCGACCGCTTCGCCCACCAGAATGATGGCCGGGCCATCCACAAATGTACCGTCGCCATCCATCAGGGATCGCAGGGTGCCGCCATATGCTGTCGCATCGGGACGTCCCGCATTGACCACAATGCCCACCGGCGTGAGGGGGCTCGCGCCATGCGCGACCAGGCGTCCTGCGACGTCGGATGCAATCGATTTGCCCATATAGAGCGCCAGCGTCAGGCCCGATCGCGCCAGCGCCGCCCAGTGCTGCAGGTCGCTGTCATCGGCGCCATGCGCCGTCGCCATGATGAAGCCGCTCGACACACCCCGCAGGGTGACCGGCGTCGCCGTATCGGCCGCGGCCGCCAGGGCCGCGCTGATGCCGGGGACGATGGAATATTGTATCCCCGCCTTGCGGAGCGCGGATATTTCCTCGCCGGCCCGGCCGAACACCATCGGGTCGCCGGACTTGAGGCGCGCCACGCGCTTGCCCTGCGCCGCCAGCCGGACGATCAACGTGTTGATCTGGGCCTGCGAGAAGCTGTGATGACCCTTGGCCTTGCCGACATCGATCCGCTCGGCATCGCGACGACCCATATCGACAACGACAGTGGGAACGAGCTGATCATGCACGATGACATCGGCTTCCTGCAGCAGCCGCTGCGCCCGCAGGGTGAGGAGGTCTTCCGAGCCAGGTCCGGCACCGATCAGCCAGACGACACCCTTGGCTGAACCAGCCTGGACATGCCGCTCGAGCAGCAGTTCAGCCTGGTATTGCCCGGCAATCGGGCTGGCGGCCACGGCGGATTCGACCTGCGGCGACGTCACCAGTGCCTCATAGTAGCGGCGACGAGCAGCGCCATCGTGAATCAGGCTCTCAACCCGTTGGCGCAACCGACCGGCCAAACTCGCGATTTTGCCGAAGCCGGGCGGCAGCATGGCCTCGATGCGTGCCCGCACCAGCCGCGCCAGCACCGGGGCATTTCCCTCGCTGGAAATGGCGATGGTCAGCGGCGCGCGTTCAACGATGGAGGGCGTATAGAAGTCGCACTCTGCCGGAACATCGACCACATTGAGCGGAATGCCGCGGGCGCGGGCCTCGGTCTTGGCCAGTTCGGCGTCGACGCCTTCTTCGGCCACGAAGACCAGTGCTGCGCCATCAAGATCGGCTGGCTCGAAAGCACGCTCGACCTGCTTCACCGCAAAGCCGCTGAAGTCAGCCTCGATGTGGCGCGACACAATCACGACCTGAGCGGTAGTCTTAGTTGCCAACCGGACCTTATTGAGGGCTTCTTCACCACCGCCGACGATGACGATGCGCAGACCCTGAACCTTGTAGCTCAACGGAAATGTGTTGAGTTGACCCATTGGAACCCTGATGATGAATGTTGGGAAAATAATCCAAACCAGCCCCGCGGGACAAGGCGTTGAAATTCAATAGCTTTTATATTTCCCTGCGGGGCTCCCGCTTGGAACGCGACGCATGGGTTTAGGCCAGAGCCGCTAAAAGAATCTTTGCTTGGGATGCCATGAGAAAATTTTGCGCGTTGGGCGACGGCCATGGAGCAGTTGAAATGCGGCGGCGGCACGCGATACGGTCAACTCTTGCCCTGGTTTTCCTGGTCACCGCCCTGCCGGCAGCACTGGCCCTGACGCCGTGGCCACGCGCGAACATTGTCGATGTCGAAGACGGCAAGTCGGCGCCCTTTGTCGGCCAATGGTCGATGCAACAGGCCGGCCAGCCGACCACCACATACGCGACCTGCGCCCTGCCTGTCCGCATCGAAGCGCCCGACGAAACGCACATCTTCTACCTTGGCCCCAAGGATCCGGAGCCCGAAGCGGCGACCGAACTAGTGGCGCGCGACGGACGCACCCATTGGCGCCCCATCGCGGGCGGCCCGGAATATTTCTCCATCTGGGTGGATCGCGACCGCTTCCTTTTGTACGAGGCGGATATGGAGCCTGAGGCCGATTGGGGCGAGCCCTTCGCCTTCACGCGCTGCGACTAGTCCCGCTTTATCCCTGTCGGACCGGGACATGGACGACCAGTCCGTCGAGTTCGTCCCTGACCTTGATCTGGCAGCTCAGACGGCTCTGCGCCTTCACGTCGAAGGCGAAGTCGAGCATGTCTTCTTCCATGTTCGACGGGCCGCCGACCGTTTCGGTCCAGGCGTCGTCGACATAGACGTGGCAAGTGGCGCAGGTGCAGGCGCCGCCGCATTCCGCGACAATGCCGGGAATGCCGTTCATGATGGCGGTTTCCATCACGGTGGCGCCATTTTGGCCTTCAGTTTCAATGCGTTCGCCGTCCTGCTGGACAAAGGTGATCTTGGTCATGGGTCTCAGGGCTTACTGTGTCGGACGGATATAGGGGATGGCAGCAGGTTTAGGAAGGCTGGAGCCCCAGCAGCTCTTCCAGGTAATGCTTCTCGATGCCGAACATCGCCTTGGTCTCGGCGATCTGCCTGAGGATAGAATCCCGGTCGCGACCGACCCGACCGTCTTTTTCGGCCACGATGAGGTTGTTCTTGGGCGTATGCGCGTCCGAAACGAACTCGAAAACCTTTGTGCGATAGCCGTTTAGCTCCAGCAACAGGGCCCGCAAGGCGTCGGTGACCATCTCGGCCTGACGCTCCATGAAGATGCCGTGCCGGAGGAGGATAGCCAACTTGTCCTCGGGCTTTCCGGCCTCCATCTGGCGGCGAATCTGCTTGTGGCAGCAGGGCGCGACGGCGATCAGGGATGCGCCGGCACTTATCCCCTTGAAGATCGCATCGTCGGTGGCCGTGTCGCAGGCATGCAGCGCAATGACCGCATCGGCGC
Source organism: Alphaproteobacteria bacterium (assembly GCA_018828145.1). Lineage (GTDB taxonomy): Bacteria > Pseudomonadota > Alphaproteobacteria > Rhizobiales > Devosiaceae > Devosia. Next base: position 75,252 of record JAHJWO010000003.1, on the reverse strand, counting down.
CGGCTGCGTCATAATCGAGAATGGTGCCGGGCACGAAACTGAGGTCGTCGAAACCGGACTGGGCGGCCGTGGCATTGCCGTCTTCCACCAGCCTGTCCCGCATCTCGACGCCGATGATTTCGGCGGGGCGCTGGGCCACATTGGCGAGGTAGTCGTAAAGGGCGAAATCAAGATAGCCCTTGCCCGCCCCCATATCGACAATGCGCGGCTTCTCGACCTTGATCGCTTGAATCAACGGCGCGAAAATCTCGACCATCTTGTTGATTTGCCTGAACTTATCCTGCGCGTCGTTACGGACGGCCCCGTCCTTGCCGGTAATGCCCAGGGCTTGCAGATAGGGCTTGTCACTGGTGGCAAGCGGGCGGTTCTTGGCGCGGTTATGCTCGGTCGAAGGCGCCTCGCGGCCGGCCACTTCGCTGCGCTTGAGCCGCACCTTGTCCCCATTGCGCTCGAAGCTCATGTCGAACTCGGTGGTGCTGAGCTGGGCGCTGCGAAACTCATCCCGGAGCGCCGTGCGCAGATGGCCGATCGCCTCGGGCTGGATGTGGTTCTTGATGATGTCGCGCGTCTTGTAGTGGAAGGTGAAGCTGAACTTATCCCCGCCCTTGACCGCGATCTTCTTGACGTCGATCGACTTCAGATCCGGCTCCTGGCCGTGATAGCCGCCCAATTTCAGCCGCAACAATGAACCGCTAATGAATGCGGATTTGACGGCCGAGAGGAACTCCTCAATGCGTTCGGGGGCGCTCAATGGCGTTCCTTGGTAGTGAGGAAGCGGATCTTGGGAAAATCCTGCTTGGCGCGATCGGCCCACCAGGCATTCTGCGCCAGGAACACCGGCGCGCCGGTGCGATCTTCCGCAATATTCATCTTCTGGGCGGCGATGAAGCGGTCAAGCTCCTTGGGGTCATCGCTCTCGATCCAGCGGGCCACTTCGTAGTTGAGGCTCTCGAAGGTGATCGGCACGCCATATTCCTTGGCGACGCGCGAGCTCAGCACTTCCAGCTGCAGCTGGCCGACCACGCCGACGATCCAGTCGGCGCCGACGACGCGACGGAACACCTGGGTAACGCCTTCTTCGGCCAGGTCCGACAGCGCCTTGGCCATCTGCTTGGTCTTCATGTGATCGGTGAGACGGACGCGACGGATGATTTCCGGCGCGAAGTTGGGAATGCCAGTGACATTGATCGTGGCGCCTTCGGTCAGCGTGTCGCCCACCGACAGGGTGCCGTGATTGGGAATGCCGACAATGTCGCCGGCCACCGCCTGCTCGGCCAGTTCACGGTCATTGCCGAAGAAGAACATCGGGTTGGAAACCGCCATGTCCTTGCCCGAGCGAACGTTCTTGAGGCGCATGCCGCGGGTGAAAGTGCCCGAGCAGAGCCGGACGAAGGCGATACGGTCGCGGTGATTGGCGTCCATATTGGCCTGCACCTTGAACACGAAGCCGGTGACCTTCTTGTCGGACGGCTCGATCGGCGCAGGAATGGCCGGCTGCGGCCGCGGCTCGGGACCCCATTCGCCCAGGGTGCGCAGCAGTTCGGCAACGCCAATGCCCTTGAGCGCGGAGCCGAACAGGACAGGGCTCAGGTGGCCGGCATGGAAGGTTTCGAGGTCGAAGGGCGGCAGCATGGCCCGCGCCATTTCGAGCGTCTCAAGCGCGATCATGAAGACCGGATCATCAACCAGGGCTTCATTGTCGAGCAGGTCTTCGATCTCGTTGTATTCGGCAACGGGCTTGCCCTGGGGCGAAAGCACGCGCTTTTCCAAGAGGTCGAGATAGCCGTGGAAATCGACGCCCTGCCCGATCGGCCACAGCACGGGGGTGAGATCGAGCGCCAGCTTGCCCTGGATCTCGTCGATCAGGTCAAGCGGGGCGAGGCCCTCCCGGTCCACCTTGTTGATGAAGGTGATGATCGGGATGTCGCGCAGGCGGCAGACCTCGAACAGCTTGAGCGTCTGGCTTTCGATGCCCTTGGCCGCGTCGATCACCATGATGGCGGCATCGACCGCGGTCAGCGTGCGATAGGTGTCTTCGGAAAAGTCCGAGTGGCCGGGCGTATCGAGCAGATTGAGCGTCAGCCCGTCATAGTCGAAGGTCATCACCGACGAGGTGATGGAAATGCCGCGCTGCTGCTCCATCTCCATCCAGTCCGAGCGGGTGGAGCGCGTGCCCGCCTTGCCGCGCACCGCGCCGGCCGACTGGATCGCGCCGGCTGCGGCGAGCAGGCGCTCGGTCAGCGTGGTCTTGCCGGCGTCCGGGTGCGAAATGATCGCAAAGGTACGACGGGTGCGGAAGGGCTCTGCAATGGACCGGGGCGCGGCCTCGGCGGCGGTGGACAGGGACATGGATCTTGCTGGACTGTTGGGGCCGGCTGCCTCGTGGGCGCAGCGCATCGGAATATTGGGCGCTGTATAGGCGTTGGCAATCATGCGGTCAAACAAGTGAACGGGATGGGGGCGATATCGCCCCATCCCGCCCGTCAGCTTCAACGGCTTGAGCCCTCGGCAGCAGCTTCGATGACGGCTGCCACGGCGTCCGGCTGGGTGTAGAAGACGATGTGGCTGCCGGCCACCTCGGTCATCTGGGCACCAATGCGACTGGCCGTCAGGCGCAGCAGTTCGGGGGCGATGGCGCCATCCTCGGTTGCCACGACAAACCAGCTCGGCTTCTTCTGCCACGCGGCCGTGGTGACCTTGTGCTCCAGGGCCTTGAAGGCAACCGGCACCTGCGAGTCACGCAGGAAAGCAGCATCGGCGGCACTGGCATCGTCAGCAAAGCCCAGCTTGAACTTCTCGCCGTTGAGGAAGGCGAAGCCATCGTCCTGGACTTCCGGCACGAAATTGGCCGGGGGCGCCACGATGCCATACTGATCGAGAGTGGATTGTCCCACCTCGGGAGCAAAGGCCGCCACATAGACCAGGCCAGCCACGCGGCTGTCGTCGCCAGCCTCTGTGATGACACTGCCGCCATAGGAGTGGCCAACCAGAATTGCCGGGCCGTCGAGCCGGGCCAGCGCGCGGCGGGTCGCAGCGACATCGTCGTCAAACGAGGTCAGCGGATTCTGCACGACGCTCACCTTGTAGCCCTTGGCAGTCAGCCGGTCATAGACCGGGCGCCAGCCCGAACCATCGGCGAAGGCGCCGTGCACGAGGACGATGTTCTTGATTGCATTTGCCATGATGAATGTCCTTGCCTGGGGTCCTGCCCCTCAGCCTGCCGATCAGGCCGCTTCATTTGTTTATCGCGCTAATGATTATTGCGATAATCGTTATCTAGAGACCGGGCCCATCCTTGTCAAGGCAATATTTATCGCGATATATAAAATCGAAAGGAGACCGTGATGACCCAGACGATCGAACCCGTGCCGCTTGAGGACCACCTCTGTTTTGCGCTCTATTCGGCGCATATGGCTGTGCAGCGTTCCTACAAGCCGGTGCTCAATGAGCTGGGGCTGACCTATCCGCAATATCTGGTGATGAGCACTCTATGGCATGAGGATGCCATGGCGGTCGGCGAGATCGCCGATCACCTCGCCCTGGAATCCAGCACCCTGACGCCACTGCTGCAGCGCCTCGAGACAGCCGGGCTGGTGAACCGCCGTCGTGATCCGAACAACGAACGGCGCGTGGTCATCTCACTGACCGATGGTGGCAAGGCATTACGGGCGCAGGCCCATTGCGTAACCGACCGGCTGCTTGCCGCTTCTGGGATGGACGCCGCAGAGCTGGGACAGATCAATGCAATCGTCCGGCGCCTGCGCGATGCCGTCGACGAGAACGCGGACTAGCTCAGTCCTGCTGCTTGCCCAGCATGTCGGCAATAAAGCCGCGGACTTCCTCTACCGCCATGCCGAGATCGGCAATGCGTTCGGGGGCGAGCGGGCGACCGGCCTGGATTTCGACTTCGCAGGCCTTGGCCAGATCGGCAATGGTCCAGGCGCCGACGCCGGCGGAAGCACCCTTGATGGAATGCAGGTTTAGCGCCAGATCGTCATAGCTGGCGGCCAGTTCGAGCCGGCCGAAATAGGTCTTGATGGCGGTGTCGAACAGGCGGAGCACTTCGACTTCGAGATTCTCGTCGCCCAGACACTGCTTGGCCAGATGAACCAGATCGATGGGCCGCGCGGCACGCACCTGGCCAATCGTGTCGAGCTTTTCGACCGCTATTGCTTTCAACGCCATTCTGGCTGCTCCACACACTGGATGTGGCGACGCGTCCGCACCAACGGACAATACCGCACGAGGCCAGCCTAGTGGGACCGGGTGAACAGGTGATTAAGCCATACCTTCGCCTTGGTTGGGCGGTTTTGATGGCCCCGCTTCTTCCCCAAAAAATTAACCTTTGGGTAAGAAAACGCTCGGATTGCATCAAATTGAATGTATTAATGGGCTTTGAACCAGCGCGCGGCGGCGAGGGTTGGGGGGACGATGCGGGGCAATTGCATCGAATTGTTTCCATTTGACCATGCGACCGGAAACGGGTGCGGTGTCATAACAACTCCTACTGTCCGCCTTGTTGCTGTGAAGCCGACGCGAGAGTTGTAAAGAGTATGGCGAAGAATCCGACCCCCAGTAACGATCCCGCAGCGCTGGCTTTCTCAGCGGTTGAAGACGCTCTCAAGGAATCGGTATTCAGCCTCGATAGCGCGCCGCAGCAGGCCGCCGAAAAGCGATCGTCTGACAGCGTCCGGTCTGAACGCCTGCGCGCCGCCGACAAGATCGCCCAGCATGCCGGCCCCGTCGCCAATGACGACCGCTTCCCGACGTCCAAGATTCTCTACAACCTGCAGAGCCGCTCCTCGGCCACGCCGACCTGGATTGCGCTGCTGCTCTCGATCATCTGGCTCGCTGTAGCCGGCGCCGGCGCCTGGTTGCGCTACGGGCCGCAGCTGTCCAATTTCGGCCAGTTTGTCGGCACGATCGATTTCATCGCCCTGGTGGCGATCGCCTTCCTGCCTGTGCTTGGCTTCTTCGCCGTCGCCACCCTGTTCCGCCGCGCGCAGGACCTGCGCAATGCCGCCTCCTCCATCACCCAGGCCGCCATGCGCCTGGCCGAGCCGGAAGTGACGGCGGCCGACAAGGTCGCCTCGGTTGGCCAGGCCGTGCGCCGCGAAGTCAACGCCCTCGGCGATGGCCTGGAGCGCGCCCTGTCGCGCGCCGGCGAACTCGAAGTAATGATCCACAACGAGGTCACCGCGCTCGAACGCACCTATTCGGACAATGAATCGCGCATGCGTGCGTTGATCGCCGAACTGGCCAGCCAGCGCGAAAGCGTACTGACCAATACCGAACGCGTCCGCGAAGCCATCACGGAGAGCCATACCGGCCTGGTGTTCGACCTCGACATGATCAGCCAGCGCATTGCCGGCACGATCGTGGAGAGTGGCGGCAGCCTGACGCGCGCGCTGGAGACGGCCGGCAATACGCTGACCAATACCTTTGGCGAGCGCACCGAGAGCTTCGTGTCTCTGGTGGACAATCGCACGACCGACTTCATCGGCGCGCTGGACGAGAGCGCCAGCCGCCTCTCGCTGACCTTCGAAGACCAGACTGCCACCATGGCCCGTACGCTCGATGAGCGCGCCGCCGAACTCAACAATGGCGTCGAGAGCCGCATCGCGTCGCTGACCAATGCACTGGACGCGCATTCGAGCTCGATTGCCAATGCCATCGACTCGCGCACCCAGGCCATCGAGGAGCGCACGGCTGTCCTGACCGGGACGTTCGAAGACCGCAGCCAGGCTATTGCCGGCCTGATCGAAACGCGAAGCGGCGAGCTCGCTTCCGCCCTGGACGAACGCACCGCGGCCCTCTCGACGCTCCTCACCGATGGCGGCGCTTCGCTGCTCGACCAGCTGCGCGACCGTGGCCATGAAGTGACCGGCGGGCTGGATATGATCGGCCAGCGCATTGCCGAGGACATCACCGCCCGCTCGCGCGAGGCCGAGGTGCTGCTCAGTGCCCTGACGCGCCAGCTCGACGAATCCGTCTCCATCCAACTCAACGCGATGGACAGCCGCCTGCAGTCCGCCGTGATCGAGATCAACGGGGCGCTGGACGACACGTCCGAACGCGCCCGCATCACGCTGGCCACCGCCGGCCAGGATTCTCTGGGCCAGTTCGACGCACGCCTGACCGAAATTGCCAGCATTCTGGACACCCGCCTGCACACGCTGGATGATGTCATCGGCGACAAGGGGGATGCGCTGATTGCCCGCCTCGAACAGCAGGGCACCAGCTTTGCCGCCCGGGCCAATGTGCTCGAAATGGCGCTGAACGAGGAATCCGGCCGCTTCAACGACGTGGTTGCCGAGCGCACCCGCGAAATGGGCGAAGTGCTGGGCGCACGCACCAAGGCCATCACCGAAAGCCTGAGCCACCGCACCCGCGAAATCTCGGAATCGCTGGAAGGCCATGCCGGCATCATCGCCGAAGCCCTGGACGGTCGGACCAAGGAACTCAGCGACACCATCCGCGCGCGCAGCGAGGAATTGGGCGAGACCCTGACCACCAGCACTGGCGCCTTCGACCAGGCCATTGCCGGTCGCACCCAGCGGCTTGCCGATACGCTGTCGGAAAAGACCACCGCGCTGTCGCTCGAAATCGACTCGCGCACCGGTACGCTGGCCAGCCAGCTGGAAGAGCGGACCATCGCATTGGTCACCCAGATCGAGGACCGTACCGGCACCCTCGCCAGCCAGCTCGACGAACGCACTACCACCATCGTGACCCAGCTCGATGACCGCACCGACACGCTGGCAAGCCAGCTGCACCAGCGCACCAACGCCCTGGTGTCCCAGCTCGACGATCGCACCGGCACGCTGGCAAGCCAGCTGGACCAGCGCACCAACGCTCTGGTGTCCCAGCTCGACGACCGCACCGGCACGCTGGCGAGCCAGCTGGACGAACGTACCACCTCCCTCGTCGCCCAGATCGAGGAGCGTACCGGCACGCTGACCGGCGAACTCGACAGCCGCTCGCTCGAGCTGCGTTCCGCCCTCGATGGCGGCACCGCGCAGCTGGCCCAGGCCGTGACCACCCGCACCCAGCAGCTGTCCGAAGCGCTCGGCCAGCGGACCCAGGCCCTGTCCGACACGCTTGCTACCCATACGGCCTCGATCGGCGAGACCATCGGCATGCGCACGACCGAGCTTGCCGACACCATCGCCCTGCAGGGCGAGGAAGCCCGCGCCAAGATCGACGGCTCGCTGCGCGAGGCCACCGACAATATGGGCGAGCGCGTGACCTCGATGTCGACGCTGATCGCCGACAGGGTGGCCGAGCTCAACAGCAATCTGGGCCAGGGCCTGGACAGCGCCATCGCCCGCCTCTCGGACGCCGAGCACGGCGTCACTGCGCGCATCGACTCGGCCAGCACCTCGGTCAGCGAAAGCGCCCGCCGCGCCGCCCTGCTCATCGAGAGCGGCGTCAACTCGGCCCGCGACGCAATCACCGAAATGGTGGACCAGCGCCTGGGCACCCTGCCCGAGGCCATCACGGCCCGCGCCGATATCACGGCAGAGCGCCTCGCCGCGCTCAATGCCTCGATCAACACCTCGATCACCCAGTCCATGACCGATCTCGAGGCTGGCGCCGACCGCATCGAGGAAACCATTGCTACCCGCATCAATGCGGCCAGCCAGAACATCGTGTCGGATATCACCAACACGGCCAACCACATGGACAGCGCGGTGCGCACCGCGCTCGAGCAGATCCGCATCGCCGCGACCGACATCGATCACCTGCTGACCGTCAAGGCCGTGGGCGCTGTCGACAGCATCGAGACCCGTCTCAGCGACATCAACCGCTCCGTGGAACAGCACACCAGCGCCTTCGCCACCCTCGTGACCGAGAAGTCCGAGCAGCTGCAGGGCGCGCTGATGAGCCATGGCAATCTGCTGCGTGACGCCCTGGGCGAGAATGCCAGGGAAGCCGAAGCCATCATGGCGGTTTCCACCTCGCGCATCCTCACCGACGTCACCTCTGCACTGGGCAAGCTCAACGACTCCAACCTGCTGCTGCAGCGCGTGCTCGACGCCTCGACGGCCAACCTGGCGAACCTGGAAACCAGCGTCGCCCAGCAGACCGCCACCTATTCCAACACGGTGCGTGACGCCATCGGCCAGACCGAACAGGCCGGCGCCATGGTCAGCCAGCATGTCGGCGCCCTGCAGACCACCATCCGCAGCATGGTCGACGAGTTCTCGACGGTGCTCGGGCGCCTCGACGCGGAAGCCGAACAGATGGCCCGCGCCTCGACCGAACTGGCCACCACCAGCGACGGCGCGCTGCAGACCCTCGAAGACCGCCGCGGCGCCATGGACGCCCTGGCGCAGAGCTTTGCCGCCCGCGCCGACGATATCGATGGCCGCATGCGCATGTTCGCGCAGTCGATCGCCGATACGGTCAATGACACCGAGCGCCGCCTGATCGGGGCCCGCCGCGCCATGGATGACGCCCTGTCCGCCACCACCGGCACCATTGTCGAAACCATCGAGGCCTCGACCAGCACCGTCACCGAGGCGCTGCAGACCAATGCCAGCCAGGTCGACAGCGCCGTGCAGCGCGCTGCCGATGCGGCCGCCGCCGCGCTCAACAAGACCGCATCCTCGGTGCGCCTGGCGCTCGAGGACAATGCCAGCCATGTCAGCGAAGTGCTGGCGTCCACTGCGGGCAGCGTGACCGACGTGCTCAACTCAACAACCAGCACGCTGGCCGAAACCATCAATGACAGCTCCGCCTCGGTGCGCAACGCCGTTGCCACCAATGCCGGCACCTTCCGCCGCGCGCTGGACGAGACCACGGGCGAAGTCACCGAAAAGATGGGCGGCTTCCGCGAGGCCGCCGATGCCGAAAGCCGCCGCGCCACAGCAGCCCTGCAGCAGGCCCAGCAGCAGATGGCCGAGGAAATGCAGCGCGCCATCGAGGAAGCCACCCTGCGCTTCAACGACACGGCCCGCGCCATGCGCGAAACCGCCCGCGAAGTGGGCAGCGAACTGGAAGCAACCCGGGCCGAGCTGGCGCGCGGCGTCAACGAACTGCCCGAGGAAACCCGCGCCAGCGCCGCTGCCATGCGCCGCGTCGTGGCCGAGCAGATCGAGGCGCTCAGCGAACTCAACGCCATCGTGCGCAGCCAGCCGGCGACGCATGACCTCAATGACCGCCGCCCGCAGCGCCCTGCTCTGCGCGCCGAACCCCGTAACGAGGCGCCGGCCTACCAGCCGCCGCCGCGCCAGCCCGAACCGGCCCGCGAAACCTATCGTCCCGAGCCGGCCCGCCAGACGCTGGTCGACCCGATCCGCACCGTCGAGCGCCAGCCCGAACCCTTCCGCTCCCCCGAGCCGGTGCGGCATGCCGAGCCGGTGCGCCACGCCGAGCCGGCCGCCGTTGCCGAGGCCGAACCTGTCGCCCCGGGCGAAGGCGGGTGGCTGCGCGACGTGCTGCGCAATGCCACGGCCAAGCAGCAGGGCAGCCAGCCCCAGCCGCAGCAGTCGGGCCTTTCCGGGTTGACCGAAGAAATCGCCCGCTCGATCGACGACAACGCGCTGGCCGATGCCTGGGCCCGCTACCAGGCCGGCGAATCCAACGTGTTCTCGCGCCGCATCTACACGCTGGCCGGCCAGGGCACCTATGATGAAGTGCGCAAGAAGCTGCAGCGCGAACCCGACTTCGCCCGCACCGCGCAGGCCTATATGTCGGAATTCGAGCAGTTGCTGAAGCGCGCCGCCGCCGGCGCCAACCCGGCCGCCGAAACGCGCGAATACCTGCTCTCGGACCGCGGCAAGGTCTACACCACCCTCGCCCATGCGAGTGGCCGGCTGAACTGAGGTTGACCCGACTGAATTGAAAACGGCCCCGGGAAACCGGGGCCGTTTTCGTTTGTGGCTGGCGCGATCAGGGCAACCCGAGAAGCAGCCTGTTGGCGGGAGCGGCACCCCATTGCCGGACGCTCGCTGATCGCCCTAGTGTGCCAGCAGCGCTGCCCCAAGCTTGTGTCGCTTCAGAGCTCCCATCCGATCTAGCCGCTCCAGAGGTCACAATGGATCATAGTCCTTCCTTCCGTTTGTTGACCGAGCGCCTTGCCCTCCGCCCAACCCAGCCGGAGGATGTGGCGCGCGCGCTCGAAATCAGATCCAACCACGAAGTCGCTCGCAACCTGGTTTCGGCAACGATCCCGCCCGATCCAGAGAAAATGACGAACTGGTTTCGGGGCCACGCTGAGGAGTGGCGTAACGGCAGCGCCTATCGCCTGGCGATCACCTTCGAGGGCCGATTTATAGGCGTCTGTGATGTGTTCGATATTGCGGATGACGAGGGGGAGATTGGCTATTGGCTCGACTGGGCAATGTGGGGTCGCGGCTTCGGCCTTGAGGCCGCAGAACGGCTGGTAGGGTTCGCGATGAAAGATGTCGGCCTGAACGCGCTACGAGCGGGGTGCGCTGACGACAACCCCGCTTCGGCCGCAATTCTCACGCGGCTAGGGTTCAGCCGGTTGGAGGACGTTCGAGTATTCTCCATGTCTCGCAACGAGGAGATCACTCAGCGTCGATTTCAACTGACACGATCAAATTGATCATCTCAGCTTGAGCCGCTTTGTAAGGGATGTCTGGACCTTACCCCCATGTGTGTCCTCGTGGACAGATCCTAGGGGCGCGTTCAGCGCTAGCCAAAGCGCCGAGCTTTAGGAGCAGACCACAACGTGAAGACCCACGATGTGGTGCTGGTTGAGGCGGGCCCGGCGGCCAAGCCTGCCCCTACCCCGTCACAATCGCATCGGGCTTCGGCTGCATCATCCGGAGCGACAGCCAGATGCAGAGCGCGCCCAGCGCAGCGGCAAGGGCGGCGAAGAGGTAGGCATGAGGACCGAACAGGCCGATCAGCCAGCCGAAGCCGACCAGTGCGATGACCGACATGACCTGCTGCAGCACATTGAACAGGCTCTGCGTTTCGGCGGCGATGTCCTCGCTGGTCCAGTTGGCGATGAAATGCACACAGCCGAGATAGCCCAGGGCGAAGGTGACGCCATGAGTGAGCTGCAGCAGCACCAGTATGGCCACCGGGGGCGAGAAGGCCATGGCGATCCAGCGCAGTACGGAGACAAGGGCCGAGACCAGGATCAGTTTCCGCGCCGATATCGTGCCGCCAAAACGCTTCCACACGAACATCATGCCGGCCTCTGCCGCAGCGCCCAGCGCGATGAGCGGGCCGATAATGCTTTCGGGCACCCCCTGCTCCTTCCAGAGCAGCGAGCCAAAGGCGTTGAGCACGATATGGGTGCCGAAAACGATCGAGAAGCCGATCAGCGGCAGGATGAACCATGGCTTGGTGATGATCTCGCGCAGCTTGCCGGCGACCGGCTGGGCCGCCGCAACGGTGGGCAGCCCGGCGGGCGCGCGGAAGGCGGGCAATTGCAGCGACACAGCGGCGCGCAACAAGGCCAAACCAACGAAAAGCGGAACGAAAATATCTGACCCGAACCAGACGACGAGGAATCCGGTCAGCGCGTTGAACAGCATGTAGCCCACCGTGCCCCAGGCGCGGATGGTGCCGAAATCCGTCCCATTGCGGCGTGTCATGCGCATGATGGCGGCGTCCAGCACCGGCCCGATCGCCCCGCCCGGCAGGCTGGCCAGGGTCCAGAACAGCAGGATGCCCCAGAACTCGTTGACGAAGAACAGCCCGATCGGAACAATGCCGGCGATGACTGCGCCTATGACGATCACCTGCCGCCAGTCCTTGGCCTGATCGGCGAGGCGCCCCACCACCAGGTTGAGCGCCAGGATGACAAAGACCGGGACCGCATTGATCAGGCCGATCTGCTCGGTCGAAATGCCCTTCTCGCTCAGCCAGATGGGCAGGAACATCACCGCCGCCCCCGGCCCCATGAAATAGGTGAAGTAGAAGGCCGTCGTGCGCAATTCGGGCGTCAGGCGCGCAGGCGCCACGGCGAGCGACATGGAATGTACTCGAGGTTCGATTGCACCGGGAGCACCGGCGGGAGATCAGTGGCTGGTCAGTATGTGTCCAGCCATATCGATTTCGGCGGGGCAGTCAATGTGCATCCTTGGGCGGCCGGATGCGCAGCGAAACCAGCACGCAGACAACGGCCAGGAGGGCGGTGATGGTGGAGTAGAAGAAGGCATAGGACCCGAAATACTCGACCAGCACGCCGAACACGACCAGCGCCATCATGGCTGCGCCCATATTGAGCATATTGGCAAATCCCTGCGCCTCGGCCGCATTGGACTCATCGGTCCAGTTGGCGATGAAGTGCACCACGCCGAAATAGCCCATGCCAAAGCTGAAGGCATGCAGGAGCTGGGTGAAGAACAGTACCTCCACCGGCGGGTTGAACGCCATCACGGTGAAGCGCAACAGGCCCGCCAGCGCCGCCACCAAGATCATGTTGCGCGCAGTGACCCGCCCGCCGAAGCGACGCCAGCCAAACATCAGGATGGCCTCGCCGACCGCTGCAATGCCCAGCAGTGGACCCAGGAAGTAGGTGGGGATGCCATTCTCGTGCCAGAGCAGAGCGGCAAAACTGCCGATGATGGAATTGCTGGAATTGACCAGCGCAAAGGCGAGCAGGGGCAGGACGAACCAGAGCTGCAGCGAATCCTTGAGCCGCGTGCGCTGCGGCGCAGGTCCCGGAATATTGGCCAGAGTGACTTTGGGCGCCGGCGTCCGAAAGCGCGGCAGCAGATAGGCCAGCGCGGCGCGCACCACGACGGTCGCGACATAGAGCGTGACGAAGGCACCCGAGCCCAGCACGTTGAGCAAGAGGCCAATCCCCGCCGCCGCGAAGACATAGCCCACCGTGGCCCATGCCCGCACCGCACCGAAATCGGTGCCGTTGCGACGCGTCATGCGCACCGTGGCCGCGTCGATCACCGGCGCCACGAGGCCGTTGCTGGTGGCGCAGAGCGCCCAGACCAGCAGGATGCCCCAGAATTCGGATACGAAATACAGCGGCAGCGGCGCCAGCGCGGAGGCCAGCGAGATGACGATCAGCGCCGTGCGCCAGTCATCGGCCTTGTCGGCGATGCGGCCGACAATGATGTTGAGCAACAGCAGGCACAGGGTCGGCAGGGCATTGATGATGCCGATCTGATCGGCCGGCACACCATGTTCGCTGAGCCAGATGCCAAGGAAGACCGAGGCCACGCCACCGGGGATATAGACGGTAAACTGATAAATGGAAGCGCGCAGCTCGGGGCTGGCCGAGCGCGAAAATACCGATGGCATGGAAAAACGAACTCCGGGCAAATCAGCGCCCGGAAACCTTGGTGACTCGCATTGCCTGCCAAAGCAAGGCCGATTGTGCAACGTTGCGACTGGCCGCTTGCCACCAGTTGCCACATGGGCACATACGGCGGCTCAAGCGTGGAAGGATCCTGCGACGCGCTTGTCACCCAGGCGACGCACTCGCCGGCATGCTCCGGCCTCATAACCCGACGCACGGCCTCGCCAGGTCCCCGTCAGCGCTCTGCCCAGATGCGCTCAGCGCCTACCCGGCCGCCTTGCGCAGGCGGAATTTGCGGGGTTCGCCGACGACCATTTCCGTCCACTTCACCAGCTCGAAGGCGCCATCGGCCGTCTCGACGATGGCGGTGCAGCTCTCCACCCAGTCGCCGGTATTGATGTAGTGGATGCCCAGTCGGTCATGCATGTCGGCAAAATGGATGTGGCCGCAGATGACCCCGTCGACGCCCGATTCCTTGGCCTCGTGCACCAGCGCTTCCTCGAAGCGACCAATGACCGAAACGGCATTCTTGACCTTCTGCTTGGCCCAGGCCGACAGCGACCAGTATTGCAGTCCCAACCGGCGGCGCACCCAGTTGATGGCGATATTGACGCGCAGGGCGGCGTTGTAGGCCCAGTCCCCGACATGGGCGAGCCACTTGGCATTCATCACCACCACGTCGAACTGATCGCCATGGATGACCAGATAGGTCTTGCCCGAGGCCGAGGTATGCACGGTTCGGTCGACGAACTCGACCTCGCCGAAATAGGTGCCGAGATATTCGCGCAGGAACTCGTCGTGATTGCCCGGCAGGTAGACCACCCGCGTGCCCGAACTGGCCTTGTCGAGCAGCACCTGCACGAGGACGTTGTATTCGCTGGGCCAGTGCCAGGACTTGGCCAGGCGCCAGCCATCGACGATGTCGCCGACCAGATAGATGGTCTCGGCTTCATGCGCGCGCAGGAATTCGATGAGCTGCCCCACCCTGATGGGCTTCATGCCCAGGTGGACGTCCGAGATGAAAATGGCCCGGACCTGTCGGACTTCGCGGTCAACCGCCATCAAGCAACGACTCCTGCTTCGTGGCCGCACTTTATCTGCGGAAGCAGCGGGAGGAAACCTGTGCTGGTGACGAAAAGGTGGGACTCAGCGGATGCGCGACTTGAGCGCCACGATGCGTTCGTAGCTTTGCTCGATCCGTGCCGCGAAGGCCGGGTCGTCTTCGGCTTCGGCGAGCAGAATGGCCAGGATCTCGCGGTTCAGGCCGGGGCGATACTTGGCGGTGTTGGAGAACAGCAGCACATCCATGCCGGCGCGCACGCCCATGGTGACGGTCTGTTCGAGGGTGAAGTGGTCGCGGATGGCGCCCATTTCCAGATCGTCGCTGATCACCACGCCATCATAGCCGAGCTCCTCGCGCAGCACGCCGGTGATCCATTGCGGGGACAGCGAGGACGGCGTCTGTGACCCCGCGTCGGAATAGTCGGCGTGATAGAGGTGGCCAACCATGACCATGTCGACGATGTCGGCGGCAATCAGCGTGCGATAGGGATCGAGCTCGCTGGGCTCCCAGCTCTGGGTGATGTCAACGAACCCCTCGTGGCTGTCACCGGTCGACGAGCCATGGCCGGGAAAATGCTTGAGCGCGGTCAGGAGGCCCGCGGCGTGATGGGCGGTGATGAAGGCTTCGCTATAGGCCGCGACAGTGGACGCATCCTTGGCGAAGGCCCGGCCGAACTTGGCGATGATCTGGTTGTCGGGATTGCGGTTGATATCGGTGACGGGGCCGAAATTGACGCTGAAACCGAGCTCGGCAATCGACGCGGCCATGGTGGAATAAATGGCAGCAGCCTGGGCCGGACTGTTGTTGGCGGCTATCGAAGCGGCATTGGGAATTTCGCGGAAGCCGACATCCTTGGTGAGCCGCTCGACCGCGCCCCCCTCCTGATCCAGGGTGATGAATGGCGGCAGGTCCGGCGACGCGGCGCGGAAGGCGGCATTCATGGCGCCAACGGCCCCCAGACTCTTGACGTTGATCTTGAGCAGCATGACCCCGCCCAGCCGCCCGGCCGCCAATTCTTCGCGCAGGGCGACCACGTCGGCATCGTCCACGTCATCGCCTTGGAAACCCACGACAATCATCTGGCCAGCCATCTCTTCCAGCGTCGCCGCATGGGCCGTAACGGGGAGCGCGAGCAGAGCAAGGCCGGCGGCAAGGCATTTGAAAATAGAGGTCACGTTCATGTCCGGTGGGGGAATCGTTGCGCGACGATGACCGCCAAATACAGCCGAAACAATGACCAAGCGCTTTTGCCGCACCACTTCTGCTAATGAGGGGTGTGGATCACCGGCAAATATGGCAATGTAACCGGGGCGACTTGGAGCACTGGCCGTTTTTCAACCTTCCGGCCGATGAAAGCCGTTGCCTTGATCGGGCGGGGATCTTGGGATCTCCGCCCGTGATGCTTTGCAGGGGGCAAGATCCTCCCGTCTGCGATTGCGTATAGTAGTAGGCCCAACTTCTCGCCGCCGCGTCGCACCCCTATTGCAGAAGGGGGAGGACGGGGGCATGAGCGATCCTGATGCGGCCAAGACAGCCGGTGGAGATGGCGGAACACCACCGCCACCACAACCCGACACGCCGCCCCCACCTCCGCCCCCGCCCGAGCCGCCCAACGGGCCGCCGTCGAGCCACGCCTTCGGATGGCACCTCTGGACGCTGCAGAATGCGGCAATCCTGGTGTTCATGGCGCTGGCTCTGGCCGCGATCATCATCGCCCTGTTCGTGGTCGCCACTCCGACAGACGGACTTACGGGCCATAATCGACTGCTGGCCCTGCACGTCCTCAACACGCTGTTGATTGCCATCGCCGTTACGCTGGTCTTCGCCTGGCTCAGCAGCGCCAACGCCCAGATGATCGGCCGTGGCTTTCGCCACCTGCTGTCCATACACCGGGCCGCCGTGGCCTGTTTCGTCGTTTCCGGCGCCGCCACGGTGGGCATCCTGATCTATGTCGCGCTGGCCATCATGGCGGCCGCAGAAGTGGCACACGGTCTCTACCTGCTGGCGGCAATCGAACTCCTGCTCAAGCTCACTGCGGTCAGCGCCATCATCGTGCTGATCACGCTGCGCCGCACCACGGCCATGGTGCTGCCGGCCAGCCAGGCGAACGGCGAGCATGTCGCGGCGGCGCTCGACGCCCAGGAAGATCGGGGACGCCTCGAATTCGGCAGCCTGGCCTTTGCCTTCGGCCTCGTGGTGATTGCAGCCCTCGTGGTGCCGACCGATGATCTGATGCGCATCTCGGCCATGATGTTCGGCGGCGACAGGAAGGTCGAAGACTACCTGCCGCAGCGGCCGCTGGTGCGCGTGGAAGACGACATGGCCAACCAGATCGCGACCGCCGTCCAGAACGCCCCGGCGCTGCGCGATCTGACAGACGACATGTCCAACGCCCAGCGCGACGCGCTGTCGAACTCGATCGAGGCCGGCATTTCCAGCGTCATCTACAACATCGTCGGCGACCGGGTGAAGCGCATTGGGGCATGGCCGCTGTTTGTCGATATCTGCCACGACAAGGAGGATGCGCTGATATCGACCAATTCCAGCAACAAGCTGGTTGCCGAGCACATTTCCTACCTGGCCGGCGAGGGACTGATCGACTTCCCCTATGGCGACATCAAGACCCTCGACATTACCCAATATGGCAGCCAGGTCATCTTCAAGAATGAAGGCCTGGCCTGCGCCGACGCGAAGGCCAGTGTCGCGATCAACGTTGCCGACACGACATCGCCAGTCACGGTGGGGGCCAGTGCGTCCCGCTCGGAGCGGACCTTGACCTCGGCTCCCGATGAGATCGTCATCGCCATCTCCCAGCTGGCCGAATCCATCCGCCTGGAACTCCCTCCGGGGGACTATCTGGTTTCGCTCGTCGCGCTGGATCGCGTCGATCCGTTCCTGCAGGTGGTCGACGAACAGGGCACCATCTTCGCCGAGAATGACGATGGCGGCCCCGGCGTGTTCGATTCGGCGCTCAGCATTCGCGTGGCGCCTAGCCAGGTCTATGTCGCGCGCGCCTCCACGCTGGACAGCGCGGGCAATGCCATCCTGCGGGTTGAGCGCGAAACGCGGATCGAACTGATTTCGGCCGAGCAACTGGTTCGGGAGGAGCCTGCGGTACCCATTGCGGAATCGGTCGAAATCCCGCCGCTCGGCGCCGTCTTCCAGTTCGTTGCCGAAGCCGGCGGCCCCCATGTCATCGATGTGATGCCCAATGGCGGACCTGATGCAGACCTGACGGGCGAGTTGTTCCGCAAGTCTGGTGACGCGGTCGAGTCACTGGCGGCGGACGATGATAGTGGCGAGGGCGGCTTCCCCCGACTACGCGCCGAGCTTGCCGCGGGGGAAACCTATTACCTCGTCCTGCAACACTTCGCACCGGGTGGCGCACCGGTCGCGACGGCCCGCATCGACGTCAGGCCGGACACGCCCCCGGCAAATGAAGAGGCCCAGCCTGTTGACCAGACTGAGCCCCTTGTTCCAGCACCTGCGAGCGAGGTCGAGGGCCCGCAGACCTAGCGGTTCTGCCGGTTCTCGATCAGATCGGTGACCACGCCCGGATCGGCGAGCGTCGAGGTGTCACCCAGCGAGCCGAAGTCGTTCTCGGCCACCTTGCGCAGGATGCGGCGCATGATCTTGCCACTTCGGGTCTTGGGCAGGCCGGGCGCCCACTGGATCAGGTCCGGCGTGGCAATAGGCCCAATCTCCTTGCGCACCCAGTTCTTGAGCTCGGCACGCAGTTCGTCGCTGGTCGATTCGCCGGCCATGAGGGTGACATAGCAATAGATGCCCTGCCCCTTCAGATCATGCGGATAGCCGACGACGGCGGCCTCGGACACCTTGGGATGGCTGACCAGCGCGCTTTCCACTTCGGCGGTGCCGAGGCGGTGGCCGGATACGTTGAGCACGTCATCGACGCGGCCGGTGATCCAGTAATAGCCGTCTTCATCGCGACGGCAGCCATCGCCCGTGAAGTAGTAGCCCTTGTAGGTCTCGAAATAGGTCGAGACGAAGCGGCCATGATCGCCCCAGATGGTGCGGGCCTGGCTGGGCCAGCTATCCTTGATGGCCAGCACGCCTTCGGCCTTGGTCTGCTCCTGGAGCCGGCCCTCAGGCGAGAGCACTTCGGGCTGGATGCCGAAGAACGGCACCGTCGCCGAACCCGGCTTGGTGCTGATGGCGCCGGGGAACGGTGCAATCATGTGGCCGCCCGTTTCGGTCTGCCACCAGGCGTCAACGATCTCGCAGCGACCCTTGCCGACCTGGTTGTAATACCACATCCAGGCTTCCGGATTGATCGGCTCGCCGACAGTGCCCAGAAGGCGCAGGGTCGGCATGTCGTATTTCTCGACATATTGCGGCCCCGCTCCCATCAGCGCGCGAATGGCGGTGGGCGCGGTGTGGAAGATGTTGACCTTGTGCTTTTCCACCACCTGCCAGAGCCGGCTGGCGTCGGGATAGGTGGGAATGCCCTCGAACATCAGCGACGTCGCGCCATTGGCCAGCGGGCCATAGACGATATAGCTGTGGCCGGTAACCCAGCCCACGTCCGCCGTGCACCAGAACACTTCGCCACGCTTGTAGTCAAAGCTCAGCTCATGCGTCAGCGCCGTGTAGAGAATGTAGCCGCCGGTGGTGTGAACCACGCCCTTGGGCTTGCCGGTGGAACCGGACGTATAAAGGATGAAGAGCGGGTCTTCCGCATTCATCGGCTCGGGATCGTTGAATGGCTCGACGCCAGCGGCAGCCTCGTGCCACCAGACGTCGCGGCTGCCCTTCATGGCAACATCCGCGCCGGTATTGTGCACGACCAGCACCTTGCTGACGCCGGGGCAGTCCTCGAGGGCCTTGTCGACATTCTTCTTGAGCGGCACGACCTTGCCCCCACGCCGGCCTTCGTCGGCCGTGATGACGACAGCCGAGTCGCAGTCATTGATTCGACCGGCCAGGGCATCGGGCGAGAAACCGCCAAAGACCACGGAATGCACCGCGCCAATGCGCGCGCAGGCCAGCATGGCATAGGCAGCCTGCGGGATCATCGGCAGGTAGATGGTGACCCGGTCGCCCTTGCGCACGCCCAGGGACTTGAGCACGTTGGCACAGCGGCACACCTTTTCATGCAGGGTGCGATAGGTGATGTGTTCCGACGGCGCATTGGGATCGTCGGGTTCCCAGATGATCGCGATGTCGTCGCCATGCTCGGTGAGATGGCGGTCGATGCAATTGGCAGCGACATTGAGCACGCCATCCTCGAACCACTTGATCGAGACGTCCGGGTACTGGAACGTGGTGTTCTTGATCTTGGTGGGGAACTTTACCCAGTCGATGCGCTTGGCCTGGTCCGCCCAGAAGCCGTCCGGATCGCTGACCGAACGCGCATACATCTCGTCATACTGGTTTTTCGTGACGTGGGTGCGTGCGATCGCAGCCGCACTTGGCTGGAATACGAGCTGCTCGCTCATACTGTCCTCCCTTATCTCTCCCGCCCTCCGTTCTAGTGACCCACCCTGCGCCGGGCAAGGCCTTGTCGCTGCGACTTAATGGGTAGTGTGGGCGGTACCGGCCATTAACCGCCCGCAGCTAGGATGCTTCGGCCGCGGGCCGGGATTTGGTATTGTCCGGGTACAGAGGGAGCTTCACTATGGCAGAGATGACCATCCGTGCCGCTACGCCGGCCGACATCGACCTGATCCATCGCGAACTGATGGATGTCATCGCGACATCCGAATATTACAGCGAGCGCTTCAAGGCCCACGAAATGGGTCGCCTCAACAAGACCTTCCTGCGCAACCTGATCGCGCTCGACCCCTGGCACATCATGATCATGTGCGCTGATGGCACGCCGGGGGGCGCCATGGTCTCGGGCCCTGAATGCGGTTCGATCTTCCGCTACTGGAGCTGGGTCTTCCCAAGCCATCGCCAGACCAAGCTCGGCATGTTCGGCATGCGCGCTTTCGACGAGCATTGGGACAATACCCGCTTCCACAAGGCCTATACCTTCGTGCGGCCGGAAAACGCCGTGGCCCGCATGCTGCTCAAGCGCTACGGCTACAAGGAAACCTGCCTGCTGGAGCAGCACATTTTCGGGCAGGACTACCTGCTGATCGAAAAGGCTTACACCAAGGTATCCGAGGACTATGACAGCGGCGTCAATATCGGGCGTCTCGGCCGCCTGAAACAGCGGCTGGAAGGCCTGGTGCGGGCGGCCTGACCGCCCCACCCCTACTCCGCCGCAACTGTCGCCAGGCGCCGGTTGCGGAACCACTGCATGATGGAAACGTCCATGCCCGCCGTGCGCAGGGCGATCCACCACTGGCCGACCGACCACACCGAAATCGCGATAATGGCCGACAGTGCTGCGCCCATCAGGCCCAGCGGCGGCACCAGCAGCCAATTGCCCACCACCAGCGAGCCGATGCCCAGCGCTACGAAGGGCAGGCTGGCATAGGGACGGTCGTGGATGGACAGGACCAGCGATGCGGGCCCCATGACCGAACGGATGACCAGCGCCAGGCACAGCACTGCAAGGGGCGCCGCGCCGGCCGAAAAGCTCGGGCCGAACAGCATGAGCAGGAACGGCGCCACCAGCGCCATGCCGGCAAACAGCGCAATGGAAATTACGCTGGCGACGAAATTGGCATCACCCACCTTGCGCTTGAACGCAGCGCGGTCGGCATTGGCTTCGCTTTCGAACATGTCCGGCATGGTGACGGCGTAAACCGCCGCCACGCCGAAGGAGATCAGCGAAAACAGGCGCGTGCAGACGCCGAATATGGCCAGTTCCTCGCGGCTCAGCGCATGGCTGAGCAGCAGCAGGTCGATATCGAAGAAGAAGTCCGTGGCCAGCGAAATCAGCACCCATGGCAGGGCAAAGCGCCACCAGCGGCGCGACTCGCCCGGGCGGGCCGGGTTCACGTCGGGGACACGATCAAGCGAGGTGATGACAAAACCGAAATGGGCCAGGGAGATGGTCACCGAGCCGATGGCAAAGATCCATAGCATGAGGGCGAAACCCTCGACCGGCGCGGCAAATCCCATAGTGACGAGAAAGGCGCCCATCACCATCATCGGGCGAAAGATCGTATCGGCAAAAAAGCCGGCAAATGGGCGCTTGAGCCCGACCAGCAAAGCGCCGTTGACATAGACCAGGGCAGCACTGAAGGCGAGCAGCACGATGGGCACGAAATGGTGGGCCAGCGCGCTCTGCCCCTGCCCCAGTGGCCCGAGCAGCAGGGGTCCTGCCAGCAGCAGAAGCACCATGGCACCCACGACATGGCCATACGAGCGCATGAGGAAGACGATCAGCTGCTTGCGCTCGCCGCGCGCCCGGTATTCCGCGGCAAAATAGGTGCCGACCGTATGAAAGCCCAGCGGCATGGTCACGGCGATCAGGTTGACCGTGGCAATGACGATCAGATACTCGCCGAGCAGTTCCGGCCCCCAGATGCGCGCGATAAGCGCCTGGGCGAGGAAGATCAGGCCGGCGCCGACCAGGCGGGCACCAAAGATGATGCCGGACTGCGAGGCCAGGCGCTTGTGTACGCTCATTCGGCAGACTCGCCGGCATCCCGCCGTTGCGTGGGCAGCGTCTTGGGATTGCGCCAGCCGGCAATGGCGCGGCGTACCTTGTGCATGGCATCGCGCGCCGCGAAGGCCCCCGCTCCAGACAGGTAGGCCAGCGGCTTGCTGGCATAGTTGGCGACCGGCGGCACCGGGCGGATGACGCCAGCTTCGCCCACCATGCCCTTCTTGAACTGGTGCAGGCCCTGGAAGCCATCGGTGCCGCCCAGATCGTACCAGGTGGCGGCAGTGTTATCGCGCAGCCAGCGGATGATGTGCCAATGCATGAAATAGCCAGCGCGCAGCGGCAGCGCCTTGTCATTGGTGGCGCCATAGAGATAGACGGCGCGGTCGCCCGCCTTGAAGATCAGCCCGCCCGCCACGAGTTCGCCCTCGTGGCGCACGAAGAACAGCTCGGGCCGCAGGGCCGGCACGTCGATCGACATCAATGCCGGGACGGTTTCATAGGCGGAGTAATCGGCGAACTGCTTGCGATCGGTCATCGCATTGTAGAGCCGATTGAAATCCTCGATCGCCTCGGGCGCAGCGTGCTCGAAGCTCAGACCCACCTTTTCCGACTTGGTGAGCTGACGCCGCCAGGTCTGGTGGAAACTCTTGCGCTGCTCGTCGTCGGAGAGGCGCAGATTGACGATATAGCGATCGGGAAAGCCCAGTTCCGAGCCGCGCTTGAAACCGCGGGCCACGAGCCGCTCGTAATCCCGGTTATCCGTGTCGATGGCGGCGCGTGGCAGCACGGAAAGCATCATACCCCGGGCATCGGCATAGTCGGCGATCATGGCCTCGACCATGCCGGCGCGGATGGTATCGGCATCGCGACGCGCCGCGTCGCGCAACATCGGCGCCCATTTCGCAACGGCAATCCTGCCCAGGCCCAGCGGCAGCTTCTGAACCATCACGAGAGCGCCGCCGACCACGTCCCCATCCGCCAGGAACAGCATCGGCTCCTGGATGACCGAGGGCCAGCGCGTGGCGGCAAAGGCGTGCATCTGCTCCTGGCAGACCTCGTCGAAACCGGCGATCGTGTGATCCCATTCCGAGCCGCTGACAATCCTGGTCTGCAGCCGGGCGGAGGAAACTCCGCTGGTGCGCAGGACGGCCTGGCTGGCATTCCCCGCACGGACAACGCTATCGGCGATGACGGACATCGTAGGACTTCCCGCTCTTGTACGTGAGCGGGAAGTTAGTGCGTCGAGGTGTTCAAATCCCTATTCCACGGCGGCAAATGCCGCAAACTTGGAACACTGGTTACCAAAGGCTAATGCGCGGCAGCTGCGGCTTCGCCAACGGCATGCGGGGTATAGAGCAGCGGGATTTCGGGGATGGCGACGAAGGCGCCGAGCCCTTCGAGCGCCATGCGGATGGCGACGAACAGGATGATGATCAGGCCGACCCAGGCGATCCAGCGATGCTTGTGCAGCAGGCCGGCGATGAAGGTGGCGGCAACGCCCATCATCACCACCGACAGGGCCAGGCCGATGATCAGGGCCTCGAAATGGTGCGCCGCTGCGCCGGCCACGGCCAGCACGTTGTCGAGCGACATGGAGACGTCGGCAATGATGATCTGGATGACGGCCTGGCGCAGCGTCTTGCGCGGCGCCTTGCCGGCCACGGCGCCATCGGCATTGGTGTCATGGTCTTCGAGCGCTTCCTGAGCCTCGTGCTCCTCGCCCTGCGAGACGGTCAGCTCGCGATACATCTTCCAGCACACATAGAGCAGCAGCACGCCACCAGCGATCAGCAGTCCGCCGCCCAGCGCCAGCAGCTGGGTGGTGATCAGCGCAAAGAAGATGCGCAGCAGGGTCGCGGCAATAATGCCGATCAGAATGGCCTTGCGGCGCACATCGGAGGCAAGGCCCGCCGCAGCCAGGCCAATGACCACGGCATTGTCGCCCGCCAGGACGAGGTCGATCAGGATGACTTGAATGAGCGAGCTAACGAAACTCGGGTCGAGACCGAACATGAGGGGATCCTCGTCAGGGGGCCGGAAGGGAATGCCGCCCTATAGCGCTCCGCCCGCGGGCTGGGAAGACCAACTCAGCGGGAATCGACCAAAGTCTGAGGAAATCTGCGCCTTTGCGGGCCAACTGACAGCTTGGCGACAGACTGGACCGTCCTGACCAAGCTTTGCTTGATCAAGTGCGGGAAACGCCGATCTACGGGAGGGGACTTTGGTGGGCGAGCACGGATTCGAACCGTGGACCCGACGATTAAGAGTCGTCTGCTCTACCAGCTGAGCTACTCGCCCCTACTGGAGCTTCCAAAGTGGCGCCTCTCTATCAAAGGGATTCCGTGCTGTCTAGCGCCTCAGACCACTTTCCTCATTGTGATGGTTTGCTAGAGTGTCGCAGACGCAGCTTGCGTCGCCAAACCAGGGCGGCACGACCATTCCCGAATTTCTGATCATCCCGGCTGCCTGGCTGGCAGCCAATGCAATCAGCCTGCTGGCTGCCCTCGCCATTCTGGTTGCCGGCTGGTACCTGGCCCGGCTGGCGGCAAGGGCCATCCGCCAGCTGCTGCCCCTGGCCTATGGCGTGGACAAGAACTTCGCGCCACTTCTGTCGCAGGTGGCGCGCTACGGCATCTTTATCTTTGCCATCGTCACGGCGCTCAATCTGCTGGGGGTGTCCAGCACCTCGATCCTCACCGTCCTGGGCGCGGCGGGCCTGGCCATCGCCCTGGCGCTGCAGGGCACGCTGGCCAATATCGCCGCCGGTATCATGCTGATCTGGCTGCGGCCGATCGCCATTGGTGAATTCATCCAGGGTGACGGGGTGGCCGGGGTGGTGGTCGAAATCGGCCTCTTCGGCACGCGGCTGCGCTCCTCGAGCGGGCTCTACATCTTCACGCCCAACCAGAAGCTCTGGTCCTCGGCCATAACCAATCACAGCCGCGAGCCGCGGCGGCGCATCGACGTCAATGTCAGCGTGCCCGACAACATCGATATCGGCAAATCGCGCAACATCCTGCTGCGGGTCGCCACCAGCGACAGCCGTGTCCTGGCTGACCCCGCGCCCAGCGTGCATGTGGACGGCTTTTCGGGGGCGGCGGTCAATCTGCAGTTGCGGGCCTGGGTTGCCACGCCGGATTACCTGGAGGCGCTCTACAGCCTGACCGAGGAGGCCAAGATCGCGCTCAACCGCGAACTGATCGGGACCAAGGCGGAGAAGGCGGGCATTACGGTGGTGCCCGACCCTGCCAATCCAAGCCCCGAGACCCAGTCGGGCAGCTGACGGCAGGTCGGCAAGCGGTGCCGGCGGTCAGGCCGCCGGCACAGGGGTCAGTCAGTCAAAGCCCGCGCGACTTTCGCGGAAGGCGGAGAAATCCAGAACATTGCTGGCCCGGACCGGCTCTGGCTGGCGCACGTCGCTCATCAGGGTGATGGTACGCTCGATGATATAACGCAACTGGCGCGAGTGGCTGTCCGCGCCTTGCAGGATCGTCGCTGCGCGCTGCAGGTGGTCTCGGGCGAGAACATAGGTGGGCGGCATAGCAGGGAGCTCCTTTGGAACCGTTTCAATGAAAACGCCAGGGAGGTGACGCGAGCCAGAGGGTGCTCCCACATGCCTTCCTCAAACTTGCCGGAATCCGTCGGTATTGATGCAAAAGCGATGCATTTGCTGACGTCTCGGAAAGCCCCTGATTCAGCGCCTTCGCGCCAGCCGGTCGTGATGACGGCCTGTGCAAAACCGTTGCAGTCGCGCTCTCCCGACAATCTCTGGCTGCCAGATGCGAGGAACGGACAGGCATGCGACGTCGCGGTTGGCTCTATCTGGCGCTGGCGATTCTGCCCTGGATCATCATCTACGCAATCTACCTGCTGATCTCGTCCGGTGCTGGCTAGTGGGGGCGCGGCACCGCTAAGATCGTCCCTTCACAAGCGAGTCGCGAAACGTGCCCCGTCCTCAGCTGTCGCCCATCACCGCCCTTCT
The DNA here is from genome assembly GCA_018828145.1 of Alphaproteobacteria bacterium. GTDB lineage: Bacteria > Pseudomonadota > Alphaproteobacteria > Rhizobiales > Devosiaceae > Devosia. Next base: position 49,436 of record JAHJWO010000003.1, on the reverse strand, counting down.
TGCCGAAGCCGTGCCCTTTGTCGGGCCGGAAGCCATTGCGCGCCAGACCGGCGTGGCGCTCCAGGCGCGGATCGGCGCCAATGAGAACCCGTTCGGCCCCGCCCCGTCGGTGATCGCGGCCATGGCGGCCGCGGCCCGGGAGAGCTGGCATTACGGGGATCCGGAAAATCACGACCTGCGCGTCGCCATCGCCGACCACCTGGCCATTCCGGCCGCCAATGTGATGCCCGGCGAGGGCGTCGACGCCATCCTGGGCATGGCCGTGCGGCTCTTCGCGGCGCCGGGGACGACGGTTGTCACCTCGCTGGGCGGCTACCCGACCTTCAACTACCATATCGCCGGCTACGGCGCCCGCATGCACACCGTGCCCTATATCGGCGACCGCGAAGACATCGACGCCCTGGCCCGGGCGGCGCGCGAGACCGGAGCGGCCATGGTCTATCTGGCCAATCCCGACAATCCCATGGGCAGCTGGTGGGATGCCGCCTCGGTCGAGCGCTTCATTGCCGCCGTGCCGGAAAGCACCATGATCGTGCTGGACGAGGCCTATGGCGAATTCGCGCCGGATGGCACGCTGCCCCCGCTCGAGCTCGACCGCCCGAACCTCCTCCGCATGCGCACCTTTTCCAAGGCCTATGGGCTGGCCGGCGCCCGCGTCGGCTATGTGCTGGGCGACAGCCAGAATGTCTCGGCCTTCAACCGCATCCGCAACCATTTCGGCATCAGCAACGTGGCCCAGTCTGGCGCCATCGCCGCACTGGCCGACGAGGCGCACCTGCAATGGTCGATGGCGGCGGTGCGGGCGGCACTGGACGATACGGCCGCCATTGCCCGCCGCCATGGGCTGGAGCCCCTGCCCACCGCGACCAATTTTGTCGCCATCGACTGCGGCCGCGATGGCGTCCATGCCAGGGCCATTGTCGATGGCCTGGCCCAGCACGGCGTGTTTATCCGCATGCCGGGCGTGACCGGACTTAACCGCTGCATCCGGGTCAGCGCCGGGACCGCGGCGGACCGGGCCCTGCTTGACCGGGCCCTGGGCGACGTGCTGGCCGCGCTGGCCCGATAAAATCCGCTAGAACAGCGCCACTGTCGCCAGCAACCCCAGATGATTGGAGCCGAATGCCTCAGGCGTCGGCCCGATCGTCCGGATCAGCGCGGCGCCGCGCGTGAACATGTTGTCGATGGGCAAGCCAAGCGGGCCCAGTTCCACCGGCCAGGTGGCCGGATAGAAGGGCGGCGGCACGAGGTCGAGCGCGTCGGCAAAGCCGGCAACCTGGTTCGACCATGCCGCCGCGTTGAAATCGCCCATCACCAGCACCGGTCCCTCGATGGCCGCGATGACCCAGCGCGCCTGTTCGAGCTCCAGTGCGGCAAAGCCGTCGAAATAGGGCTTGGTCAGGTGAGCCCGACCACCGTGACCATTTCTCCGCCCACCATCACGCTCGCCTGTGACAGCCGCCAGCGTTCCAGCCCATGCAGCACCTGCCGCTCCGCCGTGACGAAGGGCGTGCGGGAGAGGATGGCCAGGTCACAGAAGATGTCCGGCTCGCAACCCAGCCGATAGGGATAGGCCTGCATGACTTCCGGCCATAGTCCGGACAGGCCATCGCCCTCCAGAACCGCGACCACATCGGCGCCGCTGTCGATGATGTGGCGGGCGACGTCCGCCCGGCGGGAATTGGTGGCGAGCACGTTAAAGCTCAGCGCGCGAAAGCTGGCCTTGGGGGACAGGTCGGCAAGAGAAGCCCGCTGGCCTTGCTGCATGACGACAATGCCGGCGCCCTGCGCCAGGCTGGCGAGAACCAGCCCCAGCACCACGAGCGCCCGGAGCCGCGCGCCGGCCAGCGCCAGCAGGAGCGGCAGCGCCAGTAGCGCTATGCCAATATGGAAGCGCAGGGTGCTGAGCAGTTCCTGCCCGGGTATGCCGAACGGAAAGCTGACGGCGAGCAGCAGCAGCACCGCCACGAAGGCAAGCCCGCTCAGCACGCCACGGATTTCGGAAGGAATCGTCAGCTTGGCTCTGCCGTGTTGGACCGCGCGTTAGTGGTGGCCCAAATGGATGAACCGGGCAAGACGCTGGCCGGCAGATCAGCCATGAGGCACCTATGCCTGTGCGATCGGCTTGCACATCTGGATGCAGCTGCTGGCAATGCCCACGAGCTCCCTCTCGTCCCAGATATGGCGGCGCCAACCGGTGGCCTCGTAATAGCCAACCGCCGTGTCCGCAGCATTGACGAACAGCATCTGCGCGCCGAAGGCCCGTGCCCGCTCTTCCACGAGGCGACTCAGCACACGCCCGTGTCCCCTGCCCTGTTCTGACGCGGTGATCGCGACGAGGCGGAAAATTGCTGTGCCATCTTCGCGAATGTCGAGGCGCGTCGTGCCCAGAGGCCGCCCGTCGAGCTTGAGCAGATAGGGATGCATGCCGGGCAGCCGCTCGCCCGGATAGTTGGGATCATAGATGCCGAACCGGCCCCTCGCCTCGAACAGCTCCTGCCGGCGGATGGCGTGATACGCGTCCCAGTCGGCGGGGTCGGTTACCTCGACCAGTTCATAGCCCATCGGCGTCCTCCCTGCCCCGGCCACGATGGGTCGGGGCACGGGGCACACGATTGGTTCGTCAGCCGGCCATGGCGCCTTGCGCCGAGGCGCCGCGTTCGATGAGCAGGCGGTTATAGGCATTGAGATAGGCGCGGGCCGAGGCCACCAGCGTATCCGGCTCGGCCGCATTGCCCGAGACGATACGGCCGTTCATTTCAAGGCGCACATGGGCCGAGGCCTGCGCATCGGTGCCGCCGGTGACGCCATCCACCGCATAGAGCACCAGATGCGGCTCCTGCCCGACGCCCTGCTTGATGGCGTTGAAGATGGCATCGACCGAGCCGGTTCCCTCATAGGTCACCGCGGATTCCTCGCCGTCGATGGACAGGGTCATGGTGCATTTGTGGACCCCGCCGGTCTTGCTGACCACTTCCATGTCCACCAGGCGAATGCGATCGCCGACCGAGCCGACTTCATCATCGACCAGCGCCACGATATCGGCGTCATAGACATGCTTCTTGCGGTCAGCCAGATCCTTGAAGCGCACGAAGGCTTCCTGGAAGGCATTGTCGCCCAGCTCGTAACCCAGCTCGCGCAGCTTGTCCTTGAACGCAGCGCGGCCGGAATGCTTGCCCATGACCAGGGTGGTTTCCTTGATGCCGACGCTGGCCGGCGTCATGATTTCATAGGTCTCGGCATTCTTGAGCATGCCATCCTGGTGGATGCCGCTTTCATGCGCGAAGGCATTCTTGCCCACGATGGCCTTGTTGTATTGCACCGGGAAATTGGCCGCCGCCGAGACGATCTTGCTGGCACGGGCCAGATGGGTGGTCTCGATTTCGGTGTGATAGGGCATGGCATCGGCGCGGGTGCGCAGGGCCATCACGACCTCTTCGAGGGCGGCGTTGCCCGCGCGTTCGCCCAGCCCGTTGATGGTGCATTCGATCTGCCGTGCACCGCCCGCCACGCCGGCCAGCGAATTGGCCACGGCCAGGCCCAGGTCGTTGTGGCAATGCACCGAGAAGATCGCCTTGTCGGCGCCGGGCACCGACTCGATGATGGTCTTGAACATGTTGAAATGCTCGTTGGGCACGGCATAGCCCACCGTATCGGGCAGGTTGATCGTGGTGGCGCCGGCCTTGATGGCCGCCTCGACGCAGCGCTTGAGAAACTCCATCGGCGTGCGGGTGGCGTCCATCGCCGACCATTCGACATCGTCGATCAGGTTGCGCGCCTGCGCCACGGTGCGCGAGATGATCTCGATGACCTCGTCTTCGGTCTTTTTCATCTGGTGGGCCAGATGGATGGGCGAGGTGGAGACGAAGGTGTGGATGCGCCCCTTGCGGGCATGGCGCACCGCTTCGCCGGCCCGGTCGATATCGGCGGTGATGGCACGGGCCAGACCCGCCACTGTCGCGCGCTTGACCTGCTTGGCCACGGCAACCACGGCCTCGAAATCGCCATTGGAGGCGATGGGAAAGCCCGCTTCGATGATGTCCACGCCCATTTCGTCGAGCGCTTCGGCAACCTGGAGCTTCTCCTCCAGCGTCATGGTGGCGCCGGGCGATTGCTCGCCGTCGCGCAATGTGGTGTCGAAGATGAAGACGCGGTCTTTATTGGTATCGGTGGTCGCAGACATATCGGTATTCCTATCGGTCGGCCCGGAGCGACGGCTCTGCAGGCCGGACATTGACTGTACGGCTTGTGGCTCTATCCCCTGACGACCCGCTCGGTTGCCGAGCAGAAGGTGATCAGGGGCTGATAAGAAGGAGGAGAAGCGCAGCAGGCAGCAACAGCAGGCCAGCAGCCAGCGTCAGGACGCGGATGCGCTCCTGGCGTTGTGTCATGGCAATGGCGATTGCGCGCTTGCGCTGCATGGGTCCGGTTCCGATTTCGGCCAGAATGCGCGAATCCTCCGCCGCGTGCAAGCCCGCACAATGGCCGCAGTTGATTTTTTGCTGCAGTCGGTGCGGTTAGTTGAAGGCGAGGACCGCCGACAGCAGCACGCCGGCAAAGGCGAGGCCGGTCACCTTGTGGGCAAGGCCCGCGCGGCGCCCTGCCTCGACGTCCCCTGCCTGCGACTTCTTGAAGTTGATGCCGCCATAGATGATCGCGGCCAGCATGACCGCCACAAGCACCATCTTGATCCAGAACCAGGTATTGGCTCCCTCGAGCCCACCATAGCGCAGCCAGAGGATCAGCGGGCCGGTGACCAGCAGCGCCACCATGGCGACCTTGCCGACCTGCGACAGCCTGTTCATGACGCCAAAATAGCCCTGCCGCATCTCGGGCGTCGCCGTTGCGAGCCGGGCGCCAATGACCGGCCCGACAACGCTGTTCGAGCCGCCGGCCACAAAAGCCAGGATGTGTATCCAGATAAGCAGATTGATGACGACGTCCATCGCCCATTCCCCCGTTCAGACCCGTTCCAAAAGTAGCACGGTTCCCGACAAACGGCCAAGCCGCCGTCTTAGTCGTCGAGGTCGAGCACGCCTTCTGCGACAACCACCGCATGGCCGCCAATACCGCCATGCACCAGCACATCATTGTCCTTGCGCAGCTGGATGGTGATGCGGCAGGGCCGGCCCATTTCGTGGCCCTGGCGCAGCACGAAATCGGCCTGGCCGGTGCCGATATCGGCATGATCGGACAGCAGCCCGATCAGCGCCGCCGCTGCAGCGCCCGTGCCAGGATCCTCTCCCAGCCCCATGCCGGGGGCAAACATGCGCGCCGCCAGGTCATTGTCCTTTTCCCCGGGCGTCTCGGTGAAGACATAGACCGAGTTGTGGCCATGCGGGAACGTGTGGGCCCACTGCCCCATATTGATGGCGATGCGCGCCAGCACGTCCGGATCGCGCACCGGGACCAGATGGAATTCCACGCCCGCGCTGAACACTGCCGGCTGATAGGGACCACAGCCAAGCTCGTCCAGCTCGATGCCCAGCGCCAAGGCCAGAGTCGCGCGATCATCGAGCGAGGCGATCCGCACGGGCAGGCGCGGCAGCGCAAAGCGCGCCTCCCCCGAGCGCTTGTCCGATTTCTCGAACAGCGCCGTGATGAGCCCGACCTTTTCCTCGATGCGGACGGCTGAAACCTTGTTCTGCAGGCCCAGAACCACTGCAGCGCCGACCGTAGGGTGGCCGGCAAACGGCAATTCCACCTCTGGCGTGAAGATGCGGACCGCGGCAGTGTTGCGCTCGGCCTGGGGCTTGAGGATGAAGACGGTCTCGCTGAGGTTGAACTCGCGGGCAATGGCCTGCATCTCCCCGTCGAGCAGGCCATCGGCCTTGCACACCACGGCGAGCTGATTGCCCTTGAGGCGCTCGCGGGTGAACACGTCAAGCAGCAGATAATTGAGCTTCATGCTCGCTCCTATTGGGTCGGCAGGGCGTAGGTGGCACGATCAAGCCCGAGATGATCGCAAAGCGCATCGACCGCAACGCCGTGGTCCGAACGACCGGGCAGGCCGGAAATGGTGAGGCAGCCGATGATGCCGGCGCCCTTGACCCGGATGGGGAAACCGCCGCCGGCAATGACGTAGTCTGCCGGGTCGGCGCCCGATTGCGGGCTGAACGGCACTTCGCCCCGCTCCAGCACCATGCGGTAGCTGGCGCGCTGGAAGCGGCGGACCGTGTTGATCTTGCGGCGTACCCATTCGGCATTGTCGGCGCTGGTGCCGGGCGTCGCGGCAAAGAATACCTGCCGGTCCCAGGTGCGGATATCGACCACAAGGCTCATCCCCTCGGCCAGGGCCCGCTCTCGAATGGCGCTGCCCAGCGCAAAGGCAACGGCCTCGTCGAACTGGTCCAGCACCAGTTCGGCTTCCTGCTTCTTGACGAGCGCAATGTCTTCGGCGGCGGCCATGTCAGCTGTCCTTGTGCGTCGAGCGGGTCCAGGCGTCGAACAGTGGCGTACGATCGGTCGCGCCCTTGGGGAAGTTGACCTGGGCCGGGTCGATCTGCACCCAGGCGGCCTTGCTGTCCGTCCAGATATTGCCCACCGGCGCAGCCCAGTCGAGATCGTCCAGCGTCCCGGCCCGGACGACCTTGATGCCCGGTGCCGGCGGGTCGTTCCACAGCCAGCCATGGCAATGGGCGCAGAAGTTCATGACAATCGCATTGCCGCTGTCGGCCGTCTTGCGATATTGCGCGATCTCACCGGACAGCAGTTCGAAATCGCTGTCCTTGGCGATCATCGACATCGACCAGGCGGCGCCCGAGAAGCGCTGGCAATCCTTGCAGTGGCAATTATAGACCGATAGCGGGCTGGCCTTCAGCCGATAGCGCGCAGCGCCGCACTGACACCCGCCCTCAACCGGAAATTTCGGCAAATCCATCGCGCCCTCCCGACTCGACCTTGGTCGAGGGTTCTAGACCAAGTTGGCGCCGGACAGAAGGACTGCACCATCAATCCCGCTATGCAGGCCCCGCCGGTTCGGCCACGCCATGGCGGACCTTTTCGAGGTGCTTTTCCTTGTTGAGCCATTCCTGCGCATCGGCCGACTGGAACATTTCGAGGTCTTCCTCATGGTCGCTCACCGGCGTCAGGGCCGTGTCGGTATAGGCGTGTCTGTTCGGGTCTTTTTCTACCCGGCGATAGACCATGCCGAAGCGCAGATACAGCTGGGCCCAGCGGAACAGCTTGAGCGCCGTCTCGCCCCAATAGCGCGGATAGAAGATTAGCGGATGCTCAAGACCCAGTTCGGGCCGCCGCGCATGGCGGAACTTGAGGCGGACGCCACCGCCCTCCAGCGGATGCACACCCTCGATCTTCACCGAGCCGACGAACCAGGTGACGAGGAAGAGGATATTGGAGGCGGCAATGCCGCTGACAATCGCCCGGCGCATGATCGTCTCGACATGCTCGGGCGTGTAGTAGCGGTCCCAGGCATGAGCATAGATGCCCTCCCACTGCTCCCGGCTCATGATCGGGTGCGCCGTGGTCATGTGGTTGAGATCGTATTTGTTGAGATCGGCATCCATGGCGACGCCAGCCCGGTGCAGCTTCTGGTGATCCTCCGAGCCCGGCAACGGCGTCAGGAAGAAGAATTCGAGAATATCGACCGGCAGCTCGCGCTTGATGACGTCGATGTCATGCATGATCCGCTCGGGCGTATCGCCGGGAAAGCCCAGGATATAGCCGGCATAGGTGATGACGTGATGCGCCTTCCAGGCCAGCAGCATGGTGCGGTATTCGGTGATCTTGTTCTGCTTTTTCTTGGCGCCCATCAGATTGGCCGGATTGACGTTCTCCAAGCCGATGAAGACGCGCTTCACCCCGGCGCGTGCGCATTTTTCCACGAAGTTTTCGATCTTGTGGCAGAGCGTATCGACCTGGATGATGAAGTTGAAGTGGAGCTTCTCCACCTCCCGCATATGGATCAGCCGATCCATGATCGGCTCCCAATCCTTGTTGCGGGCAAAATTGTCGTCGGTGATGAAGAAGCGGTAGACGCCCTGCGCCAGGTTGGCCCGCACGATCTTCTCGATGTCATCGGGCGATCGCCGCCGTGACTTGCGCCCCTGCACGTTGATGATGGTGCAGAACGAGCACTGGTAGGGACACCCCCTGCCCGCGTCGAAGCTGGTGAGGTTGTAGGCCGTCTTGCCCACATGCCCCGCCGGCATGAAGGGCACCGGCGTATCCTCGATGCCCGGCAGGTCATTCATGAAATTGTAGAGCGGCTTGAGCGCCCCCGCATTGGCGTCGCGCAGCACCTCTTCGAGCCGCCCCTCCGCCTCTCCGGCAAACAGCGATATGCCCAGCGCCTGCGCCTCCTTGAAGCGCGCATCCTCGCCATTGAGCATGGAGATGACGCCCGAGACGTGAAAGCCGCCAATGCCCACCTGGATGCCGCGGGCACGCAGCGGGCGGGCGATATCGAGGGCGCGCGGAAACTGGTTGGACTGCACCCCGACCAGCATGACCATGCCGATATCGGCCGCCTCGACGTCCCGCGCGATGCGGTCGACATGCACCTCGGTATTGGTCTCGTCCATGGCGTGCACGGTAATCTCGGTATCCGGTCCCAACACCTGCCGGTCGATGCAGTCCTGCGTCAGGCCGTAGACAGCCGCCAGCGAATTGGAAGGGATGGGAGATTTCCACCACTGGATCACATAACCGTCGTCGTCATAATGCGACGGCTTGATCAGGTAGAGACAGAATTTGCGCGTAGTCGCCGCCATAGATCACCCACGGTTGAAGGAGTCTGGACAGAAGACGCTGCGCGAAGACTAGCCTCGTTGCCTCCGGAATGAAAGACGGTGAAATCCGGCAAGGCCGGTGAAAAAGAACGGGGGCCCCGAAGGACCCCCGCCGCAACGTTCAAGGGAGAACGTAACTGGTTTAGTTCTTGGCCTTGTCGACGAGCGCGCCGGCCTTGATCCAGGGCATCATGTCGCGCAGCTTGGCGCCGACTTCCTCGATCTGGTGCTCGTCATGCAGGCGACGCGTGGCCTTGAAGCGCGAACCACCGGCCTTGATTTCCTGCATCCACTCGGCAGTGAACTTGCCCGACTGGATGTCGTACAGCACGCGCTTCATCTCGGCCTTGGTTTCCGAGGTGATGATGCGCGGGCCGGTGACATATTCACCCCACTCGGCGGTGTTGGAGATCGAGTAGTTCATGTTGGCGATGCCGCCCTGGTAGATCAGGTCGACGATCAGCTTCACTTCATGCAGGCACTCGAAATAGGCCATTTCCGGCGCATAGCCAGCTTCCACCAGCGTCTCGAAACCGGCGCGGATCAGCTCGACCAGACCGCCGCAGAGCACGGCCTGCTCGCCGAACAGGTCGGTTTCGCATTCTTCGCGGAAGTTGGTTTCGATGACGCCCGAACGACCGCCACCAACGCCCGAAGCATAGGCCAGCGCGATGTCATGGGCATTGCCCGATGCGTCCTGGTGCACGGCGATCAGGCACGGCACGCCGCCACCCTTCTGGTATTCGCCACGCACGGTGTGACCCGGGCCCTTGGGGGCGATCATGATCACGTCGACGGTCGACTTGGGTTCGATCAGGTTGAAGTGGACGTTGAGGCCGTGGGCGAAGGCCAGTGCCGCGCCGTCGCGGATATTGGGCTCGATATGCTGCTTGTAGATGTCGGCCTGCAGCTCGTCGGGGGTCAGCATCATGATGACGTCGGCCCACTTGGCAGCGTCGGCAACCGACATGACCTTGAGGCCTTCGCCCTCGGCCTTCTGCGCCGATGGGGAGCCGGGACGCAGGGCGACGACGACGTCGGTGACGCCCGAGTCACGCAGGTTCAGCACATGGGCATGGCCCTGGCTGCCATAGCCGACAATCGCGACTTTCCTCGATTTGATGATGTTGAGATCGGCATCACGATCATAATAAACGCGCATGGGTTTCTCCCTGGAACTGCAGTGTTATGGGTTGGCTTTCGCCCCATAGAGGGCGAAGAACTGGTCGGTCGCGGCCTTGACGTCGGCTTCGATATTGGCCTCGATATTGGATTGGGTGAGCGACTTGTCGCCCAGCAACAGCCGGATCTGCACGTCGCGCACGACCAGGCCGAAAAAGGTACGGTAGGCATCTTCGCTCGACGTGAAGCGCAGCAGGCGCGCATCGCGCCCGGCTTCGAGAATGGGCTTGAGGCGCCGGCGGATGGCCAGCGGGCCATTCTCGAGCACGATGATGCCCAGGCTGTCCTTTTCCTGCGCCGCATGCGTCACCGCGGTGCGGTTGAGCGTGACGGATACTTCCCCGGTGATCACGGTCAGCAGGTCGCGGGCAAACTGCTCGATGCTGAGGCGCAGCGCCTTGGCGTTGAGATGGGAGCGATCGACCACCGGCATGCGCACCTTGGCCGCCTGCCACTGCACCGTGGCGGTCAACAGCCCGTCGCGATCGCCGAACCACTTGTAGAGCGTTTCCTTGCTGCACGAGGCGCGCCGCGCCACGGCCGTCATGGTAAGGCCTTCGCCGTTTTCGACGAGCAGATCCAGCGCCGCGGTCAGCACAGCCTGCTGGCGCGGGGTGAACGTCTCTTCGTTGACCTTGATGGTCAGGGGCACGGCATCGCCTCGGGTCGCGGCCGAACGGTTTCGGCCAATTTCGTCCGCAGGCGTACCGTACGGTACGGTTCGATGCAAGTGCTATTTGTCAGCCGCAGATGACCCAGCCGCCGCGGCGGTGGGATTCGAACATGGCGTGTACGGCCTGCTCGATAATCAGCCCAGTGCTGAAATCGATCACGCGGGCGCTGGCCCCACTGATGGCGTTCAGCAGTTCGTGGCACTCGATGATCTTGAGATCGTTGAAGCCAAGCCCATGGCCGGGCGCGGGAATGAACCGGTCATAGGGCCGATGCTGCGGGCCCGCCAGGATCGTGCGGAAGCCCTGCTCCGTGCTCCGATCACTGGCGGTATAGAGCTGCAATTCGTTCATGCGCTCCTGATCATAGACGATCGAGCCCTTGCTGCCGAAGATCTGCAGCACAATGCGCCCCTTCCGTCCCCAGGCCGAGCGATTGAGCGCCATGACGCCACTGATATCCGAACCCACTTCGAACAATACACTGGCCGTATCGAAGGTCTCGACTGCTCGCCGCGGACCCTCCCTGGTCGGCCGGTCCGCATAGGGCTTGGACAGGTGCGCGAATACCCTGGTTACCGGCCCGAACAGCACCTGCAGCAGGCTCAGCGGGTGCACCCCGAAGTCGTCCAATGCGCCGTAGCCTGAGCTTGCTTCGCTCTTCCAGTAGAACAGGGCTTCCGGATCGGCCATGAAATCCTCATCCATTTCAAGGCGCACATGGTTGACCGTGCCGATCGTGCCATCGGCCAGGATCGTGCCAAGCTGCCGGATCAACGGGTTCTGGATGTAGTTGTAGCCCAGCACGGCGACCTTACCCGAGGCCTGGGCCGCCGCCGCCATGCGCTCGGCGTCGGCCAGCGCCACGGCCATCGGCTTTTCGCACCAGACATGCTTGCCCGCCTCGAGCGCTGCTATGGCCATTTCGGCGTGAAAGGCGTTGGGCGTGGTCACCGACACCACATCCACATCCGGGTCGGCGATCAGGTCGCGCCAGTCCCCGGTTGCCTTGGCAAAGCCGAACTCGTCGGCCTTCTGTCGGGCAAGCTCTTCATTCACTTCGGCAAGGTGGACCAATACGGGCCGGGGGCCGTCGCCGAAAACGGCTTTCACCCCATTCCACGCCAGCGCATGGCACTTGCCCATATATCCGGTGCCGATAAGGCCTACGCCGATGGCTGACTGCATTCACCCCTCCCCTGCCGATACGATGCATAATCCATCCGCATGGCGACCGGAACAGGCTTCCAGGCGGCCTGCGGAATTCGGCGACTCGTGCGATAGGTCCCCCTGACCACGATTCCACAATTGGAACGAACATTCCACGTTGACGAATAGTCGGAACCTATGTTTCATAATGGCCACCAGCACGCCAGCAGCATGCTCGCGACTTGCCGGCAGCATGCCGGTGGTTTGCAGGCACCCGAGCTGTGTGTGGATGATTGCATATCGGCTCAAGGCCACATGGGAGGATCGCTGTGACGAATGCGCACCCCGATGACGGGGCGAAACCCCTCGACGTCATCACCATCGGCCGCGCTTCCGTCGATCTCTACGGCCAGCAGATCGGCACGCGCCTGGAGGATATCGGCAGCTTCGCCAAATCGGTCGGCGGCTGCCCCACCAATATTGCGGTGGGGACGGCCCGGCTCGGCCTCAAGTCGGCGCTGATCACCCGCGTTGGCAACGAACAGATGGGCCGCTTCATCCGCGAGCAGCTCGACCGCGAAGGCGTCGAGACGGCCGGCATCGCCACTGACCCGGATCGGCTGACCGCGCTGGTGTTGCTGTCGGTCGAGGCCGAAGGCGTCTCGCCCATGATCTTCTACCGCACCGATTGCGCCGACATGGCGCTCGACGAGAGCAATATCGACGAAGCCCTGATCGCCTCGGCCCGGGCCATCGTCGTCACCGGCACGCATTTTTCCCGCCCGAACAGCGAAGCAGCGCAGAAGAAGGCCATCCGCCTCGCCAAGGCCAATGGCGCCCGCGTTGCCTTCGATATCGATTATCGCCCCAATCTGTGGGGCCTGGCCGGGCACGATGCCGGCTTCTCGCGCTACGTGGCGTCGGACGTCGTCTCGCAGAAATACCAGTCGGTGCTGCCCGATTGCGACCTCATCGTCGGCACCGAAGAGGAAGTGCTCATCGCTTCCGGACAGGCCGACCTGCTCTCCGCGCTCAGGACCATCCGCTCCCTGTCCTCCGGGACGATCGTCCTGAAGCGCGGCCCCATGGGCTGCATCGTCTATGACGGCCCCATTCCGGACGACCTTGAGCACGGCATTGTCGGCAAGGGCTTTCCCATCGAGGTCTACAACGTGCTCGGCGCCGGCGACGCCTTCATGAGCGGCTGGCTGCGCGGCTGGCTCAAGGGCGAGCCGCATGCCACCAGCGCCACCTGGGCCAATGCCTGCGGCGCCTTCGCCGTTTCCCGCCTGCTCTGCGCGCCCGAATATCCGAGCTGGATCGAGCTCAACTATTTCCTCGAGCACGGCAGTTCCGAACGCGCCCTGCGCAAGGACCCCGAGCTCAACCATCTGCACTGGGCCACAAACCGCCGCCGGGAAATCCCCAGCCTCATGGCTTTGGCCATCGACCATCGCAGCCAGCTCGAAGACCTGGCCAATGGCGATGCCGGGCTGCTGGCGCGCATCCCTGCCTTCAAGACGCTGGCCGTCAAGGCCGCGTCGCGCGTCGCCAATGGCCGCCCCGGCTTCGGCATGCTGATCGACGACAAATATGGCCGCGACGCCCTGTTCGCGGCCGGCGCCGAAAAGGATTTCTGGATCGCCAAGCCGATCGAACTGCCCGGCTCGCGGCCGTTGCAATTCGAATTCAGCCAGGACCTCGGCTCGCGGTTGATCGACTGGCCGGTCGATCACTGCATCAAGGTGCTGTGCTTCTATCACCCCGACGATGCGGCCGAGCTCAAGCGCGTCCAGCTCGACAAGCTCCGCACGGCCTATGAAGCGGCCCGCAAGGTGGGGCGCGACATCCTGATCGAGATCATCGCCGGCAAGCATGGGGCGCTGGGCGAGGACACGATCGCCCGGGCGCTGCGCGAGGTCTATGACGCCGGCATCAAGCCCGACTGGTGGAAGCTCGAACCGCAGGCCAGCCGATCGGCCTGGGCCGCCATCGACCAGGTGATCGAGGCGCGCGACCCCCATTGCCGCGGCGTGGTGCTGCTGGGCCTTGAGGCCAGCCATGACGTGCTGGAGGCCGGCTTCACCGCCGCGCGATCGTCCCGCACCGTCAAGGGCTTTGCCGTCGGCCGCACCATCTTTGCCGAGTCGGCAAAGGCCTGGCTTGCCGGTACAATCAGCGACGAGGATGCGGTCGCCGACATGGCGCGCAAATTCGGTGCACTGGTAGATGTCTGGGAGCGGCTGGGAGACAGCAAGGCGGCTTAGGGCGCCACCCCGCTCGATTCAACGGACTTAGCTTAAGCTAAGTCCTATCTCGCGCCCCTCCCCACAAGGGGGAGGGAGGCGAAAGAGCCGATGGCTCAGTAATTTTTGAGGTACAAAGCCATGAGCCAAAAAACAATCCGACTGACGATGGCCCAGGCCGTGGCCCGGTTCCTCACCATGCAGAAGACCGAGATCGACGGCGAGATCGTGCCGATCTTTGGCGGTGTGTTTGCCATTTTCGGCCATGGCAATGTGGCCGGGGTGGGCGAGGCGCTGCATGGCATCAAGGATGTGCTGCCCACCTATCGCGCGCAGAATGAGCAGGGCATGGCCCATGCCGCCATCGCCTATGCCAAGGCCAGCTTCCGCCGCCGCTTCATGGCCTGCACGACCTCGATCGGGCCGGGCGCGCTCAACATGGTCACCGCCGCGGCGCTGGCGCATGTCAACCGCCTGCCGGTCTTGCTGCTGCCCGGCGATGTCTTCGCCAACCGCCTTCCCGACCCGGTGCTGCAGCAGATGGAGGATTTCGGCGACGGCACGGCAACGGTCAACGACTGCTTCAAGCCGGTCAGCCGCTATTTTGATCGTATCACCCGCCCCGAGCAGATCATTCCGGCCCTGCGCCGCGCCATGGCCGTGCTGACCGACCCCGCCGAATGCGGCCCGGTGACGCTGAGCCTCTGCCAGGACGTGCAGGCCGAGGCCTATGACTATCCCGAGAGCTTTTTCGAGGAAAAGGTCTGGTCCATTCGCCGCGTCATGCCCGACGCCAATGAATTCGCCGCGGCCGCCACGGCGCTGCTGCAGGCCAAGAAGCCGGTGATCATTGCCGGCGGCGGCGTGCTCTATTCGGAAGCCAGCCAGGCGCTGCGCAGCTTTGCCGAGCGCTATGGCGTGCCGGTGCTGGAAACCCAGGCCGGCAAATCCAGCCTGCCGCACGATCACAAGCTCAACATGGGCTCGGTGGGCGTCACCGGTACCTCCGCCTCGAACACGCTGGCCGAGGAAGCCGATGTGGTCCTCGCCATCGGCACGCGCCTGCAGGATTTCACCACCGGCTCCTGGGCCCTGTTCAAGAATGACGACCTCAAGATCGTCGGGCTCAATGTCCAGCCCTTCGACGCGCACAAGCACCGCGCTTTGCCGCTGGTCGCCGACGCGCGGGCCGGACTCGAGGCCCTCAACCAGGCATTGACCGGCTGGCAAGCCGATACGGCCTGGACCGACAAGGCCTTCGCGGGCAAGGAGCAATGGCTGATGGCTGCCGACAGGGCCACCGCCACCACCAATGCCGAACTCCCCTCCGACGCCCAGGTGATCGGCGCCGTGCAGCGTGCCCGCGAGAATGCCACGCTGGTCTGCGCCGCGGGCGGCCTGCCGGGGGAATTGCACAAGCTGTGGAAGGCTCGCGGGCCGGGCAGCTACCACATGGAATATGGCTTCTCGACCATGGGCTACGAGATTGCCGGCGGCCTCGGCGTCAAGCTGGCGCGGCCGCAGGATGACGTGGTCGTCATGGTCGGCGACGGCAGCTACATGATGATGAATTCGGAAATCGCCAGCGCCATCATGCTCGGCGCCAAGCTGACCATCGTGCTGCTCGACAATGCCGGCTATGGCTGCATCAACCGGCTGCAGATGGCCACCGGTGGCGCCAATTTCAACAACCTCCTGGCCGACACGCACCACGTCACCCTGCCCGGCATCGACTTCGCGGCCCATGCCGCAGCGATGGGCGCGGTATCGCGCAAGGTGAGCTCCATCGCCGAACTAGAAACGGCCCTGCAGGAAACCGAAAGCGTCGAGCGGACCACGGTCATCGTGATCGACACCGATCCGCTGATCACCACCGACGAGGGTGGCCACTGGTGGGATGTGGCCGTGCCGGAGGTGAGTGACCGGCCGCAGGTGAATGCGGCGCGCGAAGCCTATGTAAAGGCGCTGAAGGCGCAGCGGGCGGGGTAAGAAAGACCCCCTCACCCGTCTCGGCCTTCGGCCGATCCACCCTCTCCCACGAGGGGAGAGGGGCGGCTCCCAGTTTTAGTCTAGCACCCGAGTCCCCTTCTCCCCTCGTGGGAGAAGGTGCCCGAAGGGCGGATGAGGGGGCCGCGAAATCGAAGAATGTTCAGGAGCATAAATTGAAAGCCAAACTCGGCATGTCGCCCATCGCGTGGTGGAACGATGATCTGGTGGAACTGAGCGACGACGTCTCGCTGGAGGAATGCCTGCGCCAGTCGCGTTCGGCCGGCTTCACCGGCATGGAAAAGGGCCGCCGCTTCCCCGATGATCCGGCGGTGATGCTGCCCATCCTCAAGGCCGCGGACGTGACGCTGTGCGGCGGCTGGTTCTCCGGCACGCTGGTCGATGAGGATCTGGCCGCCAACCAGGCGCGCATCCAGCCGATGATCGAGCTGTTCAAGGCGGTCGACGCCCCCTGCATCGTCTATGGCGAGGTGGGCCGCTCCATCCAGGGCCGGCGCGATATCCCGCTCGCGCAGAAGCCCAGGCTCTCCGACGACGAGATGAAGGCCTATGCCCGCAAGGTCACCCAGTTCGGCGAATGGTGCGCAGAACAGGGCATGCCCCTCTCCTACCACCACCACATGGCCGCCGTGGTCGAGACCGAGCCGGAGCTCGACGACTTCATGCGCCATTCCGGCGAGGGCATCCCGCTGCTGCTCGATGCCGGCCACCTGGCCTTTGCCGGCGGCAATGTGCTGCGCGCCATCGACAACCACCACGCCCGTATCAACCACGTGCATGTGAAGGACGTCCGCATGGACGTCATCAACAAGCTCGACCGGACCAGGCAGTCCTTCCTCGATGCCGTGGCGCTGGGCGCCTTCACCGTGCCGGGCGATGGCTCGCTGGATTTCGCCGCCATCGTGCAGAAATTCGCAGACTACGGCTATGAGGGCTGGTTCGTCGTCGAAGCCGAGCAGGACCCCAGGCCCAATCCGCCGCTCAAAATGGCGCAGGTCGGCTACCAGGAGCTGATGCGCGTCATGACGGCTGCGGGCTATACGGTCGAGACGCAGGGCTTTCCGAAAGGGTGAGACGGGGCGCCTTCCTGTGCTAGGGATGCGCGCAACGACCTATTCGTTCGAGGGGAAACCGATGGCACTCAAGCAGAATGACCTCACCTGGTTCCGGCCGATGTGGCGACGCGTCGCCGTGGCCGTGTTCCTGACGGCCTGGCTGGCCTGGGAGTTGCTCTGGAGCCGCGATACGTTCTGGGCGCTCCTGGTGGGCGCCGCCCTTGCCTATACCCTCTATAATTTCTTCTATGCCTTCCCCAAGGAGGATCCGGCCAATGAGCAAATCCAACCTCCGAATCCGCCCGAAGGGAACGACGGGTCAGGTTCATGACATCACCCCGGCCTCGGCCGGCTGGACCTATGTCGGCTTCGCGCTGCACAGGCTGAATGAAGGCGAACAGGCCGGCGGCGAAGCAGGCGAAAAGGAACTCTGCCTCGTGCTGGTCGGCGGCAAGGCACGGATCGCCGTCGACGGCCAGGATTTTGGCGAGATCGGCGAGCGCATGACGCCCTTCGAGGGCGCGCCCCATGCGGTTTATGTGCCGATGGGCAGTTCGTGGACAGCCGAGGCCACCACGCCGCTCGAGCTTGCAGTCTGCGCGGCGCCCGGTGGCGGCGACTACAAGGCGCATGTCATTGCCCCTGGCCGCCATCCGCGCATCACCCGCGGCAAGGGCGCCAATGTGCGCCATGTCTACAACATCATGCCCGAGGATGACGGCGCGGCCCATTCGCTCCTCGTGGTGGAGGTCATCACCCCGCAGGGCAATACCTCGTCCTATCCGCCGCACAAGCATGACCAGGATAACCTGCCGCATGAGAGCATGCTGGAAGAGACCTATTTCCACCGCCTCAACCCGCCGCAGGGCTTTGCCATGCAGCGCGTCTATACCGATGACCGCAGCCTCGACGAAGCGCTGGTGATCGAGGATGGCGACGTGACGCTGGTGCCCAGGGGCTACCACCCGGTGGCGACCACGGCGGGCTATGATCTCTACTATCTCAACGTCATGGCGGGCCCCAAGCGGGTGTGGAAGTTCCACAATGCCGCCGAGCATGAATGGCTGTTGCAGTAGCAGCCTGCCCTGCCCCGGAATACGAAAAGGCCGCCCCGAAGGCGGCCTTTTGCTTGATCGGGTCAGTCCCCCACCACGACCGGCGTGGCAAAGGCCGCGGCCAGCGCCTCGGACATGGGGAAATGCAGGTTCACCCCGTGCGGCGGCACCGGCTGCATGAACCACTTCTCGTAGATCGGCTCGATCTCGCCCTCGGTATAGATCTCGAACAGCGCCGCATTCACCGCATCGACAAAGGCCGCATCATCGCGCCGCAGCATGAACCCATAAGGCTCGGGCGGGCCCAATGCGTCGCTGGAGAGGATGTACTGGCCCGGATCTGTTGCATTGGCAGCCATGGCCGCCAGCAGGATGCCGTCCATGACAAAGGCCGAGACCCGCCCCGTCGCCATCAGGTCGAAGCCGGTTTCATGATCGGGCGTGGACATGACGGCGATGCTGAGGCCGCGTTCGCGGCTGATGGCATTGAGGCTGCTGATCACGGTGGTGCCCGAGGTCGAGGTCACCGTGCGCCCCTTGAGATCGGCCACGGCGCGCAGGCCGCCGGCCTTGAGCGCCACGAACTGGACCGCCGTCATGAAATGGGGATAGCTGAAGGCCACGCTGTTGCGTCGCTCGGCATTGTTGGTGCTGGCCACGCATTCAATGTCGATATCGCCATTCTTGAGCAGGGCGACTCGGTCGCTGGTCGTGCGCCGCACATAGGCGATCTTGAGCTCCGCCAGGCCCAGCTGCTGCTGCAGCCGTTCGGCGACGCGCCCGCACAGGTCGATTGAATAGCCGATGATGCTGTCATCGGCATCGAGATAGGAAAACGGGGCGGAATCGGCGCTGTAGCCGATGCGCAGCGTGCCGGTCTCGACGATGCGGTCCAGGGTCGAGATCGGCGCCTGGCCGCTGGCAGCGGTGACCGGCGCGAGCATCAGCAAGGCGCCCAGGCAGGTTTTGGCAATCCAGCTTCGCGCTATCATTCCAGATACTCCACGGGTGTGCGGAACGCGGCCGCCAGATCGGGCGACAGCGGCAGGTTGAGATTGGCGCCATGGGGCGGGATGGGCGAGGTGAACCACTTGGCGTAGATGGCCTCGATTTCGCCACTGGTATAGATCGCCGCCAGCGTCTCGTTGACCAAGGTCTTGAAGGCGCTGTCGCCATGCTTGAGCAACAGGCCATAGGGCTCCGGCTGGCTCAGCGTATCGGTGGACAGCACATAGACCGAAGGATCCGGCGTCTCGGCGACCATGGCGGCCAGCAGGATGCCGTCCATCACGAAGGCCGAGGCGCGCCCGCTCACCACCAGGGCGAAGGCATCCTCGTTGCTCTTGGTCGGCAGCACGGCGATATTGAGATTCTGCGCCCGGTTGAGGGCGTTCAGCTGGTCGATATTGACCGTCCCCGACGCCGAAGCGACCGAGCGCCCCGCCAGATCGGCAATGCTGCCTATATTGTCGGCGCGCCGGGAGACGAAATGGGTCGCGGTCATGAAATGGGGATAGGAATAATCCACCAGCGCCCGCCGCTCGGCATTGTTGGTGGTGGCGGCGCATTCGAGGTCGACCTGTCCGGTCTTGACCAGGATGAACCGCGTTGCAGGGGTGGCGACGACATAGTCGACAGCGATGTCCTCGCGCCCCAGCTGCGCACGCACGCGGTCAACGATCTTGAGGCAGAGATCGATGGAAAACCCCACCACCGCACCATCCGCATCCTGGAACGAAAAAGGCGGTTCGGCTTCGCGATAGCCGATGGCAATGACGCCGGTCTCGGCGATCTTGGCCAGCGTCCCATCCAGCGCCGCGGGCGCGCCAGCGGCGGGCAGCGCCATGGCCAGGAGCAGCGACAGCGCCGGGATCATGCGGTTCATAGCGTGCCTCCAACAAATGCAGTCAAATTCTGCGGGCAAATCCCTTGGGGATTTGCCGAAACTTGCCGACAAATTTGATCAACTTGATGCATGTCCCCGCCCCCGTTTGTCGGCACGCGCCCGATCGGCAATCGGATTGGCCAGGTCGATCTCGCCAATGGGCAGCGGCCGGCCGAAATAATAGCCCTGCATATTGGTGCAGCCCGCCGCCTGAAGAATGGTGAACTGGTCCGCCGTTTCGACGCCCTCGGCGGTCACGTCCACGTCGAGCCCGCGCGCCAGGCCGGTGATCGCCGCCACGATGGCGCGGCAGTTCTGCTGGCTGGTCAGGTTGGCGACGAAGCTGCGGTCGATCTTGATCTTGCTGAAGGGCAGGCTCACCAGGTTGCTCAGCGAGGCATAGCCGGTGCCGAAGTCGTCCAGCACGATCGCAATACCCCTGGCCCGCAGGGCCCCCAGCGTGGCAATGCTCTCCGCGCCGGCGAGGACAACCGTCTCGGTCACTTCCAGCTCCAGCCGCGCCGCAGGCAGACCCGACGTCTTGAGCGCGCGCTCGACCGCGCTGACGAGGCCCGCCTTCTGGATCTGCGCCGGGGACAGGTTTACCGCCAGCGTATAGCACTTCGGCCAGAGCGCCGCGTCACTGCAGGCGCGGCCCAGGATCCACTCGCCCAGCGGCACGATCATCCCGGTCTCCTCGGCGAGGGGGATGAACTGGTCGGGCGGGACCATGCCGCGCTGCGGGTGGCGCCAGCGCACGAGGGCCTCGAAGCCGCATGTCGCCATCGTGCCAAGGTTCACGATCGGCTGGTAGTGCAGCTCGAACTCTTCCCTCTGCAGGGCCAGCCGCAGGTCGAGCTCCAGCGCGTGCTGGTCCTGCACGTCCATGTCCATGCCCTCCTGGAAGAAGTTGAAGATCCCCCTCCCGGTGGCCTTGGAACGGTAGAGCGCCAGATCGGCTTTCTTGAGCAATTGCGTAGCTTCGGCGCCATGCATGGGCGCGCAGGCAATGCCGATACTGGTGCCGACGACCAGTTCAAGCCCATCGAGCACAATCCCCGAAGCGACAGCTTCCAGCAGGCGCGTCGCGAGCTTGCGGGCTTCCAGCAGCGGATTGCGCGAAACCGTCTGGATGATGGCGAATTCGTCGCCACCCAGCCGGGCGACGACATCCCTGGGCCCGACAACGGCAACAAGGCGATGCGCCGTGCTGATCAGGAGATTGTCGCCGCTGGCATGGCCCAGCGTGTCGTTGATGGACTTGAACCGATCGAGATCAAGCATGATCACGTTGAAACGCTTGCCCGTCTCCAGACCGGCCACCGCCTCTTCGAGCGTCTTCATCAGCAGGGCCCGGTTGGGCAGTCCGGTCAGCGGGTCGTGATGGGCCATGTGGGCCAGTTCCACGGCCATGTCGCGGATATCGCGCAGATGACCGCGCTCGACCACCGCCCCGCGCAGGGTCTCGATCGCCACGGCCAGATCGCCGATCTCGTCGCGGCGGTTCTGGAACGGGGTCGGCATGTCGGTCTGTTCATTGGCAATGCGCAGCGTCGCCCGGATCAGCGCCGGCACCGGCTTGAACAGCCGATTGGCGACCAGCGTGCCGACAGTGGCAGCCAGCACCAGCACGACGACCAGCGCAATCAGCGAGTTGCGCAGCAGTTCACCGAGCGTGCGATTGAGGTCCGCCTCGCTGCCGATACTGGCGACCACGGCGCCCAGCACTTCGCCGCCGGGCCGGACAATGGGCAGCAGGCCCACATAGTGCCGCTCGCCACCGATGGTGGTGAAGCCGGTGGCAAAGTCGCCCGCCGCGCCGTCCGTCGCAAACAGGGCCGCATCAGGCGGCAGCATTTCCGCGTCGCCTGTTGCGGTGGCGGCAATCTGTTCGAAGGCGCCCCTGCCCTGATCATAGCGGAATATCCAGGCGTCGTTCTTGGTCTGCGTGGCGATCAGCGCCAGCACGTCGCCGGGATTGAAGCCGGTATAGAGCACCGATTCATCATCCCCGATCGGCTTGTCGGTCATGATCCTGTTGATGTGGCCCGTCCCGTCCACGTCGACGGCGATATAGGTATAGATGTTGCGCAGCGTGGCGCTGGCGATCTGGGTGTTCATCCGGGCCTGATTGCGCCACTGCTCCAGCGCCGCCGTCGTGAACATCTGCCAGCCGACGAGCGCACCCAAGGCATAGGCAAAGACAACGCCGATCAGGAAGATCGAGGTGGTCTTGCCCAAAAGGGAGTTGCGCCAGGCGCGTGCCGGGACGCCCGGGCCGGGCCGACCTGCCTTCTGGCCATCGGCAGTACCGGTCGCGATGGATTTGATGCCGTCTAGCTGTACCCGATCGCTCATTGCGCTGCGCGTTACGTCTCCAGCCGCCAGCTGGACGCTGCGGACAACCAAGTTGCCATGCAGTATCGGGCCAAAGACTTAAGATGGAGTCAGCGGATTCACTGCAGCGAGAGGGAGATATACTGGTTTGGGAGGCCCTTCCGGATGGGTCAGGCCGTCTCCTGGTCCGTTGTGCCGACCGCCGGCTGCGACGCGAGTCCGCGATCCTTGAGGATCGTGGCGCGCACCGCCGCGATTGGCTCGGGCCGCCCGAACAGGAAGCCCTGACCGATATCACAGCCCGTATGCTCCAGCAGCTGCACCTGCTTGGGGCTTTCAATGCCCTCGACAATGACCTTGGCGCCCAGTTCCTTGGCCATGACGAGAATGGCCTGGATGATGGCGAGGCCCAGCGTATCTTCGTCCAGGTTCTGCAGGAAGCTGCGGTCGATCTTGAGCTCGTCCCAGCGAAAGGTGCTGAGATAGGACAGGGACGAAAACCCCGTGCCGAAGTCATCGAGCGCGATGGCAATGCCTCGGGAGCGCAGGCCTTCCAGCACTTCGATGACCCGCTTGGGGTTCACCATCAGCACCGACTCGGTCACTTCGAGCTTGAGCCGTTGCGCCGGCAGGCCGCTGGCCCGCAGCGCATTTTCGACCGTCTCGATCACCTCGCCCTGCATGATCTGGATCACCGAGAGGTTGACCGCTACGTGGATATCGTCAGGCAACAGCATGGCATCGCGGCAGGCCTGCTCGATCATGTAGCGCCCGATATGGGCGATCTGGCCGGAGGCCTCGGCAATGGGAATGAACTCGGCGGGCGACACCGAGCCCAGCTCCGGATGCTGCCAGCGCGCCAGCGCCTCCACCCCGACGATGGCATTGCTGCGCAGATCCACCTGGACCTGGTAATTCGGCACGATCTCGCCCCGCCCGATGGCGTCGCGCAAGGCATTTTCAAGCCGCAGCCGGCGCTCGACGCCCTGCCGCAGGGTAGCGTTGTAGAGGCCGACCGAACCCTTCTTGCTCACCTTCGCCTCGTTCTGGGCCAGGTCGGCATCGGCCATCAGCGTCATCGCGTCCCATCGCTGGTCGTCGGCCAGGGCAAGCCCCGCCGTGGCGCCGATGGTCACCTTGCCGCCATCGATGTCATAGGGCCGCGTGATGTCGGCCAGCACCTTTTCGGCGAACCCCTTGGCTTCCCGCGCGGTCCGCGGATAGGTCAGCACCACGAATTCATCGCCGCCCAGCCGCGCGACCAGGGCGCCCGGCTTGCCCCGGATGGCGGCCTCCAGCCGCTGGGCGACCTGAACCAGCAGCTTGTCCCCGAACACATGGCCCCAGGTGTCATTGACCAGCTTGAAGCCATCGAGATCGAGGGCAATAACCGCGAGCCGCTTGCCGTTGGGGACACCGCTTTCCTCGTAGGCAACGAAGGCGTTGCGGTTGGGCAGGCCCGTCAGCGAGTCATGCCGCGCAACATAGGAAAAATTGTCCGCGGCCCGGCGTGCATCGGCATGGGCGCGCCGCAGGGAGCGGTTCTGCAGCAGCAGCAGCACCAGCAGCAAGAGCCCCGCCCCCAGCAGCGTGACCACCAGATAGTTCTGCACCGCCTGCCGCTCGGTCAGCGTCTCGCGAATTTCGGCGGCCTTGCTGACGGCGGAGGTCGTCGCCTCGGCGCCGATCTGGTCGATCGCCGGCCCCACCGGGCGCCAGGCCTCGAGCAGCGCGGGCAGGGATTCCACCTGCGACAGGTCGGAAAACTCCGCTTCGAACGACTCCACGAGCAATCGCAGCCGGTCGAACGTCTCCCGGTTGGCCGGAGAAGAATCGAGGAATTCCCGATAGCCGCCGACATCCCAGGAATCCAGGCGGCCGAGCAGGATCTGGTAGTAGAGCTCGGCACTCTCCGCGTCGGCCGGCAGCCGCAGGGCCGCATAGCGCGCCAGGTGGACTTCCAGTTGCGCCGCCTCGATGCGGCCATGCGCGCCGATCCAGGACACGTCGAATCGCATGGACCGGCCGACCGCATCGGCAGAATCCTGCACGACACGTGCGTGCAGGACTGCTGAAATGCCCAGCACGGCAACGATCACGAGCACCAATTGGCGAAACCACGCGAGTGGCAACATGGATGGCCAGCTTTCGAATTACTTGATGGTAATACGCCGAACCTGCCAAGCCGAGCGAGAATAATAGATATCGGCCTGCAATTCATCGAAATCATCGAATGGATAAATGATGAACAGGGGACCTTTGTTGCGTACCGACATGTATTCCCCATCCTGCTTGAGCGCCAGGATGACCGGGTAGTCCATGAAGTCGCTGACCGGGATGGTGGTGCGGTAATCGTTGAGGGCCAGCACCTCGGCCACTTCGCCGGTCGCACCCACATGCTCGAGCAAGGCGCTCATGGGTACGCCCTCGAACTGCGGGGCGCCTTCATGCCAGGGCGTGCTCGTGACGACCGACGCCGACCCGAGCGCTTCGAGCTGGGTGCGCGTCATGTCCACCGGCACGCCGCCAGAGATGGCGCCGTCAATGGTCAGGATAACGGGCTCGGACTGTGCCTGGGCCAGGCCCGGCACAAGGAACAGAGCAAGTCCCAAGGCCATTGCGCGTAGAGTTGTACTCATATTCTTCTCCATATGGTTCAATATGTTACACTGGGACCGACGAATAAGTCATGAATCCGAACCATAAGAATTTCAAGCGTGTGGAAATCAACTGAGCCATTGCTTGCTCAGCTATTTTGCCTGGACCTTCTGGACCTGAAGAGCGGCGTCGCCCATTGCATGGCGACCGTCGCAGCGCATTCACCTCTGGGGCTCATCGCGGCGCTCGGATGGCCTTGGCGGCCGTGGTTCGGATTCCGAGCAGGCCAACGTTACGCGCATCGTATCAAGGGATGCTTACCCGGCTCCCAACAATCCTAATGATCCGCAGTCGGGCCTGCGGCAGCTTGCCCCCGGGTCAGGCGCCCGCCAGATGGGTGGCGAAAAATGCCAGCGTGGCTTCACGCATGCGCGGCGTTTCGCGATGGCCGATGCCGGGTTCGCTCACCAGTTGCAGAAGCGCCCCTGCCCCGTCATAGGCGGGTTCCAGTTCGGCCCAGGCCCGCGCCACCGCGGAAGGCGGCGTCAGGCTGTCCGCCTCCCCGATGCACACCAGTTGCGGACGCGGGGCGACAAGGGCGGCAATGCTGCCCCCGTCGGCCTCCCTGAGCAGGCCCGGCACCGTCAGGTAGATGCCATGCCCGTCATGCGCTCCCAGCTCGATCATGGTGCGGAAATCGGCGAAGCAGCAAAGATGGGCCACTGCCGCAATGCGCTCATCCATGGCGGCCAGCCAGTAGCTGAGCACGCAGCCCATCGAAATGCCGAAGGCGCCGATGCGCGCCGGGTCCACATCATCGCGACTGCAGAGATAAGTCAGCGCCGCCGCATGGTCGGACAGCATCTGCCCGAACAGGGACTGGCCATGCCACAGCAGCGCCTTGGTTGCGGCGCTCTCGGAGACCGTGGCGCGCTCGCCGAATACCGGCATGTCGATGCACAGCGTCACATAGCCCGCCCGGGCAAAGGCCGGCCCCAGCGGGTCGACGAGATATTCCCTTCCGTCCAGCAGTTCCCGCGCGCCGATGGCATAGCCGCCGCCATGCGAGTGGCCATAAAGGATCGCCGGCAGGCGGCCCGCAGGGTCGGTGGGGCGGGTGAGAATGCCGCGCACCGCGACCTCACCCAGCTGCAGCACCAGATGCTCGACCACATGGTCGCCTGCCGGTTCGGCGCGGCGCGACACCAGCGCCACCTCGGGTTCGGCGAGGCCGATCAGTTCGCGAAAGCGCTGGCGGGTCAGGGACATGTGCGAATCCTTTGAAGTCGCACGACCCTAGACTCTGCCGTCATCTTGGAAAAGGCGCCGCGACCAGGCTCACAATCGCGCGACATGTGCCAACCGCAACACAGTGTTTAATCATCGGCACTTGCCGATAGAGCGCGAAGGATGCATCTATGCGCCAATCTTCCCGCCGAATAACGACAAGAGTATTTCATGTCCAAGCTGTTTACCCCGACCACCCTGCGCGGCCTGACCCTGCGCAACCGCGCGGTCGTCGCCCCCATGTGCCAGTATTCGGCGCAGGACGGCTTCGCCAATGACTGGCATCTGGTCCATCTCGGGCGCTTTGCCATTGGCGGCTTTGGCCTGGTGATCCTCGAAGCCACCGGCGTTACCGCCGAGGGCCGCATTTCCTATGCCGATCTGGGCCTGTGGAAGGACGAACATATCGCCCCCCTCGCCCGCATCGTCGATTTCCTGCACGCCCAGGGCGCCGCCGCCGGCATCCAGCTGGCCCATGCCGGCCGCAAGGCGTCAACTCCGGTTTCCTGGAACGACACCGCTAGGATGTCCGAGGCCGAGAAGGCCGCGGTTGGCTACCAGCACTGGACCCCGGTCGCGCCCAGCCCCATTGCCCACTCGCCCAGCGATGACAGCTTCCAGACCCCCACCGCGCTTGATGCCGCCGGCATTGCCGCCCTGATCGAGGCCTTCGTCGCCGCGGCGAAACGCGCCGACGCCGCCGGCTTCGATACGGTTGAAATCCACGCTGCCCACGGCTACCTGCTCAACCAGTTCCTGTCGCCGCTGGCCAATCACCGCACCGATCAATATGGCGGCAGCCGCGAGAACCGCATGCGTCTGGTGCTCGAGATCACCGCCGCCGTCCGCGCCGTCTGGCCGGCCGAAAAGCCGCTGCTGGTGCGCCTCTCGGTCAGCGACTGGCATCCCGATGGCTGGCAGGTGGAAGACAGCGTCGTGCTGTCGCGTGAGCTCAAGGCGCTGGGCGTGGACGCCATCGATTGTTCGAGCGGCGGCTTTGACGGCGCCAAGATCAACGCCGTCTCGAACTATCAGGTCCCCTTTGCCAAGGCCGTGCGCGACGGCGCCGATATCCCCACCATGGCCGTTGGCCTATTGGGCGACATCCACGGCGCCGAGGCCATCCTGGCCAATGGCGAGGCCGATTTCATCGCCCTGGCCCGTGGCGCGCTGGACGACCCCAACTGGGCCGTACATGCCTATCACGAACTGGGCGGCACCGATTATGACCTCTGGCCGGTCCAGACCGACCGGGTGGCCAGCCGCGACCGCTCGCTGGGCCTGCGGGGCTACGCAGCGTCATAAATCGGTAACGCAACTTCCCCGAAACACCTTCGCGGCAACGCAAATTTGCCGCGATTGCTCCCCCACTCTTGCGCATCTTTAAAGAGTCACCAGATGAGCGGTGAACAGGGAGTCGTTTCATGGATACCAAGGCCGCAATCCTCGCCCTCATGAGTGTTTGGGGCGTCGGCACCTGCGTCACCCTGCCCGCCAATGCGCAGGAAGCCACCGACGCAGCCGAAGCGGGCGACGAGACGGCAAATCCGCTGCTCAACAAGGTCTGGATCCGCGCCGATGCCGATCCGGACCAGCCGGGCCCCATGCAGATCTTTCTCGGCGATGGCACGCTGGTCAGCGACAGCTGCTGGGAAACCTACCGGCTCTCGAAGTGGCAGCAGGTCTCGGACAGCGCTATCAGCTGGGACGAGGATGGCATGACCATCAATGCCGACATCACCAGCCTCAGCCCCACCGAGCTGGTGCTCAGCCTGAAGCTCGGCAGCGATGTTCTGGAGCAGCGCTTCGTGACCGCCGAGGTGCCCTATGTCTGCCCCGACATGGTGAAGTAGCTTCGCCGCGACCCCAAGGGGCAAATCGCTCCAGTGGAGCGATTTGAGAAAAGGCCACGAGACCTATGGTCGAGTGGCGGTCAAAGCACCACCTGCGTCCCGATTTCCACGACGCGGCCGGTCGGAATGTGGAAATACTCCGTCGCGTCGCTGGCATTCTTGGCGAGCCGGGTAAACAGCCGGTCCTGCCAGTAGCGCAGCGGGCTGCCCGCTTTGGGGCCCGGCTTCAATGAGCGCCGCGACAGGAAGAATGAGGTCGACATGATGTCGAACTTCCAGCCCAGCTTGCGGGCCAGCACCAGCGCCTTGGGAATATTGGGGCTCTCCATATAGCCGAAGGTCACGACCACCCGGCTGAACAGCTCGTTATAGGCATCGATGGTGACCTTCTCGTCGTCCGGCACGCGCGGCGAGGCCGAGGTGCGGACGGTCAGGATCACATTCTGCTCATGCAGCACCTTGTAGTGCTTGAGACTGTGCAGCAGTGCCGTCGGCGCGCCCTCGATGTCGCTGGTGAGGAACACAGCCGTACCGGGAACCAGCATGGGCTTTTTCTTGGCCAGGTTGTCGACGAGGAACTGCAGTGGCACCTCGTCGCGACGGGTCTTTTCGGCAAGCCGGCGCCGGCCAGCCATCCAGCTCCACATGATCAGGGATACCACCAGCGCAACCGCGGCCGGCACCCATCCGCCCTGGAACAGCTTGGCCACATTGGCCGCAAAGAAGCCGCCGTCGATCAACAGGAACATGAGCCCGAAGGCGATGACCGCGGCCGGATGCCACTTCCAGTTGCGCCACATCACCACGACCAGCAGCGACAGGGTAACGATCATCACGCCCGAGACGGCAATGCCATAGGCGTTTGAAAGCGCTTCTGAACTGCCGAAGGAGACCACCAGGACCAGCACGCCTAGCATGAGCATGGTGTTGATCTGCGGCATGTAGACCTGGCCGCTCTGGGTCTCGGACGTATGCTCCACCACCATGCGCGGCAGCATGTTGAGCGCGATGGCCTGCTGGGTGAGGCTATAGGTGCCTGAAATAACCGCCTGGCTGGCGATGATGGTCGCCATGGTGGCGAGGCCGACAAACGGCAGCAGCGCCCATTCCGGCTGCATTTCGAAGAACGGGCTCTGTACGTTGTGCACGCCCACTTCCAGCACGAAGGCGCCCTGCCCGAAATAGTTGAGCAAGAGGCATGGAAAGACCAGGCCGAACCAGGCCAGCACGATCGGCTTGCGGCCGAAATGGCCGAGATCGACATAGAGCGCTTCAGCGCCCGTCACTGCGAGGAAGATGGCGCCGACCACCACGAAGGCGATGCCGAAATGCGTCACCAGAAACTCGATGCCCAGATAGGGATTGAGCGCCCACAGCACGGCCGGATAGTCGATGATGTGGACGAGGCCCGAAAACCCCAGGACCAGGAACCAGATGGCGGTGATCGGTCCGAAGACGATCGATACCTTGGCCGTGCCGAAGCGCTGCACGAAGAAGATGCCCAGGATAATCACCAGGGTGATCGGCACCACCCAGCGCGCCATGCCCGGCGTCACCAGTTGCACGCCTTCGACCGCCGATAGCACCGAGATGGCAGGCGTGATGATGGCATCGCCAAAGAACATGGCCGCCCCGATCACGCCAAGCACGGTGATCCAGATCGGTGGATTGGTGAAGGTCTTGCGCGCCAGCGCCATGAGCGAGAGCGTGCCACCTTCGCCATTATTGTCGGCGCGGGTGACGAAGAACACATATTTGACAGCAACCGTCAGGGTCAGGGCCCAGACGATCAGCGACAGCAGTCCCAGCACTTCGGAGCTCGTTGCCGCTGCGCCCGGGCGGACCTGCATGGCCTGCCGGAAAGCGTAGATCGGGCTCGTACCAATGTCGCCATAGACCACGCCGATGGCGCCCATGATCAGCAGGGGCAGGTCTTTTGCGGAATGTGAGTGGCTGGTGTGGTCGCTCGCATCGACTCCGGCGGGAGATGCGCCGGCTGGGTTCGTCTGCGTCATAAACCTTGTGCTCTCTTGGTCGAAGGCGGGGGCCGCTATACACCCGGCAATCGTCACACACAACACCTTGCGGCCACAATGGGCAAAGCCAACAAGGGCCGCCCCTTTCGGAGCGACCCTTGCCGGTAAACGAAGCTTTGGAGGTCTTCGGAGCTTTACTCGGCGGCTTCGGCCACTGCGGCCTCTTCCTGACGGGCAGCCTTGGTGGCATGGCCCCACCAGATCAGCTGGTCTAGCATGTCCTTGGCCGAGTTGCCGATCGAGGCTTCCAGGTCGTTCAGCGACTTGGTGCCGCCAAAGCCGGGATGCACGGACATGAAATCAGCGCCGGCAATGTGAACGGCCGAGCGGGTCGAGACCATCTGCAGCTCGATGCCGATCGTGCGCAGGTTCTCGACTGCACGCGCGCCACCCACAGTACCGTAACCGACGGCGCCGAACGCCTTCTTGTTCCACTCGACATAGGCCTGATCGAGCGCGTTCTTCAGCGCGCCGGTGATGGCGCGGTTGTATTCGGCGGTCACGAAGATGAAGCCGTCGAATTCGCCGACCTTGTTCTGCCACTTGACGGCATTGGGATTGGACGACGGCATCCAGGCGTTCGAAGCCATTTCGTCGAAGAACGGCAGGTCGAAGTCGCGCAGGTCGACAATTTCCGCCTCGATTTCCGGACGTGCATTGGCCTTTTCGAGGATCCACTTCGCCGGGACTTCACCAAAGCGGGTCGGGCGGGTGGACGAGATGATGACGGCAATCTTGAGTTTGGACATTTGAGCCCTCCTTGGTAACAAATCGTAACTGAGGCGATATATGTGCCTGTAAACGATCCTCGCAAGGAGGCACGTTTCTGTGGTGCGGCGACAGTTACCTGCCTAGGGCACAAATCTGTAAGCATAGGTGGGGCTTAGGTTTTTTGCCTTGAATGGGCTGCCTGGCCCAGGACTGAGGGGCTTTGGGAGCACCGCGGCAACGCACTGTTCAACGCTGCTGATCCAATCCGCCCTGCCCCAGAATCCCGTTGCGGACTTCTGAGCCGCATGTCTATTGCTGGATGGGGACAAATCCCAAGCAATGAGGGAAAAAATGAAGACGTTATCGGCCGCTTTTGCTTTGGCCGTACTGGCATTCGGGGTCGTTCAGGCCGCAGCACTCGATCGTCGGGTACAGATCAACAACAATTCATCCTACAACATCATAGAATTCTATGCGTCAAACACCGGCAGCAAGTCGTGGGAGGAAGATATCCTTGGTAAGGACATCCTTCCATCCGGCAGCAGCGTAATGATCAACATCGATGATGGCAGCGGCTACTGCAAGTATGATTTCCTTGCCGTGTTCGAAGATGGCGACGAAGTGATTTCCGCCGACAACAATGTCTGCGAACTCAGCCAGTTCAACTTCACGGATTAAAACAATAGAAGCGCTGGATCGATCCAGCGCTTCCACTTTCTCCCGCTAGCTGCCCAGCACGACCCGGTATTGCCGCACCGCTTCGGCAAACCCCATCAGCAGCGCATCGGCCGTTATGCCATGCCCGATCGACACTTCGTCGACATGCGGCACCGCCGATTGGAATGCCGGCAGGTTGGCCAGCGTCAGGTCATGCCCGGCATTAACGCCCAGCCCCGCCGCATGCGCGGCCTGCGCGGTATGCGCCAGCGCCGCCAGCTCGCGTACGGCCCGGTCGGGATCGTCATAGCAGCCGCCATAGGGCCCGGTATAAAGCTCGATCCGGTCCGCGCCGGTCGCCTTGGCCGCCGCGACCCCGTCAACGCCGGCATCGGGATCGCAGAACAGCGAAATCCTCCGCCCGGGCGCCTTGAGCCGCTGCACCACCGAGGTCAGGAAATTGCCCTTGCCGCGGAAATCCCACCCATGGTCGGACGTCGCCTGCGCCGGATCGTCCGGCACCAGCGTCACCTGCGCCGGACTGACCGCCTCGACCAGCGTGAAGAAGTCCTCGCTCGGATAACCCTCGATATTGAACTCGGCTGCGGGATAGTCGTCGCGCAGCAGTTCCGCCAGGTCGAACACGTCGGTGCGGCGAATATGCCGCTCGTCCGGTCGCGGATGTACGGTAATCCCGCTGGCGCCCGCATCGAGCACGACCCGGGCCAGCCCCACCACGCTGGGCCAGGGCAGGTTGCGCCGGTTGCGGAGCTGGGCGACGGCATTGAGATTGACGGAAAGCAGGGTCATGGGCAGGACTCGGCGAAAGATGTCCCTGCTCTATACCAGACTGGGCGAGCCGCCCAATCGAACCTTGTGATGGCAGCGATCAGCTTTTGGCCGGGTCACATGCCCTGCGGGCCACGCGAGATCGCCGCCAGCCCGGTGCGCACCACCTCGACCAGCCCCAGCGGCTGCATCAGGGCGATGAAGCTGTCGATCTTGGCCGGCTTGCCGGTGATCTCGAACACGAAGCTCTCCACCGACGCGTCGACGATCTGTGCTCGGAAGGCATCGGCCAGCCGCAACGTCTCGGCGCGATGGTCGCCCGAGCCGGCCACCTTGATCAGCGCCAGCTCACGCTCCAGCGACGCGCCCTCGGCCGTCAGGTCATGCACCTTGTGCACCGGCACCAGCCGCTCGAGCTGCAGCTTGATCTGCACCAGCACCTTGGGCGTGGCGATGACGACAACGGTGATGCGACTAAGTCGCCGCCCGTGTTCGGTCTCGCTGACGGTCAGGCTTTCGATATTGTAGCCGCGCGCCGAGAACAGGCCGACGACGCGGGCGAGAATGCCCGGCTCGTTGTCGACCAGCACCGAAAGCGTGTGCCGCTCGGTTTCTTGGGTATCCTTGGTGATGAAATATGCCGAACCGGTCGGCTGCAGATGTGCGTTCATGGTGGTGTCCTCCGCAGCGCTCTAGACGAGCTGCCGTCCCTTCTCGTCGATGATGTCGCCGATATTGGCCGTATCGGGCAGGATGATCTCGTTATGCGGCTTGCCCGAGGGGATCATGGGCAGGCAGTTCTCGTCCTTTTCGACGATGACGTCGAACAGCACCGGGCCGTCATAGTCGAGCATTTCGGCAATGGCCGCGTCGAGCTCGGCCGGGTTCGAGCAGCGGATGCCCTTGCCGCCATAGGCTTCCGCCAGCTTGACGAAGTCGGGCAGCGATTCCGAATAGGAATGGGCGTAGCGCGACCCGTGCAGCAGGTCCTGCCACTGCCGCACCATGCCCATGCGCTCGTTGTTGAGAATGAATATCTTGATCGGCAGGCGATACTGCACCGCCGTCGACAGCTCCTGCATCGTCATCTGCACGCTGGCCTCGCCGGCAATGTCGATCACCAGCGCCTCGGGATGGGCCACCTGCACGCCCACCGCGGCCGGCAGGCCATAGCCCATCGTGCCGAGGCCCCCCGAAGTCATCCAGCGGTTGGGCTGGTCGAAGTGGAAGTGCTGCGCCGCCCACATCTGGTGCTGGCCCACTTCGGTGGTGATGTAGACTTCCTTGCCCTGCTTGCGGGTCGCCTCATAGAGCCGCTGGATGGCATGCTGCGGCTTGATGACGGTGTCCGAATTCTTGAAGCCGAGCGAATTGACGGCACGCCACGTGCCAATCTGCTTCCACCACGCGCCGATCGCCTCGGTACGCGGCTGGTTGGTCCGGCTGCGCCAGACGCGAACCATTTCCGACAGCACCCGCTCGCAATCGCCGATGATCGGTACGTCGACGCGCACGACCTTGTTGATCGAGCTGGGATCGATATCGACATGGATCTTGCGGCTATTGGGCGAGAAGGCGTCGATCCGGCCGGTAATGCGGTCGTCGAACCGCGCACCGATATTGATCATGACGTCGCAGTCATGCATCGCCAGGTTTGCCTCGTAGGTGCCGTGCATGCCCAGCATGCCCAGCCACTGCGGATTGGACGCCGGGAAGGCGCCCAGGCCCATCAGGGTCGAGGTCACCGGAAAGCCGGTCAGCTCCGCCAGCTCGCGCAGATGCTCGGAGGCCTCGGGCCCGGCATTGATGACGCCGCCGCCCGTGTAGAAGATCGGCCGCTCGGCCTTGAGCATGAGGTCGACTGCCGCTTCGATCGCCGCGGCGTCGCCGTCCAGCTGTGGCCGGTAGCTCTGGTGGCGCAGCGTATCGAGATCGGGCTTGTAGTAGTCGCCCAGCGCGAACTGCACATCCTTGGGGATGTCGATGACCACCGGACCCGGACGGCCCGTCGTGGCGATGAGGAAGGCCTCATGCATGATGCGCGGCAGGTCTTCCACGCGCTTGACCAGATAATTGTACTTGGTGCAGCTGCGGGTGATGCCGACCGTATCGCATTCCTGGAAGGCGTCCGAGCCGATCAGCGTGGTGGGCACCTGCGCGGTGATGCAGATCAGCGGGATGGAATCCATCAACGCATCGGTGAGGCCGGTCACCGCATTGGTGGCCCCGGGACCGGAGGTGACGAGAACCACGCCCGGCTTTCCGGTCGAACGAGCATAGCCCTCGGCCATATGCGTCGCGCCCTGCTCGTGCCGCACCAGGATATGCTGCACCGCATCCTGCTGGAACATCGCATCGTAGATCGGCAGGGCCGCGCCGCCGGGATAGCCGAAGACATGCTCGACCCCGTGGTCGGTCAGCGCCTGTATAACCATTTCAGCGCCGGTCATTTGTTCGGCCATCGTGAGTTCCTTCCTCAGTCCACTTGATCTGGCCCAGTCTCGTAGCGGCGAAAACCGGGCAATAAAAAAGGCCCCGTTCGGGACCTGTTTTCGGCGCACCAGCTATCGCGCGGGATTTTATCCCACGTTGCCGATGCGCCTGCCTACTACGAGAATGAGTGCCCGCACGGGACCTCTCCATGAAATTGTGGCCGCATTGATAGGTGCAAGACCGCAAAGGTGTCAAGGGGCGGCGGACCTCGCCGCGGTTGTTGATGACCCGCAAGGCCCAAGTTACCGCCGCTGGCGCCAAAATCCGTGGAGCAATGCCCCCGGACACGCAAAAGACGTGGCCAATGCGACAGACAATGCTATTGGCGCAGAAGGTGAGTTTTGTGACGGTTTGATGACACATGGCCAAGAGCGCCCTCGACAAGGACCTGCAGCGTGTGTCGGGGTTGGAAAACGCCACCCATGATCTCGCCCGCTCGATAGCGGCCCCCGGACTTGCGCTGGTCTTCCTGCTGCTTGCGGCGGTCTGGGCCAGCTTTGTCGTCACTGACGGCCCGATGAGCTACCTCGTGGTCATCGCCGCGGCGATCGCCGGCTATATGGCGATCAATGTCGGCGCCAATGACGTGGCCAACAATATGGGTCCGGCCGTTGGCTCGCGCGCCCTGACCATGGGCGGCGCCCTGGTCATCGCCGCCATTTTCGAGGCGGCCGGCGCGCTGCTGGCGGGCGGCGACGTGGTCAACACCGTGGCGCGCGACCTGCTGACCGGCGAGGCCATCGAGGCCGAACGCTTCGTGCTGCTGATGATGGCGGCGCTGCTGGCATCCGCGCTCTGGGTCAACCTGGCCACCTATCTCGGCGCCCCCGTCTCCACCACCCATGCCGTCGTCGGCGGCGTGCTGGGCGCCGGCATAGCCGCGGCCGGCTGGGGCAGCGTGGCCTGGCCGACCATCGGCACCATCGCTGCCAGCTGGGTCATTTCCCCGGTGCTGGGCGGCGCAATCGCAGCATTGCTGCTCTCCTTCATCAAGCACACCATTACCGACCGCATCGACAAGGTCTCCGCCGCGCGGATCTGGGTGCCCGTGCTGGTCGCGGCAATGACCGGCATCTTCGCCATGTATATCGCCACCAAGGGCCTGAGCCGTGTGTGGAAACCCGAGCTGCATATCGTGCTCGCGCTCGGGGTCACCTTTGCCCTGCTCGGCTGGCTGGGCGCCATGCCGCTGGTGCGCCGGCAGTCCATCGGCATGGAAAACCGCAAGAAGCATGTCGCGGCCCTGTTCCGCCTGCCACTGGTGGTGGCCGCCGCCCTGCTCTCCTTTGCCCATGGCGCCAACGACGTCGCCAACGCGGTCGGACCTTTCGCCGCTATCGTCACCACCCTGCAGTCGGGGGAGTCGGCGGCGGCGGGCATCACCCTGCCCTTCTGGGTGCTGGCCATCGGCGCCATCGGCATCTCGCTGGGCCTGGCCCTGTTCGGGCCGCGCCTCATCCGCACCGTGGGCGAGCAGATCACCAAGCTCAATGAAGTACGCGCCTATTGCGTGGCGCTGGCAGCCGCTGTCACGGTGCTGGTGGCTTCGGCGCTGGGCCTGCCGGTCTCATCCACGCATATCGCCGTCGGCGGCATTTTCGGCGTGGGCTTCCTGCGTGAATACTATTCGCGCAAGGACCTCGATTTCACCGCCGTGCCCGTTCACGCCCGCCATGTCGATCCGGCCGCGCTCAACGCCACCCCCGAAGACG
Organism: Alphaproteobacteria bacterium; assembly: GCA_018828145.1. Classification (GTDB taxonomy): domain Bacteria; phylum Pseudomonadota; class Alphaproteobacteria; order Rhizobiales; family Devosiaceae; genus Devosia. The sequence goes on along the minus strand of JAHJWO010000003.1, from coordinate 12,963 downwards.
CCCTGTCCAAGGAGCGCAAGAGCGAACGGCGCAAGCTGGTCCGCCGTCAGCACGTGACCAGCATTGCCGCAGCCTGGATCATCACTGTTCCGGCCTCCGCCGTCGTGGCGGCGGCCCTGTTCTGGATCCTTGATCTGGTGATCGGCGCCTGAACGCCGGCGCCGTCAGCGGGTCTTGCGCGGGCCGCGCAACTGTCCCTGCAGCTTAACCGCGAGCCGCGACAGCGCTGTATCATTGAGCAGCCGCCGCGCTTCGGGCAGCACCGCCCAGTGCCGCAGCCGCTGGTCCATTTCCTTCCAGACATCGAGCTGGGACACCACTTTGAGCGGGTAGAGGTCGACATCGACCAGGCTCGAACCGTCCACGCTGGCGCTGGAGCGATAGCTGCCAATGGGCTCGACGGCGATCTCGCCGCTGACCCCGGCCTCTTCCATGGCCTCGACCGCCGCGCTCTCCCATGGCGTCATGCCCGGCTCGATATCGCCCTTGGGAAAGATCCAGCGCCCGGTGCGCCGCGATGTGATCAACAGGAAGACCACGCGGCCATCGATGACCGAATAGGGCAAGGCGCCGGACTGCCGCATACCCGGCGTCGTCGCAACCCTGGGGCTCCAGTTGCTCAAGAACTCGCGCAGCATGGCGGATCTCCGATTGTTTGATCGGGCGGCACAATCGCATGCCGGCCGCGCCGCTGTCGATTGGTCCGGCGAGGCCTGTGCATAAGCCAACAAAAAAGGGCCCCATGGGGCCCTTCGGATACGCTGTGTGTCGCGCTTAGCTGAGCAGGGTCAGGTTGGTGGCCGAAACCTTGCCGTCGCGGCCGGTCTCGAGCTCATAGGTCACCTTGTCGCCCTCGTAGAGGCCCTGCAGGCCCGAACGCTGGACAGCCGAGATATGCACGAAGGCATCCTTCTCGCCATTGTCGGGCGAAATGAAACCAAAGCCCTTGGTGGTGTTGAAGAATTTTACGGTACCGGTGATGGCAGCCATAGGAATTGGTCCTCGCTAGTGGACACCGCCGAAGCGGTCAGGGTTGAAAACGGGCCTTTTGGAGCCCGGCCTAAACGATTCACCGATCAGCAGGTAGCCAAGTTCCCGGCTTCTGCCGGTCGATCAGATAGCGCGAGATAGTGGTCGTAGGACCGAAAATATGTCCGCTAGCCGTCCAAATTTCAAGGCGATTTCACTGGTCAATGAAAAGCACCCGATTCGGAAATGAATCCGAACCGGGTGCTCCGACGCCTTACGGCGCCTGCAGCATGGGGCGATGCTGCAACTTTCTTTAGCCGCGCGGGCAAGTATCGCGATAACGGGTGCCGTCGCGGCGCTCGTAGATGCAGATGTCGGGGTTGTTCGACGAGCGGCCGAGCACTTCGCCGGCTGCCGCGCCAACCACAGTGCCGACGCCGGCGCCGACTGCCGTACCGAGCAGGCTGCCGCCAGTCGCGCTGGCACCAATGACGGCACCACCAACGCCACCGACCACGGCACCCTGCTGGGTGGTGGTGCAGGCAGCAAGAGACAGGCACGTCGCGGCGATGATCAAAATCTTATGCATGGAAAACCCTCCAGAACTATCGAGGGCAAGAATGCGCTGTTGCGACATTGGTTCCCGGCGCAATTTAACAAAATTTTAGGCAGCTAACCGGCGCGGCGGAACAGCGCCCCGGCGACGATGGCCAGCCACCCGCCGATCATGCCGGCGCCGCCCAGTGGCGCCGCACCGGGGAAGAGGCCATGCCCCAGCCATTCGCGCATGCCCAGGTCGCCGGCGAACACTACCGTGCCTGCTGCAAGCAGGAGCGCGGCAAGGCTGAGCACGCGCCCCCGCCCCGCCAGCGCCAAGGCCAGCAGTGCCGGACCATGGGCCAGGCAGATGGCGGCAATGGCCGCCAGGCTGCGCGAGTTGCCGTCATGCGATGCGGCTGCGGCAGCAGCCACACCCACGGCCCCGACCAGCCCGGCAATGCCCAAAACCAGCCGTCCCATCCCGTCGCTTTCGCCAGCCATCGCCCGCTCCTTGTGCCGCCCTCTTCCGCTATTGGGCGGTTTCCTTTAGAGCAATGCCCCGCGAGTAGGACATTTTGACATGAGCGAGCAAGTCACGGTTGCGCCCGGCGCCGCCGTCAATTCCGCGCCCGCACGGGGCGGCTGGGGCGCCGAGCTGCGCGCGACCTTCGCGCTGGCCTGGCCGCTGGTCATCGCCCAGCTGGCCCAGAACGCCCTGACCGCAACCGACGTCATCATGCTCGGCTGGCTCGGCCCCAGCCATCTCGCCGCGGGCACGCTGGCCACGACATTCATCATGCCCTTCTTCGTGGGCGGCATCGGCATTGTCGGCGCGGTAGCGCCTCTCGTGGCGCAGGCGCGGGGCGCGCGCGATATCAGGGCCGTCCGCCGCATCGTTCGCCAGGGCATGTGGGCGGCCATCCTGCTGGCCACGCTCATGGTGCCGGTCCTGCTGCAGATCCGCCCGATCTTCGCCGTGCTCGGCCAGAATCCGGATACCGCCATCATGTCCGAGCAGTATATCCAGGTCGGCGTCTGGATGCTGTTCCCCGCGCTGGCCATGGTTGCCCTGCGCTCGCTGCTGTCCGCCTTTGACGCCACCCGCATCATCCTGCTGATCACCATCGGCGGCGTCATCGTCAACGCGCTGGCCAATTACGCATTGATGTTCGGCAATTTCGGCATGCCCCGGCTCGAGCTGCGCGGCGCCGCCCTTGCGACCGTGCTGTCCAACATACTCATGTTCGGCCTGATGCTGGCCCATGTGCTGCGCCACCGCCGCTTCAAACGCTTCTACGTGCTGATGCGCTTCTGGAAGCCGGACTGGGTGCGTTTCCGTGAAATCTTCCGCATCGGCACGCCGATCGGGCTCACGGTGCTGGCCGAAGTGGGGCTCTTCACTGCCGCGGCACTGCTGATGGGGCTGCTGGGGACCGACGAGGTGGCGGCCCATGCCGTCGCCCTGCAATGCGCCTCCATGGCCTTCATGGTGCCCCTTGGCCTCGGCATTGCCGCCACGGTGCGCGTCGGCATGGCCTATGGCCGCAGTGATCCTGAAGGCATCCGCAAGGCGGGCTGGACCGCCTTTGTGCTCGGCACCGGCTTCATGGCCTTTTCCTGCGTGCTGTTCCTCACCGCCGGCCCCACCATCGTCACCTGGTTCCTCGATCCGCGCCTGCCGGAAAATGCCAATGCACTGGCTTTGGCGGCCACCTTCCTCGTGGTCGCCGGTGTCTTCCAGCTCGTGGACGGCGCGCAGGTCGTGGCGGCCCATGCCTTGCGTGGCCTCAGCGACACCAAGATCCCCATGGTCCTCGCCATCCTCGGCTACTGGGCCGTGGGCCTGCCGATTGCCTACATCCTCGGCTTCGTCGTCGGCTGGCGCGGTGTCGGCATCTGGATCGGGCTGGCCGCGGGGCTGGCCTTCGTTGCCGTCGTGCTGGTGATCCGCTTCGCCATGCGCGAGCGCCTGGGCCTGCTGCGCCCCCGCTAGGCAGCCCGGCGCGGCCAGTCGCCGAACCGGTTGCGAAACCAGGTACGCTGCCGCTTGGCATATTGCTGGGTTGCAATTGTCGCCAGCGCGATCGCCTCGTCGCGCCCGATGACGCCATCGAGCCAGTCACCGATTTCGCGCACCCCGATAGCCTTCATCACGGGAAGCGACGGATCGAGGTTGAGCGCGCGGAGCGCCTTTACCTCTTCCACCGCGCCGCCGGCAAACATCTGTTCGAACCGGTCACCGATGCGCGCGCGCAGCACATCCCGGTCGGGGTCCAGCACCATGCGATCAATCGACAAGAAATCCGCCAGCATGCTGGCAGACAATTCTTGCTGGAAGCTGGAAAGCGTGCGGCCCGTGGCCCGCTTGACCGCCAGGGCCCGGGTCAGCCGCTGCGGGTCCGCCACCTTGAGGCGCGCCGCCGCCACCGGATCCTCCCGGCGCAGCAGTGCCAGCCGCTGCTCGCCGTCAAGCGCTTGAATCTCTTGTTGAACTTCAAGAGCCAGCGCAGCTGGCACCTCCGGAATATCCGCGAATCCGTTTAGCAGCGCATCGAAATAAAGCCCTGTTCCGCCAACGAAAATCAGCGGCCGCGCCGGGTCGACACTCTCGATGACCGCACGCACCGCAGTCAGCCACTGCCCCGTCGAAAACCGCACCGCAGCCGGCACCGTGCCATAAAGCCGGTGCTCGGCCAGGGCCATGTCCGCCTCGCTCGGCCGGGCCGTAACCACCTGCAATGTATCGTAAATCTGCATGGCATCGGCATTGATCACCACGCCATCCCCGGCCTGCGCCAGGCCAAGCGCCAGCGCCGACTTGCCGCTGGCAGTCGGACCCGCTATCAGGACGGCGCGCCTGCGGCCTGTCACGCATTCCTCCTTTGAAAAGTCCCCATGCCCGTCCTCTGCCTCATCGCCAATCCAATCGACTCCGAACTCGACCCGGCCCTGGCCGCGGCCGTTCTCAAGCAGACGGGCGGCGAGCTCAACTGGCTCGACCATTCCATTGCCTGCGAGATCATCGAGCCGAAGTCAACCGATGCACTGGCCGTGGCCCGCGAGGTGATCGGCAGCCAACGCGTCGATGCGGCCCTGCTGCCCAGCGAAAACCGCCGCAAGCAAATCCTCATCGCCGACATGGATTCCACCATGATCAACGAGGAATGCATCGATGAGCTGGCTGCTGCCCTCGGCATCAAGGACCAGGTCGCCGACATCACTGACCGCGCCATGCGCGGCGAGCTCGATTTCGCCCAGGCGCTCGACACCCGCGTCGCCCTGCTCAAAGGTCTCGAACGCAAGGTGATAGAGGAAGTCCGCCGCGAGCAGATCACCCTCGCACCCGGCGGGCGGGCCCTGGTCCAGACCATGAAGGAATATGGCGCCTATACCTCGCTGGTCTCGGGCGGCTTCACCTTCTTTGCCGACTATTTCGCCAAGCGCATCGGCTTTCATGAAGCCATCGCCAATGTGCTCGAATTCGACGGAGACGCGCTGACCGGCACCGTGGCCAAGCCCATTGTCGACAAGAACACCAAGCGCGAGCGCCTGCTCGCCCTGGCCGCCGAACGCAATGTGCCGCTGAGCCAGACCATCGCCGTCGGGGATGGCGCCAACGACCTCGACATGATCCGCATTGCCGGCTTCGGCGTGGCGCTGCATGCCAAGCCTGCCGTTGCGGCCGAGGCCGGCATTCGCATCGACCATGGCGATCTCACGGCCCTGCTCTACCTGCAGGGCTATAGCGACGAAGAGATCGTGCGCTAGGTTCTTCGCCTCAAGAGAGCGGAAACAAAAAAGCCGGCGCTGAGCGCCGGCTTTCGTTTTCATGCCATCCGGCGTTATTGCGCCGGAGCTGCCGCAGGCTCTTCGACAGGCGCCGGGACATCGGTGCCGACGGTCGGCGAGAGCTCCGAGCCATCCTCCAGCGTGATGCTGGGAACGGTCACTTCCTCGATGCCCAAGCCATCCAGAGCCGGCTCATCTGTGGCCGGCGCGGTGATCGGGGTCGCCGTCGGCTGGATTGGCGTGGCCAGGCTGGTATTGGCCTCCGGGATCGAGCCGTTCGAGCCGAAGTAGCGGAAGAACTCGCTGTCAGGCGACAGAACCATGGTGGTTCCGGTGCCGGTCAGTGCGGTGCGATAGGCTTCCATCGAGCGATAGAACTCGAAGAATTCCGCATCCTGGCCATAGGCAGCCGCGAACAGCCGGTTACGCTCAGCGTCGCCGGTACCACGGATGATTTCCGCGTCACGGGTTGCCGCCGCCACGATTTCCACAGCCTGACGATCGGCAATGGCGCGCAGGCTCTGGGCCTGTTCCTGACCACGAGCGCGCAGCAGGGCGGCCTCGGCCAGGCGCTCGGCCCGCATACGCTCATAGGTGCGCTCGAACACATCGGCGGCAAGGTCGGTGCGCAGGATACGCACGTCGATGACTTCGATGCCGAGCTGCTCGACGTCCGGACGGATAAGGTCGCGGGCCTCCAGCATCATCTCGGGACGCTGCTCGGAGAGAGCGGCGTTGAATTCGCGCAGACCATAGACCTGGCGCAGCACGGCGGCAAAGCGGGTCGCGATACGATCCTCGACCACAGCCAGCTGACCCTGTGCGCGTTCACGGAACAGGCGCGGGTCGGTGATGCGGTAGGTGAGGAAGGCGTCCACTTCGTAGAAGGCGCCACCGGAAACCTGCACGCGCAGGTCGCTGATGTCCTGGCGCAGCAGACGATCTTCGATGATCTGCACGCTGTCGACGATATCGGTCGGGATCTTGAAATAGATGCCCGGCTCGGTCCGCACATCGGTGATCTGGCCGAAGCGGGTGACGATGGCCTGGTCGCGCTCGTTGACCACGTAGATGGTCGAGAAGAAGATGTAGAGAGCGGCGAGAACGACGACGCCAATGATGATCAGACGATTGTTCATGGCTTAGTTCCCCGTCGTCGTGGTGGTCGATGCGCCGGGGCGCAATTCGGGCAGCGGCAGGTAGGGAATGACTCCCTGGCCATTGGCGCCGTTCTCGATCAGCACTTTCTCGGAGCCGCCGAGCACTTCTTCCATGGTTTCCAGGAACAGGCGCTTGCGGGTCACTTCGGGGGCGTTGACATATTCGGCATAGATGGCGTTGAAGCGCTCGGCCTCACCGGTTGCTTCCTGCACCACGCGGTTGGTATAGGCGGCTGCGTCTTCGCGCAGGGCCGCTGCACGACCACGGGCGTCACCCAGCAGCGTATTGGCGTAGGAGCGGGCTTCTTCCTGCACGCGGTCCTCGTCCTGCTCAGCACGCTGCACTTCGTTGAAGGCATCGGCCACTTCGGCCGGCGGCGCTGCGCCTTCGATGGAAATCTGGCTGACGGCAACGCCGAGGCCATAGCTGTCGAGAATGGTCTGGGTAATCTCCTGGACCTGCGCTTCGATGCCCGCCTGGTCGTCGCGGAACACGTCATTGGCAGGCCGGCGACCGACCACTTCACGCATCGCGCTTTCTGCAGCGTTGCGCACCATGTCTTCCGGGTCGCGGACGTTGAACAGATATTCGACCGGATTGGCGACAGCCCAGAACACCGAGAAGCGAACGTCGACGATGTTCTGGTCGCCCGAGAGCATCAGGCCGTCATCGCCGGTGGTGCGAGTGCCCGCCGCTGCCGGCGATCCGATCGTTGTCTGGTTGACGGTGACCGTGACGCGCTCGACGGTCTCGATCGGCCACAGGTGGAAATGCAGGCCCGGCATGGACAGTTCGGGCTTGGGCGCGCCGAAGCGCAGCTCGACGCCAACTTCCTGCGGATCGACCGTATAGATCGAATTCAAGCCCCAGAATGCGATGAGGGCGAGCACGCCACCCACCAGCGCCCAGCGGCCGCCGGGAATGCCACCACGAAACTGGTCGCGACCGCGGTTGAGAATATCTTCCAGATTGGGCGTGTTGCCGCCGCCTGGCCGACGCGGGCCACCGCCGCCACCTGGCGCCTGACCCCAGGGACCGCCATTATTGTTGCGGCCACCCCCGCCTCCGTTATTCTCCCACGGCATCGCGTCCCTTTCGGATATTTTGTTTCATGGGGACTTATATAGGCAAGCACTCGGCGCGATCAATGCGCCGCGTCGCCACGGCGCTCGTACACTTTGACGCGGTAGCTCGCCTCATCCCGGGGCGACGGCGCCACTTCGGGCAGGTCGACGACCGTCCATTGTTCCGGAGCAATGGCCGGGAACCGCACGTCTCCCGCTGGCGACAGATCGATATGAGTGATGTAGAGCCGGTCCGCCCGGTCCATCAGCTGCGCGTAAAGCTCGCCCCCGCCGATGATCATGATTTCGTCAACGCCGTCGGCTTCGGCGATCTGTCGGGCCTGCGCAAGGGCTGCCTCGATATCGTGGAACACCAGGACGCCGTCGGGCTGGTAGTGCTGCTGGCGCGTGATGACGATATTGGTCCGCCCCGGAAGTGGCTTGCCGACCGTCTCAAACTGCTTGCGGCCCATCACGATGGGCTTGCCCATCGTGGTCTGCTTGAAAAAGGCCATGTCGGACGGCACGCGCCAGGGAATGGTTTGGTCGCTGCCGATCACGCCGTTCTCGGCCACGCCGGCAATCATGGCAATCTTGACGGTCATGGCGCACCCAGTTTCAGCAGTGCCTCGCCATCGACGCGCACCTTGGTCCATTCATCCTGCATCACGCCGCCCTGCGACTTGTAGAAGTCGATCGAGGGTTCGTTCCAGTCGAGCACCCACCATTCAAAGCGCCCCAGCCCCTCCGCCACGCAGCGCCGCGCCAGATTGACCAGCAATGCCTTGCCGATCCCCTTCCCGCGCAGGGCAGGATCGACGAACAGGTCCTCAAGCCAGATGCCGTGCCGGCCCTGGAAGGTGGAATAGGTATAGAACCAGAGCGTGAAGCCCACCGGCTTGCCTGCCCACTCGGCGATTTCGCAGAACACCTTGGGATCGGCGCCGAACAGGTCACGCACGATATCGGCCTCGCTCGCCTTGGCCTCGTGGCCCAGCTTCTCATACTCCGCCAGCGCGGCGATCAGTTGGATGATGAGGCCGGCATCTGCGGCGGTGGCGGGGCGGATGTTCAACAAATCAGTCATTACTCGCCTGGTCGTGCCACTATTGGGTCGGCTGCCGCTCAAGGATCAGAATCTCCAGTTCCCGGTCTGGCCAGAAATCCTCCTTGACCATCTCGAAGGTCGTTGGTCCGATCTTCTTGACGCCTTCGCCGCAGAACGAGACCAGGTTGTCCGGGCTGCCCTTGTCGACGACAAGGCGGAACGTGCCGATACCGTTGCCGCCCCAATTGCCGCCGGTGGTGAGGATGTAGGAAATCCAGCTTTCGAAGAAGGGGGCCGACCAGGGTTCGTCAGGATTGGTCAGCGTCTTTCGCACGGCAGCAAGAAACGGTTCGTCGGTGCAGTATTTGTCGGCATATTCCTTGGCCGGATCGTAGTCCTCATAGGGCTCGCTGAGAAAGCTCACGCCCACAGTGCCGCCGACACTGGGTTTGTAGCGATGCTCGACGGTGACCGTCTCCCCGGCCGGGAAATCGCCCTCCCAGGTATAGGTCGCCTTGTAGGTCCAGGCTGGCCAATGGTGCTTCTCCCAGCCTTCGCCGGCGTCATACTCATCCGGCGCCACCAGACCCAGATGCAGCAGCCGTGCCGTGGTCTCATCATCCAGCGCATCCGTGGCTTCACTGGCCGCGCTGGTAATCGGCACAAGCGGCAGGCCCAGTTGCTTGATCAGCTTGGTGCGATCCACCCCGAAGGCATAGGCATATTCATGCAGGGTGGCTTCGACCGGTTCGCCATTGAGCGTGGTCTCGAACTCGAACAGGTTGTCGTCCGGCCCCATGGGAAAGGCCACCGGCGAGAAGAAATTGGGCACGATGTCGGGCATGGGAAAGGCGACGAGAATATTCTGGTCCACGTCGCCCGTGTTGCGGAACTGGTAGATCACGCGGATCTCTTCCTTCGAGATGAACAGCTCCTCGCTCTCCATCACGATGTCCTGGTTGGTGACGAATTCCAGTCCACCCGTGGTCAGCACCGCCGATGTGTCATTGGCCAGCGCGGGCGCGCCAGCCAGCATCACCAATCCAATCGCAGCAATCGACCGCATGACGCCCTCCAGAAGCTCTCGTGTTTCAGGCCCTTGCCCGACAGTCCGGATTCTGTGCCGGAGCTCCAACCAGGACTATCTAGCCGGTTCTGGCAGCAGCGCGAAAGGTGCTTGAAAAGCCAGCGCCGCAGAGGAAGCAGGTCCGTGGCTCACACAGAAACGGCCGCCTTGATATGCGGATGCGGATCGTAGCCTTCGAAGGTGAAGTCCTCGAAGACAAAGTCTTCCAGCCGCTTCACGTCGGGATTGATCTTGAGCACGGGCAGTTGCCGCGGCTCCCGCGTAAGCTGCAGCTTCGCTTGGTCGAAATGGTTCGAATAGAGATGCACATCGCCAAAGGTGTGGACGAAATCACCGACCTCCAGCTCACAGACCTGCGCCACCATATGGGTCAGCAGCGCATAGGAGGCGATGTTGAAGGGCACGCCGAGGAACGTATCCGCGGAGCGCTGATAGAGCTGGCAGCTCAGCTTGCCATTGGCCACGTAGAACTGGAATAGGCAATGACACGGCGGCAGCGCCATCTCGTCGATCTCGGCCGGGTTCCAGGCCGATACGATGTGGCGCCGTGAATCCGGCTTGGTCCTGATGCTCTCGATAACGTTGGCAATCTGGTCGATCTTGCGGCCGTCCGGCGCGGGCCAGCTGCGCCACTGCGAGCCATAGACGGGGCCGAGATCGCCATTCTCGTCGGCCCATTCGTCCCAGATCTTGACGCCGCGCTCCTGCAGCCAGCGCACATTGGTCTCGCCCCGGATGAACCAGAGCAGTTCATAGACGATCGACTTGAGATGCAGCTTCTTGGTCGTGAGCAGCGGGAAGCCCTGCGCCAGATCGAACCGCATCTGATAGCCGAACAGGCTGCGCGTGCCGGTACCCGTCCGGTCCGACTTGTCGGCGCCGTGTTCGAGAATATCGGAGAGAAGCTTGAGGTAGGGCTGCATGCCGCAATCCTACTGCGATTCGGGCCGGACTGCCTCCCCGGCGCGTCCCTCAACCAGCCGCATCAACAGCTCGATCTGCTCCTGCTGCTTGGTGATCAACTGCTTGAGATCGTCATTGCGCATCTGGTCCACCTTGTCATGCAGCGCCATGATCTCGATCTCGGCCTTGAGGTTGCACTCATAGTCATGCGCCGTGACCAGCCTGTCCTTCGCCGATTGCCGGTTCTGGCTCATCATGATGACCGGTGCCTGCACGGCGGCCAGCATCGAGAGCAGCAGATTGAGGAAGATGAAGGGATAGGGATCTGGCGCCATCTGGGCCAGCAGCAGGTTCAGGCCCACCCAGCCGACCAGCACGGCGCCGAAAATGCTGAGGAACGTCCAGGAGCCGCCAAAGGACGCCACGCCATCCGCCAGCCGCTGGCCGAAGGTTGACTCGTCATCGAACACCATACTGGTATCCACCGACACGGCCTTCTTGCCGATGGCCTGCTGGAGAACGCGCCGCTCCTCCGCGCTCAGCGTCGTTTCACCCTTGCCCAGAAAGGTCTCGGCGGCGTGGATCAGCTTTTCGGATGATGTGTCGGTCATGGTCCAATCGACTCTCTTTGGCGGGGCAGTTGGCGGGTCTACAATAGCGCATTGGTGCGGCCGTGGCCTGCCGCGCCAGCAGCCTTGTGCCGCTGCGTATTGAGGTAAGTGAATACCGTCCCACGTCCTGACAGGCGCTGTCACCGCGCGCCTTTAGCCATTGGCCGTTGCATCAAGGAGAGACGATCATGTTGGTTGAGCATCTCAATCCCAATGGAATGTACAAGAGCCCCGTCTTCTCGCAGGGCATCATCATACCGGCAGGAGCCCGGATACTGCTGATCGGCGGACAGAACAGCGTTGATGCCAAGGGCGAGGTCATTGGCAAGGGCGACATCGCCGCGCAAGCCACGCAGGCCCTGGCCAACCTGCTGATGGTGCTCGACGCCGCCGGCGCGCGCCTCGAAGACCTGGTGAAGATGACCATTGTCATCCACGAGGATGCCGACCTGCGGGCCGGATTTGGCGCCTGGATGGCGGTGTGGGGACAGCGCCCCAATCCACCCACGGTGATGGCCCTCCGCGTCGCCGCCCTTGCCAATCCCGATTTCCTCATCGAAATCGAGGCTCAAGCCGTCCTGCCATGAGCCCGGTACTCCGCCCGCTGCGCAAGCGGGAAGTCATGCCCGATTTTGTCAGCCAGGCACTCGCTGCTCGTGGCCTGCGCGCCAAGTATGACGCGCGTCCGCCCTACCAGCGCAACGACTACCTGCTGTGGATCAACAAGGCCAGGCGCGACGACACCAAGCGCAGGCATCTCGAGCAGATGCTCGATGAACTCGAGGCAGGTGGCATCTATATGGGCATGAAGTGGGGCGGCTGACGCCGTCAGGCACTCAGGCTGCTCGTCAACACGATGCCATCCGGTTCCCAGCTGTGTTCGGTATCCATGTAGGCGATGGCCCAGGAGAACACCTTGTGCATCTCACGCAGATCGCGAGCGGCGATGGCCGGGGCAAGCAGTTCGTTGACCGCCATCTTGGCCGGCAGGTGCCCGGGCGGCCCAAGCCGCTCGAAATGCACGATGACGCCCGCCTCGACCCAGGCGCCTATGACGCCCGCAAACTCCTCCGAAAGCAGGAAGGCCGACTGGCGCAGGATGACCACGGTGATTTCATTTTGGGCCAGGGCCTCCAGTCTGAGGACCACGCCGCTCAGCACCGGGTGCCAGGCGTCGGACAGCCCCGCCAGGTAGAACCAGCCGCAATACCAGCCGGCGCATTCGCTTGGCCGCCGATCATAAACCGTGCAGCCGCTGCCGCGATCACAATGTGGGCAAAGCACATTGGTGGGCTTCTGCAGGCTGGGCGTGCGAATGGGCGGAAATTCGCAGCATGCCGTGCATGTGCCGCAGGTCTTGCCTTCCAGCCTCTGCGGCAGCACTAGCCGACCTCCCTTGCCTCTCCCCCATTCACGACTGTGAAGGGGCGATCGGTTGCACCCGATGGCAGGGTCACCTATATAGGGAGGGCTCGCAAGAGCTATGGCGATAAACTGTCATCGTAATAAACCTTTCGGACCCGGGGGCAGTACCCGGCGCCTCCACCATCTCCCCCCGCAAGGGGGCGGCTAATGGGGGCGAAACAGGATCGACGAGGGCGTAAAGGGTGTGCTTTTGCTCGGTGAGGTACCACCGTTATCGGTCCAAAACTTATAGTTGCAAATGACAACCATAAGGCTCCAGTCGCTCTCGCTGCGTAAGCAGTGCTAGCATTGGGAAATTAAGTCCTCCACCCCTAGCCGGGTGACAGGCGGGGTCCGCAGGCACCTGGCAACAGAAGCCTGCACCTT
>JAHJWO010000022.1 GCA_018828145.1 Alphaproteobacteria bacterium | reverse complement strand
ACCGTCTTGAGGTCGAGGTAGTTGGACCGGTACTGCTCGCTGGAAATCTTGATGACCTGCCCGCGGAACAGGATCTCGCACTTGCGGCTGTACTCGCTGCCGTACGTTGCATAGTGGACGGTGACGTCCGGCCAGTTGGCGAGGATCTCGCCGGCCAGGCGGTCGGCAGCGCAGCGGGTGTCAGGCTTCGATGCAGCCTTGTCATCGATCGACTGCATCCAGGCCTGCAGGGGAGCGAGGAAGCGGTCCAAGGCATGTTCCCATGCGGCACGGGGCTGTTGGTTTTCGGTCATGACACTTTCCTCTCGATCACCATGAAGGCCGCTTCCTTCTCCGGCTGCACCCTCCAGCCATCGACGTAGATCTGGTCATCGTGCTTGGTGAAACGGAACCAGGTCATGCCCCGGCGGGCGAGGTTGTCGCGCCAGACGATGGCGGTGTTGAAGTTCTGGCTGTCGTCGGCATACGCGTGGCCCCATTCCTGGAGATCAGGCGGCGTGCCGGGATTGCGGAAGGCCTGCGGCTCGGTGACGATGGCGCGAACGGTGTCGGGGTCGAGGCTGGAGACGTAGCGGGCCACCTTCTCGTCAGTGAAGTCGATCAGGTCGTGCATTTCCTCTGTGCCACCTTGGTCGTCGGTGCCACAGAGATGGGTGTCATGGACGCCTTCGCAGAACCATTCCTCGTCTGTCTCTGCGGTGCCGGGAATGCCGTCGATGGCCGCTGACCACGGCGAACCCGGCAAACCGTCTAGGCTCTCGAGGATGCGGGTGAGGTAGAGATCGGAAACGACCATCACAGTGCTCCCTTCTGGGATTTGGCTTTCCGGACCCGCGGCTTGGCGGCTGGCTTCACCGGCGCCGGCGGCTCCGGGACCTTGATGACCGGCTTGACCATTTGGGTGTCCCACTTGCGGTAGGTCACGAAGACCTCCGTCGGCCACTCGATGACGCCGTAGCCGATGACGCGCCCGGTATCGCCGTCCACGCGCTTGGCCTGGAAAGCGAGCTCCTTGGCATAAGCCGAGGCGTCCTCGCGGGTGTCGAAGCGGACCACAGTTTCGTGAGTGCTCCAGCCGTTGTTGTTGGTGGTCACAAGGCCTGCAGGGCCGTCCTGTGCGCTGTCGGTCGGCAGGCGCATAACCGCGAACTGGCCGTGCTTCGACGTCTTGATCGAGGAAAGGTCGCCCATCAGACCTCTCCCTCACCCATGGAGACCAGCCCGACCCCGGCGACGATCTGGCCGACGACGTAGGTGTCTAGGTTACCACCACTGCTGGCGATGCGTTCGGCAGCAGGATCGATATCGATCAAGAGCGGGTTCAACCCGCGCATGCGGCGATGGACGCTCCGGAGGCGCCGGACATCGCCGCGATTGTATTCGACAACCTCCGCGATCCGGCCTTCGCGCACGGCGTCCCAGACCATCGAGCCATCCATGTCCGTCTTCCCGGCAACGCCGAGCGCGCGACACAGCCTGTCGAGACCGATGCGGTTACCGTGACCGGCCCACATCACCATCGTGTCCTGGACCCTGTCGCTGGCGTACTTGGACGCATTGACCGGCCACCATGCAGGGACCGGGACGCCGAGGGCGATGGCGCGCTGCCAGATGAACCTGATGTCGAAATCCGCGTGGTGCGCCACGATGACGGGGATTTCGGGTATCGCGTGGTTTGCGCTTCCATCGACGGCAGCGGCCCCCGCCCACACTTCGAGGGTCTCCTCGATCTCGCCGAAGAATTTGGTCAGCAGTTCCCGCTCGCCGTCGAGAGTGTCATCCAGGCAGTCATGGCCGAACAACTCGTCGAACATGGTGAGCCCTTGTCCGGTCACGTCCTCGGCGTCCTCAAGTTCTCCATCTGGAGTGCTCACGTAGTCGATGGGGCGGCAGTTCTCGTTATCCAGCGCGACGACAACCTCCTCGTCGAATGCCCACGCGATGCTCGCCAGATGGCCGCTGCTGCCATCCAGGGCGGTCTTGCGATAAGCCTCGTCGATGTTGGCCAGGCGCTTCTCGAGGGCAGCAGCGTGGTCGGCCACGGCAGCGTCGCGCTTCTTGGCGAGGTCCTCGGCGATCTTGGCCTCGTCCTTAAGCCGGCCATCCGGGCGGATGCCGTCCAGGTCGAGCACCGGCAGCGGGAAACGGGTTTCGATGTCAGCGAGGATCTGGGGATCCTGGGATGGCAGGGTTTCGATGTCGCAATACAGGAACGGGGCGGCGGCGGTCTTTGTCATCTGGGTCGGGCTCCGAGGCCTAGGGCCTCTCAAGGGGTGACGGCTAAGGGGTGCGGTTGGCTGGCACCGGGTCAGGCGGGGATGACGGCTAGCGGTTGAACAGGCGGGCGAAGAGGCCGCGGGAACGGAGGGCGGAGAGCTCGGACTGGAGGGCGGCGATGGTCTGCTCCCGGAGGACCGTGTTGCTCTTCTCGTCCCTGATCCACAGTGACGCCTCATCCAGCCTGGACCGCTGTGAGTTCACTTCCTTGGTCAGCTCGACGATGCGTTCGTCACCCCGTCTTACGGTGGCCTGCTCGGTGGCGAGGTTTGTCCCCAACCGGTCGGCGTTGGCGAGGGTGGCAGCGAGCTTGTCCTGCATCGCCGTGTTACGCTGGTTCACGTCGTTCAGCTTCAGGACCATTTCGGAACACGATCCGTTGGCCTTAGCCAATTCGGCTTCGAGCTTTGCTACCTGGGCTTCGGCTATCCGTGCACGCTCGGCGAGACGATTGGCGCTAGCGACCGTGTCCGCAATGAGCTCCTGCGCGGAGGCATACTTGGCCTCGAGGCACTTGATCTTCTCGACCAAATCGCCGGTGACGCCATTGATCGCAGCCTGATGGTCCGCGCTGGCGCCGGCATGGTCGAGACGGATTTCCCTACCACCCGGCAGCGTGATCGAAACTTGTGCGGTGTGGACGGACTTGGGGACTTGGCGACACGCTGCTGTTCGGCGACAGCGGGGTCGACGGGAGCGGGATCGGCCTGAAGAGTGGCGTCGCTGGACTTGGAGAAGTCGCCGGCGGCAGCGGCCTGGGCGGCACGCTCGGCTATGGCGGCCTTGCTGCGGCTGGGGCGGACGTACTTGAATGTATTGGACTTAGTCATTTTTTGGTGTCTCCGGGACCGAGGGCCTCACGGAATGAAAAGGGGCAGGCACGGCACGGCGTAGGCGAACTGGGGTTAGGCGGCGAGCTCTTCGGCAAGGGCCTTGGCGAACCCATCCGACTTGACGGTCTTGATCATTGTGGCCGCTAGTCTCTCCCTAGAGACGGCCAGGCGCTGCTCGCCGTAATGCTCGAAATCGGCGTCGATGGCGGCGAGGATGCGGGCCCGGAGGATGCCGAGCTTCTCGACCTCCTCGCGGATCTCGTCGGCATCTTCGTAGCTGTCGCCGTGATCGGCATTGTCCATGAGAGCATCGAACAGCGTGCCTAGCTCCTTCTCGAGGACATCCGATGCCTGATCGAGGATGTCGCATACGTCCTGCGGGAGCGCCGGTGGAACGCTGTCGTCCTTGAGGTGGAAAATCTCGGTCTCGAGTTCCTTGATCCGGGCCTCGAGCACGGTGACAAGCGGATTGCTGGCGGCAGCTTCGGTCACCTTCATCTCGGCCAAATGGGCTTCGGCGACTGACTTGCGGTATCGTGCGTTCTCGATAGTGCCCGCGACCCGCTGACGTTCCTTGTCGACTGCCCGCATTTCCAGGAAGGTCTTTACTTCGGGGAGCTGGACGTGGAAGGCCAGCTCGGGGACAACACGTGTCTGCGGAAGGCCTTCGCGAGCCCAGTTGATGACGGTGGCACGGTCAACTCTCAGCATGCGAGCGAGTTCGGAAAGCGTCACCCTTCCAGACTGCAAGCGGGTCACCATTTCCTGCACATCGTCGACACGCACCTGCAGGGAAGCGGCCCTGGCGTTCGCGGCGTTCAACTGTTCCTGCAGTTCGGCTTTCGTAATCGTCTTCATGCTGTCTCTCCCGCGCCTGTTATCCAGCCCCCGTCCGGCGCGATCGCCGAGGGCAAGGGGTCGTCAGCGGCGCTCTTGATCGCGGAGCGGTGTCGACCGCCGTATGAAAATCGTGTCGCCGGGAAACAGGCGAAGCGGCTCATGGTGCTCGAGCGTCAGCCTCATCCGGCCATCGACGGACTGCACGCGCGATGCGATCCGAACGAGGACCTCGTCGATGCAGTCGTTGCCGTCCTCCGGATCGTAAAGTGGCAGCGGCTGCCGTCCGTTGGCGATCCATTGGCGGTAGTGCTTGTTCGCGAGCTCGTGGTCACAGAGCTGTTGAATGTCACCGAGATCTGACCCGCTAGGGGCAGAAGTTTTCACTGAGAATTGACCCATGTTTTGATCGTCCCCTGGCTGTTGGTCGGGGGATCCAGGAGTGATCGACATGGCGTT
>JAHJWO010000021.1 GCA_018828145.1 Alphaproteobacteria bacterium | reverse complement strand
CCTGCACTTTACCGACGCTCGGCAAGTGAAGAGCCCTCGGGTCAAGCCCGAGGGTGACGTGCGGTGGCAGATGAATCCAGCTCGGCACGAGTTCACCGGCGTCCTAGAGCCAGCCCAGCGCCAACTGCTTGAGGGCGTCGGTTGCCTTGCGGAGGATGCCACCCTCTTCCACGGTCTCGGCGGCATAAAGCGGAGCCACCTGCACGAGCTTGTCGTCGCAGAACACGCGCAGTTCGGCAATCTCGTCGCCCTGCATGACCGGGGGCATCAGCGGCCCATTGTAGCTGACCGAGGCACTGAGGCAGCGGCGCGATCCGCGTGGCAGATAGAGGGCAACCTCGCCGTCGCCCATGAGGCCGACGCTGGGGCTGGTGCCGCCATAGACATTGGCGTGGGCGACGATGGCGCCCTCGGGATAGGCGGAGAAGCGTTCAAAGGCGCGGGCGCCCCAGGTGATGAGCTTGCGGCCCTCCTCGGTGCGCTGGGCCATGGAGGTCAGGCCATGCAGCACGGCAATGAGGCGACGGCCGCCCTCGGCGGTCGAGATCACCGAGCCATAGCCGGAGGCCTCGGTATGGCCGGTCTTGAGGCCGTCGACGCCGATGCCGAGTTCGACGAGGGAATTGCGATTGGCCTGCTTAATGCCGTTCCACTCCATCTCCGGCTCGGAGAAGTAGTGGTAGTATTCGGGATATTCGCGGATCAGGTAGCGCGCCAGGTCGGCCAGGTCGCGCGCCGTGGTGTACATGTCCGGGTCGGGCAGGCCGGCCGGATTGGTGAAATGCGAATCGGTCAGGCCGATTTCCTCGGCGAGCTCGTTCATCATGGCGGCAAAGCTGGCCTCCGAGCCGGCAATGCCTTCGGCCAGCACGATGGAGGCATCGTTGCCGGACTGGATGATGACCGACCGCAGCAGGTCTTCGACCGGGATCTTTGAATTGAGCTCGGCGAACATGGTCGAGCCGCCCGAGGATGCACCACCCGTGCGCCAAGCATGTTCGGAGACGAAAAATTCGTCGCTCATGCTCAGCCGTCCGGCGCGGATTTCATTGAAGACCACGGCAATGGTCATGAGCTTGGCCATGCTGGCCGGCTCCATCGGCAGATCCGCATCCTTCTGGAAGATCACCGTGCCGGAGGACTCGTCCATCAGAATGGCGAACGGAGCCTGGGTATCGAATTCCGCCTGTGCCCAGGCCGGCGCCGTCAGCGCCAGCACCGTCGCCAATATCTGCCAGATACGCCGCACGTCGCTCCCCCCAAGGCCGGCCTCCACCGGCCGATACTAGTTCAGTTTTATGTCATCGAGGCCCAGTTCGCGAGCCATGTCGAGAACATCAATGCGTGATACGCCGGGCTTGAGATAGGTGAGCGTCAGACGGGTCGCGGATCGGCCATTGACCGTGACCGGCTCTTCGGCAACGGCGCCCAGGATGGCGAATTGCTGGGCGAGGCCCACCGCATTGGCCTCGTCGGTGAAGACGCCGAGGCTCAGGCTGATGGTGCGGGCATCTGCGTCGACGGACTGAACCCAGTCGGCCAGTTCGGGGGCTCGCGTCGCCATGGCGTTGACGGCGGAATGCGCCGTGCCGATAGCGGCATCGGCCTGCTGGGTGTCGGCATAGGAGAAGAGGTTGCCAAGGAAGCTGCCGGCGATTTCGGCAAGGCTGTTGGTATTGTCGGCATAGGCAAACTGGGTGTTACCGCCACCGCCGAAATGGGCCGGGCCGGAATAGCTGGCCACAAGCATGCGCGTATCGTCGCCTTCCAGCGGCGCGCGGCCGACATATTCGGCCTGGATCTGGGCATGGCCATTGTTGACATAGCCGAGCATGGACGCGGCGCGGTGCGACAGGTCCATGATGCGGCCGGGCATGTAGGGGCCGCGATCGTTGACGCGCACGATGACCGAGCGGCCATTGGCCTGGTTGGTCACGCGCACATAGGACGGCAGCGGCAGCGTCGGATGGGCGCCGGTAATGGCATTGGCGGAGAAGATCTCGCCATTGGCCGTGCGGCGGCCATGGAAATCGGAGCCGTACCAGGACGCTTCGCCGACCGCGACATAGTCGGGCTGTTCGGCGGGTACATAGACCTTGCCACGCACCGTATAGGGCTTGCCGACCTGATAGCGGCCGCCGCCCTTGGGGGGATTGGGATTGCTGGTGACGCGAGGGGAAACGCCGACGCCATACTCGGACGAGGTGAAGGCGGAGCGCTTCACGGTTGCGCCCAGCCCGCCGCCGCTGCTGCAGGCAGCGATCATCGGGGCGACAAGGGCCGCAAGGGCGACAAGGCGAACGGCATGGCGCCAGGAGGTCGTCGTCACGATACTCAAACTCTTACTCTCGTCATACTGCGCGCGCAGATCATAACCGATCCCGCTGCGATGGAGCGCACTGAACAGTTTTCTGGTTTCGGCGAGGTTAAGGGGAACGGACTGTTAGCGATGAGGGTCGCATTTAACGCGAATCTGCGGCAGGTCGGGTGTGCCGGAATGGCGGCCCTACCCTTCTAGGACTGCCACTCGGGCTTAGCCCTCGTGGCCTTCGATCCTAAAATCGCTCCACTGGAGCGATTTTGCCGGAGGCCGGATCGAAGCTTGCGAAATTGCGGACATAAAGATATCTTTATGTCCTCGGAAAATGCCGAACTTGAGGTGGATGGCGATGAGCCAGCATGACGAAGCCCATATTCCCGACTGGAACGAGGTCCGCGCAGCGCTTGCCAAGGCGGCGAGCGAACGCATCCTGATCCTCGACGGCGCGATGGGCACCATGCTGCAGCGCCGCAAATTCACCGAAGAGAACTTCCGCGGCGAGCGCTTCAAGGACTGGAAGCTGCCACTGCAGGGCAACAACGACCTGCTGGTGCTGACCGAGCCCAAGGCGGTCGAGGACATCCATTTCGAATACTACATGGCCGGCGCCGATATCGCCGAGACCAATACCTTCTCGGCGACCTCGGTGGCCCAGGCCGACTATGCCTGCGAAAGTGCGGTCTATGACATCAACTATCAGGGCGTGGTCGTCGCCCGCCGGGCGGCGTTGCGGGCCGAGGCGGCTGATGGACGGCGGCGCTTCGTGGCCGGCGCGCTGGGGCCGACCAACAAGACCTCGTCCATGTCGACCGATGTCAGCAGCCCCGGCTTCCGCTCGATCACCTTCGACGAACTGGTCGTGGCCTATGGCGAGGCGCTGCGCGGGCTGATCGATGGCGGCGCCGACCTGCTGCTGTTCGAGACCATTACCGACACGCTCAACACCAAGGCCGGCATCTTTGCGGCGCAGCGCCTGTTCGAGGAACGCGGCATCGATGTGCCGATCATGATTTCGGGCACGATCACGGACCTCTCCGGCCGCACGCTGTCGGGGCAGACGCCGACGGCCTTCTGGTATTCGGTGCGCCACGCCAATCCCTTCACCATCGGGCTCAACTGCGCGCTGGGCGCCGACCTGATGCGCGACCATATCGCCGAGCTGTCGGGTGTGGCCGATACGCTCATCTGCGCCTATCCCAATGCCGGACTGCCGAATGAATTCGGCGGCTATGACGAGACGCCCGAGTCCATGGCGAGCCAGCTGGAGACCTTTGCCAGCGAAGGGTTGCTCAACATCGTGGGCGGCTGCTGCGGCTCGACGCCCGACCATATACGCGCCATTGCCGGGGTGGTGAGCAAGTACCAGCCACGCGTGGTGCCCAAGATCGAGCGCATGCTGCGCCTGGCGGGCCTCGAAGCCTTCACGCTGACGCCGGAAATCCCGTTCGTGAATGTGGGCGAGCGCACCAATGTCACGGGCTCGGCCCGCTTCCGCAAGCTGATCACCGCCGGCGACTATACCGCGGCGCTGGATGTGGCGCGCGACCAGGTGGCCAATGGCGCCCAGATCATCGACATCAACATGGATGAGGGGCTGATCGACTCCAAGCAGGTGATGATCGACTTCCTCAACCTGCTGGCGGCCGAACCGGACATCGCCAAGGTGCCACTGATGATCGACAGCTCCAAGTGGGAGGTGATCGAGGCGGGGCTCAAATGCGTGCAGGGCAAGGCGCTGGTCAATTCCATCTCGATGAAGGAAGGCGAAGAGGCCTTCCTCAAGTCGGCCCGGCTGGTGCGTGCCTATGGCGCGGCCGTAGTCGTGATGGCTTTCGACGAGCAGGGCCAGGCCGATACGCTTGAGCGTAAGGTCGAGATCTGTACGCGGGCCTACAAGCTGCTCACCGAGGTTGTCGGCTTTCCGCCCGAAGACATCGTGTTCGATCCGAACGTCTTCGCGGTGGCGACCGGCATCGAGGAGCATAACGGCTATGGCGTCGCCTTTATCGAGGCGACCAAGATCATCACCGAGACGCTGCCGCACGTGCATATTTCGGGTGGTATCTCGAACCTCAGCTTCTCGTTCCGCGGCAATGAGCCGGTGCGTGAGGCCATGCATGCGGTGTTCTTGTACTATGCCATCCAGAATGGCATGGACATGGGCATCGTCAATGCCGGCCAGCTGGCGGTGTATGAGAGCATCGACCCAGAACTGCGCGATGCCTGCGAGGATGTGATCCTCAACCGCACGCCCGACGGCACGGACCGCCTGCTGGCGCTGGCCGAACGCTATCGCGGCACGGCGGGCAAGGAGGCGACGGCCAAGGACCTGAGCTGGCGCGAGAAATCGGTCGAGGACCGTATCGCCCATGCCCTGGTCAACGGCATTACCGAATACATCGACGCCGATACCGACGAGGCGCGGCAGAAATTCGCGCGGCCGCTGCATGTCATCGAAGGCCCGCTGATGGCCGGCATGAGCATTGTCGGTGACCTGTTCGGCTCGGGCAAGATGTTCCTGCCGCAGGTGGTGAAGTCGGCCCGCGTGATGAAGCAGGCCGTGGCCCTGCTGCTGCCCTATATGGAAGCCGAGAAGAATGCCGACGGCAATGCCACCGGCCGCCAGAGCGCCGGCAAGGTGCTGATGGCGACGGTCAAGGGCGACGTGCACGATATCGGCAAGAACATCGTGGGCGTCGTGCTCTCCTGCAACAATTACGAGATCATCGATCTCGGCGTCATGGTGCCGACAGCCAAGATCCTGCAAACGGCGCGGGACGAGAATGTCGACATTATCGGCCTTTCCGGCCTCATCACGCCCTCGCTGGACGAGATGGTGCATGTGGCTGCCGAAATGGAGCGCGAGGGCTTCGACATCCCGCTGCTGATCGGCGGGGCGACGACCAGCCGCGTGCATACCGCGGTCAAGATCCACCCGCGCTACGAACGCGGCCAGGCCGTGCATGTCAACGACGCCAGCCGCGCCGTGGGCGTGGTGGGCAATTTGCTGTCCAAGGATACCAAGGTCTCCTTCATCGCCGATATCCGGGCCGAATATGCCAAGGCGGCGGCGGCGCATGAGCGGGCGGAGAGCGAGAAGAAGCGCGTGCCGTTGGCGCTGGCCCGCGCCAATGCCTTCAAGCCCGACTGGAGCAGCTATGTGCCGCCCAAGCCGAGCTTCCTCGGCACGAAGGTCTTCGCGGATGCCGATCTCGAGCAGTTGGCTGCCTATATCGACTGGACGCCCTTCTTCCAGACCTGGGAGCTCAAGGGCCGGTACCCGGCCATCCTCGAAGACGAGCGGCAGGGCGAGGCGGCGCGCCAGCTGTTCGATGATGCCCAGGCCATGCTCAAGCAGATCATAGCCGAAAAGTGGTTCGTGCCGCGCGCCGTGGTCGGCTTCTGGCCGGCCAATGGCGTGGGCGACGATATCCGCCTGTTCAAGGACGAGGGCCGCGCCGAGGAACTAGCGACGCTGTTCACCCTGCGCCAGCAGCTGAGCAAGCGGGATGGCAAGCCGCATATGGCGCTGGCCGACTTCGTCGCGCCCACCGGCACGCCGGATTATATCGGCGCCTTCGTAGTCACGGCCGGCATCGAGGAAGTGGCGATTTCCGAGCGCTTCGAGCGGGCCAATGACGACTATTCGTCCATCCTGGTCAAGGCGCTGGCCGACCGCTTCGCCGAGGCCTTTGCCGAGCAGATGCATGAGCGGGTGCGCAAGGAATTCTGGGGCTATGCGGCCGACGAGACCTTTGCGCCGGAAGACCTGATCGCCGAATCCTATCGCGGCATTCGCCCGGCGCCAGGCTATCCGGCCCAGCCGGACCACACGGAAAAGACCACGCTGTTCCGCCTGCTCGATGCCGAGAAGAATGCCGGCGTCACGCTGACGGAGAGCTATGCCATGTGGCCGGGATCGTCGGTCTCGGGGCTGTATTTCAGCCACCCGGAATCCTACTATTTCGGCGTGGCAAAGGTGGAGCGCGACCAGGTGGTCGACTATGCCGAGCGCAAGAACATGCCGGTGGCCGAAGTCGAGCGCTGGCTGGGGCCGATCCTGAACTACATTCCGGGTCCGGCGATTGTGGCCGCGGAGTGAATACGTAGCAGACCCCCACCTGACCTCCCCCTGAAGGGGGAGGAACCAGGCGGTGGTCGTGGCGGGATCGTGCCAAATACTCGATCTGTTCCTCCCCCTTCAGGGGGAGGCTAGGTGGGGGTCACCCAAGCCATGTCTCGTATCGATCCCATTCCTGTCACCGTGATCACCGAGCCGGGGCGGCTGTTGGCGCTGGACGCCGAGACGGCCCTGCTCCGCCTGCCCGCCAATAGCGGCCATGGCCATGAGGACGGGGCCCAATGCATTGCCTGTGCTGCGCGCACCGATGTGCGGGCCCTGCTCTACGACCTGCTGGAAAGCGCCAAGCGGGGCATGCGTCCGCCCTTCACCAAGGTCGTGGTGGATGCCAGCGCCGTTCCCGACCAGTCGGTGGTGATCGCCGCGCTGACCGGCAAGCTGCCGGCGCAGGCCCTGCGCGACCATACGGTGGCACGGCTGTTCTATCTGGCCGGCGCGGCCTAGCGCCGCCTTTCCCCGACACAGGCGCTCGTCTATCGTGCGGGACACTGCGCTGGGAGATCGAACATGGCCAAACCGACCATTGCATTGGCACTGGGGAGCGGCGCGGCCCGCGGCTGGTCGCATATCGGGGTCATCGATGTCCTGACCGAAGCCGGCATTGTCCCGTACATTGTCTGCGGCACCTCGATGGGAGCCCTGGTCGGATCGGTCTATGCCAGCGGGCGGCTGGATGCTCTGCGGGACTGGGCGATGGGCGCCGACTGGCGTGCCGTCGCGGCCATGGTCGATCTCAATGTCACCGCCGGCGGCCTGGTGGATGGTGCCAATATCGTCAAATGGCTGTCGGATCTGGGCCTGGCCGGACGCATCGAAGACCTCAAGGTGCCCTTCACGGCCGTGGCCACCGATATCAGCAGCGGACGTGAAATCTGGCTGCAATCAGGGCCGCTTGCACCGGCAATTCGCGCCTCGATCGGCATGCCGGGCGTGTTCAGCCCGACGCGGATCGACGGCCGGTGGCTGGCCGATGGCGGTTTGGTCAACCCCGTGCCGGTATCGCCCTGCCGCGCCATGGGGGCGGATTATATCATCGCGGTCAATCTCAACGATGACCTGCTGGGCCGGCCAGTGCTGGCCGAGCCCCCACCGGTCCCGGTCCAGCTGCCCAAGCCCGAAAGCCTCATGGACCTGATCCGCTCCATCCCGGCTTCGGTGCAGGCGCGCATGTCTGCGCTGCACTTCTTCGGCGCCAACAACCAAACACCGAGCTATTTCGACGTGCTCACCAATTCCATCGACATCATGCAGGACCACATCACCCGCTCGCGGCTGGCCGGGGAGCCGCCCCATGCGATGATCATGCCCGTGGTCAATCTCATCGGCCTGATGGACTTCCACCGGGCCGCCGAGGCGATAGCCGAGGGTCGCGCGGCCGCTGAACGCGCCCTGCCCGCTCTCGATGCCATGCTCAGCGGCCGCAAGCGGCGCTGACGGGGGCGTCACCGCGCAAAGGGCTGCAGCGGCGTATCGAGGCGCAGATAGAGCGGATGCTTGGGCGAACCGTCGGAATTGGTGCCGAAGCACCAGAGGTCGATGCCGTCGGCGTGCAGCGCCTCGACGATGGCCTTGCCGGCCGGCGCCAGCGCCCGGTTGAGCTTGCCGTGGCAGAGGATCACCAGATCAGCGCCAGCGGCGGCCTGGCGAATGGCCGGCAGGTTGGCTTCGGAAACGGCCACCACGCCGGGCAGCAGCAGCATTTTGGGGTCGGTGGCCCGGTAGTCGCCCACATTGGCCTTGACCATGCCCGAATAGCCCTCGCGATTGGCAAAGGTCCATTCGCGGGCGCAGGTCGGGTCATTGACGGTAGCGTCGGCCGTGCTGGGATTCATGCCGATGAACAGCACATAGCGCTCGGGAAACCGCGCACCCGTCCAGCGACGCATCAACTGGCGATAGCGCCCATCGGCGCTGAAGGTGGCGTCGCCGCTGACGCCCGGCATCAGGCGCAGACGCACCTTGCCGCCGGGGTCATGCGCGTCGACGCTCATGCGGTCAGATCGCCCGGTGGCACGAGGCCATTGATCAATGAGGCAGTGGTGACCGTGTTGGCCAGGAGGCAGGCAATGGTCATGGGGCCCACGCCGCCGGGAACCGGCGTGATGGCGCCGGCCACCTCGGCCGCTTCGGCATAGGCGACATCGCCCACAAGGCGCGTCTTGCCCTCGCCCTTTTCGGGCGCCGGGATGCGGTTGATACCCACATCGATGACCGTGGCGCCCGGCTTGATCCAGTCGCCCTTGATCATTTCCGGGCGGCCGACGGCGGCCACGACGATATCGGCACCCCGGACCACATCGGCGAGGTTCTTCGTCTTGGAATGGGCGACGGTGACGGTGCAATTCTCGCGCAGCAGCAGCTGCATCATCGGCTTGCCTACGAGGTTGGAGCGCCCGATGATCACCGCATTGAGCCCGGCCAGCGAGCCGAGCTGGTCGCGCAGGAGCATCAGGCAGCCGAGCGGAGTGCAGGAGACCGGACCTGGAAGGCCGATCTGCACCTTGCCGACATTGGCGGGCGTGAAGCAGTCCACGTCCTTGGCGGGCTCGATCGCCTCGATGACCTTGATCGGATCGATGTGCTTGGGAACCGGCATCTGCACAAGGATGCCATGCACTTGTGGGTCCTTGTTCAGGCGATGCACGAGATCAAGGAGATCTGCCTCGGAGGTGTCCTCCGGCAATTCGTGCTTGAACGAGGCCATGCCGACTTCGGCTGTCTGCTTTGCCTTGTTGGTCACATAGACCTGGCTCGCCGGGTCGTGGCCGACAATGACCACCGCGAGGCCGGGCGTGACGCCATGGTCCGCCTTGAGACGCGCCACATGGCCGGCAACGCGACCGCGCAGGCCCTCGGCGAAACTCTTGCCGTCGATGATCTTTGCCGTCATGGGAACCTCCGGTGCACTGGTGGCGCAGCAATAGAAAACGCCGGAGACTTCGTCCATCCCCTTGGGGCGGGGAATTGCCATGCCGGAAAAAGCAGGCTAGCGGATCGCCACCACTTCCAGTTCCCGATCGCCCATGCTGACCACATCCCCGACCGATTTGCCCACCAGCGCCCGGGCAATGGGGGACGCATAGGAGATCGAGCCGGCCTGTGGGTCCGCCTCGTCCTCGCCCACAATGCGGTAGGTCTGGACGCGGCCGTCGTCTCGGCTGAAGGTGACCGTGCTGCCGAAGGCGACGGTGTTGGTTGCGGACGGCGCCGGCATCAGCTGAGCACTGCGGACACGTTCGGCGAAGTAGCGGAGGTCGCGCAGCGGGCCGGCGGACTGGCGGCGCTTCTCGTTCACGTCCTCGATCAGCATGGCGGCGTCATAGGCCTGGCGCGCCGCGGCGAGCTGCGCTTCCAGCGCGGAAAGGCCGGCCGCCGTCACGAGGTTTGGTTCGGCGGAGACCGGCCGGTCCGGCAGCAGCGTCTCGGCTGCCGTTTCGGCACTGTCTTCCTTGGTAAAAGCGACGCTCACTGAAGTCTCCGTTCCGACTGTCTGATGCAGGCAATGCGCGCAGGCTCCGGCGCGTTCCACGCCCCGGAAGCGCGGGCATTGCCGGCCGGCTTAGCTGACGCTCGGGCCGGGCACCTGGTCGAACCAGTCCTCGTCATGCACCACGGCGTCGGATACCACATTGTCGATGCTGGCATGGACCAGCATTTGCGGCATCACCGCCCAGAGCGCCCGCATGTGATCGGTATCTTCATGCGTGCGGTGTGCCGCCTCGCTGACAAAGGCCTCGGCCAGCAGCATGCGGTCCGGATGGTCGGGCAGCGGCAGCAGTTCGAAATAGCGGCAGCCGGGCTCTTGCCGGCTCTGCTCGGCATGATCCTGCGCAGCGGCGAGAAAGGCCTCGCGCTTGCCCGGCTTGGCCGTCAGGTAACCCACGATCAGTTTCATAGCTCAGCCCTCCCCGTGGCAGGATAGGCTGGCAGCACGCGGCTGGAAAGCCGGTTGCGAAACTGGTCGCGCAGCTGACCCCACCGGCATGCAGCCGGCGGGGGCGTGGTGGGGGCTCAGGCCGCCTTGACGATTTCGACCAGCTCGACGTCGAAGACGAGATCCTGGCCGGCCAGCGGGTGGTTGGCGTCCACCTTGACGCTTGAATCGTCCAGCTCCACCACAGTGATCGGCAGCATGCCGCCGTCGGCGGTGCGAGCCTGCAACTGCGTGCCGACGCGCACGTCGATGCCGGATGGGACCTTGGCGCGGTCGAGCGTCTGGATCGCCTCGGGGCGATGGGGGCCATAGGCCTGGTCGCAGGGGATGGTCACCGTGCTGCGGCTGCCCGGCTCCATGCCGGCAACATGGGCTTCGAGCCCCTTGATCACCTGGCCCAGCCCGAGGGTGAACTCCAGCGGCTCCTTGCCGGCCGAGGAATCGAACTGGGTGCCGTTGGTCAGGCGTCCGGTGTAATTGATGCGTACGACGTCGCCCATCTTGGCTTCGGTCATGGCTGTTTCCTTCTGAGATTGTGGGCGCGAAACAGGCTGCCCAATCTAGGTAGGCCGCGCGGCGGGCGCACGACAGCGATGGGCCAATGTAGGGACTGAGGCCGGTATGTAAACCTTTGGGCGGGAAAAAGCCCGCTCAAGCCGACGCGACCGGCCCGGTCGTTTCGGTACGCAGGGGTATGCAGAGCGGCCTGCCATGCACCGGATCGGTGATGACGCGGCAGCGCACGTCGAAGACACGGGCAATGCCATCCTCGGTCATCAGCTGCTCGGGCGTGCCGGAGGCGGCAATCGCGCCATCGCGCAAGAAGACAAGGTGATCGGCATAGCGCGCGGCCAGGTTGAGATCGTGCAGCACGAGCACCACGGTGCGGCCGAACTCGTCGCGCAGCTGGCGCACGAGATCGAGGCAATCGAGCTGATGGGCCATGTCGAGATGGTTGACCGGCTCATCGAGGCAGACGACGTCGGTCTGCTGGGCCAGCACCATGGCAATCCAGACGCGCTGCAACTGCCCGCCCGACAGCGAACCCAGCCGCCTCGCGCGCAGGTGGGCGACGCGGGTGCCAGCCATGGCCAGTTCCAGCGCCTCGCCATCATGGCGGCTCCAGGGCTGCAGCATGGACTGGTGCGGATAGCGGCCGAGCCGGACCAGTTCCTCCACCGTCATGTCCTCAGGCGCGGCCGGGCTTTGCGCCAAAAGACCGATCTGGCGGGCCAGGGCCTTCTCGCCGAGCCCGGCGATATCGACTTCCTCGAGCAGGATCTGCCCGCTGGCGGGCTTGTGCAGCCGCCTTATGGCGCGCAGCAGGGTGGACTTGCCGCAGCCATTGGGTCCGGCCAGCACGGTGATCTTGCCGCGCTCGATGGGCAGCGACAGGGCCTTGAGCACGCTCAGATTGCCATAGGCCAGGCTGAGGTCGCGCACCTCGATACGATAGGGGGAGCCGTTATCCGTCATGGCGTTGCTTGCCCATCAGCAGGAAGAGGAAATAGGGGGCGCCGATGATCGCGGTCACCGTGCCGGCCGGGACTTCGACCGGCGCGAACAGCACGCGCACGATGAGATCGGCGCCCACCAGCATGATGGCGCCGAGCAGGAAGCTGCCGACGAGGCCGGCGAAGATGTTGCGCCCAACCAGCAGCCGCGCGAGATGGGGCGCCATCAGTCCGACAAAGCCGACGCCGCCGACAAAGGCCACCGACAGCGCGGTCAATGCCGCGGCCAGTGCGAAGATCAGGATGCGGAAGACCGGCAGGTCGAGGCCGATGCCGCGCGCCGAGACTTCATCGAGATCGGCGGGGGGCAGCTTGCGGCAGGCGACCAGCACCAGCAGCATGATCGGCACCATGGCGATGGCGGTGATCTGGATTTCGCCCCAGTTGACCTCGTTGACGGCGCCGGCCAGCCAGCGTGCTGCCTGGCTGGTCTGGTAGATCGGGCCGATCAGCATCAGGATCATGGTGAGCGACTTGGCGACGGCCGCCACGGCGATGCCGAACAGCAGCAGGCGGATGGCCGAGGAGGCCTGCCGGCCGGAGAGGATGAAGACGAGGCTGATCGCCACCAGCGCGCCGATCGCCGCGGCGACGGGCTGATAGGCGATGGAGGTGACCAGCGCATTGGATTCGTTGGACAGCGCCGCCAGGAAGATGACGACGCCGAGGGCGGCGCCGTCGATCACGCCCAATACGCCGGGTGAAGCCAGCGAATTGCGAGTGATCTTCTGCAGCAGGAAGCCGGCTACCGCCATGCCGCCGCCGGCCAGGATGGCAATGGCGACACGCGGCAGGCGGAGCTGCAGCACGATGATCTGCTGCGTCCGGTCCCCTGCCCCGAGGATGACGCCGGCGACCTGGTCCAGCGCGATCCAGGTCGAGCCGAAGGCCACGCCGCTCAGGGCCAGCAGCACGAAGGCCAGGGCCAGCAGGCCGAGCGCCAGCGGTGCGCGTATCGTCCCGACGGTTTCGGGCAGACCGCTCATGCCGCCCTCCGCTTGAGCAGCGCCAGCAGCACGATGCCACCAACCACGGCGGTAATGGCGCCGACGGGGGCCTCGGTGGGGTAGATGACGAAACGGGCCGCGACATCGGCCAGGGTGGCGTAGATGGCCCCGATCAGCGCCGCCACCGGGATCAGGCGATCGTGCCGCAGGCCCACCAGCCAGCGGGCGGCATGGGGCACGACGAGGCCGACAAAGCCCACCGGGCCGGCCATGGCCACGGCAGCGCCGGTCAGCAGCGATACCGCGACAAAGCTGCCGCCGCGAACGAGCACCAGTGGCACGCCGAGGCCGGTGGCGGTGGAATCATCGGCCTGCAGGGCATCGAGCTGGCGGGCCAGCAGCAGCGCGAGAGCAATGCCAAGAACGATGATCGGCGCCCCGGTCTGCGCCAGCGCCATGGGCCGGTCGACAAAGGCGCCCGACAGCCAGAACAGCAATTGCTGCAGCTGCGCCTCATTGGTGGTCAGCACCACCTCGACCAGCGAATGGCCCAGCCCGGCAATGGTGACGCCGATCAGCACGATGCGCAGTGGTGACAGGCCACCTGCCCCGGCCGCGATGGCAAAGACCAGCAGGCTTGCCGCCAAGGCACCCAGGGCCGCCGCCAGGGACAGGCCCACCAGCGAGCCGATGCCCAGCCAGAAGCTGGCCACCACGACGCCCAGCGAGGCGCCGGCATTGAGGCCCAGCGTGTCGGGCGAGGCGATGCGATTGCGAGCCAGGGTCTGGACGATGACGCCGGCCACCCCGAGGCCCGCCCCGACCAGTG
This sequence comes from Alphaproteobacteria bacterium, assembly GCA_018828145.1. Lineage (GTDB taxonomy): Bacteria > Pseudomonadota > Alphaproteobacteria > Rhizobiales > Devosiaceae > Devosia. Next base: position 126,267 of record JAHJWO010000021.1, on the reverse strand, counting down.
GCGCGATCACCGCGCGTGGCAGGCGCAGATTGGCGATCACCACTGCCGTCTCCGAACCATCAAAGGCAAAGAGCGCCGCCCAGACCTGATCGAGCCCGTAGAGCCGGTAGCCCAGCGTCATGCTGCTGAGCAGCGCGCCGCAGAGCGCCAGGGTCAGCGCGGCATAGACGACGGGCATCGGCAGAGCGTGCCGGATTGAGGGGGTGGAAGTCAGGACAGGCTCTTAATGTTGATATTGACAGTCCGGATAAAGTCTGGTGATTGCCCAAACCATTCATGATGACGCTTGTCAAGTTAGAGGATGCGATGCGCACCATTCAGACTGTCCTGACCGCTGCCGCGGTCGCGCTTGCCCTGGCGCTGGCACCGGCGGCCAGTGCCCGCGAAGTGACCCATTCGATTGGTGTCGCCGATGTGCCGGATGCGCCGCAGCGCGTGGTGGTGCTGACCAATGAAGGCACCGAAGCGCTGCTCGCCATCGGCATCACGCCGGTCGGCGCCGTGCGCTCTTGGTTGGGCGACCCCTGGTATGACCACATTGCCGGGCAGATGGCCGACGTAACCGTGCTGGGCGAGGAATCGGCGGTCGACCTCGAACTGCTGGCGGCGCTGGAGCCCGATCTCATCATCGGTACCAAGGTGCGGCACGAGAAGATCTACGAGCAGCTTTCGGCCATTGCCCCGACAGTGATCTCGGAGCGCCTGCGCGGCGACTGGAAGGTCAATATGGCGCTTTATGCCGAGGCCGTGGGCAAGACGGCGGAGGCCGAAGCGGCCTTTGCCGCCTATGACACCCGCGTCGCGGCAATCAGCGCGCAGCTTGGCGAAGCCAAGGCCGAGCAGATTTCCCTGGTCCGCTTCATGGCTGGCCGCACCCGCATCTACCTCAAGGACACCTTTGCCGGCACGGTTCTCGGCCAGATCGGCTTTGCCCGTCCGGCCAGCCAGGATCGCGATGAATTCGCCGACGAGGTGACCAAGGAACGCATCCCCGATTTCAACGGCGATCGCCTATTCTACTTCGTCTACGAGACCGGCGATGGGGCCGCCGACAGCGCAGCGGCCGAATGGATGGCCGATCCGCTTTGGGCCGCGCTGCCCGTCGTTCAGGCCGGCAAGGCCCAGCCCGTTTCGGACGCCATCTGGAACACGGCGGGCGGGATCATCGCCGCCAATGTGATGCTCGATGACATCGAGACCATCTACGGGCTGACCTCCACCCGCTGACCCTTGCCACCGGACTGGCCTTGGCCGGCCCGGTGCCTTTTCCCCAACAGACGAGATTGCCCGATGATCCGCTTCCTGCTTGCCGCCGCCCTGATGGGCTCGACCCTCGCATTCGGCCTTGCCGGAGCCGCCACGGGTCGCGAGATCACCCATGCCATGGGCGTGACCGAGGTGCCCGAAGCGCCCCTGCGCGTGGTCATCCTCACCAATGAGGGCACGGAGGCGCTGCTGCATCTGGGTGTGCAGCCCATTGCGGCGGCACAGTCGTGGGAGGGCAATCCCTTCTATCCGCATCTGGCCGACAAGCTGGGCGACGCGGTCTCGCTGGGCACGGAGACGGCAATCAACCTCGAAATGCTGGCCGCGCTCGAACCCGATCTGATCATCGGCACCAAGGTGCGCCAGGAGAAGATCTACCCTCAGCTCTCGGCCATTGCGCCCACCGTGATGTCAGAGACAATCGGCTCGGCCTGGCTGGACAATTACCAGTTCTATGGCGAGGTGCTGGGGCTTGGCGAGGAGGCCAGGGCCAATGTCGCGGCGCTTGAAGCTCACGCCGATGCGCTGGCCGCCTCGATCGGCGATGCCACCAAGGAAACGGTCTCGCTGGTGCGGTTCGCACCCGGCCGGACCCGCATCTATTCCGACCACTCCTTCCCCGGCGTGGTGCTGGACCTCGTGGGCATTGCACGGCCGCCGCTGCAGCGCAGCGAGGAGACCTTCGTTCAGATCGGCCGGGAGCGGATTCCGGAAATGGCGGGCGATCGGATCTTCTACTTCGCGGCTGATGCCGACGATGCGGAATCGCTGACCAATCTGGAAGAATGGCTCAATGACCCGCTCTGGCTGGGTCTGCCCGCCGTCGAGGCCGGCAAGGCGATCCGCGTCGAGGAACTGGCCTGGAATCTCGGGGGCGGTATCTACAGCGCCTATATGATGCTCGACGACATTGCCGAGATCTATGGCGTGCCGGCGCCCGCGGCCGACTGATCGATCGCCGGGATGGTCGCTGACCGCACCTTCTGCACCGATTTCGCCCTTGCCCAGGGAGAGCCGCTCGCCGGCACCGGGGCGATGGCGGAACGTCACCTGTTCATCCGCTGGCCCAAGGGCAAGTGGCGGCGCCCGCGCTATCAATCGGCCGGCATGGACGAGGTGCTGCAGGATGCCATCCACCAGTCCTATGGGCCGGGTCGCTATGTGGGCCTGCTCGAAAGCGACGGGCAGCCCGACCTGGAGCTGGTGTCATTTCCTGACGGCCGAACGGCCTTGCCGGCAAGCCAGGAAGAGGCTGCCGAGCTGATCCGCCTCTGGGCGGGCGGGACGCCGCTCACCGGCCCTGCTTTGCCACGACCGGTCATCCTTTGCTGCACCGATGCCAAGGTAAATGCCTGCTGCGCCCTATATGGTTTTCCGATCTACAAGGCGCTGCGCGAACAGGCCGGTGCGTTCGGTTTCGACGTGATGCAGTGCACCCATTTCGGCGGCTGCCACTTTGCTCCATCGCTGATCGTGATGCCGCAGCGCTCCCGCTATGGACGGTTGACGCCGGACGACATTCCCGCCTTCCTGGCGTCTCTTGCTGCGGGCGAGTTCTACCTGCCCGCCTTCAAGGGGCGGCCGGAGCTGAGCGAAATCGAGCAATGCGTCGAGATCGCCGCGGCGCAGTGGGCCGAGGCCAATGGCCTGACACAGGCCGATGTGCGCCTGCTTGACCCTGCCGTTGAGTCAGACGGCCGGGCAACTGCCGAGGCCGAGGCTGGCTCTACCCGCCTCCGCATTGCCCTCGAGCAACGCAGCTTTCACGTGCATGGCACCTGCCGCTCGGTGGTCGAGGACGAGGGCAAGGCGGTGCTGCGCTGGGTGGTTACCGCCGCAGTCCCGGAAGCGATGCTCGCGCCGGCCTAGAACCGTGCAAATAAATCCGCTTGCTCCTGTCGACCCGAGGGGGCCTCATCCGTCTAGAGGATGACAACCTCGGGGGATGTGAGAATGGATATGCGATATGGTTGGGTCATCGTCGCCGCTGGTGCGCTGATCACCTGTGTGGCCTTTGGCGCCATGTTTGCCTTGCCGGTCTATCTGCAACCCATGGCCGACGATACCGGCTGGACCCGCGCCGGAATTTCCGGCGCCATGACGGTGGGCTTCATCGTCATGGGCGTCGCCGGATTCGGCTGGGGCACGCTCAGCGATCGCATCGGCGCCCGGCCGGTGGTGCTGATCGCTTCGATCCTCTTGGGTTGCGGGCTGTTCCTCGCCAGCCGCGCCACCGAGCTGCTGCACTTCCAGCTGGCTTATGGCGGGCTGATTGGCGCGGCCGGCGGCGCCTATTTCGCGCCGCTGATTTCCACCACGCTGGCGTGGTTCGACAAGAACCGGAGCCTTGCCGTCTCGCTGGTCTCGATCGGCGCCGGCGTCGCACCGATGATCGTGACGCCGCTGGCCAGCGTACTGATCGAGACCTATGGCTGGCGCAGCGCCATGCTGATGGTGGCCATCGGCGCCTGGGCGATTCTGATCCCGGCCAGCTTCCTCATCCGCCGCGCGCCCCAGGCGGCGGCCGTGGCGCCAGCGCCCGATAGCACGGTTGCGGCGCCCCGCCCTGCCTCGCCTTTTGCAGCATTGCGCACGCCGCAATTTGCCGTGCTTGCCCTGGTGTTCTTCCTCTGCTGCGGCGCCCATTCCGGCCCGATCTTCCACACGGTGAGCTATGCCATGATCTGCGGCGCCTCGGCGCTCGCTGCGGCCAGCATCTACAGTGTCGAAGGTGTTGCAGGACTGTTCGGGCGGCTGATCTTCGGCCTGCTTGCAGACCGGATCGGCGTGAAGCGCGTCATCATCGGCGGGCTGGTGCTGCAGGCGGTCGGCATCTACGCCTATATCTACGTCACCCAGCTCACAGAATTCTACATGCTCGCGGCCGTGCTTGGCATGGCCTATGGCGGGGTCATGCCGCTCTATTCGGTGCTGGCGCGCGACTATTTCGAGCCGCAGGTGATGGGCATGGTGCTGGGCGGCATCACCATGACGTCCTCCATCGGCATGGCCTTCGGCCCGGTCGGAGGCGGCTGGATCTTCGACACTTTCGGGGACTATCACTGGCTCTATGTCAGCTCCGCTGCCATTGGCGTCGCGGCGGCTGTCATGGCGCTGGCCTTCTCGCGGCCCAGCGTGCGCCAGGCGGGAAGGCTGCAGCTGGCCTAGCGCCCGGTCAGGCCGGGCTTTCCGCCGGGGCTTCCTCGGCGTCGTCAGGTGCGCCGGCATAGGCTGCCGACAATTCGCGATAATGCCGAGAATTGAGCGCCAGGATGGTCACGCCGACACCGACAAAGCCGGCAATGGTGAAGACCAGGGCGATGCCGCGATCGGGGCCGGTGCCAAACCAGCTGCCAATGGCGTCGGCGCCGGCCCCATCCGTCATGAAGGGGATGACGACGAACTGCGTCAACGGCCCGATCAGGAAGGCGGTCAGCGGCGAGGCGGCCTGCTCGATCGACTGCGCAAAGCCGAAGACCCTGCCCTGGCGCTCGAGCGGCACCACCTTTTGCAGCGTGGTGTGCTCGGCGGCCTCCGCATAAGGCCCGAGCAGCATCCAGACAAAGCAGCCCGCGGCCAGCAGCCAGATCGACGGCTGTACGGTGAAGACGCAGCACACGCTCCAGGTGATCAGGTTGACCAGCAGCAGCGTGCGCAGCGGATTTTTGCCCAGGCCGAACTTGGAAATGATGATGCCGCTGGCGATGAAGGCGGTGGACAGCACGCCGAACAAAAGGCCCCAGACCTGCACCGATACCAGCGACAGGCCATAGGCATCGAGCAGCGCCATGAAGATGCCGCCCAGGAAATTGTTGAAGGTGGCAAAGAAGATCAGCGCGAAGAGCCCCGGTACGGCGGCGATCACCGCGATGGTGCCCTTGATGTCGACGCGCTTGGGGTCGGCCGGCACGCCCGGTTCGGGCGCGGCGCGCTGCTCGTCGATGCGGACGAAATGCAGGTGCGCAAAGGCCAGCAGCGTGAGGCACAGCGCGAGCACCAGCGTCGCCAGCATGCCGCCCCAGGCGACGAGGAAGCCGCTGATGACCGAAGTGGTCAGAAAGCCGATGCCTGACACCATGCCGACCAGACCATTGGCCTTGTCGCGTTCCCCTTCAGGGATCAGCACGGTGACCAGGGTGGGCAGCGCGATGGAGCGGATATTGCCGGCAATGACGCCCAGCATGACCAGGAAGACGAAGATCCAGAGATAGGCGCCATAGGGATTCCTGAACGCCCCTTCGGGCTCCAGCAGAACCATGGCCAGCGTCAGGGTATAGAACGCCGCCGAGACCGCGCTCGAGCCCATCATGGCGAGCTTTTTGGGATTGTGGTCGACGATGCTGCCGAACCAGAAGCCGAAGGCCGCGGTGAACACGAGGTAGACGCCGGCCACCATGCCGGTGGCAAAGACCGAGCGCGTCTCGAGGAAGATCCAGAATGTCAGGGCAAACCAGACGGTGAAATTGGTGATGTTGGCAACCAGGTTGTTGCCGAGAATCTGGTGAAAGGGGTTTCGCATCGTCCTGCCTGCCGCTCTGCGCCGTCGCGCAAGTTTATCGGGAAATCGGGTCAATCCCAACCGATGATGCATGCCGGCGTGCCAGTCTGCGTCAGCAGGGACCGGCCAAGGACGGTTGACCACAGGGCAATCCGACAGATGTTCACTCTCGCGAAACCATGTTGGGGCACCCTTGGCGCATCAGTCAGCGTGAGGTTACCGATGGAAGACCAGGTGAAAAGCCGTGCCTATGCGATGTGGGAAGCCGATGGGCGTCCCGAAGGACAGGATCAGCAATATTGGTTCAAAGCCGTGGCGGAACTGGCCGGCGCGGCCGCCGCAACGATCAAGCCAGCGCGCAAGCGCAGCCCGCGCGTCAAGAAGGCGGCCTGATCCGCAAGCCCGGCGACCGTGTTGCCGGGCTCAGAGATCCAGCATGCGCGGCCAATAAACGTCGCTGTCGAAGTCTTCGGGAATGGGCGAGAGCCGGGAAATGGCCTGGGCGGCGAACTCGACCTGCAGGGCATAGTGCCGGACATCGTCGGGCATGGGCCGGCCGGTGATGAATTCGCGGGTGCGCCATTCCTGCAGGCGGCAGGATCGGAGACGGCGGCGGGCTTCGGCCTCGACATCCTCGACGAGAATGGACACCACTGCAGACCGCGTCGCCGGGCGCGTCGGCTCGGTCCACTCCCTGCTACCCTCGATCACCGCGAAACGCACTTTGATCCCCTGAAATCCGCTGACATGCATCAGATTGTCACAAGCCCCTTACCGAACCGGTAACGAGACGGCTTGGCAAGCCGTCCGGCCATGCTAGCCTTGCATTCATGACCATCCTCTATGTCATGGCCGCCGAGGCCGAATATGGCCCGCATCTGCGCGCCCGCATTGCCCCGCTGATGACCGGTGTCGGCCCGGTCGAGGCGGCCATTGCCGTCACGCGGGCGCTTGGCGAACGCCGCGGCGCCCTGCCCGGGCTTGTAGTTTCGCTGGGGTCGGCCGGCTCGCGGGTGCTGGAGCAATGCGGCATCTACCAGGCCAGCAGCGTCTCCTACCGCGACATGGATGCCTCGGCTTTAGGTTTTCCCAAGGGACAGACGCCGTTCCTCGACCTGCCGCCCGTCTTGCCGCTGCACACTGTGCCCGGCATCGCGACGGCGAGCCTCTCGACCGGCGGCAATATCGTCTCGGGCGCGGCCTATGACGGCATCGACGCGGAAATGGTGGATATGGAAACCTATGCGGTGCTGCGCGCCTGCCAGGCCTATGGCGTGCCCCTATTGGCGCTGCGCGGCATTTCCGACGGGGCGGACGAGCTCGGCCATGTCGATGACTGGACGCGCTACCTGCATATTATCGACGAGAAGCTGGCGGCCGCCGTCGACCTGATCGCGGCGTCCTATGCGGGCTAGTTGCCGCCGCCAGCCTTCTTGTCGCGACGGGCGCGGCGCCAGGTGCTCCATTTGCGCGTGCCACGAACGACGGTGGAATTGACCGGCCCCTGCAGGAAGACCAGGTCCAGCGCCAGCAGCAGCAGGCCGAGTGGCAGCATCCAGATGCCCAGCACCGGCAGGAAGCTGAATATGCCGCCCAGGATGAGCAGGATGCCGAGCGGGATGCGGATCAGCCGGGCTTCCGGCCGGCGGATGCGCTCAAGCCAGCGGGCGGCAAAGCCCGGTATCCGCCGCTGCAGGCGGTCGAACTGGCGATTGAGGCGGGCGCGGCTCTTGGATGCCATCATCGGGTCCCTCGTATGGACATGTCCATTTCGCATCTGGTGAGTCAAACGCCAAGCGCCAAGATCGTTTCGGTCAATTTTTCGCGTCCGGCGCTGGCGAAACCTGCCTTAACGCGTGTGGCGGAACTTCCGGCCCGGGCCAGAGTTGAGCCAGCAACGAAACCCTATTCTGGAGCGTCACATGGCCACGAGTGCAAAAAAAGCTATCAAGACAGTCGAAGATGCCGGCGAGAGCGTGTCGGACGCGCTGTTCGACCAGATTGCCGCGCTGCGCAAGGAAATCGCCTCGATCTCCGAGGCCGTGAGTGACTATGGCGGCCACGCGCTCAGCGATGTGCAGCACAACGCTGTCGCCCTCGCCAAGGAAGTCCGTCACCAGGGCGCCGTCGTGGCGCGTGAAGCCAACAAGCAGGCACATGCCGCCGGCAAGGTGGTGCAGGAAAATCCCGTGCCCGTGATCGTCGTGCTGGGGACCATTGCCCTGCTCTCGGCCCTGCTGTTCAAGCGCGACTAACTTTGCCGCGTTCAGGAACTGGTAACCCTTCGGGGCAAGGCCGCCTTAAGCCTATTGGGGCATTTTCGGTCTGACTTGCAGCAAAGCAACAGACTGGAGCAGCCCATGGCACCGATATCGCGGACTATTCTCCATGCGCTGACGCTGGCTGTGTCAGCGTCGGTGCTTGGGGGCTGCAGTTTCCTCGGTCTCAATTTCGGCATGGCGCAGCTCAGCGAAAAAGAATGCCTGATGCGCGCCATGTATTTCGAATCGAACCGCTCCAGTTCGGAAGGCATGCTGGCCGTCGGCACAGTGGTGATGAACCGCCAGGCCGATCCGCGCTATCCCAAGACTGTTTGCGGCGTTGTCGGGCAGAAGAACCAGTTCGCGCAGGGTGTGCTCACGCGCAAGATGACCGATAGCGGTGCGGTGCTGGCCTCGCAGATGGCCGATCAGGTCTTGCGGGGCGCGCGGCATCCGGGGGTGCAGAATGCCCAGCATTTCCACACCGCCGGACTGCGCTTTCCCTACAACAACATGTATTACGTGCTCGAAGCGGGCGGCAACGAGTTCTACGAGAAGCGCTCGCCCGTCCGCTAGGCGCGGCTAGAAGCCGCCCCCGAAGTCGAAATCATCCCCGCCACCGAAGTCGTCACCACCAGCGTCAAAATCCTGCTCCGTCGAGTCGGCAGGCTCTTCCGGGCTGGCTTCGGCGGCATGGGCGCCGCCCGTCAGCATGCCGGCAATGGCGCTGCCCAGCAGCACGCCGCCGGTCACGCCCAAGGCCGTCTGAGCCGCTCCGGCCAGAAAGCCACCACCGCCCTGCCCGCGCCGTTCGTCATAACCCTGCTGCTGGCTGTCCCAAGGTCCGCGGCTGCGGGCGGGACGGCGCTGCTGCGGCTCCGCATCGCCGAACAGGCCGCCAAGGAAGCCGCCTGCCGGTCGCTGGCTGGCTTCCAGCTGCTCGATACGCTCCTGGGCCTGCCGCAGAGCCTCTTCCTGGATCAGGATGGTCTGCGCCATGTAATAGGGTGCGGGCGGATATTCCCGCAGCCGCTGCTGGATCAGCGCCTCGGCGTCGCTATCGCGCGGCGGGCTCTTGCGTGCCACGTCCTCGATGCGGTCGAACAGGCCGTCAATGGCCTGCTGGTCTTGCTGGTTCGGCATGTGCCCACTCCATGAGCGACTGATAATGATCAGGAGATGGGAAAGCATGCCGCGCTGTGCAATGGCGGCAGGCTATTTCTGTGCGCTGGCCCGCAGCACATAGCCGATGACGATCGCCACGGCCTCGTAGAGCTCGATCGGGATCGTGTCGTCGATTTCCACCCCGCTCAGCGCTTCGGCCAGCACCGGATTTGCCTCGACGATCACGCCGTTTTCCTGCGCCAGTTCGACGATGCGGTCCGCTAGCAACCCCCTGCCCTTGGCGACGACACGTGGCGCTTCGCGGGTGCCCTTTTCGTATTGCAGCGCGACGGCGACGGAGCGGGGGCGAGTTTCATCGCTCATGTCCGGGAATCCACGAAGTGACCCGAAGGCGCTGGCGGCGGGGTTGGCGGCTCGCCATGGCGGACGATAATCGCGCCCGGGTTCAGCCCGGCGGCGGCCAGAGTCTCGCGCAACGCCGTCACCTCGGCTTCGAGAGCGGCGGAGGTTCCGGGTTCGGTAGCCCAGAGCATGACGCCGGTGGCACCCGCCCGCAGCGAGACCTGCGCCCCGACTTCGCCCATGCCCGGCAGGCTGATGGCAAAACGCATCTGCCAACCGCGTTCTGCACTGGCATCGGCTTCATTGTGCTGGTCGCGATGGATCTGGAGTTGCAGCAGGGTCTGGTGCGAACCGATCAGCACCGGCAGGTCCATGCTCCAGTCGGCCGTCCGCGCCAGGGTATCGGGCAAGGACGCATGCTGATGCAGCCGCACCCGCGCCAGCGCCGACTCGGTGCGCTCCAGCAGCTGTTTGCCGACCTCCTCCGGCGCGGCCAGCGGATCGACCGGCGGGGCTTCGGCACCTCGAGCCCGCAACACGCCGCCCTTGAGCGGCGGCGGGATATGCGCAACGGCGGCCACTGGCGCCTGCGAGCCGAGCCACGTGACCAGGGTTTGCCGCAAGGCCAGCAGGGCCGATTTCATGTCAGCCTGCGGCAATGGCAACTGGCCGCGCGCCAGACCGGCCTCCTGGAAAATGCCCGCACCGCGGATGGCGGTCTGCAATTTGGTGCCGTCGAATTTCGGGGCGTCAATCGCCACGCGGTTGGCCAGGACCTGCTGAGCCGCCCGGGCCACCGGTTCGGGCAGCACCACCTTGCCGGCAATACCCGTGAGCGCTGCCGTCAGGCTGGTCACGGCGCCCTGCCGTGGCACCGAGGCCTGCACCATTTGCGCAATCGCTGCCTGCGGGGTGGCTGGCTGCGTCGCCGCCGGCTGGGGCGCTGTTGTGGTCGGCACCTGATTGGCCGTCGGACCGGCGGCGGGCGTGGCTGGCGAAACCGGCGCGACCGGTCGGATGCCGGTGGGCACGGCCGAAGCAGCCGCTGGCGCGTGGGCGGCAGGGCCAAGGCTGGCGGCCGCCACCGGCACGGGCTGGGGCGCAGGTGTGGCGGACTGAGGATAGGGCGTGGCCGGCACTGCCGGTTGGGTCGTCGCTGCGGCGGGCATTGCGGCAGGGCCAGCCGGCGTGGCCTGTGCTGCCGCGGGCTGCGGCAAGGTCGGCGGATTGGCTGAAGCTGTCGGCGGCGGCGCGGGGTTTGGGGTCGGCTGAATGGATGCCGGTTGGGTTGCCGCATTTGCCGGAACAGCCGGTTGTGGCGTCGACGGCACGGACGGGGCTTGCGGTTGTGACACCAGCGCTGAGAGCGGGTTGCCCTGCGAGGGAGGCGAGCTGGCCTGAGGCGTCACCGGGGTGGCGGGCTGGGTGGGCTGCGCGGGCGCCGGCGTGGCGGGCGATATCGGCGTACCGGTCGGCATTTGCAGCGCCAGGCGCAATTGCTGCGCGCTGCCCTGGACTTCGAATTTCAGCGTCTCGCCGGCCTTGGCGGCCAGCGGCAGCAGCAGGTTCAGCATCTGGCCGCGGATTTCCACCTGCGTGCCGCCATTGGGAGCCGGGCCGACGACCTTGCCATCCAGCACCTGCCCGGCCTGCAGCGCCAATGCCTGCAAGGCCCCGGAACGGGCCGCCGTCACGATCTGGGGTAGCTGCGAGGGGATCGTCGTCACGTTCCAGCCCTCTGCCGCTCCATGCGGCAACCCATTCTAGCGCAGGCTCAGCATCCGATGATTCCCCCGCTGTTGGGAAACTTAACGTTGCCTCACCGGCGGGGCGCGAAAGTGGCGCAGTGCGGCCTGATATATGTTGGCTCAGTCCGGGCGGATATCGGTATACTTCTTGGTCGCCGGCTTGCCGCGGAAGGTGACCCAGAAGAAGTTCAGCGTATAGGTCCCGGCCGTCCGGAACACGCCCTCCTTCTCGAGGCGGCGCCCCGAGGTCATCATCTTGAGGGCAAAGGTCCATTTGACCCCGCCCACCTTGGACAGCCGCACCGCGACGTCGGTATCCTCGCCAAAGAACTCGATCGAGCGGTCATAGCCGCCGACCTGCTGCCAGGCGGCGCGCTTGAAGACGAAATTGCCCCCCTGCACCACCGAGCCCACCCGCAGCACGAAGCGGTTGAGGATGTAGATCAGGTAGGTCAGGCCATAGAACATGTTGACCAGGAACCGGCTCCAGGCGGACATGTCATAGTAGACGTAGGGCCCGCTCAGGCAGACGAGCTTGGGGTCACGGCCGAATTCGGCAAACACGGTATCGAGCCAGCCCGGCGGGACGATGGTGTCGCTGTCGATATTGGCGATCAGCTCGAAGCCCTCGCTGGCGGCAAAGCCGGCGTCGCGGGCATTCACCAGGCCCTTTTTGGGCTCATCGACCACGCGGACGCCGGCATAGCTGCGGGCGATTTCGCCGGTGCGGTCGGTCGAAGCATTATTGACGACGATGACTTCAGCATCGGCGCCGGAACGCGCGATTTCTGCAATCACCGATTCAAGGCATTTGCCGATCAGCGCTTCTTCGTTGTAGGCCGGGATGACGAATGCCAGTCTCATGACTGCCTCTTGGCTGGGCTGGAGCGGCTTGCCGCAATGGGGTGCAAATAGCGCCTGCCCAACGCTACGGCAACAGAGCGCGGTGCTTTTCCATCGATGTTCAGGCCTGGCGGCCTGCGTCGACTTGTTTCCGCACCATGGCCGGTAATACTATGTTCATTCGGCATTCAGCTGCGCATTGCGACAAGCGAGGCCATGATGAAACAGTTTGTCTTGATACCTTTGCTTGGCCTGTGCCTGTCGCTTGCGGCACCAGCCGCCTATGCGGATGGCGAAGGCACGGCCGTCGGCGTCAACCCCGATGCGGTGGCGCGGGTCAGCTCCAGCGACCGCCTGCTGCATGTCGGCGCCGATGTATCGGTCGGCGAAATGATCGTCACTGGTCCGTCGGGACAGGTCCAGATCATCTTCGACGACGCCACGCGTCTGGTGGTCGGTCCGCGCAGTTCGCTGCTGATCGAGACCTATCTGCTGGCAAGCAGCAACACGGCGCAGAAGCTGACGATCAATGCGCTGGGCGGGTCATTCCGCTTCATCACCGGCAACAGCCCCAAACCCGCCTACTCGATCAACACGCCCACGGCGGCCATTGCGGTGCGCGGCACCGAGTTCGACCTCATCGTCGAGCCGCGCATTACCCGCGTCATGCTCTATGACGGGGCCCTGCTGATCTGCAACAATTCCGGGGACTGCGAAGTGCTCGACGACCGCTGCGAGGTCGGGAGTGCGGCAGGCCAGCAGACGGTGCTCTACCAGCGGCTCAATCCGGAGCGGGCGCCGCTCAGCGCGCAGTTCCGCTATGCCCGGTTCCAGGCCTCGCTGCTACCGCCCTTCCGGGTCAGCGGCGTCGGCAATTGCGTGGAAGAGCGCGCCGAAGCCGATCCCGGCTCGGGCTCGTCTCCCACGCCCCAGACACAGACGCCCGCGCCGCAGAACCGCAATCGGAACCAGAACTAGAACTAGAGCGGTCGGCTAGCCGATATAGTCGCGCTTGCCCACCGGCACGCCGCCATGGCGCAGGATGGCGTAGGCGGTGGTGACGTGGAAGAAGAAGTTCGGCAGCGCGCGCTCGGTCAGATAGGTCAGGCCGGGCATGGTGACGTCCTGGCCGCCCAGCTTGAGCGTCACCTCGCGGCTTTCGCCGCCGGCCAGGTCTTCGGGCTGGATGGTGGCCAGCAGGTCGAGGGCCTTGCGGATGCGGGCCCGCAATTCGTCGAAGCTGTGCTCGGTATCGGGCCAAGAGGGAATTTCGCGACCGGACAGACGGCAGACGCAGCCCTTGACGTGGTCGGTCGCGATCATCACCTGGCCACGAAACGGGATCATGTCGGGGGAGAGCCGCATGTCGGACAGCACCTTGGTGTCGAACTTGCGCTCGGCGGCGCTGGCTTCAGCCTTGTCCATGATGGCAAGCAGGTTGGTCAGCATGCGGGTGAATACCGGCACGGTCACGTCATAGACAGAGATGGTCATCGCAAAGTTACCTTGATTGTCACGCCCCGAACGGGGACAGTCTTCTTGCGCCTGCGTGCGAAGGCTGGCAAGGCAGTTGGGTATGAGTGCGGAAAAAGACAAGCCAGCCAACGACGATAGCAAGACTGCGTTCCAGGAGTTTCGCTCCCGATTGCGGCTGCTCTATCACAGCCAGTCGCCGGGTGCGCAGCGCTTCCAGGCCCTGGTGCTGATCGTTGACCTGGCGATCATCGCCTTCTTCATCGCCACCCCGCTGCTGCGCGGGGACGAATCGTTCCTGTGGATCGATTATTCCATTGCTGCGCTGCTGGCGGTCGATCTGGTGGCGCGGGCGCTGGCCACGACCGATATCATGCGCTGGCTGCGGCAGCTGCCGATCATCATCGACATCTTCATCCTGGCGACGCTCCTGGCGCCGACCCTGTTCTTCAACCTGGGTTTCCTGCGCATCCTGCGCCTGTGGACGCTGACACGCAGCTCCACCTTCTGGCGCCCGCTGCGCAAGCGCAATCTGGGCATCTACCAGGAGCCGATCCAGGCCGTCATCAACCTGCTGGTCTTCCTGTTCGTAGTCACCGGCTTCGTCTACACGGCCTTCGCCAATCGCGGCCATGACAATATCGCCGGCTATGTCGACGCGCTTTACTTCACCGTGGCCACCGTGACGACGACGGGCTTCGGCGACATCACCCTGCCCGGCACTTGGGGGAAGCTGACATCCATCGTCATCATGATCGTGGGCATTTCGCTGTTCGTGCGCCTGGCCCAGTCCATCTTCCGGCCGAACAAGGTGAACTTTCCCTGCCCCGAATGTGGTCTGCAGAAGCACGACCCCGACGCCGTGCACTGCAAGGCCTGCGGCCACGTCCTCAACATTCCCGATCACGGGCACTACTAGCGCAATACGGTCAGCCTGACGCGGAAGCAGGCGCCGGGCAGCGGGCCCTGCACGAGGTCCAGCGACCCGTTCATGCGGGCGATAATCTGGCGGGAAATCGCCAGCCCCAGCCCCGCCCCGCCCTGGTCGGCCACGCCGCCCGGACCGCGCCAGAATTTCTCGAAGATCAGCTTGCGCTCGCGCTTGCCGATGCCCGGGCCGTTGTCGGCAATATCCACCACATAGCTCCCTGCGCGGACGGTGGAGGAGATGTGCAGCAGCGGGGTATCGGAGTCGTTGTATTTCACCGCATTGGAAATCAGGTTGATGAAGACCTGACAAAGCCTGTCGGCGTCGCCCTCGACCATGGTCCGCTGCGCGCGCTCGCCCAGTTGCACCTTCATGCCGCGCTGGCGCAGCAGCGCCTCGCAGACGGTCAGCGCCCGGTCGAGCGCAGCCTCGGCATCGATCGGCACATTGTCCCAGGCCCGTTCGCCGCGCTCCAGTGCCGAAAGGTCGAGGATTTCATCGAGCAGCTTGGTGAGCCGGAGGCTTTCCTGGTGGATGGTCGAGACGAAATGCTGGCGCTGCCCGGGGTCGATGTCCTGATCATCGAGCAGAATTTCCGAGAAGGAGCGGATCGAGGTCATCGGCGTGCGCACTTCGTGGCTCACCTGGCTCAGGAACTCGTCCTTCTGGCTGTCCAGCTCGCGCAACTGCACGTTGGCATCCTCCAGCTGCTGGGCCGTCGAGCGCAGCTCTGCCGAGGTCTTTTCCAGCTGCTGGGAATATTCGATGACCTGCTGGGTCTCGTCGGCCATCTGCATCATTTCCTCGAGCGAGACTTCGCTGCCCGAGACGACCTTGGAGAGCATGACATGGGCCGAGGCCGCGCCGATGGAGCCTGCCAGTTCGCGCTCCAGCCGGCCGATAAAGCCGGGCGAGGGCTCCAGCATATCCGGATCGACGCCGCTCTCGCGCGCTTCCGCCTCGAACAGCGCTGCGGCGCGCCGCTCGCCCAGCACCCGCTCGGCCACGAAGAACAGGTCATTGGCGGTGGCCGAGCCGCGCACGAAATTGCCCCGGGCGACCTGGCCGCGCTTGAACACGTCGACGAAGACGCTGGCCTGGATGCGTTCGAGCGCCGATTGGGTGGTCAGCAGCGAGACGACGGTCAGCGTCAGCACGTTGATCGAGAGGCTCCAGAACGCCGCATGCGCCAGCGGGTCGAGCCCCTCGAGCCCGAACATGGCCTCGGGCCGCAGCCAGGATATGCCCCACGGGCCCTGGCTCATCAGCAGGGCAATGCGCGGCGACACCGATTCGAACGATGGCAGGAAGCTGCACCAGACCCAGAAGACGAAGCCGGCGGCAATGGCCGCGGTCGCCGCCTTGAGCGAAGCGTCGCGCCAGAACAGCGCCGCGATGACCGCCGGGAAGAACTGGGCGATGGCGGTGAAGGAGATCAGCCCGATAGGCGCCAGGGCGTCGGAATCCCGGGTGAAGAAGAAGTAGAAGAAGCCCAGCGACAGGATCAGCACGATGGAAAAGCGCCGGGCGATCAGCAGCATGCGCGACATGCCCTGCCCGTCCCCGCTGCCACCCGAGCTATAGCGCAGGACCAGCGGCATGATGATGTGGTTGGAGACCATGATGGAGAGGGCAATCGACTCCAGGATGATCATCGACGTTGCCGAGGAAAAGCCACCGATGAAGGCGAAGAGCGCCAGCGCGTCCTGCCCGAAGGCCATGGGCAGGGTCAGCGCGAACATGTCGGGATTGGACCCCGCCGGCATGCGCGTGAGCCCGAACACCGCGATGGGCAGGATGAAGAGGCTCATCAGCAGCATGTAGGCGGGGAAGGCCCAGCTGGCGACGCGCAGGTGGTTCTCGTCCGAATTCTCGACCACCGTCACCTGGAACTGCCGTGGCAGGCAGACAATGGCGGCGACCGACAGGCCCAGCGTGGTCAGCCAGCGGGCGTCGAAGGTGTTCTCGGCATCCATGGTGATGCCGATCTCGGCGGCCTGGCTGAAGATGTTCTCAAAGCCCCCGCCCACATAGACCACGAAGATGCCCACAGCCACGAGGGCCGCCAGCTTGACCACGGCCTCGAAGGCAATGGCCGCCACCACGCCGTGGTGCTGTTCCTTGGCGTCGACGTGGCGGGTGCCGAACAGGATGGTGAACAGCGCCATGCCGGCGGCAATGCCGAAGGCGAGCCCGACATCGTCAATCCCGGCCAGGCTCCCTTGGCCGAACTCGGACGAGCCGGCGACCGCCTGGATGGACGAGGTCACCGCCTTGAGCTGCAGGGCGATATAGGGCGCAATGCCGACCACGGCGATGCAGGTGACGAGGACTGCCAGCCGGTTGGACTTGCCGAAGCGCGACGACAGCAGGTCGGCCACCGAGGTGATGCGCTGCAGGTGGCTGATGCGAACCAGCCGGCGCAGCAGGAACCACCAGCCGACAAAGACCAGCGTGGGGCCGAGATAGATGGTGAGGAATTCCAGCCCGCTGCGGGCGGCATTGCCCACTGCCCCATAGAAGGTCCAGCTGGTGCAATAGACGGAAATCGACAGCGTATAGACGGCGGGCGAGTGCAGGAACGACTTCTTGTGCGTGCGGGCCCGGCGATCGCCAAAATAGGCCAACACGAACAAGAGGCCCACATAGCCCACGGCCGTGGCAATGACGAAGTCAGCCGACAGCATCAGCGGTCACCGTCGCCTGACTCGGCAGGTTCGTCGCGCGGCACGGCATGGGCCAGCAACGCGGTGCCGCCGATCAGGAGCAGCCAGACCACGAACAGATAGAAGACGATCTGCGGGATGCCGAAATGGAAGATGGGCTGGTTAAACACATAGACCAGCGGCGGCAACACGAGCAGTGCGCCGAACACGGTCAGCAGCAGCATGCCGCTGGTGAGCCTACGAAGTTCCGGCATCTCGGCCCAGCAAGTGTCGCACCGCGCCGACCACGTCGGCATTGGCATATGGCTTGGTCACGAATACGTCCGCCCCGAACTCCTCGGCAATGCGCCGGTCCTGCTGCTGGCCTTTGGCGGTCAGGATCAGCACCGGCAGTGCCCGGGTTTCGACGTCGGCGCGAATTTGCTTGAGCACTTCGAAACCGCTGCGCTTGGGCAGCATGACGTCGAGCACAAGCACGCGTGGCTTCAGTCGTCGAACCGCGTCCAGCGCCGCGTCACCGTCGGTGACGGCACTGATCGTCCAGCCCGCGCGCCGCAGGATGAAGTCGAGCGATTCAAGAATGCTCGGCTCATCCTCGGCAATAAGTACGTCTATTGCCAAAATCCCCCCTCAAAATCCGCGGTCTCCCCTCCGCAGATGCTTCACTTAAGCGCAATCACGGCGGATCGCCAAGGCCGAATTGGGCGGGCAGTAGCGGCGCGCGGGTTTCCGAGCGGCTTCCTCCCGGGGAAAGGGCTTCTTCCTGACGGCTGGCGCAGTCCCGTCTCGTGCACAGGCGGCAGCTCGGGCCGACCGGAATGTCCGCCGAAAGGTCGGACAGGTCGAGGCCCGAACCATAAATGGTGCGGTCGGCATGCAGCATGTCGCAGGCCAGCATGACCGAAGCGAGGGCGGGCTGCTCGCGGAACGAACCGGGGCGCCGCTGCACGGTGCGCGCGAGAAACAGGTAACGCGAACCATCGGAAAATCGCACGACCTGGCGCAACATGGATTCAGGGGTCCTGAAGGCACCATAAATGGCCCAGAGCGGACAGGCATGGCCGCTATTGGGCAGCAGCAGGCCGGGAAGCGGGAAATGCTTGGTCAGTCTTCCCGCCGGGTCGGAGCGCAGGAAGCCGAAGGGAATGCCCTCCTGCCCCGGGCGGCGCAGGGTGACCAGCCGATGCGCCACCTGCTCGAAACCGGCATTGTAGACCTGCCGCAGGTGGTCGATGTCATAGGCTGACGCCTCGGCGTCATCGAGCATCCGCGCATAGGGAAAGACGATGGCGCCGGCCAGGTAGGAGCCGACAGCACGCGAGGCCAGCCGGCGCGCCGTGGGGGTGGATAGCGTCGCGCTTTCCAGCGTATGGGCGATGGCATCGGCGCCGGCCAGCTCGCCATAGAGTCGAGCCAGTTGAAACTGGCGGGTGGCGAGGGTGGATGCCCCCTGGAACCACATCACCCGGCGCTCGGACTCGAACCTGTATTGCCCCGGAAATTCAGGATCGCTGGGCGCGCCACCCACCACCATGACCACGCCGAACTTGCTCTCGAGCAACGCGGCCAGCGTCGCGATGCCGAACTGGCCCGCCTGCTCAATCTCGGCGCGCAGCGTGTCTGCCGTGTCTTCCAGCTCCGGAAAGTGGTTCTGCCGCTCGATGATGAGGTCGTCGATTTCACGGGCCGGGGAAACGCTGCGCCGGTTCTGGCTGGACGTTTCGAACTGGCCGATCAGGTTGCGGGTGACATCTGACAGGGTCCGCGTGTCGCGGCCGATAGCCGTCAGGAATTGGCGCCGCTCGGCTTCGTCGAGGTCCGGCACGTCTTCAAGGATTTCGGCGCTCGATCGGATGGCGGTAATCCCCGACAGAATCTGGTGCAGCAGTTGCGACAGCAGCGGGTCTGAGCGCAGCCGGTCGGCATAGGCGTCGGCATGGGCCATGGCGGAAGAATAGGCGCGATGCATGCGCGCCAGCGCCGCGGCGCTGGCAGGGTATTGTGCGACCAGTTCGCGTCTCTCGTCGGGGCGGAAGGCGAGCGACTCGACCAGGGGATCGGCGAAGGCCTCTTCGAGGTCCTGCAGCAGTTTTTGCTCGGCCCGCCCCGCCAGTTCATCAATATCGATGTCGAGTTGCGCAGCCACGCGGTTGAGCAGAGCCCCGCCGATGTCGCGTTTGTTGTTCTCGATCAGGTTCAGGTAGCTGGCAGAAATCCCCAGGCTTCGTGCCAGCGCTGCCTGGGAAATCTTCAGTGATTTCCGCCTGTTGCTGATGCGAAAGCCAATCGGCGCACGCATAAATCCGGCCCTCCCCTGCCCGGCGCTTGTCAACGAATTGACTAACAATCGCCTCTTCTAGAGCAACTATTGACAGATTATCGTTGCAATTACAAAGACATATTGCCGTCGTTTTCTTGAAGGGGTCATACTCCTTGGTGCGGTGAGCTGCTGGCTATGTATCAGTCGCCCCGCGCCAAAAGGAGGAAATCAATGACACTTTTGAAGCGCGGCTTGTCTCGCCGCAGGGTGCTGCAGACCGGCATGGCCGGTATCATCGGCACGGGCATTGCCCCCATGGTGTTCACCAAAGGCGCCTGGGCGCAGGAATTCTGCAACAACCCCACCGGCGACACCGTCACAATCGGCCTGAACCTTCCGCTGACCGGCGCCTATGCCGAAGAAGGCGCTGACGAGCAGAAGGCTTATGAACTTGCTATCGCCCATCTCAATGGCGAAGGCGACGGCGGCCTGATCAGCGTGCTGACCCCGACCGCCCTGACCGGCAAGGGCATCCTGGGCAAGAAGGTCGCCTTCGTGACCTCCGACAGCCAGACCAAGTCCGACGTGGCCCGCGCAGGCGCCACCCGCATGATCGAACGCGACGGTGCCATCATGATCACCGGCGGCTCGTCCTCGGGTGAAGCGATTGCCGTGCAGGGTCTCTGCCAGGAACTGGGCGTCATTTTCATGGCGGGCCTGACCCACTCCAACGACACGACCGGCAAGGACAAGCGCCGCTACGGCTTCCGCCACTTCTTCAACGCCTACCAGTCCGGTATCGGCCTTGGCCCGATCCTCGGCCAGGAATATGGCACCGACCGCCGAGCCTATCACCTGACGGCTGACTATACCTGGGGCTGGACCCAGGAAGAGTCGATGAAGGCCGCGACGGAAGCCCTCGGCTGGCAGACGGCGGAAGCCGTGCGCACGCCGCTCGGTGCTGCGGACTTCAGCCAGTATCTCACCCCCGTGCTCAATTCGGGCGCCGACGTGCTGATCCTGAACCACTATGGCAACGACATGGTGAACTCGCTGACGCAGGCGATCCAGTTCGGCATGCGTGACCGCGAGGCCAATGGCAAGACCTTCGAAATCGTGGTGCCGCTGTTCTCCGAACTGATGGCCAAGGGTGCCGGCGAGAACATCAAGGGCATCTTCGGTACCTCGAACTGGCACTGGAACCTGCAGGATCCCGGCTCGATCGCCTTCACCAAGTCGTTCGGCGCCGCCTATGGCTCCCCGCCGTCGCAGGCCGCACACACGGCCTATGTCCAGACGCTGCTCTATGCAGACGCCGTGGAACGCGCCGGCACCTTCTATCCGCCCGAAGTCATCAAGGCGCTGGAAGGCCACGAATTCGACGGCATGGGCAATGGCCGCACGCTCTATCGTGCGGAAGACCACCAGTGCATGAAGTCGATCCTGGTCGTGCGTGGCAACGAGAACCCGACGAGCGAATACGACGTGCTCAACGTCGTGCAGGAAGTCGATCGCGAAGCCACCACCTATGACCCGGCGATCTTCGGCGGTGATCTGGGCCCGGCAGAGCCGGTTCCGCTCTGCGCTTAAGCAGACCTCGCTCGCCCCGGCTTGCCGGGGCGGGCATTTCGGTAGCCGTCACAGACCCCCAGCCTCGTCCAGAGCCTGTCTGAGGACAAGGTTTGGCAAGGTGCATCCTGCCATCGCCGCAGCGGGCAGGTCTCACCTCAGGGTTCGTGAGACGACACCGCTCGTTTGGAGCACTCCCATGTTCGAAGTCATCTTCCTGCAATTCCTCAACGGCCTCGACAAGGGCGCGGCCTATGCGCTGATCGCGCTGGGCCTGACGCTGGTGTTCGGCACCCTGGGCGTCGTCAATTTTGCGCATGGCGCGCTGTTCATGCTGGGCGCCTTCTGCGCCGTGCTGTTTCGACAGCTGCTGACGATGGAGACCGTCACCATCGATCCGACCCAGCTTTCGCCCTGGGGCCAGCCGCTCGAAGTGCGAGCACCGCTGGTGCAGGCCTGGTTCGGCGATTTCGGCGCCGTGCTGGTCAATTACTCGGTGCCGGCGTCGATCATCATCACCATTCCCATCATGCTGGTGGTGGGCATCGCGCTTGAGCGCGGCATCATCAAGCATTTCTACAAGCGTCCGCATGCCGAACAGATTCTCGTGACGTTCGGCCTGGCCATCGTCGCGCAGGAAGTCATCAAGTCCTTCTTCGGACCCAACCCCATTCCCCAGCCCATGCCCACCGACCTGCGTGGCGCGGCCGATATCGGCGCCTGGCTGGGCATGCAGGCCAATGTCATCACCTATCCGATCTGGCGCCTGGTCTACTTCCTGTTCGCCGGCGTAATCATCGGCGCGGTGTTTGCCTTCCTGCAATTCACCACGTTCGGCATGGTCGTCCGTGCCGGCATGGCCGATCGCGAAACGGTTGGGCTGCTGGGCATCAATATCGACCGGCGCTTCACCATCATGTTCGGCCTCGCCGCCGTCGTCGCCGGCGTTGCCGGGGTGATGTACACGCCGCTGCTGCCGCCGAACTACCATATCGGCATGGACTTCCTGGTGCTCAGCTTCGTGGTGGTCGTGGTGGGCGGCATGGGCTCGCTGCCCGGCGCCGTGGCCGCGGGCTTCCTGCTCGGCATCCTGCAATCCTTTGCGTCCATGACGCAGGTGAAAGCCCTCATCCCCGGCATCGACCAGATCATCATCTATCTCGTCGCCGTGGTTATCCTGCTGGTTCTTCCGCGTGGCCTGTTCGGTCGGCGCGGCGTGATGGAGGCCTGATATGCTGGCCATGTCCCGCAACGACATTCTGCTGTTCCTGGGCTTCACCATTGCGGTGCTGGCCATGCCGATCTGGCTGCAGCCCTTCGGGGCTGCCTATCCGGACCTGCTGCAGCGCTTCATGATCTTCGGCATCTTCGCCGTTGGCTTCAACATCCTGTTCGGCCTCACCGGCTATCTCAGCTTCGGCCACGCCGCCTTCTTCGGCGTCGGCTCCTATACCGCGGTGTGGTCGTTCAAGCTGCTCAGCCTCGATGCCATCCCGGCCATGCTGTTCGCCATCGCCGTCTCGGGCGTCTTCGCCCTGGTCATCGGCTATCTGAGCCTGCGCCGGTCGGGCATCTACTTCTCCATCCTGACGCTTGCCTTCGCGCAGATGAGCTACAACCTGGCCTATTCCGTGCTGACGCCGATCACCAATGGCGAAACCGGCCTGCAGCTGACGCTCGCCGATCCGCGCCATGTCGATCGCATGTTCGGCGAGGCCATGCCCGGCCAGCCGGTGCCGACGCTCCTGGGCCAGTCGCTGGGTGGCTTTGCCGGCTTCTACTTCTGTGCCGGCTTTCTGATCATCGCCTTCTTCATCGCCCAGCGGATCACCAATTCGCCCTTTGGCATGATGCTCAAGGGCATCAAGTCCAACCAGACGCGCATGAACTATACGGGCTTCAACACCAAGCCCTATACGCTTGCCGCCTTCGTCATCTCGGGCATGTATGCCGGTCTGGCTGGTGCATTGCTGGCCGTCACCGACCCGCTGGCCGGTGCCGAGCGCATGCAGTGGACGGCGTCGGGCGAAGTGGTGCTGATGACCATCCTGGGTGGCGCCGGCACGCTGGTCGGTCCGGTGATCGGCGCCTGGCTGATCAAGTATTTCGAGAACATCTTCTCGGCCATCAACGAGACCATCCTCGCCCGCTTCTGGGACTTCCTGCCCGACGGGCTGGACCATGCCGCGGTCGTCGTCAGCTCCAAGTTCGTCGGCGAGGGCTGGTTCCTGACGCTGGGCCTGGTTTTCGTGCTGATCGTGGTCTTCCTGCCCGGCGGGATCATGGAGGGGGTGCGCCGCATCGCGCATCTCTTCAACCGCCCGGACAAGTCTTCCCCGAGCCAGGGCAAGGCCGCCCCACAACCACAACCCGCCGAATAGGACGTCACCGCCATGAGCACACCCAATGTCGTCCTGCATGTTGCCGACGTCCACAAGCGCTTCGGAGGGCTCCACGCCCTGGCCGATATCGACCTGCAGGTTGAAGAAGGCCAGACCCATGCCATTATCGGCCCCAATGGGGCCGGCAAATCCACCCTGCTCAATGTCATCATCGGCAAGCTGGCACCGACCAGCGGCCAAGTGGTGTTCGACGGGGCGGTCCTGACCGGGCGCAAGCCCTATCAGATCAACCAGCTCGGCATTGCCCGCGTGTTCCAGACGCCGGAAATCTTCGCCGATCTCAGCGTGCTGCATAATGTGATGATCCCTGCCCTCGCCAAGCGCGACGGCGCCTTCAAGCTCAACATGCTGCGCTCGCTCGACAGCGAGGTCAGCATCCGGCAGGAGGCCGAGCATATGCTGGAAGATGTCGGCATGCTCAGCAGCCAGGACATGCATGCCGGCAGCCTCAGCCGTGGCGACAAGCGCCGCATGGAGCTGGCCATGTGCCTGATCCAGCATCCGCGCCTGCTGCTGCTCGACGAGCCGACGGCCGGCATGAGCCGGCACGACACCAATACCACCATTGAACTGCTCAAGAAGATCAAGAGCCGCGGCATGACCAAGGTCATCATCGAGCACGACATGCATGTGGTCTTCTCGCTGGCCGACAAGATCTCGGTGCTGGCGCAGGGCCGCATCATCGCCGATGGCACGCCCGACCAGGTGCGCGGCAATCCCAAGGTCCAGGAAGCCTACCTCGGAGGTACCCATTGATGAGTGCTATCGCCATGGAGACCCAGATAGTGGCCAACAGCAGCCAAGCCGCTTCAATCGAAACCACAAGGCCGTTCTTCTCGATCCGGGACATGCACGCCTATTATGGCGAGAGCTATATCGTGCAGGGCGTCTCGCTCGATGTCCGCCAGGGCGAGATCCTCGCCCTGCTGGGCCGGAACGGCGCCGGCAAGACGTCGACGCTGCGCACCATCGCACGCACCGACACGCCGCAGCTGCGGCAGGGCGAAATCTGGCTGGACGGCCAGCCGATCCACCAGATGAAGTCCTTCGAGGCAGCCCGCGCCGGCATCCAGCTGGTGCCGGAAGATCGCCGCATCATTGCCGGCCTGACCGTCGAGGAGAATATCACCCTCGCCAAGGTCGCGCCGGGCAATGGCTGGGATCTGGACCAGATCTACCAAAGCTTCCCGCGCCTGGCCGAACGCCGCAAGCAGGAGGGCGTGACGCTGTCGGGCGGCGAGCAGCAGATGCTGGCCATTGCCCGCGCGCTGGCACGCGACCTCAAGCTGTTGCTGCTGGACGAGCCCTATGAGGGCCTCGCGCCGGTAATCGTGCACGAGATCGAGCGGATCCTCCATTCGATCAAGCCAATGGGCATTACCACGATCATTGTCGAGCAGAACGCCGTTGCCGCGCTCAAGCTGGCAGACCGCGCCGTCATCCTCGATACCGGTGAAGTCGCCTTCGCCGGTACCGCCAAGGAGGTTCTCGACAATACCGAGCTTCGCCACGAATACCTCGCCATCTGAGGATTTGCGGCGATCTGACATCCTTACCCTGGGTCTTTCGGCACAAGGCATTCCGCCGATCTCACCCTCTCCCCACCGGGAGGCCCAGGGTACGGATTTCTACTCTTCCGCCGGTTCCGGCGGCACTGCAGCGATAGATATCCCCTCGCCCTCCAGCGCGTCGCGGACGTCTCGCGCCAGATCGACCGCGCCGGGCGTATCGCCATGGAGGCATATCGAGCGGGCCGCGGATTTCAGCACAGATCCGTCAATGGCGACGATTTCGCCGGCCTTGGCCAGCCGCAGGCAGCGTTCGATCACCGCCTCGCTGTCGTGGATCACGGCCCCCTCCTGATTGCGTGGCACCAGCAATCCATCGGCCGTATAGGCCCGGTCGGCATAGGCCTCGCGGATCAGCGGCATGCCAACCGCCTTGGCCGCGCGCACCTGCTGGCTGTTGTCGAGCGCCAGCACCGCCATCTGCGCATTCATGGCCTGGATGGTGGCGAAGATACCCACGGCAAAGGCCAGCTCCTCGGCGGTCTGGTTGGCCAGCGCGCCGTGCAGCTTCACGTAGGAGAGCGGAACGCCCACTTCGTCGGCGATGAAGCGGACAAGGAAGAGCTGGCTCCTGATCTGGCCCAGCAGCTGGTCCAGCGGCATGACCACGCGGAAGCGGCCGAAGCGCTTGGGGTCGGCATAGCCGGGATGGGCGCCTGCGCGGACGCCGCGGGCCTTGCACAGCTTGAGGATCCGCCGGATCGTCGGCGCATCGCCAGCATGGCCACCACAGGCGATTGAGGCGCTCGAGACGATCTCCAGCAGATCGTCATCGGTGCCCATCCCCTCCCCCAGATCGGCATTGAGATCGATGGAGGTCATCGCTGGCGGCTCCGTAGCAGCTGGTGGGCATGGTCGAGGGTGATCGGGGTAAAGGCAACGGAAGTTCCAGGCCGCAGCTGGGCAAAGCGGTCAAGATCGACCGTGACCACTGTAGCAATACGCGGATAGCCGCCTGTCGGCTGATGGTCGCGCATCAGCACGATCGGGCTTCCGTCACCCAGGATCTGGATGTCTCCCGGCACGATGGCGTCGGACACAAGGGAGAGCACCTTTGCATCCGCGAAGACCCCATCCACGTCATCCAGCCGCACGCCCATGCGATCGAGACGCGGCGATATGGTGAACGTCCCGTCCAGAAAGCGCTGGCGCAGCTCTTGCGGGAAACTGTCGGCATGCAGCCCCCAGATCACGCGGATCGCCCCCTCTGCCTGCTCAGGCAAGACGGGCACAGTGCCTGTGCCGCCGCCGCCGGACAATTCGATGACATCGCCGACGCGCAAGGCGCGTCCCTCGATGCCGCCCAGTCCGGCGCGGCTGCTGGTGGCGATACTGCCCATCATCGGCTTGGCCACGATGTCGGCATCGAAACGCAGATAGCCATAATTGCCCCAGCTGCCCGGCGTTACGGCCAGGGTATCGCCGGTTTCCAGCAACACGGTGCCGGGCCAGTCCTGCACCATGCCGTTGTGCCGAACGACGAAATCGCCGCCGGCAAACCCCACCTGGCAGGTCCCACTGGCCAGGCGGATATCGAGGCCGGCCGTCGTGAATTCGATGCCACCGCTTCCGCCGCCGGAAAGCTGACCGGCCAGGGCAAATGCTGCGCGATCCATCGGCCCCGAGGCGCTGATGCCGTGCAGCAGCATGCCGAAGCGGCCCTCGTCCTGGATGCTGCTCAGCGGCCCTGCCCGCATGACCGTCAGGATGGCGCTCATCGCACCGCCTCGAACTGGATCGTGTCGCCTGCCGTCAGCCGGGTGGGCCTTTGCTTGGTGGGCTCGAAATTGTTGAAATCGGTATGGCCGATGACATGCCAGCCCGTGGGCATTTCGGTTGCGGCAATTGCCGTCTGGCCGGCCGCGAACAGCACGCTGCCGGCAGGCACGGCGGGCCGGACGGCCATGCGCCTGGGCAGCACCAGGACCTGGGGATGCAGGCCGCAATAGACAAAGCCCGGCGCGAAGCCGGTGGCGAGCACACGCAACGGGGACGCATTGTGGGCCGCGATGAAGGCCCCACCGGTCATGCCCAGGGCGGCCGCGGTCTCCTCCAGATCGGGACCATCGAACACGACGGGGATGGTCCAGCCATGCGGCTTCCGCTTGTCGGATGCCAGGCCAGACAGCCGCAGGCGCACTTCACCCAGTATCGTGTCTGGCGTCGCCGCGCATGGATCGTAGCGCAGCAGCACAGATACCAGGTTGGGCATGACCTCGAGAACGCCCGGCACCGGCGCCCGCGCCAGTGCAGAAGCAAAGGCGATGGCGGCGCGGTTGGCGTCGTCCGTCAGAGTGGTGCCAAAGCGCACCAGAAAGGAACTGTCGCCGAGCGGGATCAGCGTCGGCATCGGGAAAGTTTCGGAGGCGGACGAGCCTGCCACGACGCAGCCTCCTCGGCTGGAACATGCAGCAAGTCCTGTCGGACCCGCCCGGATCAGTCAACCCGGTCCATAAGCGTGAGGCTCTGCCCCGCTCGGAAGACCGTTCGTTGGCGCCAATGTCGCCTGGGCGCATGGCCGGATTTGACCTGCCGGGTCGGTAGCGTCCGGTCAGTTCGGGTCTTTGCCGTCCTGTTCGACCACAGCGTCGAAAAGCTCTCTGGCTTGCCCGGCCCCGATCGCCTCGATGGCGACCGCGGCAATGGCAGCAAAAAGCTCTGCGATTTCCTGGGGATCGGTGATTTCGGCGTCGTCGTCTTCGGCGTCGGCGTTAATCAGAGTGAACACAATAACGCGCCTCCAAGTTAGCCAATGGAGTGATTGTGCGGCGATTCCCGTTACGGAATAAATAATGGAAATTGGCAGAAGCCTGCGCACAGGCCGATTGTCAGAAGGGGCAGCAGCCCTTACTCTTGCCCCGCCTCAAGATTGTCGAGATAGGATTCGATCTCGTCCAGCGTTGCCGAGAATGGCTGGGGCACATTTCCGTAAATCACCTTGAAGCTCTCGTCCTCGCGCAGCGCGTGGCCCCCCTTGCCGCCCTGCACCTTGATCTTCTCGGCGGTGAGGATGGTCAGGCCATGCCGGGCGGCAATACGCTTCATCCGGCGCATGCGCGATGCATCAAATTCCTTCCGGCTCACTTGTCTTCCTTTACTTCGATACGAGAGCGACTGGCGGAGCTCCGCCAGTTACCTGTTTGGGCTGGCGAACCTACTCGAAGCCGCCGGCCGATGCAAAACCCTCAACTGACCGGGGCCTGAGCCGCAGGATCGACGCTCGCGTGACCGGCGGTGGCCAGGGCTATGTTGGCCTCGAAGATGGTTCCGCCTTCCGTACGCAGCTCGTAGCGCCCGGCCATCTGGCCGACAACACCCTTGATCAGCCTTATGCCCATTCCAGAACTGGGAATGGTCTCGCCCAGTCCCACGCCGTTGTCGGCAACTGTCAGGTCGGCCCGGCCCTTGCCGGCCGCCTTCAGCTTGATGCGGATTTCGCCCTCCTGGCCGTCGGGAAAGGCATATTTGAGCGCATTGGTGATGAGTTCGCTGAGCAGGAGCGCCAGCGGGGTGGCGTGATCTCGGTCCACCATCACATGGTCCAGCTCATAGGTGGCCGTGACCGACGATCCATAGGCAGCGATCACCTCATCCACGATCACCGGGACGAAGTCCTCGGCATCGATGTCGACATAGCGGTCGAACTGATAGATGTGCTCGTGCATGGCGGCCATTGCGGCGAGCCGACTCTGCAGATCGAGCTTGGCCGAGGCCGGCATGTCCTGCATCCGCACGAGGGACTGCACGGACTGCAGATTGTTCTTCACCCGATGGTGGATCTCTCTGAACAACAGGATATTGGCCTCCACCGCCTCCTCTAGCTCGCGTCCCCGCTTTGCATCGCGGAACAGCAGGCGGATGATCCAGACAGAGCCGAAGACCAGACCCAGTATGATCGGCGACACGATAATGAAGACCGCGGTGACGGCGCCGTTGAATTCCTGCCAGGTGCTGTCCGAGGAAATCGAGGCCAAAGCCACGATCTCGGTATTTTCGACGCGTCGATAGCTGACCACCCGGGCCACGCCGTCGAGCGGCGATGAAGGCGACGCATAGGTGCCGTTCGGCGAGGCCGGCAGGTATTCGGTGAATAGCGGATGCTCGCTCAGGTCTACCGGCCCCGTGGCAGGCGGATAGCGCGCGATCAGCTTGCCGTCGGAGCGGATCAGGCTGATGGACGACTGCTCGTCAAAATCCAGCGTCGACCACAACAGGTCGATTACCGTCGATGGGAAAGACACCATGATGGCGCCGGCAAACTCCCCATTGCGTTCCACGCGCTTGCTGAAGGCAAAGATATTGGCGCCGTTGATGCGGCTGATGATGGCCGACGACATGTAGAACGGCGCACCGTCCCGAACCCTCGCGAAGTAATCGCGATCGGCGATCGATACGGATTCTGCCCCCGGCACTGTCGAGAATATGGTCTGCGCATTGGCGTCGACGACATAGACATCCACCTGTGCGGGCAGGCCGTTGAGCGCCACCTGCAGGGAATCGATCTGGTCGAGCATGGTCGGGCCGAGCGCGGCATCGACACGGCGCAGCGTCTGGTTGGCGACTTCATTGATCCAGGCGGCATTGGTGGCCACCACCTGCGCCGCTGCTGCGGAGCGTTCCTCCAGCGTTGTCGCCGTCTGGCGCACGCCCTGGACCAGGAAATAGCCGAAAATCCCGGCAAAAGCCGCCAGGAAAAGGATCAGCAGGGTCAGCGCTACCGGAATGGCGGAAATTCGTCTCGCGCGGCCGGTTTGAGATTGATCCAGCACTGCCTCCTCTTTTGCGAGTTCTTATAAAGCGTGCCGCATCAAAGGGCTAGGCTGGGCGGTGTGCGACGGGAGGAAGTCGGATCACGTTTTTGTCCATGCAATAGCCAGACGCAGCGCTACTCGCCGGAATTGATCTGGATCAGTTGGGCGGCTGGGCGGACGTGGTAACTTTCTTTGTGTTGTCCAGTCACTCGACTGGTGTGAGGTGCAACATGACCGATCCCGTAAATTATGCCGGCCGGCTCGAGATAGACTATCCGGCGCAGCTCGACCGACTGACGACCTTCTTTCGACCATTATGGGCCATTCCGATCGTCATCATCCTCGCCCTGGTTTCCGGGCCGGGTGGGGGTCAGCATATCGACCATGCCGGGCGCGTGGTCGGGTCAACCGGCGGCGGCATCTCGGCCGGTCTCTTCATGGCGACGGTCCTGATGATCGTGTTCCGGCAGCGCTATCCGCGCTGGTGGTTCGATTTCTCCCGCGAGTTGGGTCGCTTCGGCATGCGGGTGACAGCCTACCTCTTCCTTTTGACCGATCAGTATCCCTCGACCGTCGAAGAGCAGTCCGTCCATCTGGAGGTGGATTATCCCGACGTTGAACGAGACCTCAATCGCTGGCTGCCGCTGGTGAAGTGGCTGCTGGCCATCCCGCACTATATTGTCCTGGCGGTGCTGACCCTGCTCGCTATCCTCGCGACGATCGTGGCGTGGTTCGCCATCCTGTTCACGGGACGCTATCCGCGGCCGCTGTTCGATTTCGTCGTCGGGGTTGGGCGTTGGGCCGTTCGGGTCTGGGCCTATGCGTTCCTGCTGGTAACGGACACCTATCCGCCGTTCATTTTGCGGTCATAGTGGTGACCAAAACGTGGCAGGAAGGCTGGCGGGTAGAGAGGGATTCGAACCCCCGGAACGCTTTCACGTTCGCCGGTTTTCAAGACCGGAGCAATCAACCGCTCTGCCATCTACCCGTGACGTGAGCGTTTAGCGATAGAGCGCCGGGCTGTCCAGCCCGGCGCACGGCCTTATGGCAGCAGGATCACCGAGCCGGTGGTCTCGCGATTTTCCAGCGCCCGGTGTGCCTCGGCGGCGTCGGCCAGCGCGAATGTTCGCCCGATCTCCACCTTGATCGCACCACTCGCGACCGCCTCGAACAGGCTCGCCGCCCCCTCCACGAGCTCCGCACGCGTCCCCATGTAGTGCGCGCCAGTCGGCCGCGTCACATAGAGCGAGCCCTTACGGGCAAGGAGCGTCACGTCGGGGATGCTAACCACGCCCGAAGCATTGCCGAAACTGGCCAGAAGGCCGCGTGGCCGCAGGCAATCGAGCGACTTCTCGAAGGTGGCCTTGCCGACGCCGTCATAGACGACATCCACGCCCCTGCCCCCGGTCAGTTCACGCACGCGGGCCGAGAAATCCTCGGTTCGGTAGTTGATCACATGGTCGCAACCATGCGCCTTGGCCAGCGCCACCTTGTCGTCGCTGCCGGCCGTGCCGATCACCGTGGCGCCAAGCGCCTTGGCCCATTGCGTGGCGATGAGACCCGTACCGCCAGCGGCGGCGTGCCACAGAATCGTCTCGCCCCGCGCCACAGGCCAGGTCTTGAACAGCAGGTAATAGGCCGTCAGCCCCTTGAGCATTATGGCTGCGGCCGTCTGGTCAGAAATGCCGGCCGGAATGTGGACCATCCGGTCCGCCGGCGCCAGGCGCTCGGCCGCATAGGCACCCACCTGACCCTGGTAAGCCACGCGGTCGCCCACGCTGAACCCGGTCACGCCCTCGCCGAGAGCCGTGATGACACCCGCGCCCTCATTGCCGGCAACGAAGGGCAGTTGCACGGGGTAGAGCCCGCTGCGCTGGTAGGTGTCGATGAAGTTGAGGCCGATTGCGGTCTGGCGCAGCGCGACCTGGCCGGGACCAGGGCTGGCCAATGGCCAGTCCTCGAGGTTCATGACTTCCGGCCCGCCGAGCTGGCGGACGATGACCGCGCGGGTCATTTCGGCGTCTTGGGCTTGCGGGGCGCCGATTTCGGCCGTGCCTGTGCGCGCGCGGTCGGCGTGGTGCGGGGACCAGGCCTCTTGCCCGTGACGGCCGCAACGCCGGCTGCGGCGGAGACAGAGCCGGTATCGCCGGTGAACGGGGTAAATTCAGCCCTGGCTGCTCCACCCTTGCTGGCTAGCTTGCGCTGCTTGGCGATGATGTTGATCGACTCCACCAGGACCGAGAAGCCCATCGCGGCGTAGATATAGCCCTTTGGAATGTGGAACCCGAGGCCGTCGGCCACCAGCGTCACGCCGATCAGCAGCAGGAAGGCCAGGGCCAGCATCTTGGTGGTCGGATGGTCGGCAACGAACTTGGCGACAGGGCCCGAAGCAACGAACATCACCGCAACGGCCACGATGACAGCGGCGATCATGACTTCCACATGCTCGGCCATGCCGACGGCCGTCACGATGGAGTCGATGGAGAAGACCATGTCGATGACGATGATCTGCGCGATGATGGCCGCAAAGGTCGCAGTGGCCTTGGAGGCCATGTCGGACTCATGTGGCTCCTCGATGGCGGCATGCATCTCGTGGGTGGCCTTGTAGACGAGGAACACGCCACCCGCGATCAGGATGATATCCTTCCAGGACAGGTCGAGGCCGAAAGCGGAAATCGCCGGCTGTGTCAGGCTGATGATCCAGCTGATCACCAGCAGCAGCAGAATGCGGAAGATCAGCGCCAGCGCCAGGCCAATCTTGCGGGCCTGATCCGCCTGCTCCTTGGGGAGACGCGACACCAGAACCGAAATGAAGACGATGTTGTCGATACCGAGCACGATTTCCATCACCGTGAGGGTACCAAAGGCGATCCATACATTGGGATCGGCCAATAGCTCTAGCATTGTCGGCTCCATTTCGAGTCTTGTTGGTCTGCCTATCTAAGCGGAGCTTTGCGCAGGCGAAAGGCCATGTGTGAGAGTTTTCCTCCATGTGCGGCGTTGGCGGCACAAAGGACGCACCACGAAGGCTGGCTTCGGCGCGTGGTCGGATGCTAGCCTTGCAGGCAACTGCATCACGAGTGACTCCATGGAATCGTTCACCCCTCTCACCGCCGCCATCGGCGGCGGCCTTATCGGCCTTGCCACGGCGGTCCTCTGGCTCGGCAATGGCCGCATCGCTGGCATATCCGGCATTTTCGGCCAGTTGCTGCCGCCGGCCCAGACCGTGGTCTGGCGCCTGGTCTTCCTGGTCGCTCTCGTCGCGGCCACGTTCGGCGCTGCATGGCTCTTCCCCGGCCTGGGTATGGGAGGTGAAGTGCCGGCTCAGCTCGTGGCTGCGCCGGCTTCCTGGGGCGTGCCGACGCCGGTCTGGCTTGCCATTGCCGGCCTCTTGACCGGTATCGGCACCAAGATCGGCAATGGCTGCACGTCCGGCCACGGCGTCTGCGGACTGGCACGACTGTCGCTGCGCTCGCTGGTGGCAGTTATCGTGTTCTTCAGCGTGGCGATCGTCACGGTCGCCGTCACGGGGATCGTCTGATGGCTAGTCTCAAGCTTCCCTACATGGCAACGGCCGCGCTCAGCGGCGGACTGTTCGGCGCCGGGCTCTATGTCTCGCAGATGGTCGACCCCCTCAAGGTGCTGCGTTTCCTCGACTTCGGCGCCATTCCGTCCGGCGGCTGGGACCCCAGCCTTGCCTTCGTCATCGGCCCGGCTATCGTGGTCATGTTCATCGCCATCCGCCTCGGCCGACGCCGTGACGCGCCCCTGTTCGACAGCAGCTTCCACGAGCCGGAATACCGAAGAGTCGACGGGCGCCTGATCGGCGGCGCGGCGATGTTCGGCATCGGCTGGGGCATGGCAGGCATTTGCCCTGGCCCGGCTATCTCTCTCATCGCCTTCATGCCCGACAATCTCTGGATATTCCTTGCTGCCATGTTTGCGGGGTCGCTGGCGGGCAGCGTGATCGTTCCGAGTGGCCATGCCAGACGACTGGCGGACGCACAATGAGTGCCTATGATGCCGATGCCATCGTGGTTGGCGGGGGCCTTGCCGGGGTCGCCGCCGCTATCGCCGTTGCCAAGTGCGGCCTGAAGACCATTCATCTCGCGCCGGTCGGCCCTCCGGATCGGCGCACCTCCGCGCTGATGATGCCGACGGTCGACTATCTGCGCGATGCGGGCCTTGTCGACGATCCGACAGCAGTCGGCCACGCGCTGACTCAGATACGCATCATCGACGCCACTGGGCGGCTCATTCGCGCGCCCGAGACCTTGTTCGATGCCGCTGAGGCCGGACTGGACGCCTTCGGCTGGAACTTTGCCAATGCGCGGCTAATGGAGCGCTTCCACGCCGTCGCCGAGGGGCTGGACAATCTGGAGACCCGCAACGTTGGCGTTACCGATCTTGGTGCCGACCATACACTGACGTTGGGCGACGGCTCTGTCCTGAGGGCGCCACTGATCGTCGGCGCCGATGGAAAGAAATCCCTGATCCGGAGCGCGGCCGGCTTCCATATCCGCGAAACGGAGTTCCGCCAAGCCGCGCTGGTCTGCGACCTCGACCTCGGACGGCCCATTGGGGGCACTTCCGTCGAGTTCCATTACCCCCAGGGTCCCTTCACCCTGGTGCCCGCCGGCGGCACGCGCGCCAATCTGGTGTGGATCGATGACCGCGCCCTGCTGGAGCAGGCGAGGGCCACGGGGGAGGAGGCACTGGCGGCGAGGTTCCTCGAAAAATCGCAACGCCTGTTTGGCGCCATTGCCCTGGCCAGCCCCGCCTTCGTCTTTCCGCTCAGTACGCTGAGCGTTGACGCGGCCGGCGCCGACGGCGTGGTCCTGGTGGGCGAAGCCGCCCATGCCTTCCCCCCGATCGGGGCACAGGGGCTCAACCTTGGCTTGCGCGACGTTGCCGACCTGGCGACCGCCCTGGCCTCGGCTGACCGCGGCAGGCCAGATTGGGCCATCGGAGTCAGCACCGACTATTCCCGCCGTCGTGCGAGCGATCTCGCTCGGACCGGGGGCATGGTCGATACGCTGTTCCGCTCCCTGCTGGCCGATATGATTCCCGCCCAGGCGCTACGCGCCGGTGGACTGTGGGCGCTCAAGCTCGCCCCCGGCTTGCGCAAACAGGCCTTTGCCCTCGGCATGGGTCGGCGCTGACGTCCGGACGAACAAAAGGGCGCGGTTCCCCGCGCCCTTTTGTACAAATGTCAGTCTATCCTACTGCGCAGCAGGTGCAGCCGGGGTTTCCGTACCCTCGGCCGGCGCAGCGGCGCCGCCGTCGAGCTGCTGACGCAGCTGTTCGGCGCGATCCTGCAGGACCTGTTCCAGAGCGTTCTCACCCGAAGTTTCCTGACGGAATTCCTCAAAGGTCAGCGCTGCCTCGCCATCATAAGCGGCGGTGAAGCCGGCCAGGGTGATGTCGATGGTCAGGTCCTGATTCTGGCGGTTCTTGGCGGTAAGCTTGAGCGTGCCGCCCTTCTTGAGCGAGTTCACATACTGCTCGTTGATCACCAGCTGCGTCGCGCAGGAGGTGGGGTCGCACAGCATGTAGGGCACGCGGATGGGCTTGGCGCCATCGATCTGCCACGTCAGGCCGAATGGCAGGAGCACGCCAAGCGGCACGGCAGCCACTGCCAGCAGACGGCTTTCCTGGCCCGGATCGTCACGCAGCAGGAACGAACCGAGGAACTGGCCATTGGCCAGGACAACCTGGCGCATGATGCAAGCCTTCTGCCCATCGGGCAGCGGGTCGCAGACCTTGAGCCAGTTCTGGCTGCCGGCGGCGGCAGCATCGGCGGGCGCAGCGGCAGCGTCAGTCGCGGCAGGCGCATCGGCCGGGGCCTCTGCAGCCGGTGCCTCGGCGGGGGCGGCGTCCTGGGCGAAGGCCGACAGGGGGGACAGCATGAGCGCGGCCACCGCAATACCGGCGACGAGGGGTTTCCTGAAGTTCATAGAATTTCCTTGGCTTCTTTGGCAGTCCCGGTGGCCTGATGCCACCTTGAAAATCGAACTGCCCTTCAAGTGCTGAAATCGGGCAATAACATGACCAATACAGCTTGCCAAAGGATTATGGCAGGACAGGGTTGATGCAGGCCGCTCAGGCAACATTTTCTGCCAGTTTTGCTAGGCGCGACAGGATTGCTGCGGCCCCTTTGAGGCGGTCATTCGGGGTTGGCCAGTTGCGAGCGAACACGAGTTTCTGATCGGGCTTGATACGTACCTGGTTGGCCGGGTCGCTGACCAGCCTGACCAGCGCGCCCGGATTGGGGAATTCCTTGTTGCGCAGGGAGATGACCGCGCCCTTGGGGCCAGCGTCGACCTTTTCGACATTGGCCTGTCGGCACAGGGCCTTGACCAGGATAACCTTGAGCAGCGCCTCGACCTCTTCCGGCAGCGGACCGAAGCGGTCGATCAGCTCGGCACCAGCCGCGTCGATGTCGCGAATGTCGGTGAGGTCGCCCAGGCGCCGATAGAGCTGCATACGCAGCTGGAGATCGGGAATGTAGTGCTCGGGGATCATCACTGGCATGCCCAGCGAAATCTGCGGGCTCCACTCGTTGCGGTCCTCGTAGTCTTCCTCGCCGCTCTTGAGATTGGCCACGGCCTCTTCCAGCATCGACTGGTACAGCTCGAAGCCCACCTCCCGGATATGGCCCGACTGCTCGTCGCCAAGCAGGTTCCCTGCCCCGCGGATATCAAGGTCGTGGCTGGCCAGCTGGAAGCCGGCACCCAGGCTCTCGAGCGATTGCAGTACGCCCAGACGGCGTTCCGCGGTGTCGGTCAATTTTCTGTCAGGCGGCACGGTGAACAGGGCATAGGCGCGTGCCTTGGCGCGGCCGATGCGCCCGCGGATCTGGTAGAGCTGGGCGAGGCCAAAATGGTCGGCGCGGTGCACGATCAAGGTGTTGGCGTTGGGAATGTCCAGCCCCGATTCGACGATGGTCGTCGCCACCAGCACGTCGAACTTGTTGTCGTAGAAGGCATTCATGATGTCGTCGAGCTCGCCCGGCGCCATCTGGCCATTGGCCACGACATAGGACACTTCGGGCACCTGCGCCTTGAGGAAATCGGCGATTTCGTGCTGATCGGTGATGCGCGGCACGACATAGAAGCTCTGGCCGCCGCGATATTTCTCGCGCAGCAGCGCTTCGCGCACGGACAGCGCGTCGAAGGGCGCAATAAAAGTGCGGATGGCCAGCCGGTCGACCGGAGGCGTGGCCAGTAGAGACAGATCGCGTACCCCGGTCAGGGCCAGTTGCAGGGTGCGCGGAATCGGCGTCGCCGTCAGCGTCAGCACATGCACATTGGCCTTGAGCTCCTTGAGGCGCTCCTTGTGGCCCACGCCGAAATGCTGTTCTTCGTCGATGATCAGGAGGCCCAGATCCTTGAACTTGATGGTCTTCGAAAGCAGGGCGTGGGTGCCAACCACGATATCGACCTGACCGTCGGCAAGACCTTCCTTGGTCGCCTTGAGTTCTGCGGCACTCACCATGCGCGAGGCATGGCGCACCCGTACCGGCAGACCGGTGAAGCGTTCGGAGAAGGTCTTGAAATGCTGCCGCGCCAGCAGCGTTGTGGGCACGACCACGGCCACCTGCTTGCCGCTTAGCGCAACGGCAAAAGCTGCACGCAGCGCCACTTCGGTCTTGCCGAAGCCCACGTCGCCGCAGACGAGGCGGTCCATGACGCGGCCCGAGGTCACGTCATCGAACACCGCCTCGATGGCAGCCATCTGGTCCTCGGTTTCCTCATAGGGGAAACGCGCCGCGAATTCGTCATAGGCACCCGGATTGATCTCGACCACATCCGCCTTGGTGAGCAGACGCGCGGCGGCGATCTTGATGAGCTGCTCCGCCATCTCGCGGATGCGCTTCTTGAGCTTGCCCTTCTTGGCCTGCCAGGCGACCCCGCCCAGCTTGTCCAGCGTAACGTGGCCGTCATCGGAACCGTAGCGTGTCAGAAGTTCGATGTTCTCGACCGGCAGGTAGAGCTTGGTCTCCCCGCCATATTCGAGCTCGACGCATTCATGCGGCGCGCCGCCGGCCTCGATGACCTTGAGTCCGAGGAAACGGCCGATGCCGTGATCGACGTGCACCACCAGATCGCCAGCCGCGAGGCTGGCGGCCTCGGTGAGCGCGTCGCTGGCCTTCTTCTTGCGCTGCGGCCGCAGGATGCGTTCGCCGAGAATGTCCTGTTCGGACAGGACCAGCATGTCCTTGGTCTCGAAGCCGGTTTCAAGCGGCAGCACGACCAGCGACGTGGTCGCCGCACTCGTTGTCTCGGCATCGCGCCAGTTTTCGGCGAGGCGCGGATTGGTGAGGCCATGGTCCTTGAGCACCTGGACCATGCGGTCGCGTGTGCCCGTACTCCAGCAGGCGACGACAGCGCGCCGGCCATTGCGGCGCTCAGCCAACAGCCGATCGACGACCGACTGGAACAGATTGGTATCAGTGGCCTGCCGTTCGGCAGCGAAGCTCGGCGCAATGTGCCCACCGGCGTCGTCCGCCGCCTTGGTGCCTGGGGCCATGAACTGCGACAGCTGCACAACCGAAGCACCGGCCAGTGTGTAGGGGTGGGCGTCCACCGCATAGAGCAATTCGGGCTTTATCGGCTTGTAAGGCGCCCCCGCCCCTGCCACGACCGGCAGCAGCCGGGCCGCTTCGCGGGCATCGTAATAGTCGCGCACTTGCGCCACGCGATCGGCATAGGCCTCGGCGGCCTGCTCGTCGAAGACGAAGGGAGCATCACCGACATAGTCGGCGAGGGTATCGAGGTGCTCGTAGAAGAAGGGCAGCCAGTGTTCGGTGCCCGAGTAGCGCGAGCCGCCGCTGACCGACGCATAGAGCGTGTCGTCGACCGTGTTGCCACCGAATGTCGCCGTATAGTTCTGGCGGAAGCGCTTGATGGTCTCGTCGGTGAGCACCACTTCGCTCATCGGCGTGAGGTCCACGCGCTTGAGTGTACCCGTGGTGCGCTGGCTGTCGGGATCGAAGGTGCGGATGGATTCGAGCTGGCTGCCGAAGAAATCGAAACGCAAGGGCGATTCGGCGCTTGCCGGGAACAGGTCCACCAGCCCGCCGCGCACGGCATATTCGCCGCTTTCCCGCACGGTCGGCACGCGCAGATAGCCATTGTTGGCCGCCCAGGCGATCAGCTTGTTGCTGTCGACGACGCGCCCCGTCGCGGCTGAGAAGGACATGGTTTCCACCACATCGCGCGGCGGCAGTTTCTGGATCAGCGCGTTGACCGCTGTCAGTACGACGGCGCCCTTGGCGCCGCTGGTCAGCGCGGCCAGCGTGTTCATGCGCGCGGCAATGGTGACGTTATTGGGCGAGACGCGGTCATAGGGCAAGCAATCCCACGCCGGCAGCGTCAACACGCTGTGGCCTGGCAGCATGGCGGTCAGGATGTCGGCCATGCGCTGGAGGCGACGTCCGTCGCGCGCCACAAAGACAATGCTCGCCGCATCGTCCGGCGACGCTTCGATGCGCTGTTGCACCAGACGCGCCAGCACCATGGGCTGCATGCCGTCGGGCACATTGGCAATGGTGCGCGTGGGGCGCTGGGCGACGACTTCGTTCATTTGGCCAGCCGCGCCTGATGATCGGCAATGACCTCGGCCAAAAACGCCCGATCCACATTGGCCGGCGGCTCTTCCTGGCCCATTACCCACTTGAGCAGCGGCGGGTCTTCCTCGCTCATCAGCGCTTCAAGCCGGTCGAGCTGGGCAGCGTCCATGACTTCGGTATGGGCGTCCGCAAAGGGCCCCAGGACGAGGTCCATCTCCCGCGTACCGCGGTGCCAGGCTCGATAGCGCAACTTCTTGCGGCGCAAGGCAATGTCTTCACCGGCAGTCATTTGACGCGCCATGATCCCGAATGGTGGTTGATTGGGCCAAGTGTTTACCCGGATTGGGTGGGGTTGTCAGCCTTCAATGCCACAAGGGGTGACGGAGTTGCGGCGGGCGGCTAGCTTTGCCGCGCCAAGGAAGCCAGTACGAATCGTGTCCCGCCCAGAAAGCCTTTCGCCGCTGTTCCGCTCGCTGCATTCCATCAAGGGTGTCGGCGACAAGCTGGCTGCTTTGCTGACCCGCTATTTCGGCGCGCCAGACGGGCAGGAGGCGATTGCCCTCGATATCCTGATGCATATGCCATCGGGCGTCGTCGACCGGCGCCGCCAGGTTGGGATTGCCGAGGCTTATCTCAACCAGATCGTCACGCTGCGGCTGCATATTGATCGTCACCAACCGCCCCCGCGCGGCAAGGAGCATGTGCCGCATCGCGTCTTTGCCCATGATGAGACGGGTGACGTGCAACTGGTGTTCTTCCGTGCCCAGGGCGGCTGGGTGGAGAAAGCCCTTCCCGTTGGCGAAGAGCGCTTCGTCTCCGGCACGATCGGCTTTTTCAATGGCGAGAAGCAGATCACCCATCCCGACTACATCGTCGAGCCGGACAAGTTCGCTACGCTGCCTCTGGTCGAGCCGGTCTATCCCCTGACCCAGGGGCTTAGTTCCAAGGCGCTGGCCAAGCTGGTGCGGCAGGTGCTCGACGGCCTGCCCGAGCTGCCGGAGTGGATCGACTCCGCGACCATGACGGAACGCAAATGGCCCAGCTTTGGCGACGCCATGCGCATGGTCCACACCCCCGCATCGCCCGGAGAGGCGGAGCTATGGGCCCCTGCCCGCATGCGCCTGGCCTATGACGAATACCTCGCCGGCCAACTGACCTTGCAGCTGATCCGCTCGACCATGGTCGCGGCGCGCGGCGTGTCCCGGCAATTTACCGGCGCCATCACGCAGCGCGTAACCCAGGCGCTCCCCTTTTCGCTGACCGAGGGGCAGCACCGCGCCGTCGATGAGATCCGCGCCGACCTCGCCTCCCCAGATCGCATGTCGCGGCTGCTCCAGGGCGATGTGGGGGCCGGCAAAACCGTCGTGGCGCTGATGGCCATGGCCGCCATGGCCGAAAGCGGCGCTCAGTCGGCTATGATGGCGCCGACCGAACTGCTGGCCAGCCAGCATTTCAAGACGCTCAAACCGCTCTGCGATGCAGCCGGCCTCGGTTGCGAACTGCTCACGGGCAAGATGCCGGCCAGCGAACGCCGTCCGAAGTTGGCCGGCATAGCCAGCGGGGAAACCATGGTGGTGGTTGGCACGCATGCCCTGTTTCAATCCGGCGTCGAGTTTCGCAACCTCGGACTGACCGTCGTCGACGAGCAGCACCGCTTCGGCGTGCATCAGCGCCTCGCTCTATCCGACAAGGGCAAGCATACCGACCTGTTGGTCATGACGGCAACGCCGATCCCCCGCACGCTGGTGCTCACGCATTTCGGCGACATGGAGGTCAGCGTGCTCCGCGAGAAGCCGCGTGGCCGCCAGCCGATTGACACGGCCGTCCTGTCCATTGGCGACTACGCCCGCGTTATTGCTCGCCTCCAATCGCGACTGGCCGAAGGGGCGCAAGCCTTCTGGGTGTGCCCCCTGGTCGAAGAGAGCGAGCATCTGGACGTCGTGGCCGCTGAGGACCGGTTTGCTGAACTGCAGAAGGTGTTCGGCGATCAGGTCGCACTGGTGCACGGCAGGATGAGCGCCGCCGCCAAGCAGGAGGTGATGCAGCGCTTTTCTGCCAATGAACTCAAGCTGCTGGTCGCGACCACGGTCATCGAAGTGGGCGTTGACGTGCCAAATGCCTCGATCATGATTATCGAGCATGCCGAACGCTTCGGCCTTGCCCAGTTGCACCAGCTCCGGGGCCGCGTCGGGCGCGGGTCACAGCGCTCCGCCTGTCTGCTGCTCTATAAGGAGCCGCTGAGCGAAACCGCCAAGGCCCGGCTGGAAACCATCAAATCCACCGAGGACGGGTTCGAAATCGCAGAACGCGACCTCGAACTGCGCGGCCAGGGCGATGTGCTGGGCACCCGCCAGTCCGGCATGCCCGGCTATCGGCTGGCGGTGCCGGACGTGCATCGGCATCTGCTGGACTATGCGCATGACGACGCCAAGGCCCTGCTGGCCCGCAATCCGGGCCTGACCGGCCCAGAAGGTGAAGCGGCGCGGACGGCGCTTTACCTGTTCCGCAAGGACCTGGCGATCCCGCTGATCAGGGCCGGTTAGCGCCTACTCCACGGTCACCGACTTCGCCAGATTGCGTGGCTGGTCCACGTCCGTGCCCATGAATACGGCGGTGTGATAGGCCAGCAACTGCACCGGGATGCAGGCCAGGATCGGCGCCACAAAGCTGGAAACGTGTGGAATAACAATGATATCGGCTACGCCGTGGCCGACCGTCTCTGCACCTTCGGCATCCGTGATCAGGATGATCTTGCCGCCGCGGGCGGCGACTTCCTGCATATTGGAGAGGGTCTTGTCGACCAGCTCGTCCGATGGGGCGAC
The DNA here is from genome assembly GCA_018828145.1 of Alphaproteobacteria bacterium. GTDB lineage: Bacteria > Pseudomonadota > Alphaproteobacteria > Rhizobiales > Devosiaceae > Devosia. Next base: position 84,171 of record JAHJWO010000021.1, on the reverse strand, counting down.
GACGATGACGGGCATGTCTTCGTCAACAAGGGCGATAGGGCCGTGCTTGAGTTCACCTGCCGCATAACCTTCCGCGTGGATGTAGCTGATTTCCTTGAGCTTCAGCGCACCTTCCATGGCGATGGGGAACATCGGACCGCGGCCGAGATAGAGCACGTCCTTGGCCTTTGACAGGCGCTTGGCGATGTCCATGATCTGGGTTTCGGTCGCCAGTGCTTGCGAGACTGCTGCAGGCAAGCTGGTCAGTGCCCGCACGCATGCTTGCTCTTTGCTTGCATCCAGCACGCCCCGGGCACGACCCGCCGCGATGGCGAGGCTGGCCAGTGCGGTCAACTGCGCCGTCAGCGCCTTGGTGGAAGCCACGCCAATCTCGGGACCGCAGAGAATGGGGAACACGACGGATGATTCACGAGCAATCGTCGATTCCAGCGTGTTGACCAGCGACGCCACGTGCTGGCCTTGCCTGGCGCAATAACGCAGGGCCGCCAGCGTGTCGGCCGTCTCGCCGGACTGTGAGATGAACAGGGAGAGACCACCCTTTTCCAGCGGCGGCTCGCGGTAGCGGAATTCGGAGGCCACATCGATATCGACCGGCAGGCGGGCATAGCGCTCGAACCAGTATTTGGCGACGGCGCCGGCGAGGTAGGCGGTGCCGCAGGCGCTGATGGTCAGACGGCTGAGATCGGCCCAGTCGAAGGGCAGCGCCTCGCGGATCGCGACCGTTTCAGCGCCCATATCCACATAGTGGCTCAGGGTATGCGAGATGGTTTCGGGCTGCTCGTAGATTTCCTTGGCCATGAAGTGGCGGTGGTTGCCCTTGTCCACCATCAGCGCCGAGGTCTGCGAAATCAGCTGCTCCCGCTGGACGATGGCGTCCTTGCCATCACGGATGGTGACTCCCTGGGGCGTGATCACCGCCCAGTCGCCATCCTCGAGATAGGTCAGGCGCGAGGTGAAGGGGGCGAGGGCCATGGCGTCGGAACCGAGATACATCTCGGTCGTGCCATAGCCGATGGCCAGCGGCGCGCCGTGGCGGGCTGCGATCAGCAGCCCCTCTTCGCCCTTGAACATGAAGGCGAGGGCGAAGGCGCCCCGCAACTGCTTGAGCGTGCGGGCGACGGCGAGTTCGGGGTCGGCGCCATTGGTCAGCTCGCGGCTGACCCAGAGCGCCACGGCCTCGGTGTCGGTCTGCGTCTTGGGGAGGTAGCCGTCCTTGGCCAGGTCCGCGAGCATCTCGCGATAGTTCTCGATAATGCCGTTATGCACCACAGCGACCCGGTCGGTGGCGTGGGGATGGGCATTCTGCTCGGTGGGTGCGCCATGGGTGGCCCAGCGGGTGTGGCCAATGCCGATGCGGCCGTCGAGCGGCTCGAAGCTCAGCTTCTGGGCCAGATTGCCCAACTTGCCCTCGGCGCGGCGGCGCGCGATGTCGCCATGCTCGAGCGTTGCCACGCCGGCGCTGTCATAGCCGCGATATTCGAGGCGCTTGAGCGCATCGACGAGACGAATGGCCACCGGTTCGGTGCCTACGATGCCGACAATACCGCACATGTTACTTGTCCTTCTTCGACTGCTTCTTGGCTGCAGCCGCTGCAAATATTTCCCTGGCCCGGCCAGGCTTGACCACCTGCCGTGCGCGACCGAGCGCCAGGGCATCGGCCTCGACATCCTCGGTGATGACACTGCCGCTCGCTACGAGAGCGCCGGCGCCTACATTGACCGGCGCCACCAGTGAGGCATTGGAGCCGATAAAGGCGTTGTCGCCGATGACGGTGCGGTGCTTGTTGTAGCCATCATAGTTCACCGTGATGACGCCCGCACCGATATTCACGTCGGCGCCCACCGTGGCATCGCCGATATAGGTAAGGTGGCTGACCTTGGCGCCCTTGCCGATCTCGGACTTCTTGATCTCGACGAAATTTCCCACCTTGGCGCCTTCGCCCAGATTTGCCTCCGGCCGCAGCCGCGCGAAGGGACCGACGCTGGCGTTCCGGCCGACATGGGCGCCTTCGAGGTGACTGAAGGCATGGATCACCGCGCCCTCCTCGATCCTTACGCCTGGCCCAAAAACGACATTGGGCTCGATGGTTACATCGCGAGCGATCTCTGTATCGTAGGAGAACCACACGCTGCCGGGGTCCTTCAGCGTCACGCCGGCCTTCATGAAGTCCTCGCGCCGGACCTCCTGGAACAGGCCTTCCGCCCGGGCCAGCTGGCTGCGGTCATTGACGCCCATGACGTCGTTTTCCGGCGCAAGACCATAGCCGACCTTCTTGCCGGCCGCATTGGCGAGGCCAACCAAGTCCGTCAGGTAGTATTCGCCCTGGGCATTATTGGTCTCGACCCTGTCGATCAGGTCGCGGAACACCTCGGCGCGGAAGGCCAGGATGCACGCGTTGCAGAGCCGGATACGGCGCTCATCCTCGGTGGCATCCTTGTGCTCGCGGATGGCAAGCAGCGTATCGCCGTCGGTGATGAAGCGGCCATAGCCGGTAGGATCCTTGGGCTCGAAGCCGAGAATGGCGACGTCGAGGCCGGCGTCGAGCCGGTCGAGCACGGCCCGAAAATTGATGCCGCGCAGCAAGGGGTGATCGCCATAAACCACGGCAATATAGCCGGTCGCCTTGTCGAACAGGTCGCGTGCCATGGCCGCGGCATGGGCCGTGCCGCGTGCCACCGGCTGTTCAAAATGCACGATCTCCGGATGCATTGCCGTCACCGATTTGCGGATGGCATCATGGCCGGGGCCGGTGACCAAAGCGATCCGGGTCGACCCCGCTTCACGCGCTGCGCGGGCCACATGACCGACAATCGGCATGCCGCCAACGGGGTGCAAAACCTTGGGCATAGCCGATCGCATGCGCGTGCCCTCGCCCGCAGCAAGAATGATCGACAGCAGTTCGGTCATGAGGGTTTCTCCGGTGCGACTCTTAAACAGCGCATTTTCACAACATTATGGCACGCAACCGTTGGCGAACAGGTAACGGCAGCGTCATGGTCAATACTGGTGCAGCGCCTGATTCGACGGCACCCATCGGGGTATTGCATTGGCTAGAGCATCGGAACAATTCCGGCAATCGGACGTGACCACCTGGGGCATCGTTGCTCTGGTGCTGGCGGGCATTGCCGTAATGGGGGCCAATATGTCGGCGCTCATGCCGCAAAGCCTGTTGGCCGGCCTGCACAAGACCCGGATCGGCGGCGCCTCGCTGGAGCAGTTGCGCGGCCAGGTTGCGGACCTGCGCGAAGAAACCCAGCGGCTGCGGCGCGAGAACAGCGTGCTGGCCGCACGCTTTGCGCTCAAGGAGCAACAAGGCAATGAAGTGACCCGCCGCGTCGGGGCGCTGGAAGTCAGCCTGCCACGATTGCTGGAAGCCCTGCCCGACAATGCCGGCGTCGACCTCTCCAACCTCACCGCGTCGATCGGTGGCGCTGCCCTGGTCTATGAGGCGGATGGCGGCACCGTCGAGGTGCGCCAGCAGCCCATGGCGGGGGTCCAGCCAAGTGAGCAGCCGCTGCCGGCCCCGGTGCAGCAGGTCGCCACCTCGGCGGCTCCAAGCCAGACGGGCTATGGCATTGCGCTCGGACCTTCGGTCGGCGTCGAGCAGGCGCCGGACACCTGGCGGGACCTGTCCATGAAGCTGGGGCCCCTGCTGTTTGGCCTGGCGCCAATGCTGGCCGATGAATCCAATAGCGATGAAAAGCGCATCATCGTCGGCCCCATTACACAGCTCTCCGAGGCCACTGCCCTGTGCGCCCGCTTGGAGCGCTTGTCGGTATCGTGCCTGCCCATGCCATTCACCGGAACGCCTTTGGTCTATTGAGGAAACGCAATTGCGGTTGACAGCACAGGCAACGTGGCTATGTTCCGCCGCGACGCCAGCAGCGTCTGACTTGGTGCGTGCCGGTAGCTCAGTGGTAGAGCATTCGACTTTTAATCGAATGGTCGAGGGTTCGACCCCCTCCCGGCATACCAATCCCAACCCCCTCAGAAAAATATAAAACATAGTTAGATCAGTATGTTAGCCGACACACCTGTGGCGGCCGATTGATCTACCTGCGAAAAACGTGCAACAAACGCGCTACAAATGTGTAACGCTGGTGCACCGTGACCGAACCCGACCGCATTTCCAAACGCCAGAGCAGCGGGAAGTTCTTCTACGTCCGGAGGGTGCCCAAGGGCCTGTCGGACTTGGACCCACGTGGCGTCATCCGGCAGAGCTTGAAGACCACAGATGCGACCGAAGCCGCGATCAAGGCGCGGCAGCTCGACGACGCCCTCGAAGCCCTGTGGGCGGGTCTTCTGGCCGGAAAAAACGCTACGACCAGCTGGCAGCGGTATGAGTCTGCAGTGAAGTTGGCGAGCCTTCGGGGTTTCAGCTATCGCAGCGCGGCAGATTTGGCCGCCGGCGATCTCGATGACCTGATGCCCCGCATCGCCGACGCCAGGCAGGCGATGAACCAGCCAAAGGTAGTTGAGGCCGTATTGGGCGGCGCCCCACCCGCCGAGATCAAGCTGAGCGGCCTCTACGCGGCCTATTTCGAGCAGAACAAGGTCGCGCTCATGGGTAAATCGCCGGGGCAGATGAAACGACACAAGGGGCAGCGCGACACTTCTGTCCAGGTGGCCATCGATATCCTCGGCGATCTTCCCCTGGCTCAGGTAACAAAGTCGGACACCCACCGGTACCGCCAGCATTGGGTGGATCGCGTGGCCAACGGCGAGGTCACGTCGGCCAGTGCCAACCGCACCATGTCGGACATCAAGGGAATGATGACGGTCGTCGATACCGGGTTCAAGACCGCCTATGGCGAGCCCTGGGAAAACCTGCGGATCAAGGACAAGAAGCAGAAATCGAAGGCCCGAAAGCGCCCACCCTACCCCGACGAGTTCATTCGAGATCGCCTGCTTAAGCCGGGCGCCTTGGATGGCATGAATTTGGAGGCGCGTTGCCTCACCTATCTCATGGTCGAGACCGGCGTGCGGCCAAGCGAGGGCTGCAACCTGCAACCGGAGGACATCCGACTGAACGCGAAGATCCCCCACATCGTGGTGGCGGAGCGAGACGACCGCGAACAGAAGAGTGCCCAATCGGTTCGGACAATCCCGCTGGTGGGTGTGGCTCTTTGGGCGATGCAGCAATGCCCCAACGGCTTTGCCCGCTACCATGACAAGGGCGACGGCCTTTCCTCCGTCATCAACAAATTCCTCCGCGAGAACGACCTCAAGCCCAGCGCGAAGCACGTCCTCTACTCAATCCGCCACAGCTTTCAGGACCGCCTGATCGCCGCCGGCGCGCAGGACCGGATGCAAGTCGATCTCATGGGACATGAGCTGGGCCGGCCAGATTATGGCGCCGGCAATTCGCTGGAGCAGAAATGGGAACTGCTGCAGAGGATGGCATTCCCTTGGCCGCGGACATGACTTGCTGCGAAATGTGAGCGTGGATAGCGTCAACGGCTGAAGCTTGACCTCATTCGGAGAATGGCAGTGTTTTTGTCTGCGATTGGACGTGTCTTGCCATGGTTGAGAAGGAGCGTACCCGTAATGCCCGCCACGAATGAAGCGCAAGGCCAATTGCCTTCTGTAGCCCTTTGCATCGGCGGCGGTGACGCCCTCGATTGGCCAAAAGTCCTGCATGACGCAGGAGACACGCACGCTTTGGAACATCAAGGCAGAGTCTTCTTACACTCTCCGTCCATCGACGCTACCTCCTCAAAGCAGGACGCGGAGACGGTGGGCAAAGAGCTTCTAGGGAACCTTAACGGGCTGATGGCCGCATTTCACGGCTATGAGCCGGTTGAGTACATTGGATTAGCTGAACTCCAAGGGAGTGGCGCATACGCCGTTACCCAGAGCCTTAGCGGGACGGTCAAGACTAGATTTCGCGCTACTGCACGGCTAAGCGGAGGCGGGCGCCCTGAAGTTCTGGTCCTTGCCGACAAGCTGAGCCAACAGCCCTTGCTCGCCGATGCCGCCTATTTCTACGGAAAGGCAACCGGGTGGTTCGAACTCTATTTCGCGATAGAAAGTCTGGTGAGGTACGCGGGCACCGAGGATCAGTTTAAGAAGTCCGGATGGGGCGCTGGCGCCAATTTAGGCCATTTGAAGCAGACCGCGAACTTTCACCGACACGCTTACGCAGCAAGACCCGCGAAAGAAATGAGTTGGAACGCCAGCTATAAGCTCACCGGCATCGCACTGCTCAGTGCAATAGCGTCCTCCCCGTGACTTCGCGGCGCCGGATGGGGTTTAAAGAGGCGATGGACGTCCGTCGGCTCACGGCCCGCCGCCCATGCCTCGGACGGGTCTTCCCTTCCGGTCAAGTGATGCCGCGGCTTCGTCCGCGAAGTCGTTGAGCGCACGATCCTTTGCCGCCATCTGATCAGCCAGCGGATGCATCTCGCCCATTGTCCTCCTAAGGACGACCATGTGCTTCTTCGCTATGCCGAAATACGTCCGAGCTTTTCCGAGCAGCTGGATGGCTTCCTCCGACCGGCCTGCAGCGGCGGCGGACACCTCGGCCGCGTGGCGCTCGGCCTCGTCGATCTTCGTCTCGCGGAGTTCCATATCCCGGCGAGCGTCCTGCGCCTGGGCAATGGCCTGCTTTTTCGTTGCCATCACCTGTGCCGTCATCCTCACGGCAGCCCGCATCACCTCGTCCGCATCTCCAGCAGCCCGCGCCTCCAACTCCAAGGCGCCCTCGACGGCCGCCCGCCGCTCCATGTCTTCCAGTTGCTTGATGCGCCGGTAATCCTGGTGGGTGAGCCCTACCCTACCCGTGGTCGCTTTCGGGACGCCCCTGGCGAGACCGAATGGCGCCATCCGCGCCGCATACCAATCCTGCCAGCTAATCATATTCAGTCTGGCATCTTCCTTCGTCTCGCCCCCGAACACCTTCCGGATCGAAACCGTCGGAACGCGCCGGCCGCCAACTTTCTTGTCATAGAGCGGCACCACGCAAAGGGTCAGGTGCGGAGTTCCTTCGTCGAGATCGAGCCTGGCCGCGGCGATCGTGCCGGGGAACTTCTCCTCGAACGCCACCATGTTGATTTCGGCCCACGCGTCGATGAGCGCCTTGTTCCAGAGCATCGGCCACGCCCCTTCGGCGTCACCCTCAAAAAATGGGCCGGAGGCGGAGACCAGTATCTCGGCGGCGACGGGCGTATTGGCGCGAACCTTGGCCTTGTTCCAGATAAGAACGCCCCTCACCCCAGCCGCCCAATCCGCAGGACGATCGGCCGGCGCGCCCAAAAACCAGTGGCGATTGTAGCCGGTGCGGGAGGGGTCAAAATGCGTTGACCTGTCTTCTCGCTGGCCGTGCATAGTCGCGTTATTGAGGTCGATTAACTTCTTGATGCTCTTGATCTTGAGGATGGCAAAATTGGTCGACAAGGGCGCGCACTCCGGTTGCGCTTCCCATAAATGGCATCTTTCGGCATCCCACAAAGCCTTTCTGCAGATCGCGGCAATTCGGAACCCACTACCGGATTCTCAAATAAGTTGTGGGCACGTTGCCCACACGTTGCCCGCACGTTGCCCGCAACTCATGGCCTCCCGTGTCGCGCCCTTTTCAAGCAATGTGCCCCGGGCCATGGTGCTCCGGCACATACGGGAGAGTCGCATGGCGGAGCGGAATGGTGGAATTGGGTGGCGCGAAATTGGAATGGACGTGGGCGCCGTTCTGTCCTTCGCGCTGACCCTGTGGCTGGCCATCGAGGACAAAGCCAGTTCTGCGACAGTTACGGGATTGATGGCTGTGGGGTTCGCAGCACTACGTCATCTCCCCTTGATCGATACCATTGAGGCGTTTGGGCTCAAGGCGAAGCTTCGTCAAACGGTAAGTGAAGCCGATGACCTGTTGACGGGCCTGCGCACTGCGACGTCCACGGCTTCCAAGCTGGCCTATTTTCAATTGGCATACATCGGCAGAATGGCGAGCCCCACATGGGACTATAAGCGAGATCTGCTGGGCCAGGTCGATGAAGGCCTGCGAAAAACAGGAGGAACGGAGGCAGAGATCGCGCCTCTCAGAGAGCCAATCATCCGTTTTCTCCTGGCTGACATATACTACCTTCTTCGACGGATTGTGAGCCATCGTGTGAACCAGCGACAGCGGGAGATTAGGGCGGAGCAGAACGCTCTATTCGGAAACCGCCCAATCCCGGCCGGCGATCCAAATTACACCAGACTTTCGGAAGAACTGCATGCGATGCGGGATATGGAAAGCTTGGGCAACGACCTAATGGCAAACCCGAAGCTGGCTTGTTTTGCAGAGCTCATCACCCAGCAGCTTGAGCAGACCGGCTTGCCGCCTGATGACTTGGCGAAGCTCCGGCCGCTTGCAATGCGCTTTGGCCTCGCCGGCCAAGCTGCGTGGAGCAAAATGCAGCTGACCGACGATGCATTTGCGATCGCCAGAGCGCAGAACAGCGAGCAGTGGCAACCGTACTTTGTAGAGGTCTTTGGCGAAGAACCAAAATGAGCCGTCACGACCGCGGCCTCCTAGGGGCGGGCAACAGCGGTCACTCCATCTCCGGCACATCGCCGTGCTGGAACAGCACCACCGGCTCACCGAACTCGCCATTGACCAGATCTGCTGATCTCGACCAGGTGATGACGCCGGCATAGGTGCCGAGCGCTGCCATGCGCCGCGCATCCATCTTGGCCTTGTCCTCTGACGGAACTTCGCGCGGTTCGAAGGCCGGCTGCAGTTCGCCTTCCTCGTCGCGGACAAATGCCATTAGCACGACCAGTGTCTTGAGCTTCCGCTCTGGCGGCTGGCCGGTCAAACTTGGCGGTTTCAACATTTGATCACTCCCCGCTGGACTCCCGAGCGCAAAAATAGAACATAAAGAGAACAACTGACAATGGGGATTTCCGATGCGCACATACACGACCGTACTCGGCAAACGCGATCTGCAGCAGCTTGAGCTGACGAGAGAGGAAGCCAAAGACCTCGAAGCTGCGGGTTTTCGGTTCGCCGAATACAGCGAGGAGGCCAGCCGGTTTCGGCTGTCTGCTCCATACAAAATCGCTCAGAACCTCGACCGCGGCACCCTCACGATCATGCAATGACCCCGCCAATTGATGGCAACGCTGAAGCAGCTGAAAGAGCGAGGCGACCGCATCGTCTTCTATTGCCGCGCCGACGTGGCCAGGTGCAGCCATAGTTGGGAGCCCTCATGGGATCAGCTGATCCAATATTTCGGACAGGACGCAGACTTCACCAATGATCGGTCAGAGTTCGGCCGGCTGGTGTGTGAAAACTGCGGCGGCCGGGGCGCCAAGATCATCGTGCAGCCGCCCGAGGGCACAACGGGCATGGGCGGCGGCTATGGCTACGATCACGGCCCAGGCCTTTCCGTCGAGGAAGCGGCGATCGAGCATCATGCCAGGGCGGCAGAGCGCAAACGCCTGGGCATTAAGAGCAACGCCGAACTCAACGCTGAGAGCCGCGCGGCGATGAGAGCCGCCCGATTGGCGGATCGAAAGGGCGAACACTTCATCGGCCCGCCAAACCCCTGGGCGCACCGAAAGCGCGGCCGATGGCTATAGCGGGCGTGGCGCGTGGAGGGCAAAAAGATACCCCGGCAACGACGTGCCGGGGCTGGACAAAGGTGGGGGGCCTAGTTTCACAGCGTTTGATCGCTGTTGATGTTTCCAGCAGCTTTGAAAAAGCCGAGGCCTTGGGTCCTCGGCTTGCAACTGACTTGGAGCGTCCACTTCGTCCCATAGGGGGTAAGGATTCGCAAGATTGGGCGGGTCTGTACGGACTTCACAATTCGCTTAGAGGCTGTTGATCAGCGGCTTCTTGGTGTCGGTGCCTTCGTATCGTGAGTTGTTCACGTCACGAGCGACACGATGGAAGGTCAGCAGGGAATCGATCTGGCTGCCGAGTAGCAGGGCCTTCGCGTCATCGCCCTTGAGGTCGGTATCCAGCCAGGCGCCGTAGGTCTCCGTCGGCAGGATCACCGGCATCCGCGTGTGGATGTGAGCGATCTCGGGCACGGCCGGCGCCGTGATGATGGTGCAGCTCGTCACGCCCAGATTATCATTGTGCGCCCAAAGGCCGGCGAAGCTGAAGCCTTCGGCGTCAGGCATCTGCAGCAGCCATGGGTCCTTCTTGCCGTCTTCTTCCGACACGGTCCATTCGAAATAGCCATCAGCCGGGATCAAGCAGCGCCGCGATTTCCAGGCATCGCGAAATGCCGGCGTGCTGTCGGCCGTCTCGATACGGACATTGAACAGCGTGGCCTTGGGCACTTCCTTCGCCCAGAACGGCACCAGCCACCATCGGCCTTCGTCCAGCTCCATCTCCCCGGTTTTGTCGAGGTGGGCGAACCGGACGGTCTGGGTCGGCGCGATGTTGTAGCGGGGCTGAAGATTGGTGGGCGGCGGGCCTTTGTCGTGGATGCTGTAGAGGGCGTGCAGCTCCGCCCAGGTCATCTCATTGGTGAAGCGTCCGCACATCGCCTATCTCCGTTCCGACGCGGTATGTAGGCTACGGTTTTTCGGCGGCGCAAGGGCCTGGGTGGTGGAACCGATTCGGTCATCTGGTATTGAGTCGTCGATGTGCCAGAGTTCCCCATGCCGGCCGTAGAGGCCGCACCCCGCAAAAAGCGGTCAGTCCGCAGGGACTCAGAATCTACCCCCCTCATCCTCCCATCGTTTCGTCCGCCCCAGCTCGCTACGTTGGAGCGCAAAGTGCCGGCCGGGGACAGCTGGCTTTTCGAGATGAAGTACGACGGCTATCGTGCTCAAGCGGCCATCGCCGGGGATCAGGTTCGCCTATATAGCCGCGGCGGCCACGACTGGACCCGCCAGTTTGGTTTTGTCGCGCCTGCGCTGGCCACAATCACCAAGGGCACGGCGCTGATCGATGGCGAGATTTGCGCGATCGATCAACACGGCCGATCCAACTTCAGCCTGCTCAAGACCTCGCTCGACGGCCGCTCGCCAATCGTGTTCTTCGCCTTCGACCTGCTGGAGCAGAACGGCGAGGACGTGGCCAGGCTGCCCCAGGCGGAACGCAAGGCACGGCTTGAAGCACTGTTGACCGATCTGCCGGCCGACAGCCCCGTCATCTATTCGCAGCATGTGGCCGGTAACGGCCAGCAGGTCTTCGATGCCATGAAGGCCGGCGGTTTCGAGGGCGTCATCGCAAAGGCGCCGGCGGCGCGTTATTACGGCGGCGATCGCTCGACGGCATGGCTCAAGATCAAGGCTGTCCAGCGCCAGGAGTTCGTTGTCATCGGCTGGCGTCCACCGGAATACGGCGTCGACAATGTCCGCGGCCTCTTCCTCGCCACCTACGAGGACGGCCAGTTGGTCTTCCGCGGCGCCGTTGGCACGGGCTTCACCGACAAGATGCGTCGTGAGGTGCATGAGGTGCTGCAGCTCATCCTGGCCGACGGACCCCTCGACGTTAAGGGCATGCCTCGCGCCGAGGCCCGCGCTTGTCGGTGGGTGGAGCCGCGGCTACTCGCCGAGGTTGAATACACCGAAGTCACGCCTGATGGCCTGATCCGGCACCCATCATTCAAGGGGCTGCGCGAGGACAAACCTGCGCGCGACGTGCATCTGGAGGTGCAAGATGCTTGAGACCACGACCGCGGAGCGGATGCTCCTCGACGCACTTGCGATCCTTCAGCGTGGCCTGCCCCCTGGCGATCTGAACGACCGGCAGGTCGTAGCCGAGCTTTGGGGTGTCTTCGACAATCCAGCGGCTCATCGCGTGTTCGAGGAGGTCAGGTCGCATCATTCTAGAGTCTCTGAGCCGGTCAACGGAACCGAATAGACCACGACGAACATTGACGGGGCAATATTAGATAATCTGCAATGCGATACGCATTACGCACTGAAGCGACCGGCCTTGAGAATGATGGACGGGTATTGGTTCACAATGCTAATTGGAACTGCTTTTCCAAGGCTGTACCCATTGTTGTGCACCAGCCGGAACTCGTCGCTCAGCCTGCTGATTACCCACTCATTAGCTGGTGCGGATGCCTGCCGACCTGAGATTTCTGAGAGAGGAGTTGATCGGTAGTCCCGCCATTGATTGTATAGTTCGACTACACCGACCTCTGCGGTCTTTGTTTCAAAACTCATTTCAACCCGGTGCCGCCAGGTTAATGGCGGCCCGCCGAATTCGAAGTTCTCCATGAAATTACGCATCGGCTCGCCTGACCAGTCGATCGGAGTTCCGGTTTGGTAGGCCACCATCACGGGCAGCATAGCCGTTATCTCGATCCTTGCTGTACTAGACCAGGTGGTGGCGACAGTCCGAACTAGGTCACAGCAGCGCTGGATATCACGCGGCGTGGTGCGAAAAGTTGCGAAGGTCGCGACCATAGTTGAGTGCAGCGACTGCTCCGGCGGGACCGAAATCATCTCTTCATTGATTGGTTGCCTGATCAGCAGTTCTTGTATGAACTCTGCCAGCTCCGGTTCGTCGAACTCATAGGTTCGATCAAAGAAGCGCCCTAGATAGCGTCGGCTGTCGAATTCGGAGCCATAGACAGCCTTTATGGAGTTGGCTAGCTGCGCCGTGTCGGTAGCGACAACGACCACGATGTTGTCGACTTCGAACAGATGCTTGGCCCGTTCCAGGAGTGAGATTGCATAGGTGGGCCGGCATCTGTCGAGCTCGTCGATCAGGACATAGAGGGTTGGCGACATTTCCCTTTCACTGAGGATCTTCGTTAGCGTCGCAAGATCGGACTTGAATGAAGCGATGGACGCCTGCGCCTTGCGGAATAGACTGACCTGTTCGGCCGCTGTTTGATCGAGAAGCGTTTCGAGCGTGGTCATGGCCCGTTCCACCGCGCCGGACATGGCCGCCTCTGCCAAAGCTGTCGTCTCAGTCTCGGCACCGCCGGTCGTGGAGCCTCCGATAATGTCCGATACCTCATCGACTGCGCCGCCGATGGCCTTTTTGGCGCCCTGGATCAATGCCCCCTTGACCGCGGCCATCGCGATGCCGCCGGCATTGCGCTTCATATTGTTAATAGTGGCCTTGAGCTTTGCAGCTTTCGATCTGGTGAGCAGCGGTCCTGCTGCGTCCTCAATCGCCGCCATCACGGCCAGTAAGGGGTCGTCGGCATGGTCGGTCGACCAGGCGTTCACCTCCGCCACTAGATGGTTTGCCTCGCGCAGTTGCTGGGCGAACCTTTTCAGGAAGAAGGTCTTTCCTGTTCCCCATGGAGCATTGATGTTGAGCACATAGGAAGCGGGCAATCCGACTGCATGCCGCTCAGCAATCCTGTTGCCAAGGAAAGTTTGGATATACTCGGCGTCTTCGCGGCGCGCGAGCCGGTCGTCTAGCCAAAACTCGTTTCCCATGCGGCCCTCTTATTGTCAGGAAAAGCCTACGCTGATTCCTGGCCAGTGAAGGAGATTTGAGCCGCGGGAACGCGGCGCGGCTTTCTCCGGCTGTAAGGAGCGGCTGCATTTGCTCCGGGGCGCAGTCCTATCTCAGTTGGCTCGATCGCGTCGTCCCCCTCAGCATCCTGATGCGAGCTTCGCGGTTGCCTACGATGACGTGCCGGCGCCATTAAAGGCCGCCGGCATTCAGGTTCCATTGCGCTAGCTCGGTCTCGCTGAACACATACATGTCCTCCGGCCTAGTCCGCAGCATGGCCGACGTGACTTCCTGGCGAACGCCAAAGTCGCTGAATGCTTCAAGGATGTCCGACACCACGGTCTGCGCGGATGAAGCGTCTACCTCGTCACCCCAAACCTGGTGCACTCCCAGCTTGCCCTCAGCCAGGCGCTCGGATCCAGCGAAGAAGATGAAGGAACAGGCAGAATAGCATCCAACCTCCTCCGGGACCCAGGTGGCCAAGCCTAACTCGTGGACCTCATAGGCCAAGAGAAGGGCGCTGGACACCAGCCCGCCATCGCTTCCGAGCGCGAGCACCTTGGGCTCTCCAACGGCCCGCAGGGCGCGACGAAAATCGAGTGGGGTGCTCGGACCGATATCGCCAACCAGGCCGATAACCCCAGGCGCATTGTCGAAGACAAGGAAATTGCCGAACTGCCTAAACCCCTCCTCATTGGAGTCCGGTACGGCAGTCTTTGTCTTTGGCGTCGGGGTCATAGGAGCGACGATAGCTGGCCGCTCCGGGGTCGAGGGCGTTGCAAACTCCACTGATGACGGTGCCGGCAGCCCCAGGTCTAGGTTGCCCTGCGCCACTTCCTGGCCGGTGATGGGCATGGAGTACGAAGCCGCAAAGACGGACGCCACCCCACCCGTTTCCCGCTGCCACTCGGGGTAGGTAAAGCGAAACCCGGCGGCGCCACCACCATCCGCATGCACCATCTCGTAGAAGTAGCGGCCATTGGCCGTGCCGGTGACGACGTAGAGGTCCGCCCGAAGGGTGCTGTAGGTGACGTTCCGCCCCACCGCGGCGGCGGCGTAGTGCTGCGACAGTGTTCCCTCGGAACTCGGGCGCCAGAATGTCTCGGCAACGAACTCGCCGCTGGCATCCTGGTAGATTGTCCCGTTCGACCCCTTGCTCTGTTGCGTTAGCAAGCCCGTCGGCAACATGATAGCCAGATGCCCGTCGAGGTCCTCGACCAGGCTCATGCCCAAGTCGCTCATCACCTGCGATGCCATTTGATTCAGCAGATCGAGCTGAGGGGTCGTGAGAACGCCATCGGGCCGCACCTTCACCTCTTGTTGCCACCGGACCAGGGCACCATAGGTGTTGGCACCGAACTGGCCGTCGACCATTCCGCCGTAGTGTGCAAGCAAGACGAGATTGCCCTGAAGATCCGCCCGCTGATTTTCCGACAGTCTCTCGAACCACGCCTGGCTCTGCTGAAAGTCAGCTTGCACTGGGGATGAGACCAGGAACGCTGTCACAACCGACAGCACTACAAGTGCTCTCCTGATGGCCGACACAAAACGTACTCTAAGCTCGCGCATTCGCCCCCCTCGCGCACCTACTCCAATTACGCACATCCCTGACCAAAACAGCAAGGGCAACAGCAACATCAAAGTCTACTCATATAGGTAAGTTAAAATGACGTGCGGGCAGGTCACGGGCCGCCGGCGGTGGCTCACCTCACTCAATCAAACACGGCTCTACGCCGGCATTTTCATTGACCTTCCGGCCGATCCATGAGACAATTCTGCTAGCTTAGAATTTCTGTTTTGAGCTACCGCGTAACGCCGCATCGCGACCGGCTTTGATGTCTTGCCCGCCTCATCAACGGCACCTCCCCGCTCGTAATGCAGCTTCGACAACTGCGGTTGGCATTGCTCGGACGTGTGCAATTCCCATCGAACTCCCTGCGTAACTGCGGCTTCGCAAGCTGCCCATCTGAGCGTCAACAGATCATTCACATCCGATCCCACGAGGACGACGGAGCCTCCCCCATGCGTCATGAAAACAGCGCCGATGGAATTCACCTGATGCCCGACGGGAGGATATCGTAATGCCACCCGTCCCACAGGGGTTCGTGCTCGAACCGCGCAAAGCGCCTCCTCTCCCGCCAGGCTTCGTGCTGCAACAACGGTCACCGTCGATCCCGCCCGGCTTTCGGATAAAATCGACGCCAACAGCGGCGCCGGCTCAGGCTGCGCCTCCGATCGACGATTTCGATCCCATGCGCGATCTGCCTTTGCCGTTCACACCGGCCTTGTCGCCCGACCCCCGCACCTTCAATCTGCCGGCGCAGCCTGAACAGCGCGGTCCAGAGGCCGGCCCAACTCGCGCGCTCGATATCGCCTTGCAGGGCCTCCGCCAGGGTGTTGGCGAACTCGCCGGCTTCCCGGTCGACATGTCCAGTGCGGTGCTCAACCTTGGCGCCATGGGCCTTGATGCGGTTGCACCCGGCGACCAGTCGTGGATGCAGTCGAAGAACCCCATCGGCGGCTCCGCCCAGATCAACGACATTATCGAGGGCATCGTCCCGGGCGAACCTTTTTCCTACGACGAGATGACCGACATTCAGCGTCTCGGTTTTGAAGGCAATCGTTTCGGCGTCCAGTCCCTGTTGCCTTCAGGGGTCTTGGCCAATCCGGTTGTGCGCCAAGCTCTCGGCAAGCTGTCCCCTGCTATTGCGCCTCAGGCTGAGGCCCTCACGCGCCCCTATCAGGCCGGTGCGAACATGGTCAACGACACCATCGCCGGTGCCGGTGCGGGCGTCGGCTACGGGTCCTACGACATGTACGCCCCTGAGTCAGCGAAGGCGTTGCTTGGGCCTGTCGGCGACGTTATTGCCTCGATGGGCGGCGCGGTCGGCGCGAACCTGCTGCAAAACGTGGCCACATCCAGTTCGCGCGGCTTGGGCGGCGTGTTCTCAAACATGGCCGGTGGCCAGTACGACACCACCCTGCCCCAGAACCCCGACGGTTCATTTATTCGCGGCAAAGATGCAGACGTTGCTGCCTTCTACGCCCAAGATGCGGCTTCAAACCCAGCACTGGCGGCCGAGACAATTTCGGCCCGCTCCAACGCCATGCAGTCCAACGGCCCGAAAGCGGCGATCCCGTCCGCCGGCATCCTGTCGGACGACCCCGGCCTCGTCGCCTACGAGAAGGGCTTCCGGCTCGACCCGTCGCTGCACAAGGACTTTGTGGCCAACCAGCAGGCCACTGAAGGCGCAGCCCTCGATAGCGCCAAGAAGATCGCGCCGGAGACCGCCGTCGGCCGCCAGTTCACCAATGCAGTCGCCGCCGACGACGCCGCCCGCATGAACGAAGCCCGCGCCCGTGTCGCTGCAGCCGAGACCGATGTCGGCAGCGCCGATCAGCGCAATATGGCGCTCACGGCCGACCTTACGGCGCGCCGTGGGGAGAAGGTTCCCGCCAGCGAACGGCTCGACCAGGCTGTCGTCGAAAACACGCTCGTGCCGATGCAAGGCGAGTCCAGCCGGATGTTCGCCGCAGCGGACCCGGATGGCCAGTCGATAGTCAGTTCCGACGCGATGCTCGACGCCGCCGGCCGCGTTTACCAGTCGCTGGGCGACCTCAACACGCCGAACAAAGTCATCCCCCAGGGCCTCCTGCAGCGCATCGAGGGCACGGCCGGCGAAGTCACGCCAGCGTCGTCCGTCGACACCGGCATTCTCGACGCAAGCGGCCGCCCGATCATCCGCGACACGCCAGAAGTTCAGGCGCCGAACGAAGTTTCCGTCCGCAGCATTGTCGATGCCCTGCCCGAACTGGCCACCACAGAGGAGCGCGCCCGTCGCGCCGGCAACTACACGCTCGCCGACAATATCCGCGAGCTGCGCCGTTCGATGGAAACGACCCTCGATGAAGCCGCGGCCTCCGGCAACCCGGAAGCCTCGGCTGCGATTGCCGCTCGTGAAAATTACAGGGATACGGTTGGCAGCACCTTCGGGGGCGGGCCGGCAGACCCGGCGCGCGTGCTGCGCAAGGACTTCAACCTCGACCGCTTCGGCCGCTCGACCACGCCGCCGTCGCAGACAGCGAAGCGTTTCCTGCAGCCCGGTCAACCCGAAAAGGCAGCGGCGCTTGCCCGCATCATGGAATCCAGCCCGGTGGCCGCAGAAGGCCGCGAAGCTGTCGGGCAGTATCTCGCAGCCGATCTCGCCGAGGCGCCGGGCGTTGTCCGCGCCAACGGCACGATCGACCCAGTGGCCATCGAGCGCTGGGCCGAGAAGTGGGGTGACGAAGCCCTCGAACTGTCGGCCGACTTCCGCGCCCAGCTCAACGGGCTGATCGTCCGCGCCGGCGAAGGCGCAGCCGACTCCAGCCAGTTGGCAGCCACTCTGCAGGAGGCGCAGACCGCTCTCCGCGAGGCAGCCACCAACAAGGGCGCCATCTCCCGCGTACTCGGCAAGGATCCGGTGAACGCCGTATCCGGCATTCTCAACTCGGGTGACGCCGAGACGACGATGCGCGAGATCGTCGAACGCATCGCCGGCAACGACAGCGCGCGCGACGGGCTCAAGGCGGCTGTCCGGGAGTTCCTGATGGAACGCGCCACCACGTCGGCTGTGCAGCGGACATCAACCGGGGAGAACCCGCTCTCCTTCGCCCGGCTTGATGACCTTTTTAAGCAACACGAGGAAGCCCTCGCCGAGGTGTTCACGCCCGACGAGATGAACTCGCTGCGCGCAGCCCACCAGTTCCTGGCTCCGTTGAAAAACCTGGAGATGCGTACTGTCGTTGGCTCGCAGACTAGCGCCAATGATCGGTTCTGGGATCAGTTGGCGAAGCCCGTCGAGGTCGCGCTCAAGCTGCGTTTCGGCGTCCTGAAGGGCGGCGGGCTCATGCGAACACTGACGCTGTGGCGCCAGATGATGCCGAATGGCGATGCCGCGGCTATCGAGCTGATCGAGCGCATGTGGTTCGACCCCGAACTCGCCCAGCACCTGCTGACGCGCGAGGTCAAGCAGGTCGGCAGCCCGCAATACAATGCCAAGCTGATCCGCCTACTTTCCCTGGGTGCCGGCGCCCGCGACCTCAACGAACCCGACGATGGCCAGACCGGCCAGCCCCTTCGCATTGTGGTCGACGGCGCAAATGCAGTCACGGCACGCTAGCGGCGCCTTCACTCTTTATCCTGGCTGCCCCGCAAAAGGGCCATGACCTGAAGCGCCACCGGCCACGGCACCACTTCGTTGATACGAAGCCATACGGTCCCCTGCCCCATATCTGTCAACTCTGCTATCTGAGCGGTTTCACCAGCCTCTCGACGCCCACGGGACGGAATCAGATCCTCGGGTTTACAGGACAGCGCATCGCAGAGGACTTTGAGGTGAACCGGGGTGGGCAGGTTCTTGGCGCGGACATAGTTGGACACCTTATCTCTGCCCATCGTCACGCCAGGGGGCGAAAATTTCAGGGCCTCAACCGCCAAACGTGACTGGTTCCATCCCTTGAGGACGAGTTGCTTGCTCAGCCTTCTCGCAAACTCCACCCGAGCCACCTCAGGCGTGGCGCCGTCGGGCACCACGGGAGAGGGCTCAAGATTGTGAAATGCTTCTGCCCGCTTTCCCGCCATAGTCGCCTCTTTCCGAACCTTTCGGGTTTTAGGCCGCAATCGCGTGTATGGAAAGGTTGACTCGCGGGAAGTCACTTCAAATCCTCCATGAGTTCGCTTGGCGAGTGGTGGCCGTAATTGGCCTCCACAGTGGCCATCGTGTCACCCAACAAGGCAGCCACGCTGTAGGGCTTCTTGCCGTCCTGCAGGAGATGAGTCGCCCGACTGTGGCGCAGCATATGCGGGTTGTGCGGCTCGTCGAACCCAAGCGCCCTGCAGGTCAGGTTGAACTGGTAGGGAAACTGGCGAGTTTTGAACAGCCGGTCGGTCGGCTCCTTGCCAACCACCAACCTTCGGAGGTCCGCTTCGAGCACCGGGAACAGCGGCACCACCGGCTGGCGCTTCTTCGTCTGCTTCTTGCCTGGAGTGGCAAGGTCGATCTTCTTGCGGGCGAAATCGATCTGACCAACGGTGATCTCTTCGATCGAGGACCGGCGGGCTGCCGTATAGTAGCAGAGCTTGATGATGTCGCGCGTCTGGCCGCGGGCGTGGAACAACAGCAGCGCGATCTGCTCGCGCGAGAAGAACTTCGCCTCGCCCGCGAGCCCGGCTTCGAGGAAACCGCCGCGCTCTTTCGTGCGCTCAATGCTCGGCATGTCGGCCGGCGAGATCCGCTTCCACTTCTTTGCGTGGTTCGCAGCGGAGGTGAGCGTCGTCAGTTCGCGCCTGATCGTGCTGTCGGAGGCTCGTCGGCCTTTGACATTGGCCAAGCCGCTGACAACCTTGCCGGCGCGGCGCGCGGCGGCATAAGCCCGGCACATGGGGATATTGACATCTGCCAACGCAGTTTTGCCAAAAAACGCAGCCAGGTGCGTCGCCGCGATCTCTTGGCGGCGAGGGGCGGCGCAGTTCTCGAAAACATGATCGAGGAGGTAATCTTCCAATGCGGCAATGACCGTGATCGAAAGTCCCTTCCGGTCCACATTCTCCATTAGCGCCAGTTGTCTCGCCAGGCCCTTCTTAGCCTCTGCGAGATCCTCTGTTTTCAGCGATCTCCGCTCCGTCACCCTCTTCTCGGAGTTATAGATCGAGATGTAGTACCGCCTCCCTCGTCTGATCAACTTGGGTATTCCAGACGCTGTTCCCATTGCACCCTCCCTTGGCTTCCACCGTTCCTGCTTGTCGTTCGATACGCAAGGTGTTTTGTTGAGAGTTGAGGAAATGACCTTGTCAATTCACATTGGCAAAAATGTCAATGGCTGATATCATCCCGTCGTCAGTTGCCTCTACGGCGTCGCTTACCCGCGCATCGCTGTCGCAAACTGAGAGTTGTATAGACATTCGGAGAGCGCGTTGACCGCACGTATCCCTGTTCGGAACCTCAAGATCGACGACGACTGGTTCTTGACCGATCTCGTGACTGCAGAGGATTGCGAAGAGGCAATCGTCCACCTCACCCGACAAATCACTCACATCAACTACCGCCTTAAAGGCGCCCCTCCGCCACAGCCAGGCGAGGAAACACCGCATTGGGTTGCTCAGGCGGAGTCTGCACGCGCCGTAAAGGCTGCCATCCGCGGCATCGCCCAGCGCCGGCTAAGTGAAATTCTGAAACTTGCCAGGATCGCCGCGAACGACAGCGATAGACAGCAACTGATCAATGCGTTGCGGCTAGCGAACCCCGTTCAGTTTGAGGAGGTATTGCGGGTGCATCGCGAGAGGGCGCATCGCGGCCGACCATTTCAGGCTGTCCCGACAAGTCAGGAGGCGCCGTCCGAGCAGGAATAGCAGCATCCGACATCGGGCAACGCTCTCTCATCATTCAGCACATATCAATCCTCTGAACCGAGCCCCTCACCCCGCGAGCACGACGACATCCTCGTCTCTCGCATCATCGGCTTGACCCAGAGGGTTTCCATTTGACTAGCAAATCCGTCTCCGCGCCAGCGGCGCGCACCGCCTCAGTGCATCCTGAAAATCTCAAGCAGGCGTTACTCCTCGCCGGGCGCGGCCTTCGCGTCTTCCCCCTGTTAGCTGGGATGAAACGACCCGCCTTCGCTGGATGGCAGGCGGCAGCTTCCACAGATCCGGCGGTCGTACGGGCTTGGTTCGAAGGCGATTATGCGGACGCCAATGTCGGGATCGCCACCGGCGACGGGCTCCTTGTCATTGACGCTGATGGCGCTGTGGGCAAAGCGTCTCTGGAATTGATCAAATCTGTGATTGGTGTGGATCTGGGTCTCGTGGTCGATACCCCCTCGGGGGGCCGTCACGCCTACCTCACGATCCCGGATGGACAATGGGTGCCCAATGGCGTGAAGTCGCTAACGGACTACCCCGGCATCGACATACGGGCTGACGGCGGCCTAGTCGTCGCGCCAGGCAGCGTGGTCAACGGCACCCCATACGCTACTGTCCACGACGGCGACATGCCCTTGGCGCCCCAGTGGTTCGTTGACACCATCGTCGCAGGCAAAAAGCCACGGGAGAAGGCAGACAGCCAGCCGCTCGCCGATCTGGACACCGAACCGAACATCGCGCGAGCCATCGAATATCTGCGCGGGGCAGCCCCTGGCGCAATCGCTTTCGCCGCGGGCGACCTGACCACCTACAAGGTGGCAGCATCGCTCAAGGACTTCGGCATCTCGGAATTCGCATGCTCCGACCTGATGCTCGAACACTGGAACGAAACCAAGGCTGAGCCGCCATGGGACGCCGACAAGCTGATGTCGATCGTCGCCAACGCGTACGCCTACGGCACCTCGCGGCCTGGCGTCAAAGACGCGATGGCGGAATTCGATGCGGTCGAGATAGCGGGGCCTGCGAACGACAATCGCTCTCCTCTTGCGTTTGCCAGGCCGATCGACTTCGGGGACCTGACGCCACCGGCGCGGGAGTCGCTGGTCGACGGAATGGTGCCACTCCACAAGACCACCCTTCTGACCGGCGACGGCGGCGTTGGCAAAACGCTGGTGGCCCAACAACTGGCCACAGCCGTGTGCGCGGACCGCCTTTGGTTTGGCCGGTCGGTGAAGCCAGGGCGCGTGCTCTGCGTGTTCTCTGAGGATGACACTGACGAGATTTGGCGGCGTCAGATCGACATCAACAGGTCGATGGATCTCACCATGGCCGACCTTGGCGGCATGAACCTGTGGACTGCTGACCACATCCCCGACAGCGGCTGCGTAATGATGAGTTTCCCACGCGAGCACCCGGAGGGCAAGCTGATGCCCTTCTTCGCGCGGCTGCAGGCGGCCGTTGCGCTGCTGCAGCCGGCGTTGGTTGTGGTCGATCCCATCGCCAACATGTTTGCTGGCAATGAACTCAGCCGGACCGAAGTCACCGGCTTCATGAACCGGACGCTCAACCGGCTGTGCATCGAACACAAGACAACGGCCATCGCCCTGGCGCACCCGTCGGTGTCTGGAATGGCGGATGGCAGCGGCCGCTCCGGATCCACTGGATGGGCCAACGCTTCCCGCAGCAGACTGTACATGTCGAGGCCAAAGGAAGACCTCGAAGGAGATTACCGCACGATCAGGACCACCAAGGCCAACTACGGGAAGATGGGAACGGAGCTGAGGGTACGATGGGATCGCGGCGCCTTCGTTTCCACCGATGGCCTGGACCCAGCAATGGAGACAGATCGCGCGTTGCTCGCTGCACTCCGAGTACTGGCAGGCCGCGGCGAGTGGTTCAGTCCGAAGAAGCAGGCCGGCAACTTCGCGCTCACATTGGCGCGGGCTGCGCCAGAAATTCGCGGCTATGACCGCGGGAGCCTTGAAGCTTCGTACGAGCGCCTAATGCGTTCAGGTGCCATCGCGCTGTCAGTCGGCACTCGCCGGAATAACGGCCACCCGTACGACGAGATAGTTATCCAGACAGCTCCAGAGCAGGAGCCAGATAATGTCTTCGGCATGTAAGCCAAAGGGGGCGGAGACGCTCACGGGCGGTTCCGTCTGGACCGCCCGAACCGCCCGTGCAAACCAAGCTAAGTCATTGATTTCATTAGACGGGCGGTTAAACGCGCGGTTCCACGGGCGGTTCGCGCGGTTGGTGCTAAGTGATTGATTTTGTTAAACGCGCGGTCCACGGGCGGTTCCACGGGCGGTCCCTCCCCCCTTATATATCCCCCCACCCGGCGCCAGCGCCCGCCCTAGGGGGCGAGGCTGGGCCAAAGACAAATTCCGCGGACCGTCCGAAACCCTCGATCCGCCTGCCCCGCCATGGCCATCGTCGCCCCAGAGACGGCCCTGGCCACCCCGAGACTTGCGTCGTCCGAGTTGAGTATGGAGTTTCGAGAAGCATGCCTGAGAACCGTCAAGCGCGCCGCGCTGCAAAAGCCCGATCCCGGCTCAAAGGGGTCTATCGTATGGACGTGGTCCACATTCCAGAGGAAGGCCTGACCGAGAGGGAGGCTTACGAGGCGATGAAGGATCTCCCCGGCTTCGACCTCGACGAGGATGGTTGGTCTTACACGGTCCATGGGCCAGATGGCCTGCACCGAATAGAGGGCGTGCGGCTGAACGATGAAATCCTGGAGCACGAGCGTTTCGGCTGGCTGAACGTGAGCCACGCCAAGCGCCTGGTAGAAGGCGCTGCGGCGCAGACCTTGCCTATTAGCGATGGCCTAAAGCGCAACCTCGCAAATCGACCGGTCGACCCAGGTCGGGCGGCGGGCATGTCCTTGGCTAAGCGGGACACACCGATCCTCATGATTATGGGCTCCGATGGCGTCCATGTCATCGACGGCGGCCATCGCGTTCGGCGCCGACAATCGGACGGTCTGACCACTGTCGATGCTTACCTTTTGCGAGCTGAGGCTCTCCCCGAGCTGCGGGTACGGCGGTACTGCCGCGGCAGCACCGGCCGTTGGGAAAGCCGAAACACCGTTTCTGATCGAGCATTCGCCATCGAGGTGAATGGTGCCGTCCAATTCGCCAAACGGATGGCAGACGCGCACCAATAGCACGCTCTAGAGGCTGCAGAGGCGGGCTTGCGTCCTTCTCTGCGGCCACCTGCCCGCCCGCCGATCGATCTAGTTGCGTCCGACCTTTCAATACTACAACATCCCCTCCACCGGACTGGCCGGAAGACGGAGGCACCATGACCCCGCTACGATGGGAATCTCGATTAGGAGCAATTGACGCTGCAGTCCTCATCGGCGGCATTGCCTCGCTTCTGGCATTCTACCCGCCGGCCATTGTCGGCTTTGCCCTGGCGCACCTCGTCTGCGGTTACCTGATCGCTCCGAGCAAGGTATTCTGGGCGGTAACGAGCGCAGCAACCCTCGTCGCTCAAATTGCCGTCCTGTGGCTCGCCTGGCGATTTGTGCCAAGCCCAATCCTCGCCTTGTTGGGCAGCTCGTCGCCCGACTGGCCGACCTTGAGCGCGGCCGCCGTTGTCATCTTTGGAGTGTGCGGGGCCGTTTTCAGCGCGGCAGGAAACAATGACCGGCTGGCCACCTACATACAGCGCTTCGGAGAGCAAACCACATAAGACAAAGAGCGGCACCTGTAATTAAAAAAGACGTTTCAAGATGTAGAGCGAAATAGAAATTTCTAGAATTGCTCTTTACTATTTCTCTCTACAACATATATTCTCACAAAACTATTTGACGATACTTCGGTATTGGCGCAATGTTCGGGTGTCCTGAGCCTCAGGAACGGGAATGCAAGCCCGAACGAAAGCGCCCACGTTATGGTCGGGCATTGTTGGAATCCTTCGGGGTTGCCGCTTTCGCTTTCGCGGTCTTGCAAACCTGCAATCGCCCGGCCGCCCGTTTGCAAGCGAGTCGCCGGTTTCAATCCGAAAGCGACTTTCAAAATGGCCAACACCCAAACTCTGCAGATCCCGTCCTATCTCCGCGTTGTCGGTGGCACCGATTTTACCGGCGCCGAACTGCCAGCCTTTCAGCATCTCGACCACCAAGCCGTCGCCCAGGTTGGCGAACACCACGCCACCAGGCTCGGCGAGGTCAAAGGCTCGAAGGGCGTGCTGGATATCACCTCTATGTCGGGGGGATGGGTTAGCCTTGACGGCTGCGTGCCTGCAGACGTTGCGATTGCACTTATGAACACCTACGCCGGCCTGCGCGCTCAGGCCTGATTGCGGTTCCGACGAGGACACACGCCCCGGCTCATCAAGCCGGGGTTTTTCTTGCCATACAACGTACCCATCGGTACGGTTAGGCGCAAACGCATTGAATGTTATACCATTACGTGTAATAATAGATATGCCGTTGAATATCAGGGCCCATGGAGGTCGATTTTGACCCAAGCCTTAGCCACCCCGCCAGCTAGTCCGCTCGACCGGCTCAACGCGCAAATGGTCACTTTCGTTGAGCACTTCGCCACCACGGGCGATCAGCGCCTGGCGGCCGTCGAGGCAGGCTGTCATCCGAACCGCGCGGTACAGTTTGCCCGCGTCGCGATGAATGACCCCAATGTGCGCGCCGGCTATGAGCACGTCCTGCGCACGCGGTTCTCTCAGGCCGGCCCCATATCGCTCAACCTCCTGATCGAGATGGTGGAGGACAAGAGCAAGGTATTCGAGCCCAGGGTGCGCCTGGAAGCCGCCAAGACCCTTCTCGATCGGTCCGGCTACACCAGCCAGGGGATGCGCGAGGCGTCGGCCGGCACGCAAGACCTGCGCGAGATGACGCGCGAACAGCTCCTAGAGGAGATGAATAGGACGGAGGCCGAGCTGGCGAACCGGGCCAAACTGGCCAATGTTGCGCCAGATGCGAGCCAGTTCGATACCGAAGTGATTGATATGGAAGAATAATCATTGCCTAAACAAGGCAAGGCGCGCCGGTGGCACCCGCTCCAACCCACCCCGCCAGACCCAACCCACCCCCTGGGGAGGGGTCGGCCGCTGCGCTGCAGGAGTGCGTGACCCCCTCTGACAAATTTTGCGGCAAGGCCAAATTGTCGAAAGTAATCTTGCATAATTTCGACAATTCTCTACAGTGAGCGCATTGGGAAGTTCACGCTTTCCAGCCTGCCCGGCTGATACCCGCAGGCGCATCTAGCCCCTAAAAAACCCGATCGAGATGGCCCGCGTTTGTGGCGGCATCCATAGGCAGGCTGACGCGCGTGAAAACGAACTTCAATATTGGCGAAGTGCCGGCTCTGGATTGGGTCGATGTCGACCTGATCGACGTAGACGCCACCTATCAGCGCGGCCTCGACGAGCGATCGGTCGAGAGGATCGTCGCTGGCTTCCGGTGGGACAAGTTCGGCGCCGTGGTTTTGTCGCCGCAGCCATCTGGCCGCTTCCATGTCACCGATGGCCAACACCGCACACGGGCCGCCAAGCTGCACCCCGATGTGACCCATGTGCCGGCCACGATCATTCACGCCACCGGTGTGCAGCTGGAGGCCGAGAACTTCCTCGCCCTCAACCTCGACCGCAAGGCGATAACCGCCATCGACAAGTACTGGGCTGGCGTGGCTGCTGAGGATCCCGTCTGCCTCCGAGTGGAGCGCGTGGTACAGTCCGCGGGCTGCGAGATCGCCCGCAGGGCCGGCGCGGGCATGCCGCCGGGGTCAACGGCGGCCGTAGGCGCCCTCACCCGCTCCGTCACCCTCTATGGCGACCTGGCGACCAAACAGGCGCTGCTGGCTATCTGCGCGGCTTGGACGGATGATCCGGCTGCCCTACGCGGCATTCTGATCGTCAGCGTGGCAAAGCTGATCGAGAGCAACCGGGGAATCGACACCGACCGGCTGGCTCGCATCCTGGCCGGCAAGACCTTCGCCGAGATTGACGCGGCTGCAGACGGGCTACGCAAGCTGGTCGGCGGATCAGCCGAGGCCGCATTCGCCCGCACTATCGGCGAGATGTACAATCGGACCACCTCGAAGAAGATCGAGACGGGGGCTGGCGCATGACCGGCGCCGCTATCGCAAAGCGGCGATACAGCTCGGAGCAACTGCAGGCTGCCCTAGCGACGGTCGCGGAAATCATTGTTGCCCACGGCGACGCGTACCTGCCGATCTTCGAGCGCCTTGAGCGTGAACTTGACGGGGCAGTCGAGCGTGAGCTAACGCTAGAACGCGTGAAAAATGCCGCCAGAATCGCGCAACAAACGCGCAACAAACGTGTAACAAAATCGCGGCACGAACCTCAAAATTCTCTCCTAAGTGCTTGATCTTCAAAGGGGCGGTCTCTTGTTAGGTTCTACTCCTTCTCCCTCCCGGCATACCAATCCTCTTTACATCATCTGATCGGGCCACCTGCAGTGTCACAGGATACCATCGATCTGCTCAAGGTGCTGGCTGCGACCGCGCTCGTGTTTGCGGGCGGCACGCTGGTCATGCTCTATGTCATCTACCTGATGGCCCAGTATGGCGCGGACCTGCCCATGGTCGGATCGCTGCCGCTGCGCGCGCCACCCGAGATGGTGCCCCTGCTGGCCGACAATCGCATCTTTACCACGCTGGCCGCCGTGCATGTCACCGCGACGGGCCTGGCATTACTCATAAACAGCCACACGGTCGACATGGCCCTGCTGATCACGTCCAAGGCGGTCGCGGTGGTCATCATCGCGCTGCTTGGCTTTGTGGGCGGGCACATGATCTACCTGCAGCTGACCGAAGGCGCCTCGCTGGCGCTGGCTCCGCTGACGCCGGTGCTGTTGGCGCTGCTGGGCTTTCTGGTGCTGTCGACGCTGCTGAGCGTGCCAAGCCTGCGCGGGCTGGGCAACCTGCGCTTCGCGGTGGCCATAGCGCTGGTGGTGATGGGGCCGATGCTGCTGGTTTGGCTCTAGCCGGCCAGCGTCACGACCACGGCACCGCGGGGCGTGGCGACCACGGTATGCTCATACTGGACGCAGGGCGCCGCCGGACGGCTGACCAGGGTCCATTCGTCATCCGCTGACTTCTGGTCGGCCATCTTGCCACCCAGCGACAGGAAGGGCTCGATGGTGAAGACTAGGCCGTTGGTCATGCGCCGGCGCTCGGACCTGTCCGGCCAGGTGGCGATTTCGCCCGGCTCGTCGTGGAGGCTGTCGCCCACGCCATGGCTGGCGAGATTGCGGATCAGCGTATAGCCGCCTTTTTTGGCAAACTTGCCGATTGCTTCGCCGATATCGGCCAGTGGTGCGCCTGCCTTGACGGCGTTGATGCCGGCCCACATGGCCTTCTTGCCATCGCGGCAGAGCATGCCCAGGCGCTTGTCGCCAGTGCCGAGCACATAGGACGAGCCGCAATCGGCGAAGACGCCGTCCTTTTTCGCCGACACATCGATGTTGACCAGGTCGCCTTCGACCAGCACGCGGTCTCCCGGGATGCCGTGGGCGATTTCCTCGTTGACCGAGATGCAGGTAGCGCCGGGGAAGTCGTAGGTCACCATGGGGGCGGACATGGCCCCATGCTCGGCCAGGAGCTTCGCCCCGATTTCGTCGAGCTCGGCAGTGGTCATGCCCGGGCGCATGGCGGAGGCCATGGCGTCGCGGGTGATGGCGCAGATGCGGCCGATGGCCTTGAGCTTTTCGAGCTGTTCTTCAGTGGTGATGGTCAAGCGATCAGGCCTTGTTGGCGAGGTAATAGGCCAGCAGGCCCTGGGTGGAGCTGTCATGGCCCTCCCCGCCCTGCTTGCCTTCGACCTTGGGCAGCAGCGCTTTGGCGAGCTGCTTGCCCAGCTCGACGCCCCACTGGTCGTAGGAATTGACGTTCCAGATCACGCCCTGGGTGAACACCTTGTGCTCGTAGAGCGCGACCAGCGCGCCCAGCGTCTCAGGGGTCAGCTGCTCATAAAAGAGCGTATTGGACGGTCGGTTGCCGGGGAAAACCTTGTGCGGCGTCAGTGCCTTGATCGTCGCCTTGTCGAGACCCTGCGCCTTGAGCTCGGCGACGACTTCTTCCTCGGTCTTGCCCAGCATCAGCGCTTCGGACTGCGCCAGCACGTTGGCGACCAGCTTGTCGTGGTGGGGCGGCAGGCTTTCATGCGGGCGGGCGGCGATGAGGAAATCGGCAGGGATGACGTCGGTGCCCTGATGGATCAGCTGATAGAAGGCGTGCTGGCCATTGGTGCCCGGCTCGCCCCAGACGATGGGGCCAGTGGACCAGCCGACAGGCTTGCCGGCAAGCGTCACCGACTTGCCGTTGGATTCCATATCCTGCTGCTGCAGATAGGCGGCGAAGCGGCTCAGGCGCTGGTCATAGGGCAGCACGGCATGGGTCGAGAAGCCCCAGACATTGCGGTACCAGACGCCCAGCACCGCCATGATGACCGGCAGGTTATCCTCCAGTGGTGCCGAGAGGAAATGGCGGTCCATGGCGTCGGCGCCCTTGAGGAAGGCGGCGAAATTGTCGTAGCCGACGGCCAGCGCGATAGGCAGACCAATCGCTGACCAGACCGAGTAGCGACCGCCGACCCAGTCCCAGAAACCGAAGATGCGGTCTTCACGAATGCCGAACTTCGCGCAGGCCGGGATATTGGTGGAGACAGCGGCGAAGTGGTTTGGCACCGCTTCTTCGCCCAGCGTGTCGGCGATCCATTCGCGGGCCGTGCCCGCATTGGTCATGGTCTCGTCGGTCGTAAAGGTCTTGGATGCAACGATAAACAGCGTGCGCTTGGGGTCGAGGCGCTTGAGGATATCGTGGATATGGGCGCCGTCGACATTGGAGACGTAATGCGCGCGCAGGTCGGCCCGGGTATAGGGCTCGAGCGCCAGGGTCACCATGGCGGGGCCGAGGTCCGAGCCGCCGATGCCGATATTGACCACGTCGGTAAACTGCTCGCCGCCGTGGCCGCGAATGGTGCCGCTGCGGATGTCGTTGGTATAGGCCTCGATGGCAGCCAGCACAGCGCGGATATCGGGCATGACATCCTTGCCATCGACTGGCACCGGCTTATCCCCCTGGTAGCGCAGGGCCATATGCATCACGGCGCGGTCTTCGGTGATGTTGATATGCTCGCCTTCGCACATCTGGTCGCGGCGTTCCTCGACACCGGCGGCGCGGGCCAGGTCGAACAAGGCGGCCATGGTGTCTTCGTCGATGCGGTTCTTGGAATAGTCGAGCAGGATGCCGGCGCCGGTGGCCGAATAGCGCTTGAAACGGTTGGGATCGACGGCGAATTGCACGCGCATGGGCTGCTCTTCAAGCCGCTTGCGGTGCTTGTCGAGGCTCGCGAAACTTGCCTTGCGCCCAGCTTTTGCCATGAGTTTGAACCCCTAATGAACGTTAGATGACCGGCAGATCGCCGGCAGCCCATGCCGCGCGCGTCTCTGCCGCAAAATCGTTGAACCGGCCGCCCTCGATTGCACCGCGGCAGCCCTGCACCAGCTCTTGATAATAGGCGAGGTTGATCTGGGAAAGGATCATCGCGCCCAAAATCTCTTCTGTCTTAACAAGGTGATGCAGGTATGCCCGGCTCCAGCGGCGGCAATTGGGGTTGGGCGACGCCTCGTCGATCGGGCGATGATCATCCCTATGCCGTGCATTCTTCAGATTGATGACGCCGAAGCGGGTATAGACGTGACCATGGCGACCGGCGCGGGTGGGGTGGACGCAATCGAACATGTCGATGCCGCGGCCGATGGCGCCCAGGATATCGTCGGGCTTGCCGACGCCCATGAGATAGCGCGGCCGATCGGTCGGCAGTTCGGGGGTGATCTCCTCGATCACCTTGAACATCACGTCCTGCGGCTCGCCCACGGCAAGGCCACCGACGGCATAGCCGTCAAAGCCGATGGATTTGAGCCCCTGGGCCGAGCGGGCGCGCAGTTCGGGATCATCGCCGCCCTGCACGATGCCGAACAGGGCACGGTTGAGCTGGTTGTTGAAGGCGTCCTTGGAGCGAGCGGCCCAGCGGAGCGAAAGCTCCATGGCGCGCTCCATCTCCTTGCGCTCGGCGGGCAGCTTCAGGCACTCGTCGAGCTGCATGATGATGTCGCTGTCGAGCAGGGTCTGGATCTCGATCGAGCGTTCCGGCGTCAGCTCGTGCGAGGAACCGTCGATATGGCTGCGGAAGGTGACGCCGTTTTCGGTGAGCTTGCGCAGCTGGGCCAGCGACATGACCTGGAATCCGCCGCTGTCGGTGAGGATGGGGCGCTGCCAATCCATGAAGGTGTGGAGCCCCCCCTGGCTGGCTACGCGCTCGGCGCCGGGGCGCAGCATCAGGTGATAGGTATTGCCCAGGAGGATATCGGCGCCGGTCTCGCGCACCTGTTCGGGATACATGGCCTTGACGGTGCCGGCCGTGCCCACCGGCATGAAGGCCGGAGTCTGGATATCGCCGCGCGGCGTGTCGATGCGGCCACGCCGCGCCATGCCGTCGGTGGCCGAGAGGGTGAAGGTGACGAGTTTGGTCGGAGCGTTCATGCGCGGGGTTCTAGCGGGTTGCAGGGAGGCGGACAACCAGGGAGGTGATCAGTCGTCCTGCTCTGCCCGCAGCAGCAGGCTTGAATCGCCGTAGGAATAAAACCGGTAACCCTCGCGTATCGCGTGGGCGTAGGCGGCGTGCATGGTGTCGAAGCCGGCAAAGGCGCTGACCAGCATGAAGAGCGTCGATTTGGGCAGGTGGAAATTGGTCATCAGCACATCGACGGTGCGGAAGCGGAAGCCGGGCGTGATGAAGATGTCGGTGTCGCCCATGAAGGGCTGCAGGGTTCCGGTCTTGAGCGAGGCGGTTTCGAGCAGGCGAAGGCTGGTCGTGCCGACGGCGACGACGCGGCCGCCAGCGGCGCGGGCGGCCTTGATGCGCTCGACGGTCGCCTGGTCGATCTCGCCCCATTCGGCATGCATGACGTGGTCTTCGGTATCGTCCACCTTCATGGGCAGGAAGGTCCCTGCCCCGACATGCAGCGTCACCCGCTCGATGGTGACGCCCATGTCCGAAATCTGCTGCAGGAGCGCCTCGGTGAAGTGGAGGCCCGCCGTCGGGGCCGCGACAGCGCCGTCCTCGGCCGCATAGACGGTCTGATAATCGACCTTGTCGCGCTCCTCGACATCGCGCTTGGCGCCGATATAGGGGGGCAGCGGCATGGCGCCGTGAGCCTTGATGGCCTCGTCGAGCTGGGCGCCGCCCAGTTCGAATTCCAGCGTCACCTCGCCGGTCTCGCCCCTGCCTGCCACGCGCGCCTTGAGGGCATCGGCCTCTCCATTGCCCAGTTCGAGCTCATCGAGCAGAGCCAGCTTCTTGGCCGGCCGGGCAAAGGCCCGCCAGGTGTGGGCGTCCACCCGCTTGTGCAGGTTGAAGGAGACGTTGGCCCGCAGTTCGCCGCGCAGGCGGCTGCCGCGCAGTTCGGCCGGCAGGACGCGGGTGTCATTGACCACAAGGACGTCGCCCGCCCTGAGCAGCGTAAGCAGGTCTGGGATGTGCCGGTCGGAGAGGCCCGCGACGGGGTCCACCACCAGCAGGCGCGCGGAGTCGCGCGGCTCGGCCGGGTGGAGGGCAATGAGGTTTTCGGGAAGGTGGAAGTCGAAATCGGAAACGCGCATGGATCGTCCGTAGCACGCCCCCGGTCAGCCTGAAACCGGCCGAATGTGGCAGAGCTGCAATGCGGCAGAGGCGATGCTTTGCTACAACAGGCGGATCATGAGCGCGCCCGTGACGAGCATCACGGCTCCAGCCACGCGGCCGACCGAAATCTCGCGAACGGCCATCCCCATGAAGCCGATCTTGTCGAGAAACATCCCGCCGACCAGTTGCCCGGCCACCGACAAAGCCATGACAGCGGCCGCCCCAATCATCGGGGTCAGCATAATGTTGGAAAACACGTAGAAGGCTCCCAACACGCCCCCGGCCACGAAGGTCCATGGCGCAGGTGCGCCGAAATTGATCGGCGTATCGACGACGTGGCTATAGATGAAAGCGATGGCCCAGAGCAGGATGGCGCCGGCGACGAAGGAGACGCCGGCCGCAGCGATGGGCACGCCGAGATTGCGACCGAGCTGCGCGTTGATCGGCGCCTGGGTGGCGATGCAGGCCCCGGCTACAATGCCCATCAGTGCCCAGAGAATGGCGTCCATACGCAAGCAATGCTCCCATGCAACGACAAAACAAAGACCCCCGGGCAAGGCCCGAGGGTCTGTTTGTGACTAGTGCCACGAGTCGTGGTCAGGCGGCGATATCTGCCGCAACCTTGACCGAAACCATCTTGTCCGGATTGATGACGGGCTCGCCGCGCTTGATCTGGTCGACATTGTCCATGCCCTCGATGACCTGACCCCAGACGGTGTACTGCTTGTTGAGGAAGGGCGCATCGCCGAAGCAGATGAAGAACTGCGAATTGGCGCTATCCGGGCTCTGGGCGCGGGCCATGGAGGCGGTGCCGCGGACATGCGGCTCGGCGTTGAATTCCTGCTTCAGATCGGGGTATTTCGATCCACCCGTGCCACGACCCTGCGGGCAGCCGGTCTGGGCCATGAAGCCGTCGATCACGCGGTGGAACACGATGCCGTCAAAGAAGCCTTCGCGCGCCAGCTTCTTGATGTGCGCGACATGGTTCGGTGCCAGGTCGGGACGCATGGCGATAACCACCTCGCCCTTGGTGGTTTCGATGACGAGGGTGTTTTCGGGATCGGCGTATTCAGCCATTTTTGCATCTTTCGGTTGGGAATTTGTGGCCCGCATGTAAGGCCATTGGGCGACGGGTGCAAGGTTGGGCGCTTGCCTTGATCGGGCTCTGCAATCTCAGCCGACACGCTCCCCCTTGCGGGCGGGATCAAGGGTGGGGGGCGTGTGACCCGAATATCGGGGCTCTCAACACCCCCTCCCGGCCTCCCCCATCAAGGGGGAGGTGCAGATTGGGGTTGCGGTACGTCCGGGCCATTCGGGCACAGCCCTCATCGCCTTCTCGGCTTGAAAGGCTCCACAGGAGCCTTCCAGCGGCCGTGCCGCACACCTCGAAGCACCTAAAACCGCTCCACCGGAGCGATTTGCCTTCGGCCGGC
Source organism: Alphaproteobacteria bacterium (assembly GCA_018828145.1). GTDB lineage: Bacteria > Pseudomonadota > Alphaproteobacteria > Rhizobiales > Devosiaceae > Devosia. The sequence continues at coordinate 50,299 of JAHJWO010000021.1, read as the reverse complement.
TCGACGCTACTTGTATTCGATCTTGGCCGAGATGATCTGGTCGGGGTTGGCAACGGCGCCGTTCTGCTCCTGGGGGCCCTTTTCGAGGGCGTCGACCAGTTCCATGCCCGAAATCACCTTGCCGAAGACGGTGTATTGGCCGTCGAGGAAGCTGGCATCGGCCGTGGTGATGAAGAACTGCGAATTGAACGAGTTCGGATCCTGCGAACGGGCTGCGCCGAGCACGCCGCGCTGGAAGCTTTCAGCGTTGAATTCGGCCTCGACGTCGGGGAGGTCGGAGCCGCCCATGCCGGCGCGGGTCAGATCGAAGCCCTCGGCGCCGCTCTTGCCGAACTCGACGTCGCCGGTCTGGGCCATGAAGCCGTCGATGACGCGGTGGAAGACCACGCCGTCATAGGCACCCTGCTCGGTCAGCGCGATGATGCGCTCGACATGCTTGGGGGCCAGGGTTGGCAGCAGCTCGATATCGACAGCGCCACCCTCGACCGTCAGGATCAGGTGCGGCGTGCCGCTCTGGGCAAGGGCCGGTGCGGCGGCGGACAGGGCCGCGGCGCCGATGACGAGGGCGCCGAAAAGGCGACGGGTAAGAGCGGTCATGTGGTTTTCAAAGCCTTGAGAACGATTTGTGGGACGAAGGCGGAAATGTCGCCGCCCATTTCAGCGATTTGCCGCACCAATGTGGCCGAGATATGCCGAACCGGCGGGCTGGAGGGCAGGAAGACGGTCTGCAGGTCAGGCGCCATCTGCGCATTCATGCCCACCATCTGCATTTCATAATTGTAGTCCGTGGTGTCGCGCAGACCGCGGATGATCAGCTTGGCGCCATGCTCGCGCGCTGCATTGACCATGAGGCCGGAGAAATCGACGATACGGAACTCGGTATCGGTGCGTTTGCCGACCGGCGCCAGCGCCTGTTCCAGGATTGCCAGGCGATCCTCATGCGCGAAGAGCGGCGTCTTCTTGCCTGGATTGATGCCGACCGCGACGACCAGCGTGTCGACCAGCTTGCAGGCGCGCTCGATGACGTCGAGATGACCATTGGTCAGCGGATCGAATGAGCCCGGATAGAACCCAACCAGCTTGCTCATGACGCCTTCCCCCTTGTTGTTGTCGTGGTTTTGTCACGCGGGGAGATTCAAGGCAAGGCGCGGACGAAGACGTCCAGATTGTCGGTGCCGACGCCCGACTCGAGCAGGGTCCAGCCATGGGCAGAATAGTAGCTGCGCAGGGGCAGCTTGGCTCCGAGATAGACGCGGGGATATCCCGACCGGGCAAGGCGATCGCAGGCCGCCCGGACGAGGCGCAGTCCGACGCCCTGGCCCCTGCCAGCGGGATCCACCCAGAGCGCGGCAATGCAGGGCCGCAGATCGGGCCGGGCTTCGATATCGTCCTTGATCACGGTTACGGTGCCGACGAACCGACCGGCATCGACAGCCACGAGGGTGAAGGAGGGGAAATCCGCCGCTGCCGCAACCTCGGACAGGGCGAGTTCGACATCGCCCAGCACCGCGCCATAGGGACGCCACCAGGCCTGCCAGATCCTATCGACCACGGTGGCCCAATATTGGGGAACCTGGCGCAGATCGAGGATGTCGATCGTCACTTTGACCGCCGCAACACAGCCATCCTGTTCACCAGGGGCACGAGGATGAGCAACGGCTATCGCGGCGCACCGCGGGCATCAGGCCCGCTTCTGCAGCGCCAGCCAAACTCCGCCACCCATCAGGATCAGCCCCGATACGCGAGAAATGAGGCGCACGCGTGTCGCGCTGAGCAGGCCCCTCGCCTGCCCGGCCACCACGGCATAGATGGCGTCGGTCGCGCCAGCCACCAGCATGAAGAAGACGCCGAGCAGCATCACCTGCGGAAAGGTCGGCTGCGTCACGTCGACAAACTGCGGCAGGAAGGCGCCCAGAAAGATCAGTGCCTTGGGATTGGACAGGATCACGAGGAAGCCTTCAACGGCCATGCCCAGGCGCGACTTGGTCCTTTCGGCGCGGGCGGTGCCCAGTTCGCCATTGGAGCGCCACATCTTCCAGCCCAGCCAGACCAGATAGGCTGCCCCAAGCAGCTTGATCCAGTCAAAGGCCCAGCCCATGAAGGCGACCAGCGCCTGCATGCCCAGCGCCACGACCAGGGTCATCACCAAAAAACCGGCCTGTGTGCCGGCCACAATGGCCAGACCCGCGCCCGTGCCCCGGGCCAGCGAATTGGCGACGATCACCGTGACGGTGGGTCCGGGAACGATGGCCAGCAGGAAGCAGGCACCCAGATAGGGGATGAGCGTGGTGAGGTCGAACATGGCAGGGACTCCCTTGAGCTGGGAGCAAGCCACCGGGCAACGCGCTTGGCAAGGGGGCTCTTCGGTTCAGCCAGAAACGAAAAGGGGCGCCGTGGGGCGCCCCTGATGCTTATTCCGTGGCCGGCGCCTCGGGCGCTTCGGGCGGCGGCGGCACTTCGCCGCTGTCAGCGGCCTCTTCGGGCTCGCTGATATGCTCGACCGACATCACCTTCTCGCCATCGGCGGTGTCGAAGACGATGACGCCCTGGCTGCCGCGCGAGACGATGCGGATCGGCTTGTCCCCGCCGACAGGCAGACGAATGGTCTGGCCGCCATCGGTGATCAGCATGATCTGGTCTTCGTCTTCCACCGGGAAGCTGGAAACCAGGTTGCCGTTGCGCTTGTTGACCGCCATGGCGACGATGCCTTTGCCGCCACGCCCGGTGATCCGGTATTCGTGGCTGGAGGTGCGCTTGCCATAGCCGTTTTCCGAGATGGTCAGGATGAACTGCTCGGTGGCGCTCATCTGGGCATAACGGTCCTGGTTCAGTTCGCCGGCGACAACATCGCCCTCGTCCGAACCGGTGGCCTCTTCCTCGGCACCCTCGCCGCGCACGGCACGGCTCATCTTGAGATAGGCGGCGCGTTCCTCGGCGCTGGCGTCGGAATGGTTGATCACGGCCATGGAGATGACCTTGTCGCCCTCGGCCAGGGCGATGCCGCGCACACCCATGGAATCGCGGCCCTTGAAGACGCGGACGTCATCGACCTTGAAGCGGATGGCCTGGCCCAGCGCGGTGGTGAGTAGCACGTCGTTATTGGCCGTGGCGGTCTCGACGCCGACGATCTGGTCGCCCTCATCGAGCTTCATGGCGATCTTGCCGTTCTGGCGCACCTCGACGAAGTCGGCCAGCGAATTGCGGCGCACGGTGCCGCGGGTGGTGGCGAACATGATGTCGAGATTGGCCCAGCTCGTCTCGTCCTCGGGCAGCGGCATGATGGTGGTCAGCCGTTCGCCCTGCTCGAGCGGCAGGATATTGATGAGCGCCTTGCCGCGCGCATTGGCCTGGGCCAGCGGCAGGCGCCAGACCTTGAGCTTGTAGGCGATGCCGCGGTCGGTGAAGAACAGCACCGGAGTATGGGTGTTGGCGACGAAGAGACGGGAGACGAAATCCTCGTCGCGCGTGGCCATTCCCGAACGGCCCTTGCCGCCGCGGTTCTGCGCCCGATAGGTGGAGAGCGGCACGCGCTTGATATAGCCCTCGTGGCTCACGGTCACGACCATGTCCTCGCGGGCGATCAGGTCCTCGTCGTCGAAATCGCCGACCACGTCGGAAATCTCGGTGCGGCGCGGCGTGGCGAACTGCTCCTTGATCTCGGTCAGCTCGTTGCGGATGATTTCCACCACGCGTTCGCGGCTGCGCAGGATCTGCAGGTAATCCTCGATCTCAAGGCCCAGGCCATTGAGTTCGTCGCCAATTTCGTCGCGGCCAAGCGCGGTGAGGCGAGCCAGGCGCAGCTCGAGAATGGCGCGGGCCTGCTCCTCGGAGAGGTTGAAGGTGCCATCCTCGTTGATTCGGTGGCGCGGATCGTCGATCAGGGCGATCAGCGGCTCGACATCAGCCGCCGGCCAGCGGCGGACCATCAGCTGCTCGCGCGCCGTCGCCGGATCGGGCGCGGTGCGGATCAGGGCGATGACTTCGTCGATATTGGCGACGGCCACGGCCAGGCCGACCAGGATATGGGCGCGGTCGCGGGCCTTGTTGAGCAGGAAGCGAGCGCGGCGCGTCACCACTTCATGCCGGAAATCAATAAAGGCCTGCAACATCTCGCGCAGGTTCATCAATTGCGGCTTGCCGCCATTGAGCGCGACGAAGTTGCAGCCGAAGGAGGACTGCAGCTGGGTGAAGCGGTAGAGTTGGTTGAGCACGACATCGGCCAGCGCGTCGCGCTTGATCTCGATGACCACGCGCATGCCCTCGCGGGAGGATTCGTCGCGCATGTCGGCAATGCCCTCGATGCGCTTCTCGCGCACCAGCTCGGCAATCTTCTCGACCATCGTCGCCTTGTTCACCTGGTAGGGCAATTCGGTGATGATGATGGCTTCGCGTTCCTTGCGGATTTCCTCGATGGTGACGCGGCCCCGCACCAGCACGGAGCCGCGGCCGGTCTCGTAGGCCGAGCGAATGCCGGCGCGGCCCAGAATGATGCCGCCAGTGGGGAAATCGGGGCCCGGCAGGACTTCGAGCAGCTCCTCGGTCAGTACCGCGGGATTGTCGAGCATCAGCAGGGCGGCGTCGATGGTCTCGCCGAGATTGTGGGTCGGCACATTGGTGGCCATGCCCACGGCAATGCCGCTGCCGCCATTGACCAGCATGTTGGGAAAGCGCGCCGGCAGGACGACGGGCTCGTGTTCGGAGCCGTCATAGTTGTCGCGGAAATTCACCGTGTCCTTGTCGAGATCATCGAGCATGGAGTTGGTGATCTTCTGCATGCGTACTTCGGTGTAACGCATGGCGGCCGGCATATCGCCGTCGACCGAACCGAAATTGCCCTGACCTTCCACGAGCAGTTCGCCCATGGAAAAGTCCTGCGCCATGCGCACCAAGGCCATGTAGACCGCGCTGTCGCCGTGCGGGTGGTACTTACCGATCACGTCGCCGACCACGCGGGCCGACTTGCGGTAGGGCTTGTTGTACTCGTAGCCGTTCTCGCTCATCGAAAACAGAATGCGCCGGTGCACGGGCTTGAGGCCGTCGCGCACGTCGGGCAGCGCGCGGCTCACGATGACGCTCATCGCGTAATCGAGATAGGACTTGCGCATCTCGGCGGTGATGGAGATCAGCGAAATGTCGGATGGCGGCGGTGCGCCGGTTCCGTTTTCAGGCGTATCGGTCACTGGGGTGATTCTTGGTTGTTCGAACTGGTCTTTATGTAGGCGATTCCGGGGAAAATTGCTAATTCTGCCGGGGCGAAGCCTGTGGAGATCAGGCCGGGACCAGGGGGCGCCGATTCATCTGGCGGAAGCTCGGCACGGCCAGGGGCGTCATTGTTGCCAAAAGGTAGAGCACGGCCGTGGCACCCAGGGCGATGGCAATGCCGAAATTGTCGACAACCAGCCCGGCATAGAGCCCGCCAAACGGCATCAGCGACCATGCCAGCGCGCCGAACAGGGCGATGACGCGGCCCACCATCGGTGACGGTATGCGCTCGAACAGGATGGCGCCGATGATGGGGTTGAGAAAGCCTGCCGAGAAGCCGCTGACAACCAGCACGGTCAGGATGGCCGGAACGGGAGCGTCGATGGCGAAGACCAGCATGGGGAATGGGCCGGCGAAGAGAAAGCCGGTCGTATAGACGGCGAGGCGCGGCAGGCGATGGCCAATAATCGCGGCGATGGCAGCGCCGGCAATCGAGGCACCGGAAAAGGCCGCGAGGAAGATGCCGACCCAGGTCACGTCCAGCCCCGATGTCTGCACCCAGACCGGCAGCAGCACGATGGCATAGGCCTGGTCGAAGAGGTTGGTGACCGCGATCATAAGGACGAGCCCGCGAAGCACGGGATCGCTGCTCAGCACGGTCCAGCCGGCGGCCAGCTCCGTGTGGTACCTGCTGGTGCGGTCGCGGGCGGGCACTGCGCCATGCTGGGCCGGTATGCCGAAGGCCACCACAATGGCGGACAGGACAAAGGCCAGCGCATTAGCGAGCAGGGCCGGCGCTGGCCCGAGCACTGCAATGAGCAACCCGGCACCGGCAGCGCCCAGCGTGCCCGCCAGCCGGTCGCTGGCGCCCATGACGCCGGTGACCCGCTCCAGCGGAAGCTTGCCCATGGCAGCGACGGACGGCACGAGGGCCTGTTTGGCTGCATCGGCAGGCGCCCGCAGCACGCCGATCAGGGCGACGGCTGGCAAGAGGGCCCAGATGGAGAGGAGACCCAGCCAGAACAGCAGCGGCACCAGCGCCACGGCCAGGGTCGAGAGGCCATCGCACCAGACCGAGATGCGCCTGGCGCCGATCCGGTCGATCAACGGCCCGCCCAGCGCCTTGGCCAGCACATAGGGCAGCATCTCGGCAAAACCGACGAGGCCGGTCAGCACCGGACTGCCCGTCATAGTCAGTACCAGCCAGGGAATGGCGATGGCCGACAGCCGCGTGCCCGAGGTGGAGAGAACGGTCGCCAGCGCCAGGGCGATGAAGGATCGCTGGCCGATCATGGCGCGCTACCCGCCGGGTCCTCAGTGGTGCGCGGGGCGGCGTTGAGAATGATCGTAAAGGGGCGCATGCCTGGTGGCAGGGGCGTCCCCAGGGGCGGCGCCGCTGCCATGGCTTCGGACAGAATGTCCCTGAGCCTCGTGACAAGCCCGGCTGCCGCTTCGGCGGTCATCGGAATCGTATAGTCGCTGGCGGTTGAGGCCTGTCGCCACTCCCGGGGCAGAGCGGCAAAGGCATTGAGCGCGCCCTGCATCTGGTGCATCTGCCAACTGAGCGCGGCCTGCAGGAAGGCCAGGCCGGCATCGAGTGCCTCGCCCTCGACGTCACCAGACAGATAGGTCGTCATCTCGTGGCTGGCTCGCCACCAGCGGTCGCGGCGGCTGCCGCGCTGCTGATCTTCCTCGATGAAGCCATGCTGCGCCAGTTGCCGCAGGTGATAGCTGGTGGCGCCGGAATTCAGCCCCAGCCGTTCCGCCAGGCCGGATGCCGTGGCCGGACCATCGATGCGCAGCAGGCCAAGCATGCGCAGCCGGAGCGGATGCGCCAGCGCCTTGAGGGCGGTTGGGTCAGGGGCAATGCTGGTGATGTTTCGACGGTTGCTTGCCATGGCGCATCATCTCCCATGCCCCAGCCTACAATCGCAAACATACCTTTGCAAACATTTGTTTGCGATCGTGCTCTTGGTGGGCGTCGCGGGACAGGCTATGGAAGGCGCATGGCAGATACTTATCGAGCATGGCTCCGCGGCGTCCGGAAATGGCAGGACATTGCGGTCATCGACCTGCGCGAGGTCGATGGATTGGGCAAGCGCCTGCAAATGGCCGGGCTCAAGACCCTGGGCGAGATCAACGAGATGGACGGCCCGGAACTGCTGAAGCTGGAAGGCATCGGCGTGGGCGTGGTGCGGCGCGTGCGGGGAATCATCAAGACCTGCAAGTCCGAGGAGCGCCGGCGCAGGCCACTGACGCCATCACTGCAGGTGCGCCCGCCGCGAAACGAGCCCGGACAGGGATAAGGGCGGCCCTCTCAGGCCGCGGTGTCAAACTCTTCCCTGGCCTCTTCGATGCGTGGCAGGTTGCCCGAAGCCCATTCGATCAGGTAGCCGAAAGGCACAATGATCGACTGGCCGAGCGGGGTCAGCCGGTATTCCACTGATGGCGGCTTGGTGTCGAAGACCCGACGGGCAACGAGGCCATCGCGCTGCAGGTCGCGCAGGGTCTGGGTCAGCATCTTTTGCGAAATGTCGGGCACTTCGCGCCTGATCTGGTTGAAGCGCCTTGGGCCACTGGCCAGCGTCATGACCAGCAGCATGCTCCACTTGTCGCTGATACGATCGAGAACGCCGCGCACCGGACAGGTGCCGACCGCCAGGTCTGCCGCCTCGTTCCAGCGCTGCACGAAAATGGCGGCGGTTGCTTCGGCGGTCTGCATGGCGGTTACCTCAAGGTGACGTTACGCGGAAAAAGTGCCTCCTTTCGGACTTTGTCCGGGTCCACTAGATAGCACTCTCCGTTCGATACTTACTCTCCAAAGGCTTCCGCCACAAGGGAGGAGCGAACAGCACAACAAGGAGAGTTCGCCATGTCTCAATTCAAGGATCAGACACTGCTGGTCACCGGCGCTTCGGGTCATTTCGGGCGCATCGCGGTGGAGGAGCTGCTGGCACGCGGCGCCACCAAGGTCATTGCGGGAACGCGCGACCCTGCCAAGCTCGGGGAGCTAGAGGCCAAGGGTGTTGAAATCCGCAAGTTGGATTTCGATGACGCCGGCAGTCTGGGCGCCGCCTTTGCCGGGGTCGACCGCGTGCTGATCATCAGCACCGACGGCATCGGCAAGCGTGTCGCGCAGCAGACCGCGGCCGTCAGCGCAGCCAAGGCCGCCGGGGTGAAGCACATTGTCTACACCTCCGCCCCTGCCGCCCGTCCCAATGCCGATGCCGGTCTGGGTGTCGAGCATTTCTGGACCGAGGTAGCCATCGCCAATAGCGGCCTCGACTTCACCATCCTGCGCGACCACATGTATGCCGAGAACAACCTGGCCGACGCCGCCCATGTCGTCGCCTCCGGCCAGCTGTTCGGGTTGATCGGGGATCGCGGCACCGCCTATGTGACCCGGGCCGACGCCGCCCGCACCGCTGCGGGCGCCCTGCTGACCGCAGAAGGCAAGAGCATCGACGACGTGACCGGCCCCGCGGCCATCACCAATGTCGAGCGCGCCGCGCTCTATTCCAAGATTACGGGCAAGCCCGTGACCAGCATCGCCCTGCCCCCGGCCGATCTCAAGGCGGGCATGGTCGCCGCCGGCCTGCCGGAAGGCTTTGCCGGGGCCCTGGTGGCGTTCCAGGTCGATGCCGTGCTGGGCTTCCACGGCGTCGTCACCGACATTGTGGAGCGCTATTCCGGCCGCAAGCCGCAGGCGCTCGAGAGCTTCCTGACGGAAAACCGCACAGCTCTTGGCGCTTGACCCCTCCGGCCCCGCGTTCTCGCGCGGGGCCGTTGCCCACAGCCATTGTTGCGCCAATCGAGGCTCCCTGCCCCGGCGCTGCTAGACGCCCCCGAGACAAACCCCTACCAATTGCGCCAGTTTCTCGCGCAGTGGCGGAGTCGGGTCCCGGTGTCAGTTGGTTCTGTGTTCAACCGCCTATGGGCCCGTATCACCCATGACCGGTCCATCGGCTTTGGCCTCGAGCATATCGGGCTGACCACGCTGCGCTATCCGCGCGCCATTGCCCTGGCCGTGCTGGCCTTTTCCATTCTCTGCTTCGCCTATATTCCGCGCGCCAATGTCGATGGCGACCTGATGCGGGTCTATGCCCATTCGGGCCAGTATTACGACGCCTACGAGCACCTGTCGGACACGTTCGGTACGTTTGAGAACGACATCTACGTGCTGGTCAGTTCACCCCGCCTGACCGAGCCCGAGACGCTGGAACGGGTGCGCGAGCTGGCCTTCGATCTCGAGCTTAACGACTATGCGGTGGGCACGATGTCGCCCTTCACGCTGCGCAAGCCCGATGGCCTGGGCAATTCGGTGCCGGCGGTGCCCGAGGGCATGGACGATTTTGCCGAAGTCGCCATTGCCCTGGCGGACCTGCAGCAGAACGATCCGATGATGCGCAACCTGATCACACCTGATCTCAGCGGCATGGTGCTGATTGTCTTTCCCAACCAGGAAATGACCAAGGGCGACGGCACCAAGGCCATGATCGCCAGCGTGCGCGAGACCATTGCCTACTATGCCGACGAGAATATATCGATCGAGCTGACGGGGCCGCCGATCTGGACCTCCGAGATGCTGGCGGCCGCAGTGAATGACCAGATCAAGTTCACCGTCTGGGGTTTTGCCCTGGGCGCGGTAATCGCGCTGCTGGCGCTGCGCTCGCTGCCGGCGGCGCTGCTAGTCACCGCGACACCCTTGCTGGCGGTGATGTGGTCGATGGGAACCGTGATCCTGTTCTTCGGGTCATTCTCCTTTCTCACCATCATCGTCACCACGCTGGTGCTGGTCATCAGCTTTGCCGAGTCCATGTTCTTCATCTTCAACTGGCTGGCCTATTGGCGCGACGGCATGGAGCCCAACAAGGCTGTCGACGCGACGGTCAAGCTGGTGGGGCCCGCCGCGGCGCTGACCATGCTCACCACCTTTGTCAGTTTTGCCTCGCTGGCGCTGACGCCAGGCCAGGGGGTGCGCGAATTCGCCATGGCGGGCGCGATGGGCACCTTCCTGCTGTTTGTCTGCCTGATGACCTTCATGCCGCTGATGCTCAAGGCGGTGATCCGGCTGGGCTTCAAACCGCCCCGCCGCAGCAGCCTGGTGCTGACGGCACCGCTGCCGCTGGCCTGGTTCATCGCCAGCCGCTTCGGCCGGCCACTATCGATCGCGGCGATTGTCGTCACGATCCTGCTGCTGATCCCCTATGGGCTGATCCAGCCGCGTTTTTCCTTCGAAGATATGCTGGCCAAGCAGTCGAACGCGCTTACCACGGCCGAGCAGATCGATGATGGCGTGGGCGGCGTGGCCCCGCTCTATATCCGCGTGCCGCTGGCCGGGACCGACCCCAATGTCGACGACACGGATTTCGAGACGATCCGCCGGGTGCACGAAATCCTCGAGAGCCATATCGGGGAGAACAAGGTCATCTCGGCGGCGAACCTGAGCAATTATACCGAGACGGGGTTCAGCCGCGAGGAGGTGTTCGACTCCGTTGGCCCCTTCATGCGCAAGCGGTTCATCACCGATGACGGCAGCCAGGCGCTGGTGACCGGCTTCATGCCGACCATCATCAGTTCCGCCACGCTCAAGCAGCTGGTGCAGGATGTCACCACCGAGATGGAGGCGGCCGGCATTGTCGGCGCCGAAATCGGCGGGCTGCGGGTGCTGACCACATTCGGCACCGACCAGATTGTCAGCGGACTGCAGCTCGACCTGACGCTGTCGGTACTGGTCAATCTGGGCTTGATCGGCTTCGCCTTCCAGTCGTTCCGGGTGGCGCTGGCTTCGGCCATTCCCAACCTTTTTCCAGTGCTGGGCACCGAGGCCTGGCTCTATTTCACCGGCCAGGGGCTACAACTGACGACAGTGCTGGCGCTGACCATCGCCTTTGGCATTGCGGTGGACGACACGGTGCACTTCCTGTCGCATTACCTGCATTCGCGGCGCGAAGAGGGCCGCACACATATGGATGCCGTCAAGCACACGCTTGACCGGATCGGGGGCGCCATCGTCGCCACCACGATTATCCTGTGCTCGGGTGTGGTGATCGTCACCTTTTCGGAGCTGCCGCAGGTGGCGCTGTTCGGGACGCTCTTCGTTTCGACCCTGGCCTTCGCCGTGATCGGGGACCTGTTCATCCTGCCGGCTTTGCTGGCGGCGGGCGGGAAGTTCTTCCAGCCGCTGGGCCGGATCCGCGTGCGGACCGCCGATCATGACGCGACGCCGGATGATCCCACCGGCGACACCATTACCGGCACGGGTGGCACCGAGGGCCATTCCCAGCCGGGCTGACGCGGGCGCTTGTGGACCACTCAAATTGTTGAGAAGGTTCGCGGCGAGCCGCGGGATTTGCTATCGATTTGCGGCGCCGAATCAGCCGGGGGCATGATTCGCTGGAGGCTTGATGCAATGACCTTTCTCGGAACCCTGTCGCGTGCCATTCCCATGGCGGCCCTCCTGGCTGCGGGTGCGGCCGCGCCGGCCATGGCCGCGCCGGAGGATGTCGCGCTGCTGCAATCCTATGTCGGGGACTGGCGCGGACGCGGCGTACTGATCGGCGCCAATACCGAGACGGTGGTGTGCCGGCTGTCGCTGACGCAGGGCAATCAGGACAAGGTCAACTACAGCGGCCGCTGCTCGCTGGCCGGGACGCAGCTGTCGGTGGCCGGGACAATGGCCTATGTCGAGGCGAACAAGCGCTACGAAGCCGCCATGAGCTCGAATGCGACCTTCACCGGCATTGCCGTGGGCCAGAAGCGCGGCGACGGGCTGGTGTTCAACCTGCGCGAGCGCGACGAGGACGAAGAGGGCAAGGACCTTACCATCTCGGCGCAGATCAGCCTGCGTGACGAGGCCATCGATGTGGTTTTCGAGGTGGTCTATGTGGATAGCGGCGACAGCCTGCGCGCCGAAGTTCCCTTCTCCAAATAGGGTGTTCACCGAGAATTGTTCGGCTTTGCGATGCTGCTGGCTGGTGAAGTCTTAACCCCACCCTGCTAGCCTCCCCGCTCTATACAGGAGCGCCGAATTGCGCAGCCTTGCCTACTCCATCCGGAAGCCGCCAACAGAAGTGGCGGATTCGAATGACGATACCGACTTTGGCACGCGCCTGGGGCGCTTGTGTGACCTGCTCGGCATTGCCGGCGCCCAACTGACCACCGTGGCCGACAATGGATTGGCGATCGTGGCGGCGGTCGGCCCGCTCGCCGACAATCTGGCACTGCTGCAGGCCCGCGTCCTGGATGGCTCCCGCCCGCTCGTGCTGCCCGACACGGGCGCTGAGGGGCCTTGCGCCGCGCGGTTCTATGTTGGCCTGACCCTGCCCGCTGCCGCCGGATGCCCGCCGCTGTTGCTGAGCCTTTACGATTCCAAGCCGCGCCCGTCCCAGATGGCGGAGCGGATTGCCGGGCTGGCGCAGGAGCTGGTCACCGATGCTACCGTCGAGCAGCTACGCCAGGTCATCGAGGCCCAGGCGAAGGTCATTGCCGAGAGCGTCCGCGCGGAGGAATTGCGGCGGGAACTGTTCGAGCGCGCCTCGGCCACCGCCAAGATCGGTGTCTGGCAATGCGACCTGGCCGACAACAGCCTGCAATGGACCAATGGGGTCTATGATCTGTTCGAGATCGAGCGCGGTACCCAGGTCACCCGGGAACTGTCGCTGTCCTGCTATACCGAGGCGTCGCGGCGGCAGATGGAGGCGGCCCGTGCCCATGCCATCGCTACCTGTACCGATTTTGCCTTGACGGTGGAGATCATCACGGCCCGCGGCAACCACCGCTGGATGCGGCTGACCGGGGCGGTGGAGAGCCGCAATGGCGTCGCCACCCGCATCTTCGGCATGAAGCAGGATGTCACCGAGGAAAAGCTGATGGCGGACCGCACCCGCTATCTGGCCGAGTTCGACGTGATGACCGGCCTTGCCAACCGCAGCCAGTTCCAGGCCCATCTGAGTGCGCTCGACGCGACCGGCGGCAATGGCCCAGGTGCGTTGCTGCTGATCGACCTGGATGGGTTCAAGCAGGTCAACGACACCTATGGGCACGTGCTGGGCGATGAGTGCCTCAAGGAGGCGGCGCTGCGGCTGACGGCAAGCTGCAGCAGCGCGCAGCTGGTGGCCCGCATTGGCGGCGACGAATTTGCCGTCTTGCTGGGACCGGACACATCGGCCGGTGCGGCCGAAGCCCTGGCCGAGGGCATTGTGGCGATGATCGGCCATCCCTTTGTGCGGGGTGGACACACATTCCGGCTCGGCGCCTCGGTTGGCGTCGCCCACTATCGCGGCGGCTCGTCGCAGGACCTGTTCCGGCAGGCCGATACGGCACTCTATGCCGCCAAGGATGCGGGCCGGAATACCAGCCGGACCTATCGGGCCGAAGCACGCTGACACCCATGCCGCAAAGCAAAGGGGAGGCCGCCTGAGCGCCCTCCCCCTCATGCGATACGCGTAAGAACGCCCTAGAACGGGATGTCGTCGTCCATGCCGCCGGGCTCGAAGGCCGGGGCATTGGCCTGCGGGCGACGGGCGCCGCCGCCGGCCGGGGCGCTGTCGCGCACGCCGCGGAAGCCGGTGTCGTTGCCGCCACCAAAGCCGCCGCCGGCACCTTCGCCCTCACCGCGGCCGTCGAGCAGCGTCAGGTTCGAATTGAAGCCCTGCAGCACGACTTCGGTCGAATACTTGTCAGCGCCGGACTGATCCTGCCACTTGCGGGTCTGCAGCTGGCCCTCGAGATAGACCTTGCTGCCCTTGCGCAGATAGCTCTCGGCGACGCGGGCCAGGCCTTCCGAGAAGATCACCACACGGTGCCATTCGGTCTTTTCGCGGCGCTCGCCGGTATTCTTGTCTTTCCAGTTCTCGGAGGTGGCGACACTGAGGTTGACCACCTTGCCGCCGCTGGGAAGGTTGCGCACTTCCGGATCCGCACCGAGATTGCCGACCAGGATCACCTTGTTGACACTGCCTGCCATCGTTCATTCCTTTCGATTCAGTCCCCGGCCGCAGCCGCGGGACGCTCACTTACATAGCGGCGGACATACTACTCCGCGGCGACGGTCCCCGCCCGTGCTTTGCCAAGTTGTGAACAGCTGTCTATTATGTTCCCTTTATGTTCCGTTTTCAGCAAGCCGTCAAGCGCGGCATTCCGGGCCTTTGCTCGGCCGCTGCTGACATGGCCTGTCAGCAGCCCTGCTCCAGATCAGCCGGCTTGTTTTCCACGGAATGGTCATGGACTACGCCCAGGCGCTCTGGATCTATCTCGTCCTACTGTTCGGCATCATCGTGGTGCCGGGCATGGACATGTTTTTCGTCATCGCCAATGCGCTGACCGGCGGGCGCAAGGCGGGCTTTGCGGCGGTTGGCGGCATCATGGTGGGCGGCGCGGTGCATACGCTGTTCGGCGCACTTGCGGTCGGCGTGCTCACGCGGCTGCCCACGATGGTGTTCCAGGCCATGATCCTGGTCGGTGCGGCCTATATGGCCTGGATCGGCTATACGCTGCTGCGCAGCTCCATCACCGTGGACGCCATCGGCAGCGCCAAGACGCGCTCGCATTGGGTGGCGTTTCGCCAGGGCATGGTCACCTGCCTGCTCAATCCCAAGGCCTACCTCTTCGTGCTGGCGGTGTTCCCGCAGTTCATGCGGCCCCAATATGGAACGATCTGGTCGCAGGCGCTGGTCATGGGGGTGATGACCGTGACCATGCAGTTCCTCATCTATGGCGCCCTGGCGCTGGCCGCCGGCAAGGGTCGTGATGCCCTGATCGGCAACCCGCAGGCGACGATCTGGATCGGTCGGGGCGCTGGCGCGTTGTTCGTCGCCGCAGCCCTGTTCACGGCCTGGCATGGAGTGACCCAGCATGTGGGCCCTTGACCGAATCTGGATTGTTCCGCTTATGTTCCAGGTAGCCAAAGGTGCTTTGGCAAGCCTTGAGGGACACGCTAAGGTGACCGCACAGCCGGGCGGCCATGCGCGGGGCCCGCTTGCGGCGGGGATGGACCGCGCCTATTTGTGTGCTCTCCCCGATGCCCTATTCCGACTTTGCCGCCGGGCCGCCGATGGCGCACCGAGCCATGGACTGAAATGATGACGCCAAAGCCCAGCCAGAACCGTGAGATCATCGTACGCGGCGCCCGCGAACACAATCTCAAGGGGATCGATCTCAAACTGCCGCGCGACAGCCTCATCGTGATGACGGGGCTGTCCGGCTCGGGGAAATCGTCCCTGGCGTTCGACACCATCTATGCGGAAGGCCAGCGGCGCTATGTCGAGAGCCTCTCGGCCTATGCCCGGCAGTTCCTCGAAATGATGCAGAAGCCCGATGTGGAACACATCGAAGGGCTCTCCCCTGCCATTTCCATCGAGCAGAAGACCACGTCGCGCAACCCGCGCTCGACGGTTGGCACTGTCACCGAGATCTATGACTACCTGCGGCTGCTGTTCGCGCGCGTCGGCGTACCCTATTCGCCGGCCACGGGCCTGCCCATCGAGAGCCAGACGGTCAGCCAGATGGTCGACAAGGTGCTGGAGCTACCCGAGGGCACAAGGCTCTTCCTGCTGGCGCCGATCGCGCGCGGCCGCAAGGGCGAATACAAGAAGGAACTGGCCGACCTGATGCGCAAGGGCTTCCAGCGCGTCAAGATCGACGGGGAATATCACGAGATCGAGGATGCACCGGTCCTCGACAAGAAATTCAAGCACGATATCGAAGTGGTGGTGGACCGCGTCGTGGTCGGACCCGACATTTCCGGCCGCCTGGCCGAAAGCTTCGAGACGGCGCTGAAGCTGGCCGACGGCATTGCGCTGGTGGAATATGCCGCCGAGAAGAACGAGGACGGCAGCCCGCGCCAGGCCACCTTCTCGGAAAAGTTCGCCTGCCCGGTTTCCGGCTTCACCATTGCCGAGATCGAGCCGCGCCTGTTCTCGTTCAACAACCCGTTCGGCGCCTGCCCGGTCTGCGATGGCCTGGGTACCGAGCAAAAGATCGACCGCGACCAGATCGTGCCGGATGTGACGCTGTCGGTACGCGACGGCGCCATCCTGCCCTGGAGCAAGACCAGCGCACCCTATTACCTGCAGACACTGCAAGCCGTGCTCAAGCACTTTAATGCCTCGACCGGTACGGCCTGGAACGAGCTCAGCGACGAAGTGCAGGACGCAGTGCTGTACGGTACAGGCAAGACACCGATCAACTTCGTCTATGACGATGGCCTGCGCCAGTACAAGACCACCAAGCCCTTCGAGGGCGTCATCGGCAACCTTGAGCGTCGCTACAAGGAAACCGAAAGCGCAGGCATGCGCGAAGAGATCGAAAAGTATATGTCGGCCAAGCCCTGCATCGCCTGTGGCGGCTATCGGCTGAAGCCGGAATCGCTCGCGGTCAAGATCGACGGACTGCATGTCGGCCAGGTCACCGAGAAATCCATCCGCAGTGCGGCCGAATGGTTCGAGGCCCTGCCGGAAAAATTCACGCCCAACCAGAAGCTGATCGGCGAGCGCATCCTCAAGGAAATCCGCGAGCGGCTGAATTTCCTCATCGATGTCGGGCTCGACTACCTGACCATGGCGCGCAATTCGGGCACGCTGTCGGGCGGCGAAAGCCAGCGTATCCGTCTCGCCAGCCAGATCGGCTCGGGCCTGACGGGTGTGCTCTACGTGCTCGACGAGCCGAGCATCGGCCTGCACCAGCGCGACAATGCGCGTCTGCTCGAGACGCTGCAGCGGCTGCGCGACATCGGCAATACGGTGATCGTGGTCGAGCATGACGAAGATGCGATCATGACGGCTGACTATGTCGTCGATATCGGCCCCGGGGCGGGCGTGCATGGCGGCCACATCGTGGCCGAGGGAACGCCACAGGACATCCTCAACCACCCCGACTCGCTGACCGGCAAATATCTGTCCGGCCGCCTGGGCATTGCCATGCCGGCCGAGCGCCGCCAGGGCAAGACGGGCAAGACGCTGAGCGTCAAGGGCGCCACCGGCAACAACCTCAAGAATGTCTCGGTGGACGTGCCGCTGGGGCTGTTCGTTGCCATTACCGGCGTGTCCGGCGGCGGCAAGTCGACGCTGATGATCGACACCATGTATCAGGCCATTGCGCGCCGGCTGAATGGCGCGCGCGTGGTCCCTGCTCCGCATGACAGCCTGACGGGGCTGGAATTCCTCGACAAGGTCATCGATATCGACCAGTCGCCGATCGGGCGCACGCCGCGTTCCAATCCGGCCACCTATACCGGGGCCTTCACCCCGCTGCGCGAGTGGTTCTCCGGCCTGCCGGAAGCCAAGGCGCGCGGCTATGGGCCGGGACGCTTCAGCTTTAACGTCAAGGGCGGGCGCTGCGAGAAGTGCCAGGGCGATGGCGTGCTGAAAATCGAGATGCACTTCCTGCCCGACGTCTACGTCACCTGCGACGTCTGCAAGGGCAAGCGCTACAATCGCGAGACGCTTGAAGTGCAGTTCAAGGGCAAGTCGATTTCCGACATCCTGGACATGACCATTGACGAAGGCGTCGAGTTCTTCTCTGCCGTGCCGGTGATCCGCGACAAGTTCGCGACGCTGCAGCGGGTGGGGCTGGGCTATGTGAAGGTCGGGCAACCTGCCAATACGCTCTCGGGTGGCGAGGCGCAGCGCGTCAAGCTGTCCAAGGAGCTCAGCAAGCGCGCCACCGGCCGCACGCTCTACATGCTGGACGAGCCGACCACAGGCCTGCATTTCCACGACGTGGCCAAGCTGCTCGACGTGCTGCATGAACTGGTCGAGGGCGGCAATACGGTGATCGTCATCGAGCACAATCTCGAAGTCATCAAGACCGCGGACTGGGTTATCGACCTCGGTCCTGAGGGTGGCGATGGCGGCGGCGAGATCGTGGCCATTGGTACGCCGGAAGACGTGGCAGCCAATCCGCGCTCCTATACCGGCCAATTCCTCAAGGAAGTCATGGCGCGACGCCCGCAGGTCGCCACCAAAGCGGCGGAGTAAAATCCGCCGGCCGGCTGCGACAAATACGCCAACCAGATGCCGGTGTGCCTGCAGCAAGTAATACTGCAGGCAGAAGTACTGTTCCAAGCCCCGCTATTCGCTGGGCTTTTGGCCATATGCGACGATAGCGCGAAAATGCCATGCGTCCTGCGCATAATGCGGTTGACGCTTGCGGCATGGTGAAGTCCGCCAAATCACCCCATGTTCGCGCCGTCGCTAAATATCCCTGAAGGGAGTAGGACGATGTTCGTTCGTGCCGTGTGGCGCCTCAAGCGCCTGGTCGATATCAAGCAGACTTTGCGGGAGATGGATGTTCCCTCGACCCGTGACGCCGACCTGCTGGGGCTTACCGGCCCCGACTTCTCTAAGATGACGCGGTCGCTGTTCGACCGTTGAGCGTAATGCCATCGCCCGGGTTCAGTCGGCCGCCAGATGACCAACTGGCGGCCTTTGCTTTGGCAGCAAGCCTTAACCGAAGATGAACCATACAGGCCGAAGCCCTGCATCAGGCGCATAACCCATTTGATCAATCTCCCACTGCTCATCCGGGAAGCACTGCCCTAAATATAAGCTCGTAAACGAAAGGAGACTACCAAATGGACATCCGCAAGACTTTCAAGAAGTGGGCCGCATACCAGCAGACCGTTCGTGAGCTCGCCGCTCTCGACAATCGTCAGCTCAACGACCTGGGCATTTCGCGCACTGACATCAATCGCATTGCCCGCGATCATGCCAGCCTCGTCTAAGATTTACTGCTCAGACGCCTGCGTCCCAGTAAACCGAACAGCCGCTTCTCTCTGAGATGCGGCTGTTATGCTTTTTGGCCCCCTGCCAATCAGAAGGCTAGTTTGCCGACCAGCTCGGCATAACTGACCATGACCACCTTGCGGAACGCTTCGCGCTGCTGCAGCCGCAAGTACCAGTTTTCGACTCCTGGCATTGCCGGCCGGTCGATCTCCATGGTGAACCAGCGATAAAGCGCCACGCCGGCTGCGATATCGGCATAGCTCAGCGCATCCCCCGCCAGAAAATCCCGTTCAGCCAGATTGGCGTCCAGCATCCGCAGCGCCGCGACCGTCCGGGCATGGGCGGCGGCGATGGCCTTGGCCTCCCGCTGCTCGGGAGGCGTGCGCACAAGGAGCCAGAACACCGCTATCCAGGCGGGCTGGAAAGTGGTGGCGGTCCAGTCGGTCCACTGATCGACAATGGCCCGCTGGCGAGGATCGGCGCGCCAAAGGGTTTCTTGCCCATACGTTGCCGCCAGATAGCGCAAGGTGGCGTGGCTTTCCCACACCGTCAAATCGCCATCCTGCAAGGTCGGGACTAGGCCATTTGGGTTCAGTGCGCGATAGGCCGGATCATCGAGACCGCCATAGGAACCGCCCACCAGACGGTGCTCATAAGGCAGGCCAAGCTCTTCCAGGGCCCAGAGCGTCTTCTGCACATTGGCAGAACTGGCACGGCCCCATAGCGTCAGATTTCGACTCAACGGCATCTCCCCAATCCCGGCCGCCATGCTAACGGCCGGCCGACGGACTGCAAGACTGGTTGCACCGCGGGGCGGCGCTTGCTATCTGCCCGCCATGTCCACATCAGAACCTATTCACATCATCGGCGGCGGCCTCGCCGGCTCGGAAGCCGCATGGCAGGCGGCGGAAGCCGGCGCCACCGTCATCGTGCATGAAATGCGCGGCGTGCGCGGCACCGACGCGCACAGCACCGACAGCTTTGCCGAGCTGGTATGCTCCAACAGCTTTCGCTCCGACGACCACGAGCAGAATGCCGTCGGCCTGCTGCATGAGGAAATGCGGCGCCGCAATTCGCTGATCATGCGTGCAGCCGACGAACACAAGCTGCCGGCCGGCGGCGCGCTGGCGGTGGATCGGCACGGCTTTTCCGACGCAGTGACCCGCGCGATCCACAACCATCCCAAGATTACGGTGATCCGCGAGGAAATCGCCGGCTGGCCGCCGGAAGACTGGCGCAATGTGATCATTGCCAGCGGGCCGTTGACCTCCCCTGCCCTGGCCGATGCCATCCTGGCCAAGACGGGCGAGGATGCGCTGGCCTTTTTCGACGCCATCGCGCCGATCGTCCACAAAGACAGCATCAACATGGACATTGTCTGGGCGCAGTCGCGCTATGACAAGGCCGGCCCGGGCGGCACAGGCGCCGACTATCTCAACTGCCCGATGGACAAGGAACAGTATCTGGCCTTTGTCGAGGCGCTCAAGGTGGCGCCGCTGCACGAGTTCAAGGACTGGGAAAAGGTCCCCTATTTCGACGGCTGCCTGCCCATCGAGGTGATGGCCGAGCGGGGCGTCGAAACCCTGCGCCACGGGCCGATGAAGCCGGTGGGCCTCACCAATCCGCGCAACCCGACGGTCAAGTGCTACGCCATCGTGCAGCTGCGGCAGGACAACGCCCTGGGCACGCTGTGGAACATGGTCGGCTTCCAGACCAAGATGCGCTACGGCATCCAGGCCGATATCTTCCGCATGATCCCGGGATTGGAGAATGCGCAGTTCGCCCGGCTGGGCGGGTTGCATCGCAACACCTTCCTCAATTCGCCGAAGGTGTTGGGGCCGGACCTTAAACTCAAGGCTGATCCCCGCATTCGCTTTGCCGGCCAGGTAACGGGCGTCGAGGGCTATGTGGAGAGTGCCGCGGTCGGCCTGATCACCGGGCGTCTCGCAGCAGCGGAGGCGCGCGGGGAGACAATGGCGACGCCACCGAACACCACGGCGCTGGGCGCGCTGGTGGCCCATATCACCGGCGGCCACATTGAATCCGAAAGCTATAGCGGAGCACGCAGCTTCCAGCCGATGAATGTCAATTTCGGCCTGTTTCCGCCTGTCACCGTCGTCAAGCCGGAGGGCGCCGGCCGCTGGCGGGGCAATGACAAGACCATAGCCAAGCGCAAGGCGATCACGTCGCGGGCGCTGGAGGATCTGCAGGCCTGGGCATGACCGCAGCGGAACTCGAAACCTACCTGCATGACCATATTCCGCTGTCGCGGGCCATGGTGGTACATGTGGTTTCGGTGGCCGATGACCGGATCGTGCTTGGCGCGCCGCTGGCGCCCAATATCAATCACCGGGACACGGTGTTTGGCGGCAGCGCCGCGGCGGTGGCGACGCTGGCCGCCTGGTCGCTGCTGCATCTGCGGCTGACGGCGGCGGACCTGCCCAGCCGCGTGGTGATCCAGAGCAGCAGCATGGACTATCTGGCGCCGATGGCCGCTGATTTCACCGCCTCGGCGGTGCTGGACCCAGGGGCGGACTGGGATGGCTTTGTTCGCATGCTGGCGCGCCGGGGCCGGGCACGGATCGCGCTCCAGGCCGAGCTGACTTGTGAGGGTCAGACGGCTGGACGGTTCTGGGGCGAGTTTGTCGCCTTCGGCAAGGATCGCCTCTAGCGGTTGCGCCAGGTCCACCAGGCGAGCCGGGCAATCTTGCGCCAGTCGGCATCGTCGGGCACCGGGGCAAAGAGGCTGGACTGCCGGCGATTCAGGGCGGCGAGCTGGGCCTTCAAGACGGCGATACTGGCAAAGGCCGGCTTGAGGCGGCCGGGCAAGGCGGCGATGGCCCGTTCGGCCCTGGCCAGGTGCTCAGCGGCCATGTCGGCTATCTGGCCCAGGGCTTCCGACAGGCCCTCGCTCTCGGTGCCGGCAAAGATCTCGCCCTCGCGCACGCCATTGGCCTGGAAAACCGACCACGGGAGCATGATGCGCCCCTGGGCCGAGACGTGGCCGAAGGCACGCAAATGGCCGATCATGGCATGGGCGACGCCGAG
Organism: Alphaproteobacteria bacterium; assembly: GCA_018828145.1. Taxonomy (GTDB): domain Bacteria; phylum Pseudomonadota; class Alphaproteobacteria; order Rhizobiales; family Devosiaceae; genus Devosia. The sequence continues at coordinate 28,325 of JAHJWO010000021.1, read as the reverse complement.
ATGGCCCGCGGCATCGCCGGTTTCGATGGTCTCGCCATCGTTCAGGATCATGGCCGCCAGCTGATAGAGCGTTGATACCGTCTCGCCGGCATAGCCTTCAAAGCTCTCAAGGTCGGGCATAGGATCGTCGTAGAGGTCGAAGCGCCGCGCGCCGATCAGGCGCAACAAGGTGCCGGCGGGGATATTGTATCGCGCCATGGTGTCGAGCAAGGCGTCAGCGACGGGGTTCTGCCGCACCGCGCCATGACCTTCCCCCTCAAGCGCATCGCTCCACCATTGCAGGCGGATTTCGCCCGGCGCCGGATCGGAGACGCGTTCGCGAATCGAGGCCACATCGGCATTGAAGGCATAGAGCGCGGTGACGGCATCACGGTGCGGGCCGGTCAGGACCAGGGTCGACAGATAGCGGTCGCGGTCCCCCTGACGCAGCGCCTCGGCGGCATGGGCGAAGCTGGCCTCGGCCATCTAGCGCACCTTGTCGACGGCGATCAGCGCTGCGGCCACGGCGCGCTCCTCGGCCAGCAGGACGTTGTAGGTGCGGATGGCGCTGCCGGTATTGATGGCCTCGACAATGACGCGCCGTTCCCGCAGCGCCTCGCGCAATTCGCGCGGGATGGCGGCGATGTCGGGGCCCACGCCGATCAGCAGCACATCGATGTCATCGGCAACGGCAAAAACCGGCGCCAGTGATTCCATCGTGATCTCGGCGGGCACGGTGACCGGCCAGGCAAACATGCCGGTCGGCAGGCACAGCAGGGAGCCGCGATGAGACATGCCGGCAAAGCGGAAGCCGCCATTGCCATAGGCATCGATGCCTGCCTGCTCCGGATAGTGCCCGTCGCTGCCGAGATCACTCACCGGTCACACTGCCGGGCTGTCAACCGAACCGGTAGGAGTCGCCTTCTGGTCGCCGCGCTCCTTGAGGCCGAGATTGACCAGGATCGGCGCGGCGATGAAGATCGACGAATAGGTGCCGATCAGCACGCCGAAGATCATCGACAGCACGAAGCTCTGGATGATCTCGCCACCGAATACCGCCAGGGCCAGAAGCGCGAGCAGCGTGGTCGGCCCGGTCAGAACCGTGCGCGAGAGCGTCGAGTTGATGGCGCGGTTGAGCAGATCGACAACCGGCACCTTGCGGTATTTGCCCATGAATTCGCGGACGCGGTCATAGACCACCACGGTATCGTTGAGCGAATAGCCCACAATGGTGAGGATGGCCGCGATACTGGACTGGTTGAACTCTATGCCGGTGACCGCGAAGAATCCGAGCGTCATGATGACATCGTGCAGGGTCGAGACGACCGCGCCGACGGCAAACTGCCATTCGAAGCGGAACCACAGGTAGATGAGGATGGCGAGGATGGCCAGGCTCAGACCGATGGTGCTCGACCAGGCGAGCTCGGACGACACGGTGCCGCTGACGGCCTCGGTGCGGCGGATCTCGTAGTTTTCGGCGGCCAGGGCTTCACGCACCTGTTCGACGGCGGCCTGCTGCGCTTCGGGGCCGCCCTCCTGCAGCTCGATGCGGATCAGCACGTCTTCGGGCGTGCCGAAGCCCTGGACCTGGACGTCGCCCAGATTGAGTTCACTCAGCGCGCTACGGATCAGACCCGTATCGGCCGGCCCGCCCTGATGCTGGACCTCGATCGAGGTGCCGCCCTTGAAGTCGATGCCCAGATTGAGGCCGTGGATACCGAACCAGCCGATGGATGCGAGCGACAGTACGATCGAGGCCACGATCGCGATCTTGCGCCAGCTCATGAAGGGAATGGTGGTGTCGTCCGGCACCAGGCGCATGAGCTGCACCTTGAGCGTCTTGGGGCGGACCCAGTCGTACCAGCGGGTGACGATCATCAGGGTCACGAAATAGGCCGTGAACAGCGTGGTGATGATGCCGATGGCCAGCGTGACCGCGAAGCCCTGCACCGGTCCCGAGCCAAGGAAGAACAGCACGACCGCCGCGATGAAGGTGGTGACGTTGGAATCCAGGATGGCGCTCATGGCGTTGCTGAAGCCGGACTGGATGGACTGGATGTTGGACCGCCCGGCGGCTTTCTCCTCGCGGATGCGCTCGAAGATCAGCACGTTGGCATCCACCGCCATGCCCATGGTCAGCACGATGCCGGCAATGCCCGGCAGGGTCAGCGTGGCGCCCAGCAATGACAACGTGCCGATGACCATGCCGACATTGAGAATGAGGGCGATATTGGCGAAGACACCGAAGGTGCCATAGGCAATGAGCATGAAGAGGACGGTGCTGATGCCGCCGATGACGCCGGCCGTTACACCGCCGCGAACACTGTCCGCGCCCAGGCTGGGGCCGACGGAACGCTCTTCGACGATGTCGAGCGTGGCCGGCAGCGCGCCGGCGCGCAGGAGCACGGCCAGGTCGTTGGCGCTGGCGGTGGTGAAGCTGCCGCTGATCTGACCCGAGCCACCGGTGATCGGCTGCTGGATGACCGGCGCCGTGATGACCTGGTTGTCGAGCACGATGGCAAAACGCTGGCCGACATTGGCGGCCGTGATCTGGCCGAAAGTGATGGCGCCGCGGGTGTCGAAGCGGAAGCTCACGACGGGCATGGCACGCTGCTGGTCGTAGCTGGGCTGCGCATCGACCAGCGACTCGCCGCCAATGGCGACGTCTTCATAGAGCAGTTCCGAACCGCCATCCTGGCTGGGGACGATCATGGTGCCGGCCGGCAGGCCCTGGGCCTCGGCCTGCGTGGCGGTCATGCCGGGATAGACCATGTGGAAGGTCAGGCGCGCCGTCTGCGAAATGATGGCCTTGAGCCGGTCGGAATCCTCAAAGCCCGGCACCTGCACCAGAACGCGTGTGTCGCCCTGGCGCTGGATGGTGGGCTCGGTTGTGCCCAGCTCATCGATACGGCTGCGGATGACCTCGATGGACTGTGCCACCAGCGAACTCATGCGCTGGGAGATGCCATCTTCCGTCAGGGTGATGGTCAGCTTGCCGTCGGCGGCTTCACCGAACGAAAGCTCGTTGACGCCAATGCCGGCGAAGAGAGAGTCGCTGAGTGTATTCTGCAGCGTCTCGATAGCGGTCTGTGCCGCGGCCTTCTGCGCCGGGTCGGTGAGTTCGATGGCAATGGAGGCACTGGCCTCATCGGTGGTGATCAGGTTGCCAATGCCGTTGTCGCTGGCCAGGACATTGCGCGCATCGCGACGCAGGTCGCGCAGGCGCTCGGTCACAATGCCTTCGCGGTCCACCTCGAGCAGCAGGTGGGAACCACCCTGCAGATCGAGCCCCAGCACCATGGTCTGCTTGGGCAGCCAATCGGGGAGACTATCCACAAAATCCTTCGGCAGAAAATTCGGCGAGGCAAACAGCAGGCCGAACAGGGTCACGAGAAGGACGAGCGTGGTGCGAAGGGGCGAGAACTTCATTTAGGGTATCCTGAAAACAAGAACCGGCGCCCATGGGCGCCGGCAGCATGCGGAGCGCTGCAATCAAGCAGGCTTGTTGTCGTTCACCGGCTCTGCCTTGGAGCGCACATCCGCCACCATGCCGCGCACCAGCTTCACCTTCACGCCCGTGGCGATCTCGACCTCGAGATCTTCGCCATCGACAGCCTTGGTCACCTTGCCGACGATGCCGCCGGTGGTCACGACCGTGTCACCGCGACGGATGGCAGCCAGCATGGCCTGCTGGGCCTTCAGGCGCTTCTGCTGCGGGCGGAAGATGAGGAACCAGAAGATCACCACCAGCAGAAGGATCGGCATCAGCTGGATGAAGATGTCGGTCATGCCACCTGCGGGGGCGGCACCGGCTGCCTGGGCATAAGCGGGCGTTACAAACATAAGGCGAGGCTCCTATCGTTTCTTCTTGGCTTGTGGAGGGCGGCGCCAGAGACCAGCATCAACGTTGCGACGCTACTGGACGCATATGGGGCTCGTTGCACTTGCAGCCCGGACAAAATCGGGCGGACTATACATTTGGCCCCTAGCGATTGCAAAGGCATTCCGGGGCTGCAATTTGCCGCGCCGAGCATGAGGACGAACGACCTTGAAGAGCAAAGACTACCTCGCCGAAATCGCCGCTTCACTAGGGCAGATCGCCCGCTCGCTCGACGCCCTGGCGCCCTCTGGCGGGGGCGCAGACGGGGGGCTGGGCACGGCGGACGCCTATCACTGGGACGGCGATGCCGGGCAATTGATGGCGGTGCCCAAGGTAAGCCGCGTGACACTGAGCATGCTCAAGGGAATCGATGCGGTGCAGGACATCCTGCTGCGCAATACCGAACAGTTCGCCCGCGGCCATGGCGCCAATAATGCGCTGCTCTGGGGCGCGCGCGGCATGGGCAAGAGTTCGCTGGTCAAGGCAATCCATGGCGACATCATTGCCCGGCGGGATGAGGGCTTTCAGCGGCTCGTGCTGATCGAGATCGCGCGGGAGGATCTGGAGACCCTCCCTGCCCTGATGCGGCGGATCGGCGGAGAAGACGCTCGCTTCATCGTGTTCTGCGACGATCTCAGCTTCGACAATGGCGAGACCAGCTACAAGTCGCTCAAGACCATTCTCGACGGCGGGCTTGAGGGCCGGCCGGAAAATGTCCTGTTCTACGCCACGTCCAACCGGCGCCATCTGATGCCGCGCGACATGATCGAGAACGAACGCTCGACCGCAATCAATCCCGGCGAGGCCGTGGAGGAGAAGGTGTCGCTGTCAGATCGCTTCGGGCTGTGGCTGGGCTTTCATAATTGCGACCAGCCGACCTTTCTCACCATGGTTCGCGCCTATGCCGACCATTACGGGCTGGACCTGGACGACGAGACCCTCAGGGCGCGGGCAATTGAATGGTCGGCGACACGCGGGGCCCGTTCGGGCCGTGTGGCCATACAGCTGGTGCGGACGCTGGCCGGCGAGATGGGCAAGCCGCTGTAGAAGGCAAAACCCCCGCTTTCGCGGGGGTCTTTTTTCGGATTTGCGACGGGCTGGATCAGCTTGCCAGCAGCGGCAGCGGATCAACCGGGGTAGCACCCTTGCGGAGTTCGAAATGCAGCTGCGGCTTGGTCACCGAGCCGGTCATGCCGGCGGCGCCGATCGTGTCGCCGCGGCCGACCACGGCGCCCTTGGCGACGTTCATCGACTGCAGATGGGCATAGGCCGAGACGTAGCCATTGGGATGGCGGATGAGCACGAGGTTGCCATAACCTTCAACGCCCGAGCCGACATAGATCACCGTGCCGTTCTCGGCTGCCTTGACTGCGGAGCCTTCGGGCACCTCGATATTGATGCCGGTGCCTTTGGACGAGGCAAAATCGACCAGCACGCGGCCGCTGGCGGGCCAGCGGAACTTGTCGCTGCCCGACATTGCGGGCTCTGCAGCCGGCACGCTGGCCACCTGGACCGGCGCAGGCTGGGCCGGAGCGGCGGTGGCCGCGGGTGCTGCGGCGGCAGGCGTGGTGGCGGCCTGGAGCGTATTGGGTGCGGCAGCAAGGGTCTGCTGCGCCGGAGCCGGCGCGGCCATTGGCGTAGCGCTGGCGACCTGGGTAGCAGCCGGCGCCTTGGTGGCGAGAAGGTCGGCGCGACCAGGAATGATCACCTTCTGCCCGACGACGATCTTGTCGGGCGAGGAGAGATTGTTGGCCTGCACGAGAGCCTGGGTGGTGACTTCATAGCGGCGGGCGATCGTATAGAGCGACTCGCCGCTGGCGATGGTGTGGGTGAAGCCGCTCGTGGCGGCACCCGAGGCGGCCGGCGCCGCCGAAGCGAGCGATGGCACGGAGCTATTGGTGGGCAGGCTGCCGAGAACGGCGGGAGACGGCATCGGGGCCGAAGCGATTGAGGGCTGGGCTTGCATGGCGGGCAGGGATCCCTGGGAAGACGGGTTACGCAGTACTGGAAGGTCTTGGGACTGGACGGAAGGAGCGGCACTGGCCGTGCCAACCGGCGCCATTGGCGCGGTATATCCGGCCTGGACCGACGGGTTCCAGGCAGGCTGGGCTGTGGGCTGGCTGTTCCAGCTGCCACCGACATTGGCGGGAGGCAGGAACTGGCTCTCTGCCGTCATGGCCTGCGGCGCGCCGAGGCTGGAGGGCATGGGCTGGCTGTAGCTTTGGGGAGCACTCTGGGGGAGCGAGCCAGTGGTCGTCGGATCGCCGAACGTCCGGCTACCGAGACTGGAACACCCAGACAGCGCTACGGCGGTGGCGACCAGGCCAACCATCGCAATGGCACCTTTGGGCGCCCGACGGGATAGGCGGATACTCATCAGCTATACTCGTACGCAGGTACTCAACACAAATTTGAGACTAGGCCGGTAAGGTAAAGACGAGTTTAAAGCCGATGCGATTTGAGCAAAATCGTCAGGGGCAGATTCCGGGTTGAGTAAGGTTAAGAGACGGAAGGCCCATAATTCTCCCCGCCGGCGGGCCAGCGCAGGACGGGTCTCGACCTATCTCAGAGCAGCAGTGTACCGCGCAGGCGCTCGACCACCATGGTGTCGGTCTGTTGCAGCAGCATCGGGGTGACGGTCACATAGCCGTCCTGGCGCATGACCTCGAAATCGGCCGCCCGGTCGAGCGGCTTGGGCGTGTCGGGGATGGCGATGAAGAACTTGCCGGCATTGTCGCTGGGATAATAGCGGAAGGGCGAGCGCGAGAAGCGCTGGTGCGGCACCACGGCTATGCCCTTGGTGGTATCGGGGTCGCAAAAGGGGAAATTGACGTTGTAATAGTGCTCGCGCCCCTGCGCGGCCGCAATGATGGCGCGTGCAACGGCGACACCGTGCCGGACGGAATTGGACCAGTTCACGTCCCGGCCATGCTCGTAGTTGATGCCCTGGCTCATGGCGATGCCGATGGCGCCCTGCAGCGCGCCTTCGCGGGCGCCGGCAGCCGTGCCCGAGCAGTTGATGATATCGCCCAGATTCTGCCCGGCATTGACGCCGGACAGCACCACATCGGCGGGCCGGTCGCCCAGCAGGTGGGTCATGCCGGCGACGACGCAGTCGGCGGGCGAGCCGCCGACCACGGCAAAGGTGCGCTCGCTGTGCCGCTCGAACTGCAGTTCGCGGCCCAGGGTGAAGCGGTGCCCTGCCCCGGACTGGTTGCCATCGGGCGCGACGATCCAGACGTCGTCGCTCAGCGCGCTGGCAATGTCGGCCATGATGGCGATGCCAGGCGCATCCACACCATCGTCATTGGTGATGAGGATGCGCAGGCCCATCAACGACCGCCGATCGACTTGAGGGCGCCCATATAGGGCTGCAGCACCTCGGGCACGAGGACGGAGCCGTCTTCCTGCTGGTAGTTTTCCATCACGGCGATCAGGCAGCGGCCGACGGCGGTGCCGGACCCATTCAGGGTGTGGACGAAGCGGGGCGCCTGTTTCTCACCAGATGGGCGATAGCGCGCATCCATGCGGCGGGCCTGGAAATCGCCGCAGACCGAGACCGAGGAAATCTCGCGATAAGTATCCTGGCCGGGAAGCCAGACTTCGAGGTCATAGGTCTTCTTGGCGCCGAAGCCGATATCGCCGGTGCAGAGATTCATGACGCGGTAATGCAGGCCCAGGCGCTGCAGCACGGTCTCGGCGCAGGCCAGCATGCGCTCATGCTCGTCCACCGAGGTCTCGGGCGTGGTGATGGACACCATCTCGACCTTGTTGAACTGGTGCTGGCGCAGCATGCCACGGGTGTCGCGACCGGCCGAGCCGGCCTCGGAACGGAAGCAGGGCGTGAGGGCGGTCAGGCGGAGCGGAAGCTCTTCCTCCGACAGAATCGACTCCCGCACGAAGTTGGTGAGCGGAACCTCGGCCGTGGGGATGAGGGCCAGCCGGCCTTCGCCATGCGGCGTGAAGAACAGGTCTTCCTCGAACTTCGGCAGCTGGTTGGTGCCGAACAGGGCATCGTCCTTCACCAGCAGCGGCGGCTGGACTTCGGTATAGCCGTGCTCATTAGTGTGCAGGTCCAGCATGAACTGGCCCAGCGCGCGTTCGAGGCGGGCCACCTGCCCTTTCAGCACAACGAAGCGGCTGCCGGAGAGTTTGGCGGCGATCTCGAAGTCCATGTCGCCACGCGCGGCAACATCGATCTCGTAATGCTCCTTCGGAGCGAACGAGAAGCTGGGCTTGGGCGCGCGGGCCATGGCGGCGGTGGCAGCCGAGCCATTGGGGCCGAAATACTCGACATTGCCGCTCTCGTCGGCGCCGTCGGGCACGTCTTCGAACACCAGGTTTGGAATGACCGAGAGGGCATTGCGCAGCTCGAGCTCGATGGCACGCTCGTCGGCTTCGCCCTGCGGGATGGATTCCTTGAGGCGGGCGACTTCGGCCATCAGCTCGGCGGCCCTGGCTTCGTCTTTCTGCGCCTTGGCCTGGCCGATCTGCTTGGACAGCGCATTGCGCTTTTCCTGGGCGTCGTTGAGCTTGGCAATGATCTCGCGCCGACGGTCATCGATGGCAAGCAGATCGGCGGAGCGAACGGAGACGCCCTTGCGCCGCGAAACGGCGGCATCGAAGGCTTCGGCGTTGGCTCTGATCCACTTGATATCGAACATCGGTTGCTACGGGTCGCTGCCCGCCTCTGGTTGATTGCGCTAGCTTGTCTAAGGTCGATGGCGGAACGCCGCAATCCCAAACCCACCGGGTCATGCCGGCGAAGACCGGAATCGAGGCCCGTTGCGCTCACCCCGGCAGCCTCATCCTGAGCCTGTCGAAGGACGACGCGTGGCACTGCAGCACGACCTCGTGGCTCGACAAGCTCACCATGAGGTCTGCTTGTCAGTCTATTCGGATGATGAGCGGGCGAGCTCGGCTTCCTGCGCGGCCAAGGCGGCTGCGCGGCGCTTTTCGATCATCCGCACGGAAATGATCGAGAGTTCGTAGAGCAGGTACATGGGCAGGGCCAGGCCGATCTGGGAGATCGGGTCGGGCGGTGTGATGAAGGCGGCAAAGATCAGGATGCCGACAATGGCGTAACGGCGCCCCTTCTTGAGCAGGTCGACATGCACAAGGTCGATCTGGGCCAGCAGCGTCAGGATGACGGGGAGCTGGAAACAGATGCCGAAGGCCAGGATGAGCAGCATGGCCAGGCCAAGATATTCGCTGACGCTGGTCAGCATCTCGATGTCGACCGTCTGCATGCTGGCGAAAAAGCTCAGCGCCATCGGCAGGACGACGAAATAGACCAGGGCGGCACCTGCCACGAAGAAGATCGGGGTCGCGACGAGATAGGGCACGAAGGCCTTGCGCTCGTGCTTGTAGAGGCCAGGCGCCACAAACATGTAGATCTGGGCGGCGATCATTGGGAAGCCGAGGAAGATGGCGCCGAACAGCGCCACGTTCAGGTAGGTGAAGAACAGCTCCTGCGGCGCGGTGAAGATCAGGTTCGCGCCGGGGACCGAGCGCTTGTAGGGGATCAACAGCCAATCATAGATCGTGCTGGCAAAGATGAAGCAGAAGGCCATGAGCACGACGATGGTGACCGCCGAATAGATCAGGCGCTTGCGCAGCTCGACCAGGTGTTCGAGCAGTGGCGCTTCGCTGCCGGCGAGTTCATCCTCGGGCGCTTTGCTCTTGTCTTCGATCTGCTTGGCGTCGGCCATGGTCTATTCGTTCCCGGCTTTCGCGGTTGCGGACTTGCGTGGCTGTCGCGCACGCGGCGTCTTGGTGGCCGGCGAATCCGCCGGCTCGGTGGGCAGCGTCGGCACGGGCTTTTCGGCCACGACCTTGGGCGTGCGCGGCTTGCGGGAGGGCTTGGCGACCGGCTGTGTCTCGGCGGGCGCCGGAACGGCCTCGATCGGGGCAAGCTCGGCGGTGACGACGGGATGCGTCGGGGCAGCCTTGGCCGCCTTGACCGGCGCCTTCTTGACCGTGACCTTGGCAGGAGCGGGTGCCGGCTTGGCGGCCTTGACGGTGGTCGGCGCCGGACCGGCCGGCTTGAAGCCGGATTCGGCGGCGATCTGGTCGGCCGTCTTGGGCAGCGTCTTGGGCGCCGTCATGCCGGCCTTGGCCTTGATCTCGTCAACCACGCTTTCGGCATTGGGATCGGTCGGCTTGATGACCCCACTCGGCTTTGGGCCGGTGGGCGTCATGGCGTTGAATTCCTTGCGGATTTCGTCGGAGGTCTTCTTGAGCGGGGCGGTGATCGAGTTGCGCAGGTTGCGCACCTCGTCCAGCCCAGTCGTCTTGTTGATCTCGCGCTGGAACTCACTGCCCATGCGCCTGATCTGCCCGGCAACCTTGCCGATGCGGTTCATCACCACCGGCAAGTCTTTCGGCCCGATGACGATCAGCGCGATAACGCCGATCACCAGCATCTCTGTCCAGCCCAAGCCGAGCATAGTCCTATTCCTTCAAAGCAGCAGCAAGGCCGGAAGATACGTCCTCAGACGTCCTTCTTCTCCGGCTCACGGACTTCGGCATCGGCCGTGGTCGCGACGCGCTCCACCGGCTTGTCGTCGTCCTTCATGCCCTTCTGGAAGGCTTTGATACCCGAGGCGACTTCACCCATCATGCCGGAAATCTTGCCGCGACCAAACAGCAGGATGACGACGACGGCGACAACGAGAATGCCCCAAATTCCTGGCGCGTGCATTTTGATCTCCCTAATATTCTTCAGAACGCGTTACACGCGAAAGATAGGCCAGAAATAGGTTCAATCGCGTGCAAACACAAGAACGTGTTCCGGATTGAGCGTCACGAAGACATCTTGTCCCACGCTCAGACCTGCATCGGAGGGCTGGCGGATGCCCAGAGGCTGGTCGAGCCCCTCGACGCTCACCTCGCAGATGTCGATGCCGATGGCATCGCGCTTGCCCACGATGCGGCCCGGCGTTCCCGGTCCCTCGATGGCCATGCGGGCCCCGCCCGCCGGCCGGATAGCCACGGTCACCTTTGTTCCCTCCAAAAGGCCGGGCGTTGCCACCATGCCCAGGGGCGTCCGCGCCCCGCCGCCGGACACCACGCTCTCGACTTCGCTGAGCGGGGAGAAGAAGCGGGCGGCGCTCAGATCGATCGGCTGGCGGTAGATTTCGGCAGCCGTGCCGATCTGGGCGATGCGGCCGTGGCGGAGCAAGGCCACGCGATCGCCGAGCACCATGGCCTCTTCGGGGTCGTGCGTGACGATCAGGCTCGTGACATGGGTCTCGCGCAACACGGCCAGGGTTTCCTCCCGCACGGTCTCGCGTAGGCGGGCGTCGAGGCTGGAGAATGGCTCATCGAGCAGCAGGACGCCGGGGCGCGGGGCGACGCTGCGCGCCAGGGCCAGGCGCTGCTGCTGCCCGCCCGAGAGCATGTGTGGATAATCGTCTTCGCGGTCGGCCAGCCCCACCCGACGCAGGGCGGCGCGCGCTTGGCCCAGGGCCGCCTCGCGACCGAGCCTGCGCAGGCCGAACAGCACGTTCTGCAGCACGGTGAGGTGCGGAAACAGCGCAAAGTCCTGGAACATCAGGCCAATGCCGCGACGATCGGGTGGCGTGTTGATGCCGGGCGCGGAGACGGTGGTGCCGTTGATGCGCACCGCGCCGCCATGCACCGGCTGGATTCCGGCGGCAACACGAAGGGCGGTCGACTTGCCCGAGCCCGACTCGCCGAGCAGGCAGACGATCTCGCCGGGCTTGAGGGTCAGGCTGAAGTGGTCGAGCACCACCCTGCCCCCAAGCTTGACCTCGACTTCATCGAATTCGAGCGTCGCCGCGAAGCTGACGCCGGCCGTGCCGCGCAAGCCCCAGCCGGCGCTGGATGTATCAGTCATCAGTCCTGGTCCTCGTCAGTGCCGAGGTCATCGGGCTCGAGCGGGTCTTCGTCGTCGCGCAGGGCGCCATCGAAGGGCAGCGGAATCTGCATGTCGGGCGGGAGGCGGCCCGACAGCAGGCCGGACCCCTTGAGTTCGTCGAGCCCCGGCAGGTCGCTGAGGCTTTCGAGCCCGAAATGGTCGAGAAAAGCCTCGGTCGTTCCATAGGTCACGGGGCGGCCAGGGGTCCGGCGACGGCCCCGCATCCGGATCCAGCCCGCTTCCATCAGGAGATCGATCGTACCCTTGCCGGTGGCGACGCCGCGCACTTCCTCGATCTCGGCACGGGTGGAGGGCTGGTGATAGGCAATGATGGAGAGCGTTTCGAGCGCGGCGCGGGAGAGCGGGCGGGTCTCCTGCTCCTCGCGGCGCAACAGGAAACCCAGGTCTTCGGCGGTCCGAAAGGCCCATTTGTCGCCGCGCTGCACCAGATTGACGCCGCGGTCCGCATAGCGCTGCTGCAGGGTGGCGAGCAAGTCGCCGACGCGCACACCCTCGCCCAGATAGGTCAGCAGCTGGTTGGCCGATAGCGGCTCGGATGAGGCGAACAGCAGGGCCTCCAGAATCCGCAGGTGGCGTTCGGCGACCTCGCCATGCTCGTCACGATCGGTCACTGCTGGTCGCCCTTGCGGCGGCGCATGAAGAGCGGACCAAAGGTTTCGGTCTGGCGGATGTCGATCTGGCCCTGCCGGACGAGTTCGAGGCTTGAGGCGAAGCTTGAGGCGCGGATGGTGGCGCGTTCGCTCGGGCTGGCGAGATATTCAGCCAGATAGAGATCCATCGGGATCCAGTCGAAACTGTCGCCGATCAGGCGCTGGAGGATGTCGCGCGCATCCTGCAGCGACCAGACCGTGCGTTGAATGGGCGAATAATCGGTGGAAATGCCCCGCTCGCGCTGGCCGGCATAGGCCTTGAGCAGATCGTAGAGCGAAGCCTCCCAGAGGCTGCTGCGATTGACCTCGATCGGCTCGGGCATGCCGCGGGCATAGACCTGGAAGCCCAGCCGGGGCCGGTTCATCAACTGGCTGGCGGCGCGGCGCATGGCCTCCAGACGCTTCAGCCGGAACTGCAGCATGGCCGCCAGCATCTCGCCGGAGGGCTCGTCGTCCGATGGCGCCTGGGGCACCATGAGCCGGCTTTTGAGATAGGTCAGCCAGGCCGCCATCACCAGATAGTCGGCAGCGACCTCGATGCGCTTCTCGCGCACGGTTTCGATGAAGGCGAGATATTGTTCGGCCAGGGCCAGTATGGAAATGGCGGCCAGATCGACCTTCTGGCGCCGGGCCAGATCGAGCAGCAGGTCGAGCGGCCCCTCGTAGCCATCGACATCCACATACATGACGTCTTCGGCCGCGGGCTGCACGGGCGTGTCAAACCAGTCGGTCTGGGCAGTCGTCATGAAATCAGCGCCGCACTGCAGGAACGTCGCGCCATCCTTGGCCGCTGGGTCGCGACGCGTCAAGCGCAGAGCCGAGGGGAATGGCGATGTGCACCGGTCGCTTGCGGACCGATGCTGACTTACATGGTGAAGCAGTCGCCGCCCGCAGCCTTGACGTTGGTGCAGATAGAGTTGGCTTCCTGCAGGGAATTGGCCGGCACACGCACGCGATAGTAGATGCCCCGCTCGCCCAGATCGACGCGCTGCACTTCGAGATTGGCGCCACCAAAGAGCGGGCCAAACCGCGTCACCATGGCCTGGGCCGAGGCACGGGCGTCCGCTTCGCTGCGCTGGGAGGCAAGCTGCACATAGGCTGGCGCGTCGTTGGGCAAGGCGTCGACCTCAATGGCCTGCGGCAGGGCCGCTGGCGCAGCAGAAGCCGTTGCAGCTGCGGGCGCAGCCGCAGCAGGCGCAGTCACGCTGCCGAGCGTATTATTGGCCGGCGGTGGCGGCAGGACATTGCCGCCGGAGGCGGGCGGGCTGACGACGGCATTGACCGGCGAAGTCGGCGCAGCCGCGGAAATGCCCGGACCAGACAGGCCAGCCGGCCGGGTCATCGGGATGACAGCCGTCTTGCCGGCCAGAGGATTGCCGGCGGCATCGACGGCCGGAACCGTGGCACCCGGCGTTACCGGCGTTACCGGCGTGACCGCCGGCTCGGGGCTCACAGTTGCCTCGGGGACAGCGGGCGTAACGGCAGCTGCCTCGGGCTCGACGCTGGCCTGAAGTTCCGGGCTGGCAGTGGCAGCGCCGGGGACGGCAGGCACATTCGGGCGATCAACCGGCAGGATGGTGCTGCCTGCGACGCTGTCGTCGCCGCTGACGATCGTGCCATCCGGACGCACCGTCACGGTCCGCACCTTGCGGTTGGCCAGGCCCTCTTCACTCAGGTCGGTCGCCGCGGGGATCTGGGTGACCTCGTTGACGTCGGCCTGATCACGCGAGACCAGCTGTTCTTCCGCACCGGGAACAACGCCGTCGATTTCGTTGAAGACCACAGATTGCTGTGCGGCGGCGGCCTCGGGTTGGGCGGCCGGAGTTTCCTTGACCGGGCTGGCATCTGCCGTGAGCAGCGGCGCCGGACCGGGCTCGCTGCCCAAGCCAAGCACCCAGTAGAGGCCAAAGCCAGCCGCCAGCAGCAGCGTAATCGCCACCAGGGGACCGGCGAAGGCCCGCGTCATGCCGATGCCACGCGGGCCCCGACGGCGGGGTGCGGCGGCAGTTTCAGTTTCCGCTTCGGGGGCATCGACCCAGCCGATCTGCACGCCGGTGGCCTCAGCGGCGGCCAGAATGGCCTCGTCCGCGCCGGAGAGTGCGCGGGGCGACTGTCCTGCGCTATCGGAGGGAACCGGAATGGTCGGCGTCGCAAGGCTGCGCAGTGCGGGGCTGGGTGCGGGACGTTCGGGCGCAGGAGACGGCGGCGCTGATCGATCGAGCTCAACCCGCATGGCACTGCCGATGAGGCTCTCGATCTCGTCGATCGGATCGCGGCCCATGCCGTCGTCGTCCGTTGCGGGCGCAGTATTGGTCGAGACGGCCGGCGTGGGCTGCTGCCAGGCGAAGGCTGAGGTCGACGAACTCGCGGTGGGAATCGTCACAGCCGGGCTGGTGCTGACCGTCCGGTCGATGGTGGAGGCCGGCTGCGACGCAAGGCCGAAGACCGGAGCGACCTTGAAACGATCCTGCTCAGGGCTTGCCGGGGGCTGAAGGTTGGGCTGGCGCAATGCACCATCGGGCGTGCCCGTGCTCACGGACGGGGCAGAGACAGATGGTGCAGCCGGGCGCGGACTTGCTGCCACGGCGGGCGCAGGAGCTGGCTCGGGCGGCGTTTCAAGCACCGGCTGTTCCGCTGACAACTCGGCAGCGATCAGGTCGGCAATGCTGTCGTGATCAGCCGGAGCATCGGAGATGTCTGGCTTGACGTCGGCCGGGGCCGAAGCCGCAGATGTTGCCCCGACGGACGACGGTTTTGCGGCATTGAGGTCAAAATCGAAATGGAAGGGCTCGGGCGCTTCCGGCATCGCGGCGGGACGGGGCACCGGCGAGGATGCTGCAACGACAGGTGCGTCGCCGGAAGCGGCGGAAGAGCGCTCGAAGTCAAAGCGGGGCGCCGGCGCGACGGGGGCGTCGCCACCAGGGATGCGAACGGGCACGACAGGGCGAGACGCCTGCGCCGGACGATCGCCCTGCGCGTCCTGCGCCATGAGCTTTGCCAGTTCAGCGATCAGATCATCAGAGGCGTCGGATTGTCCGGCCATCGGCTGCGGTTTCGCTGTCATCAAGCAGCGCCCTCTCGGTTACGACTACGGTGCCCAAGCAAGAGCATTGTGCCGCGAGTCATCACAGTATTGCGCCCGAATTATGAAAGTTCCTCGGGTGCGGAAACGCCCAGAATTGCTAGTGCGTTGGCGATGACCTGGCGCACGGCATCAACCAGCGCGAGTCGCGCCAAAGTCAGCTTTGGGTCGTCAAAGTTAACAAATCGTAACTGCGGGTCATCCTTGCCCTTGGCCCAGAAGCCGTGGAAGGCCGCGGCAAGCTCATGAACATAGAAGGCAATGCGATGCGGTTCGTGGGCGACAGCCGCCGCGGTGACGGTCCGTGGCCATGCCGCGAGCACCCGGACAAGGTCCAGTTCCGCCGGCGTGACGATGCGATCGATCTCGGCATTGGCCAGCGCAGAAGGGGACACATCGAGGGTGGGCAGGTCCCGCGCAGCGGTCTTGAAGATCGAATGCGTGCGGGCATGAGCGTATTGCACGTAGAAGACCGGGTTGTCCTTGGTCTGCTCCTTGACCAGGGCAAAGTCGAAATCCATCGCTGCGTCATTGCGCCGGTACATCAGCATGAAGCGGGTGGCGTCGGCACCCACTTCCTCCACGACATCGGCCAGCGTCACCAGGTCGCCGGAGCGCTTGGACATCTTGAATGGCTCGCCATTCTTGAGCAGGCGAACGAGCTGGCAGATACGCACATCCATGTCGGCAGCATTGAGCGAGACGGCCTTGGTGGCCGCCTGCAGGCGCTTGACGTAGCCGGAATGGTCGGCGCCCAGCACGTTGATCATGTGCTTGAAGCCGCGCAGGAACTTGTTGCGGTGATAGGCGATGTCGGCCGCGAAATAGGTGTACGAGCCGTCCGACTTGACGAGCGGCCGATCGATATCGTCGCCGAAATCGGTGGCACGGAACAGGGTCTGCTCGCGATCTTCCCACTCCTCGGGCGTCTTGCCCTTGGGTGGATCCAGCCGCCCCTCATAGACCATGCCTTTTTCGCGCAGCCAGGCCAGGGTGGTTTCGATGTCGCCCCCTGCCCCGTGCAGCGTGCGCTCGGAGAAGAACACCTGGTGATGGATGTTGAGCCGCGCCAGGTCCTGCTTGATGAGTTCCATCATGGCGGCCAGGGCCGCTTCGCGGGCGATAAGGACGGCCTCTTCCTCCGGCTTGTCCAGCAGGCTGCGCCCGTGTTCGGCAGCCAGTGCCTGGCCGACCGGGATGAGATATTCGCCCGGATAGAAGCCGGACGGGATCTCGATGGTCTCGCCGAGGGCCTCGCGGTAGCGCAGGAAAGCCGAGCGACCGAGCGTGATGGTCTGCCCGCCGGTGTCGTTGATGTAATATTCCCGCGTCACCTCGAAGCCGGAATAGGCCATGAGGGCCGCGAGCGTATCGCCGAAGACGGCGCCGCGCGTGTGCCCGACATGCATGGGTCCGGTGGGGTTGGCCGAGACATATTCGATATTGACGCGCTCGCCCTGCCCGAGCGCCGATCGGCCATAGTCTTCCCCCTGCTCGGCAATGGAGCGCAGCACCTCATGCCAGATGGGGGCTTCGAGGCGGAAGTTGATGAAGCCGGGACCGGCAACCTCCACCGACTGCACGTCCTCGTCGTGGCGGAAATGCTCGATCAGGGCGGCAGCAACGTCGCGCGGATTCTTGCCCAGGGGCTTGGCGACGATCATCGCGGCATTCGTGGACAGGTCACCATGGGACGCATCGCGCGGCGGCTCGACCACGATGCGGGCGAGCAGGTCGGCGCCGACTTCGGGGTAGAGAACCTGCATCGCATTGGCGATGCGCGCGGAAAACAGTGCAAAGACGTCCATGATATACCTGAAGGCTGAGGTGGGCCGGGGTTAACGGAATTCCGGGCGAGCGTCAAACAGCCGGGCATATTCGTCGAGTGCGTAGGGGTCGGTCATGCCGGCGATGAAGTCGGCAACGATGCGGGCGAGCTGGTGATCATCGCTCGCGGCTTGAGCATAGCCGCCCCATCGTCCGGGCAGGTCGCGCGTTGCCATGTAGCGTTCGAACAGGTCGTGCACCACGGCCTCGCTGCGGCGGACCGGCGCCATGACGGTTTCGTGGCGATAGACGCGGTCGAACAGGAAGGCCTTGAGGCCGCGCTCGCCTTCGGCAGCTTCGCGCGAGAAAGTCACCAGCATGCTGCCAGCCAAACGCACGCTTTCTGCCGACGTGACGCCTGATGCTGCGATATTGGCGGAGGTGGTGGCGATCACGTCCTCGATGGTGCGAGTAATGAGCCGGCGCTGCACTTCATGGGCCTGCCGCTTGGGGGCGACATGGGGATAGAGCTGCAGCACTTCCCGCACGATGGGGCCGGCCAGGGGAACCTCGACCATGTCGTCCAGCCTGATGAGGCCCGCGCGCAGGGCGTCGTCGATGTCATGGGCATTATAGGCCACGTCATCGGCAATGGCGGCAATCTGGGCCTCCAGCGAGGGATAACTGGAGAGGCGGAGGTCAGCGACAGCGGGAATATCATCAAGCCCGGCCGGCAGCCCCTCCGCCGCATATCGGCCAAACGGCGTGCCATCGGCATGCATCAACGGCCCATTATGCTTAAGTATCCCCTCAAGCGTTTCCCAGGTCAGATTGAGCCCATCATGGTCGGCGTAGCGGTTTTCGAGGCGCGTTACGACGCGCATGGCCTGGATGTTGTGATCGAAACCGCCATAGGGTGCCATGCAGGCATGCAGCGCCCGTTCCCCGGCATGGCCGAAAGGGGTGTGGCCCAGATCGTGTGACAGGGCGACAGCCTCGGCCAGGTCTTCATCGAGCTGCAGCGCGCGCGCCATGGAGCGGGCCATCTGGCTGACTTCGAGCGTATGCGTCAGCCGGTTGCGGAAGTGATTGCCATCGTGATGCAGGAAGACCTGAGTCTTGTGCTGCAGGCGACGGAAGGCCGTGGAGTGGATGATCCGGTCGCGGTCGCGCTGAAACTCGGAGCGCGTCGGGCTCGGTCCGGTGCCGTAGAGGCGCCCAAGGGACTGCTCGGGTTTGCTGGCGTAGGGAGCGGTATCGCTCATCGTTCTGACAAAGCCCTTTTCATTCTCGGCAAGAGTTACTATTTTAGCCCTACCGTTATGACATTACGAACGGCACGGATTCCCAGATGACCGATACCGCACTCGCGCCCACCGAAGTCGTTCTCACCGATCGCGCTGCCAAGCGCGTGTCCCGTATTCTGGCCAAGGAGCCGGAGGGCACGGTGTTGCGCATCTCGGTTGCCGGCGGTGGTTGCTCCGGATTTCAGTATGAATACAACCTCGTACAGGAAATGCCGGCCAGCGACGACATCGTTTTGAGCAAGGGCGACGCCGTCGTGCTGATCGATTCCATGAGTCTTGAATTCATGGGCGGGGCCGAGATCGACTACGTCGACGACCTGATCGGGCAGAGCTTCCAGATCCGCAATCCCAATGCGGTTGCCTCCTGCGGCTGCGGCACCAGCTTCGCGGTCTGACCGACCAACACTTCCGAACACAAATGCAGGGGCGAATATGGGCGTGCATGTCGATGCAGTGATGGACGCTGCCATCGCGGGACAGAAGATCGTCGGCGCTGAGGTAATTGCCTATAAGGACGGTGCATTGGCGATCCGCCGCCTAGCGGGCCATTTCGACCGCGAGGCCGGCACGCCAATGGTTGAGAATGCCATTTATCGCCTGGCGTCGGTCACCAAGCCCATCGTGGCGGCGACGGCGCTGGCAATGGTCGACAAGGGCCTGCTGCAACTTGACGATCCGGTCAGCCGGCACCTGCCCTATTTCACGCCTTCCCTGGCGGATGGATCGCCGGCAAGCATTACCATCCATCACCTGCTGACGCATACCGCCGGGCTGGCATACGCCTATCCGGCGGATCCATCGATATCCACTGGCCTGGGATCCAGCGACAAGGGATTCGAGGACAATTTCAGCCGCGTCGCGCGGCAACCCCTGCTGTTCGCGCCGGGTACCGCCTGGACATATTCGGTCGCGATCGACGTGCTGGGCGCGGCTCTTGCAGCCATTCATGGCGGTTCACTGGAAGCGGCCGTGCGCCAGCATATCAGCGGCCCACTCGGAATGGCGGAGACGGGCTTTTTTGTTGCCGACATGGGTCGCCTGGTCAAGCCCTACGCGGACGGCACACCGCCCATGCCAATGGGCGATCCGCAAATGGTGCCGAACGAAACCGGCGAAGGCCCGACATTTTCTCCGTCGCGGATCTTCAGCGCGACGGCCTTCCAATCCGGCGGGGCCGGCATGGCGGGTACCCCCGAGGATATCGCGACCTTTCTCGAGGCCATGCGTCGCAATGGCGGCGACGTGATCCGACCCGAGACGGCCGCGCTCGCCTTTTCCAACCGCATCGGGGACGTTCACCGCGAGGAACCCGGCCAGCGTTTCGGCTATCTCGGCGCCGTCATCGATGATCCGGTTGCCGCCAATTCGGCATCGGCCAGAGGCACGGTCAATTGGGGTGGGGTCTATGGCCATTCCTGGCTTGTCGATCCTGCGAACGGCATTACCATAGTGTCGATGAGCAACACGGCGCTCGAAGGATGCACGGGTCGCTATCCCAAGGACCTCATCAAAGCCGTCTATGCCGACCTGAGCTGAGGACATCCCATGGCACTGCGTATCGCCACCTGGAACATTGCCGGCATCAAGGCGCGAATCGAGCCGCTGCTGAAGTGGCTGGGCGAGGAAAAGCCCGACATCGTCGTGCTGCAGGAGATCAAGACGGTCGACGAGGGGTTCCCGCGGCTGGAGATCGAGGCGCTGGGCTACAATGTGGAAACACATGGGCAGAAGAGCTGGAATGGCGTCGCCATCCTTTCACTGCTGCCGTTTGACGAGGTTTCCCGGGGCCTTCCAGGCGATGACAGCGACGAGCAGGCGCGCCTGATCGAGGGTGTGTTCTCGGTCGAGACCGGCGCGATCCGGGTGTGCGGCATCTACCTCCCCAATGGCAATCCGGTCGACAGCGAGAAATTTCCCTACAAGCTGGCCTGGATGCGGCGACTGGAGACCTATGTCGAAAGCCGGCTGGCGCTTGAGGAGCCCTTTATCCTCTTGGGTGATTTCAACATCATTCCGGCGCCCATCGATGCGCATGACCCAGACGCCTGGTGGGGCGATGCGCTCTATCGGCCGGAAAGCCAGGAGCGCTGGCGCACGCTGATGAACTTGGGACTGACGGATGCGCTGCGGGCTACGACGGCGGAGCCGGCCTATACGTTCTGGGATTTCCAGGCGGGCGCCTGGCGGCGCAATGCCGGCATCCGCATCGATCATCTCCTGCTGTCGCCGCAGGCGGCGGATCGGCTTGAAGACGTCACCGTGCACAAGGATGTGCGCGGCTGGGACAAGCCGAGCGACCATGTGCCGGTCGAGGGTCGCTTCACCTTTTAGGGCGTCAGAACGCGGCGAACTGGGGCGCGACGCTTTCCGCCAGGGCGAAGGCTTCGGCACGCTGCTCAGGAGCCGCGACGGAAACCGCGCGGTTAAGCAATTCACCTATCCAGGCGGCGTCGCCGGTGGCGGCGCAGCGCTGCTGGGCGATCACCATCCACATCAAGCCTTCGACCGGCTGCGCCTCGATGCCTTCGACACCGTTGAACAGCAAATCCCCCAGCTGGGCCTGGGCCGGGCAGTGACCCTTGCGAGCGGCCAGGGAGAACCAGCGGGCACTCTGCAGCGGATTTACGCCCATGCCGCTCTCGTTCATGTAGAGCAGGCCAACGCGGTATTGCGCGTCCGCATCGCCGAAATAGGTGGCGGCATGCAGCAGCAGGGCATGCGAACGATCGGCGTCAGCGGGAATGCCGGCATCGGGCAGACCCTCGCGGTAGTAATCGCCAACCTTGACGAAGGACTGCGCCACGATATCCGCCTCGACGCCCTTGGGTGCGGCGTCGGCATGCTGATTGGCGATCTGGGCAAAATAGCCAAAAGCCTTGACCGGATCCCGGTCTACGCCCTCGCCATTCTCGTACATGGTTCCCAGCTGCCACATGGCCATGGGCTGACCGGCCTCGGCAGCATCTTCGAGCGCCGCGAGCAAATCATCACCCGACACGCCACCCCCTGCCCCGTCGAGCATGTTGGCCATGTTGAGCGCGGCATCGGCTGCCGTCTGGGCGTGCACAGGCAGAGCCGACGCCATCAGGGCGAAGAGCGCTGCCGTTGTCACGGAAATCAGGGAGTGGTCCCTAATGGTCCGCATCATACTCCTTCTTGCCCGCTGGGCAGCGGGCCAATTTGCTTCCCGGACCCGGTATCCGGGTTCCGTAACGGCGCGCCGACATGATCGGCAGCACCTGCGATTGCCTTGTCCGATCTGCCTGCCGCGAATGCGAAGGCCGGACGTTAAGCAATCAGTAACCTCCGTTTGTGACCGCATTTCAGCCGGACCCATCACAAGATGGCGTTCGGTTAATTTGCCTGCCGGACCGCGTTTTGCGGCTTGCCGACAGAGCGGGCGGACACGTCGTCGATCTACCTCCAGCTTCGGCCAAACCCGCATGCCAGCAGCTCTTGCGAGACTTTGGCGCACCTGTCTGACCGACGGCTTTGTATCCGGGGTTGAAAAACAGCAGGCCCGCGGACCTTGCCACGGTGCTTGCAGGCCATCCGCCCCCGAATGCCTATGCCGTCTGGTTTAGGGTGAGATTGTGGCGACAAACATCGCCAAATCGTTGCCAGAGCCGGGCGCGAAATCGAATCCGGAACGCTGTTGCGGAATCAGCACAGAGTCCGCGGTGGAGAGGCGTCGGCGCGGCCTCAACCGTTGTGCCACGGCGGCGCCAGACGCATAGTGCCGCCAGACCGCGAACCGAGGAGCGAAGAGATGAAAGCCCTGTCCACAGCGAAAGGAGACAAGTTTCAACAGGACATGACCATCCATGCATTCTCAAAATCCGCGGCCGGTGCAGCGCAGCGACGCAAGCCGTAACCACGCCCTTCCAGAATTCATCGCCAGACTGATTGCGGGCCGGAACGGCGATCCGGACCGCACGCTCTCGCGTGCCCGCAAATTTCTTGGCTATTACAGGCCCTATGTGCCGTTGCTGCTGGCCGACCTCGCCTGCGCCGTACTGGTGGCGGCCAGCGCGATCGCCCTGCCGCTCTGCGCCAGCTACATTACCTCCCGCCTGCCGGAACTGGCGGCGGCTGACGACGCGCTGCTGCAAATCCTCAGCATGGGAGGGATCATGCTCGGGGTGTTCCTCGTGCAGTCGCTGGCGACCTATTTCGTCGACTATCAGGGCCATGTGATGGGTGCACGCATCGAGGCAGATGTGCGCCAGGAGCTGTTCGAGCACTGCCAGAAGCTGAGCTTCGGCTTTTATGACCGACAGCGCGTGGGCCAGCTGATGAGCCGGATCAGCAATGACTCGCTGTGGCTGGGCGAGCTGTTCCACCATGGCCCGGAAGACATCGCCATCAGCCTGCTCAAGTTCGGTGGGGCCATGGCGGTGCTGACCATCATCGATCCTGTACTGGCGGGGCTCATTGCCCTGCTGGTGCCGTTTGCCATCGTCTATGCCCGGCATTTCAACGGCAAGATGAATGTGGCGCTGCGCTCCAGCAAGGAGCGGATCGCGGCGGTCAACGAGCGGGTGGAGGACGCGCTGGGCGGGGTGCGGGTCGTGCAGTCCTTTGCCAATGAAGCCGTCGAGATGCGGCGCTTTGCGGTCGAGAACCAACGCTTCCTGCAGAGCCGCCGGGATGGCTATCGCAGCGAGGCCCTGCTCTGGGTCGGCATGGATGGCTTTGCGCAGCTGGTAACCATCATGGTGATCGTTGCGGGTGCCATCCGTATCCTGACTGCCGACCTCACCGTGGCGGACATGCTCACCTTCCTGCTCTGTGTGGGTGTGCTGGTGGATCCGGTACGGCGGCTGGATAACTTCATCCGGCTCTGGCAGGAGGGTGCCACCGGCTTCGTGCGGGCCATGGAGCTGCTGGAGGAGGAGCCAGATATTGCCGACCGGCCGGGCGCCGTGGATATCGGCCAGGTGGCGGGTGCTGTCCGTTTCCGTGATGTGAGCTTCGGCTATGGCGAAGGCCATGGGCCTGTCTTCAACGGGCTGTCCTTCGACATTGCGCCGGGTGAATTCGTGGCGCTGGTGGGACCGTCGGGCGTTGGCAAGAGCACGTTGTGCGCGCTCATTCCGCGCTTCTACGATGTGACCTCCGGGGCAATCACCATCGACGGCAAGGATATCCGCGACGTGACGCTGGCGTCGCTGCGGCGCAGCGTGGGGGTGGTGCAGCAGGATGTGTACCTGTTCAGCGGTACCGTGGAAGAAAACCTGCGCTATGGAAGACCCGATGCCAGCCATGATGAGCTCATTGCAGCAGCCAAGGCTGCCAATGCGCATGATTTTATCATGGCCCTGCCGGACGGGTATAAGTCGAATATCGGGCAACGCGGGGTGAAGCTGTCGGGTGGTCAGAAACAGCGGCTGACCATTGCAAGGGCGTTTCTCAAAGACCCGGCAATCCTGATCTTCGACGAGGCGACCAGTGCGCTCGACAATGAGAGCGAACGGGCGGTGCAGCAGGCACTGCTGAGCCTGGCCAGGGGCCGGACCACGATCGTGATCGCGCATCGACTTTCGACCGTGCGCCATGCCGACCGCATCCTGGTGCTCACGGCTGACGGCATCGGCGAAGAAGGCACCCATGACACGCTGATGGCGGCCGACGGGCTCTATGCCGGGCTGCACCGGGTGTCGGCCAGCATCTAGGCCACTGCGGCCGCTGCTAGAGCCAGCGGCGGCCGCGCATCCACCAGATAATGCCGAGCGAGAGCAGGAAAAGCGCGGCACAGACGGTCCAGAAGGCGTGGGGGTTGTCGGCGAAGGGAATGCCCGAGACATTCATGCCCAACGCGCCGGTCAGCAGGGTCAGCGGCATGAAGACCACTGTCACGGCCGCCAGGATCAGCATGGTGCGGTTCATCTGCTCGGCGCGGGCGTCGATGATCTGTTCGTGGACCAGCACGGCGCGTTCGGACAACGCCTGCAATTCATCCCCCAGGCGCGCCGAGCGAGCCGAGGCTTCGCGCAGGCGCAGGCGGTCGCGGGCAGTGAAATGGGAGAGATCTTCAATCTCGAGAGTGTTCAGCACGTCGCGCTGCGGCCAGACGAGGCGACGGAAGCTGATCAGCGTCCGCCGCAGGTGGCTCAGCTTGCCCTGCGCCCGCGAGGTGTTCTGGACGATGAGGGATTCCTCGATTTCATCCAGCCGGTCCCCCAGGCGTTCGACCAGCGGCTCCAGCCGGTCCGCAGCACGCAGACCCAGACGGGCGACCAGGTCGGCCGGCGAAACCGGCGCATGGTGGGAGCTTTCCCATTTGCTGAGACCGAGAAAATCGAGAATGTTGAGTTCGGACGCGATGATGACGCGACCCTTTTCGATCCACAGCGACAGCAATTGCCGGCCGATGTCCTCGGGCTCCGCACTGGGGCGGGCGACGCGCAGCACAATCATGGCCTTGTCGTCGATCACGGTGCAGCGCGAGCGCGTGCTGGGCACGGTCAACAGGTCGGCGTTGAAGACGCCGAGCTCTGCCTTCAGCCAGACCTTGAACTCGGGCGACCTTGAATTGCCGCAGACCAGCTTGAACCCGCGGGCAGGCACGGCGGGCATTCCGTCACCAGGCTCATGGCGAACGACTCCGCCCTTGCCGTCGAAGACCAAAACGGCGCCCACGCCCACCATGCCGTTTTCTACGGCACGAGTCGGCGGTTTGCGCGGGGTATCATCCATCGGTGCCGGACCATCCATGATGAATCAGCTCAAGCGCTTGAGCGCCTCCAGGATGTGATGGCGGCGTTCAATGGCGGCTTCGCGACGGGCCTTCTGCTCTTCGATGACTTCCTCGGGCGCCTTGGCGACGAATTGCTCGTTGCCGAGCTTCTTGTCGATCTGGGCGATCTCGGCGTCGAGCTTGGTCACTTCCTTTTCGAGGCGGACCTTTTCGGCGGCGATGTCGATGACACCCGCCAACGGCAGGGCCCAGGTGGCTTCGCCAACCACGAACTGGGCGGATTCGCCCGGGACGGTGGCCTGGGGCGAGATTTCCTCGAGGCGGGCGAGGCGCGTGATCAGCGACGTGCCGGCCACGAGGCGGCGGAGGGTTGTGTCCCCTGCCCCGACCACAACCATCTGCAGCTTGGCGCCGGCCGGCACGTTCATTTCGCTGCGGACCGAACGCACATTGGTGATGACGTCGATCAGCCAGTTGAGATCGGCATCGGCTTCCGGGTCTTCGAGACCTGCGAGGTCAGGCCATTCGGTGAGAATCAGCATGTTCTGGCGCGGGGCACCGAACTTGCCGGTCTCGGCCCAGAGCTCTTCGGTGACGAAGGGCATGAAGGGATGCAGGATGGTGAGGATCTGATCGAGCGCCCATGCGGCGGTGGCGCGGGTTTCGGCCTTGGCGGCCTCGTCCTCGCCCATGAGCACGGGCTTGGCGAATTCGACATACCAGTCGCAGAAGGTGCCCCAGACAAAGTCATAGGCGCTGTTGGCGGCTTCGTTGAACTTGTAGTCGACAATGCCCTGGGTAACTGCGGCGGCGCCGCGCGCGGTGGCGCCGACAATCCAGCGATTGAGCGGGAGCGTGTTGGCCCTGGGATCGTAGCCCTCGACGCGGCGGCATTCGTTCATTTCGAGGAAGCGGGCGGCGTTCCAGATCTTGGTGACGAAGTTGCGATAGCCCTCGACGCGCTGGATCGAGAGCTTGAGATCGCGCCCCTGCGCCGCCATGGCGGCAAGTGTGAAGCGGGTGGCGTCGGCGCCGTATTGATCGATGAGTTCGAGCGGGTCGATGACATTGCCCTTGGTCTTGCTCATCTTCTGGCCCTTCTCGTCGCGGACCAGGGCATGCATGTAGACCGTGTGGAACGGCTCTTCATGCAGGAACTCAAGACCCATCATCATCATCCTGGCAACCCAGAAGAAAATGATGTCGAAGCCGGTGACCAGAACGTCAGTCGGGTAGTAGCGGCGCAGCTCGGCAGTGTCGTCCGGCCAGCCCAGGGTGGAGAAAGGCCAGAGGGCGGAGGAGAACCAGGTGTCGAGGACGTCTTCGTCGCGCTTGATGGCGGTCGGCGCGCCATAATGGGCGTCGGCCTGGGCCTGGGCTTCGGCCTCGCTATAGGCGACGAAGGCGTGGTTGTCCGGGCCGTACCAGGCGGGGATCTGGTGACCCCACCAGAGCTGGCGGGAAATGCACCATGGCTTGATGTTCTCGAGCCAGGCGAAATAGGTGTTCTCGTATTGCTGGGGCACGAACTTGGTGCGGCCCTCGCGGACGGCGGCAAGCGCCGGCCGGGCGAGCACGTCGGCCTTGACCCACCACTGGTCGGTGAGGAAGGGCTCGATGACGACGAGCTTACTCTTCTCGTCATGGGGGACCATGATCTTCTTGTCCTCGATATGGTCGAGGCCACGGGTGGGTTCGGCTTCGGCAAGCGCGGTCAGGTCGGCGACGATGGCCTTGCGGGCAACGAAGCGATCGAGGCCGCGATAAGCGGCCGGGATGAAGTCAGCCGAGATGATCGAGCCGCCGGTGGTGAAGACGTTGATCTGCTCGAGATTGTTGCGGACGCCGACTTCGAAGTCGTTGAAATCGTGCGCAGGGGTGACCTTGACCGCACCGGTGCCGAGCGCCGGATCGGCATATTCGTCGGCGACGATGGGAATGCGGCGGCCAACCAGTGGCAGCTCGACGAACTTGCCGACCAGCGAGGCGTAGCGCTCGTCGGTGGGGTGCACGGCGACGCCGCTATCGCCCAGCATGGTTTCGGGGCGGGTGGTAGCGACGATGATGTAGTCGCGGGTTTCCCACTCGGTGGGCTTGCCATCCTCGTCATGGGCAATGGGGAACTGGTAGGTGACGCCATCGGCCAGGGGATAGCGCAGGTGCCACATATGGCCCTTGATCTCGATATTCTCGACTTCGAGATCGGAAATGGCGGTTTCGAGGCCCGGATGCCAATTGACCAGGCGCTTGGCGCGATAGATCAGGCCGCGCTGGTGCAGCTCGACGAAGACCTTGGTGACGGCGCGGACCATCTGGTCGTCGGCGACGCCATTTTCGCCCATGGTGAAGCGTTCGCGGCTGAAATCAGCCGAGGCGCCGAGGCGCTTGAGCTGGTTCATGATGGTGCCGCCGCTCTCGGCCTTCCACTCCCAGATGCGCTCGACGAACTTTTCGCGGCCCATTTCGCGGCGGCCCGGCTGCTGGCGCTCCATCAGCTGGCGCTCGACGATCATCTGGGTGGCGATGCCGGCATGGTCGGTGCCGGGCTGCCAGAGCACGTCCTTTTTCAGCATGCGGTTGAAGCGGACCAGGATGTCCTGGATCGTGTTGTTCAGCGCGTGGCCAATATGAAGCGAGCCGGTGACGTTGGGTGGCGGAATGACAATGGTGAAGGTCTCGGCGCCGGGCGCGGCGCCGGCCCCGGCGGCAAAGGCATTGGCCTTGAGCCAATCGGCATAGACGCGGTCTTCGACGGCGCCGGGCTCATAGGACTTTTCAAGCATTGGTCACTCGCAACAGCAGCGACCCGCCCAGGTGGACATTCCCGGGTTGAGAAAGACCTGGCGGGCCGGACAAGAGGTTGGGCTGACTTCAATCAAATGCCGGCAACGGGGTCAACTGGAAGTGCGCATGGCTGACCCCCGGCCGGCGGAAACCGGTCGGTTGAACTGGATGGACGGGCCCCGAGGCGGATGCCGCCTCTGGAAATTAAAAAACGAGACGGTATCCGCCTCGGGGTGCCGGTTTTTGGAACAGTCCCGGTTATCGCGCAGCATG
>JAHJWO010000020.1 GCA_018828145.1 Alphaproteobacteria bacterium | reverse complement strand
TGGGGTGAGCCGGGCGCGGGCTTTGCCTCTCGCGCAGGTTCGAGACCTGGCCGCAGCATGGCGAGCGATCATGCTGCGCGATAACCGGGACTGTTCCAAAAACCGGCGCCCCGAGGCGGTTGTCGTCTCGTTATTAAATTTACCAGAGGCGATAGCCGTCTCGGGGTCCGTCTCTCTATCGACAACCGCGTTTCAGGCGGCGCCTTGTCACGTGCCGGTTTCGATCACAGCTTTGCGATCATTCATCTTTTTTTGCCGCATTTGCGTGCAAGGTGAACGGAACTCTTTCCGGGGCCTGATTTGCTCAATCTCAGTCTAGTTCGTCTTGCTGCTCTGGCGGCCCTGTCTTCTGTTTCGGTCGCGGCCCTGGCCTGCGAGAGCCTGCGCATGGAAGCGGGCGGCATCGTCACCACGGTGACCGATGGCGATACTGTCGTGCTCGATGACGGGCGCGTGGTGCGCATGATCGGCACCCAGGCGCCCAAGCTGCCGCTGGGGCGCGACGGATTCGAGACCTGGCCGCTGGCGCCCGAGGCCAAGGCGGCACTCGAGGATATCGCGCTCAACCGGCCGGTGCGGCTGGGCTTTGGCGGCGAGGAGGTCGACCGCTATGGTCGCGTGCTCGCCCATGTCTTTGTCGACGGGCCGCAGGGCGAGGTCTGGGCGCAGCGCGCCATGGTGGGCCAGGGGCTGGCGCGGGTCTATTCCTTCCCTGATAACCGGGCCTGTCTCGAACTCTTGTTCGCGGCCGAGGGAAAGGCACGGCTGGGCGGGCTTGGCATCTGGTCCGATCCCTATTACAGCACACGGGCGGCGGACGCGCCCGGCGACTTGCTCGCTCGGGCCGGCCAATATGAACTTGTCGAAGGCAGGGTCCTGCTGGCCGAGCGAAGCGGCGGGCGGGTCTATCTCAATTTCGGCCGGTTCTGGAAGGAAGACTTCACCGTCGTGATCGAGGCGCCGGCGCTGCGAATCTTCGCCAGCGCGGGCATGGATCCGCTGGTGCTGGAAGGTGCGCTGCTGCGCGTGCGCGGATGGGTGGATGACCGGGATGGTCCGCGCATCGAAGTCACTCATCCCGAACAGATCGAGGTTCTGGCGCTACGATGACGGGTTTGGGGCAGATCTCCAGGGGATTCCGCAATGGCCTTCTGGCCGTGACGCTGCTGGCGCTGAGCGGCTGCACGAGCCTGACCGGGTCCAATGTTGCCGTCAGCCAGACGGGCGACAATCCGGCGCCAACGGTCGTGCCCGAGGGCACCGATCCCGAGGACGTGGTCATCGGGCGCCGCGAGCATCCGCGCATCATCGCGGCCTATGGCGGAGTCTATTCCGACCGGCCGGCCGAGATCATGGTCGCGCGAATCGTCAGCCGGTTGCTGGCCGCCGCCAACCAGCCCAATGCGCAGTTCCAGGTCACCATCCTCGACAGTTCCGAGGTCAATGCCTTCGCCCTGCCGGGCGGCTATATCTATGTGACGCGCGGCATCCTGGCGCTGGCCAGCGATACGAGCGAGCTGGCGGCGGTGCTGGCGCATGAAATCGCCCATGTGACGCTGCGCCATGCGCGCGCCCGGACCGATCGCACCCGCACCACCGAAATCGTCGACCGCGTGATCACCGGCGTCTTTGGCGGCGACACCTCGACCGATGCCACGGCCAACCGGACGCGCCAGTCCATGGCCGCCTTCAGCCAGAACCAGGAGCTCGATGCCGATCGCGAGGGCATCAAGTTTGCCGGCAAGGCGGGCTATGACCCGCAGGCCGCGGCGCGGTTCCTTGGCGTGATGAGCCGCTTTGCCAGCTTTTCGGCCGGCGAATCGGGTGACGACGGGTTCTTGTCCTCGCATCCCTCGACCCCGGCGCGCATCCAGAAGGCGGTCGATACCGCCCGCACCATGTTCGGCCAGGCGAGCCTCGAGACCGATCGCGACGGCTATCTGGCCTCGATCGCGGGCCTGACCTTCGGCGACAGCCCGGCGCAGGGCTCGATCGTGGGCCGGCGCTTCATCCACACCGCATCCAAGTTCACCTTCACCGTGCCGGCCGGCTATACGCTGCAGAATTCGCAGAGTGCGGTGGTGGGCGTGGCCGGCGATGGCGAAGCGGTGCGCTTCGACAGCGCCGATGTGCAGGCCAACGTGCCGCTGTCCGACTATCTCAAGTCCGGCTGGATTGCCGGGCTCAAGGCCGACAGCGTCACCACGCAGAGCTTTAACGGCATCGACATGGCCTCGGGCCTGGCGCAGACCGACCAGTGGTTCTTCCGGGTTTCGGTCATGCGGCTCGACGGGCAGGTCTATCGCTTCATCTTTGCCGCCAAGTCCGACAGCAGCCGCTTTGCACAGGGCGCCGAGGAGACGCTCAAGAGCTTCCGCCGCGCCGAGGCGAGCGATCTCAACCAGGTGCGCAAGGTGGCGGTGCGCGTGGTCACGGCCAGGTCCGGCGACAGCGCCGATTCGCTGGCGCGGCAGATGGCCGGGCTCAGCCGCGGCAGCGAACTGTTCTATATCATCAACGATCTCTATCCCGGCGACGCCGTGGTGCCGGGGGAGAAATACAAGGTCGTGGTGCTGCAGTAGTCAGTCGATCTTGGCGGTCTGCGCGGCGATGACATTGCCGGCAGCGCCCGGGCCGGTGGCCATCAGGTTGAACAGGCTATCGCCCAGGGTGACGAAGCTGACAATGACGGCAACGGCGATCAGCCCGGCCAGCAGGCCATATTCGATGGCCGTGGCGCCGGTCTCGTCGGCGATGAAGGATTTCAGCATGCTTGCCCCCAAGCCCGATCAGAGCAGATCGCAGAGCGCGGCGATCAGCGGTTCGTCGGCCGGGGGCATGGGGTAGTCGCGCAGCTGCTGCGGGCGGACCCATTTGAGGGCCGTATGCTCCCGCGGCTCGGGCATACCCTGCCATTTCCGGCAGGCGTAAAGTGGCATCAACAGGTGAAAATTCTCGTAAGAGTGGCTGGCAAAGGTGACCGGCGCCAGGCACGCCTGCTTGGTCGAAATGCCCAGCTCCTCGTCGAGCTCGCGGATCAGCGCGGCTTCCGGGCTTTCCCCGGGCTCCACCTTGCCGCCTGGAAATTCCCAGAGCCCGGCCAGCGACTTGCCCTCGGGGCGCTGGGCGATCAGCACGCGGCGGTCGACATCGACCAGCGCGCAGGCCACGACCAGCAGGAGTTTTGGCTCGCTCATGCGACCCCCGGAATGCGGTAGGTATAGTCGTATTGGTACTCAAAGCCGAGCGAGGCGTAGAGCGCCTGCCCGGCCGGGTTGTCGGCCTGAACATTGAGAGCGGCGACCGTAGCACCCTGCGCGCGGGCCCAGTGCAGACCGGTGCGCATCATGGCGGCGCCCAGTCCCTGGCGGCGCCTGAGGGCGTCGGTGACGACATTGCCGGTAATGACGATGCCGCCGGCGACGGCCATCAGTCCGGTGGCGACGGGTTCACCGTCGCGATAGAGCACGATGCCGGTCGATGGCACGACAAAGGCGGCCAGCAGACTGCGCATCTGGTCAATGGTGGCGTCGCTGTAGCCCTGCAGGTGCTGCTGCGCCGCCAGGAAAGCGGGGTCGAGCACGGGCAGCAGCCTTGCATCGGGATCGGGCTGCTGCTCGCCGAGCGCCATGGCGAACAGATGGCTTCGGTCGATGCTCTGCCAGCCGGCCTCATCGAGGGTCTCGATGAGTTCGGGGGCCGCCAGCGGGGTGATCCGGAATACCGGCTTGATGCCGCGGATGACCATCCACGTGCTGGCCGAGATGACGCGCAGATCGGCGTCCTCCCCATCTTCGGGGTCAAAGCACTGGACCGAATTGGCGCGCTTGGTATAGCCGCCGGCGGCGCGACGCACCCAGCTGCCGTCCCATTTGACTTTGATGCCGGGCCAGGCCTCGAGGCCCGCCCGCTCAAAGGCCTCGACCGTGGGCAAGGTCATGTCAGCTCCGGTAGTCGCCGTTGATGGTGATGTAGCCATGCGTCAGGTCGCAGGTATAGACGGTGGCCCTCCCGTCCCCGAGCCCCAGGCTGACGGTGAGTTCCAGGTCTTCGCCCTTCATATAGGCGCTGGTGGCGGCCTCGTCATAGACGGCGGCGCGCTCGCCATCCTTGGCGACCAGCAGGTCGCCGAAGCGGATGGCCAGCCTGTCGCGATCGGCAGGCTCGCCGGCCTTGCCGACGGCCATGACCACGCGTCCCCAATTGGCATCCTCGCCGGCAATGGCGGTCTTGACCAGCGGGCTGTCGGCGATGGACTTGGCGATGCGGAAGGCGCTGGCATCCGAGGTGGCGCCCTCGACATGGATCGAGACCTGTTTGGTGGCACCTTCGCCATCGCGCACCACCTGGATGGCGAGGTCGAACAATACGTCCTTGAGCGCCTCGCCGAAGATCTCGGCGCGGGGGTCGTCCATGCTCTCGATCGGCTCGACGGCAGCCTTGCCGGTGGCAAAGGCCAGCAGCGTATCGGAGGTCGAGGTGTCGCTGTCGACGGTGATGGCGTTGAAGCTCGTTGCCACATGCTTGCTGAGCAGCGCCTGCAGCACCGGGGCGGCAATGGGCATGTCGGTGACGACAAAGCTCAGCATGGTGGCCATGTCGGGCGCGATCATGCCCGATCCCTTGGCAATACCGTTGATCCTGACCTCGACGCCGTCGACGTCGAGGGTGGCACCATAGAGCTTGGGGAAGGTGTCAGTGGTCATAATGGCCTTGGCGGGGTCCATCCAGGGTCCGTCGCCCATCCTCGTTGCCATGGTGTCGAGCACGCCGGCAAATTTGGAGGCATCGAGCGGTTCGCCGATGACGCCGGTCGAGGCGAGGAAGATTTCCGATGGGGCACAGTCCAGCGCCTTGGCTGCATAGTCGGCGGTGAGCTGGACGCTCTGCTGGCCCTTGCTGCCGGTAAAGGCATTGGCATTGCCGGAATTGACCACCAGACCCCGCGCGGTGCCGCCGGGCAGGTTGGCCCTGCACCAGTCGACCGCAGCCGAAGAGCATTTGGACTTCGTCAGCACGCCGGCCGCGGTGGTGCCTTCGTCGAAGGCCATGAGCAGGACGTCGGTCCGGTTCTTGTATTTGATGCCCGCTTCGGCGGTGGCGAAGCGCACGCCCGCGATCACCGGCAGGTCCGGATAGGATTTGGGAGCGAGCGGGGAAACCGGGTGGGCCATCTGCCTGTGCCTTGTGGTGGAACCGAATTGCGGCCCCCGGTGTGCCCCAAAGACAAGGCATTCGCAAGACGTGCCGGGTCATGGGTGGCGGCTTGTCCTGTGTATCCACGCGTCCCACCCTCTCCCGCAGGGGAGGGGGTGGCCGGGCCTCTGCCGCTACAGAGGCATCAGGCGGCGAGCGGCTTTTTGGTGCCGGCGATGAATGCCCCGAAACGCTTGCCGATGAAGGGGACGATCAGCATGACGATGGTGGTGGCCATGATGGGCACCAGCACCAGGCTTCGCTGCCACATCTCCCAGCCCGGGGTCAGCGGCATCAGGATATAGAGATAGAGCGTCACAACGGGGTAGACGAAAATGGTCATCACGAGGGCCATGCGGAGACGGGAGGCGAGGGAGGGCTGCATTTGCAAACTCCAAACGAAACGGTACGTTGCGTTATGTAACGGAACGACACGTATCGTTCAAGTCCTTTGCGACAAGAAATTTTTCGGCCATAAGAAGGCATGAGCCAAGATAGTCCAGACATCGATGCGCCGCGCCGATCCATTGGGTCGCGCCGCAATCCCGATACTGAAGAAGCGATCCTCGCGGCGGCCGAGGCCATTCTCGATGAATCGGGCCTGGCCGGCTTTTCCATCGAAGCGGTGGCGCGGCGGGCGCGGGCGGGCAAGCCCACCATTTATCGCTGGTGGCCTGACAAGACGGCATTGCTGCTGGCGGTCTATCACCGGCAAAAACCAGCGGTGGTCCATGCGGACAGTGGCTCGACCGAGGAAGATGTGGCGCAGTTCTTCGTGCATCTGATGGGCCACTGGGGTGGCTCGGGCGCCGGCGAAGTGTTCCGCTATCTGGTGGCCGACGCACAGAGCAATCCGCGTACAGCGGAAACGCTGAGCGACTATGCGGCAGCCCGGCGCAAGCAGACCGGCGCGCTGTTCGCACGGGGGCAGGCGCGAGGCGAATTGCGAGACGATATCGATCCGGAGCTGGCTGCGGAGCTGATTTCCGCTCTGGCCTGGCAAAGGCTGCTGACCGGGCGCACCGCGATCACTCTGGACGAGGCCCGCAAGATTGCGCACCAGGTGGTGCAGGGGCTGCGGCCGGGGGCATCGCGAAGCTGACCCAGAGTATGGGGCGTTTGACCTCTCCCCCTTGGGGGAGAGGTGAGAAGGGTTACTGTGCCGGGGTTTCGCCGGCGGCTTCGGTTTCGGTCTGGGCGTCGACGGCGGCCTTGAGCTCGGCATCGGGGATGTCGATGCTCACGCCTTCCATCAGCCGGGCGACGGTTTCATCGAACGTGGTCATCAGCCGCTGCTGCTGCAGCTGGGCGGCGACCTGCTCGAAAGCCGGCGGGGCGGACTGGCGCTTTTCTTCAAGGCGGATGACGTGCCAGCCGAACTGGGACTCCACCGGATCCGAAACTTGGCCGATATCGGTGAGAGCAAAGGCAGCGGCCTCGAAAGGCGCAACCATCATGCCCTTGCCGAAGAAGCCGAGGTCGCCGCCATTGGCAGCACCCGGATCGATCGACTTTTCCTTGGCGACGGTGGCGAAATCGGCGCCGCCATCGAGCTCGGCCTTCACGGCCTTGGCCTCTTCTTCGGTGGGAACCAGGACGTGGCTGGCGCGAATCTCGTCGGCCGGCACGAAGTCGGCGATGAAGGCCTCATAATCGGCCCGCACGGCTTCCTCGGTCACTGCATTGGCAATGGTCTCGGCAAAATAGGCGCGGCGCAGGGCACGGTCCTCGAGATAGTCGAGGCGCTGCTGGAACAGGGGGGTATCGGCCATGCCGGCTTCCTGACCAGCCTTGGCCATCACCTTCATGTCAATGAGCACGCGCAGCAGGAACGGCTTGCGCTGTTCGGGCGGCATCTGGCTGAGCTCCTGGGTCAGGTCCTCGGCGGCAAAGCCCAGATCGGCCTCGGTGATCGGCTCGCCGCCGACGGTGGCAACCACCGTATCGGGCGAAACGGGCGCGGCGGCCTCGGCGGCGGGCGCTTCGGCGGCAGGCGCGGCGTCCTGCGCGACGGCGGGGGCCAGTGCACCCGCAGCAAGGATCAGCGCAAGAACGCTCGTCCGGGCGAGGCGCAACGAGGAAGAAATCATGGATCGGTCTCCTTGGCCGGCGCTTTTGCTATGCGTCCTGGCTCGTTGATGATCGGCAAGGCGCGCGCTGGCGATGCCTGGCGCGGGTTCCGGCCTGCCCTCACACAGCAACGGGGCCAAAATGTGCCGCGACGCGCAGATGAGCAACCAATGGCCGGAAAACCCGTTTCTGCCGGGGTTTCCGGCAGGGCCACGGAGGTGTGGCCCATTTCGGCGACGTTGACAAGACAAGGACCCGCTCTTACATCTCAGCCGCTTTTTCCGCCGCCTGGCGGGATACCAGAAATTCAAAGCCGGAAAGGCTTTCTCATCGCGTCGACGCGGCCGAACGGGCCAATTGCGCAGCTCCCCGCCGCACCCCGATGAGTCATAAAAGGACCTGACATATGGCACTTGCCTCGCTCGCCCGGCGGATCTTCGGTTCTCCGTCAGATCGGCACGTGAAGCGCTTCCAGGGCAAGGTGGCGGCGATCAATGCCCTCGAGCCGGAGCTGGAAAAACTCAGTGACGACGAGTTGCGCGCCCGCACCGCCGCGTTCAAGGCGCAGCTCGAGAAGGGCGCCGATCTCGATGACCTGATCGTGCCTGCCTTTGCCACGGTGCGTGAAGCCAGCAAGCGCGTGCTGGGCATGCGCCACTTCGATGTGCAGCTCATCGGCGGCATGGTGCTCAACGATCGCGCCATTGCTGAAATGCGCACCGGTGAAGGCAAGACGCTTGTGGCTACGCTGGCCGTCTATCTCAATGCCCTCAAGGGCGAGGGCGTGCATGTGGTGACGGTCAATGACTATCTGGCGCGCCGCGACGCTGCCTGGATGGGCCAGATCTACAATTTCCTCGGCCTCAGCTATGGCATTATCGTACATGGGCTGACCGATGCCGAGCGCAAGGCGGCCTATGGCGCCGATATCACCTACGGCACCAATAACGAATTCGGCTTCGACTATCTGCGCGACAACATGAAATATACGCGCGCCCAGATGGTGCAGCGTGGCCATTCCTATGCCATCGTCGACGAAGTGGACTCGATCCTGATCGATGAGGCGCGCACGCCGCTGATCATTTCGGGTCCGTCGGATGACCGGAGCGAACTCTACCTCAAGCTCGACGAGCTGATGCCGATCATCGAAGAGGGCGATTTCGAGCTCGACGAGAAGCATCGCGCCGCCACCTTCACCGACCAGGGCATCGAAAAGCTCGAAGCCAAGCTGGCCGAGACCGGCATGCTCAAGACCGGTTCGCTCTACGACGTGGAAAATGTCGCGCTGGTGCATCACGCCAATTCGGCCCTGCGGGCGCACAAGCTGTTCCGCAAGGACAAGGACTACATTGTCCGCAATGACGAAGTGGTGATCATCGACGAGTTCTCCGGCCGGATGATGCCGGGCCGCCGCTATTCCGAAGGCCTGCACCAGGCGCTGGAAGCCAAGGAACGCGTCAAGATCCAGCCGGAAAACCAGACCCTGGCCTCGATCACCTTCCAGAACTATTTCCGCCTCTACAAGAAGCTGGCCGGCATGACCGGTACGGCGGCGACGGAAGCGGAAGAGTTCGCCGATATCTACAAGCTCGACGTGGTCACCGTGCCGACCAATGTGCCGGTGCAACGCATCGATGACGAGGACGCCATCTTCCGCACCGCGGCCGAGAAGTTCGACGCCATCGCCGACCTGATCAAGCAGTGCCAGGATCGTGGCCAGCCTGTGCTGGTGGGCACGACCTCGATCGAGAAGTCGGAAATGCTGGCCGAAATCCTGCGCGGCAAGAATGTCGGGCAGATGAACGTGCTCAATGCCCGCCATCACGAGCAGGAAGCCTTCATCGTCGCTGATGCGGGCCTGCCGGGCGCGATCACCATTGCCACCAATATGGCCGGCCGCGGTACCGATATCCAGCTCGGCGGCAATCTCGAAATGCGCATCCAGCGCGAATGCGAGGGCCTCGAAGGCGAAGCCCGCGAGCAGAAGATCGCTGAGATCAAATCCACCATCGCGGCCGACAAGGCCAAGGCGCTGGCCGCGGGTGGCCTCATGGTCATCGGCACCGAGCGGCATGAGAGCCGCCGCATCGACAACCAACTGCGCGGTCGCTCCGGTCGCCAGGGCGATCCGGGCCATTCGGCCTTCTTCCTGAGCCTGCAGGACGACCTGATGCGCATCTTCCCGGTCGACAGCATGGATTCCATGCTGGGCAAGCTGGGGCTGGAGCAGGGCGAGAGCATCACCCATCCCTGGGTCACCAAGGCGATCGAACGCGCCCAGGGCAAGGTCGAGGCGCGCAACTTCGACATCCGCAAGAACATCCTCAAATACGACGACGTGATGAATGATCAGCGCAAGGTGATCTTCGAGCAGCGTATCGAGATGATGGATGCCGAGGATGTCAGCGACACGGTCGTGGACATGCGCCATGACGTGGTCGAGAACATCGTCGCCAAGGCGATCCCGCCGCGCTC
Organism: Alphaproteobacteria bacterium; assembly: GCA_018828145.1. Taxonomy (GTDB): domain Bacteria; phylum Pseudomonadota; class Alphaproteobacteria; order Rhizobiales; family Devosiaceae; genus Devosia. Next base: position 49,510 of record JAHJWO010000020.1, on the reverse strand, counting down.
CTATCCCGAGCAGTGGAATGTGGAACAGCTTCGCGCGGCAGCGCAGACCTATCTCAATATCGACGTGCCGGTGCAGGACTGGGCGGCCGAGGAAGGCATTGATGCCGAAACGGTCACTGAGCGGCTGATCGCAGCGGCCGACGAGCATGCCAGGGCCAAGGAAGAGCGGACCATTGCCGCCATGGCGGCGAATGGCGCGCCGAACCCGGCGATCATGCGGCAGGTGGAAAAGTCCATCCTGCTGCAGTCGATCGACGGCCTGTGGCGCGACCACCTGGTGACGCTGGACCACCTCTCCAAGGTGGTCGGCTGGCGCGGCATCGCCCAGCGCGATCCGCTGACCGAATACAAGCAGGAGGCCTATGAGCTGTTCCAGGGCCTGCTCAACAACCTGCGCGAGCTGGTAACCACCCAGCTCAGCCATGTCGAACTGCAGCCGCGGCCGATCACGCCACCCGTACCCGATCTCAGCCGCTTGCAGGAAACCCATATCGACCCGCTGACTGGCGAGAATGATGCCGATGTGGGCGGCGAGACCATTGCCGGGGCGCTGGGCGCCGTGGGCAGCGACCCATCGCTCAAGCCGATCGATCCGCAGCTGCTGATCGGGGTGTCACGCAATGCCCCATGCCCCTGCGGCTCAGGCAAGAAGTTCAAGCACTGCCACGGCGCCTTCTAGATATTGGCGCGATGGAATGAACAAAGGCCCGGAGCGATCCGGGCCTTCTGTTTTGCAGTATCCGAAACGCGGAAATTCAGCAGGTCACCCGGATTTCGGCGAAGCCGGTCATGCCGTCTTCACCGGCCGAAACGACGCCGATCATGCAGTTGGTGCCCGGCAGGCCGATATTGCCACCCGAGGCGATGATGGTGCCGTCCGCCAGCGAGAGGAAGCCGTTGTCGACCGCACCGATCTCGACATTGGCGGCAATGCCGCAGACCGGATAGCTGTCGCCGGAGGTGACGAGGAAACGGGTTCCGGTAGGCAGGCAATCGCCCGCCGAAGCGGCGGGTGGTGTGGGGGCCGCGGTGGTCGCGAGCGCCGGATCGGCGGCTGCGCCCTCCGCGCCGCGCCAGCTCTGCTCGAGAATGGCGATCCGGTTGGCCAGATCCACGAGGCCGGCGTCGCCGCCGGCCGTGACATCGCGAGCCTGGTTCATCTGGCCGAAGAGTTCGAGGCTCAGGCGGATCTGGGCGATGTCGGTGGAAATCCGGTCGATGTCGCGCTGGGTCTCGACATAGACCCAGGTCGCCGCGCCAATCGCGGCGATGCCGACGAGCCCCACGACGAAGCTGAGAACATTGGCGAGAGGCAGGCGGCGGCGAGCAGGTTCGCGCGGTACGCTCGCCCTGGGTGGCACCACAGTGGCCTTGGGTTCGCTCTGGACGGCAGGGGTCTCTTCCAAGGCAAACTCTCCGTTGCGGCACCGGCCGGCGGGCTCACATTGCCCGCGAATGCGGCCCAGATATGGTGTGCGACCGAGGCCATTGCATCCCCGTTGCCAGGCGATGGCAAGGCGGATGATGCGGGGTAGTGCCTAAGGGCGTTCGAGCCGGGGCAGCGGCTTGGGCGCGGGCTTTCCGCTCATCACCGGCACGACATCGTCATCCTTGCCGCCAAACATGCTGCCCAGGCCGCCGAACAGGCCGGACACGGCGCCGTTGATGGCTTCGCCGCGCTCCTTGGCGGCCGCGACGGCGGCGGCCTCGCGCTCGGCTTCGGCGGCGAGGCGGGCCGCCTTCTGGGCCTCGCTCTCGACGGCGCTGGCAAAGGCCATCTCGTCGGCCTGCTGCTTTTCGGCCAGCCCGGCGATCTGTACCACGGCGGGGCAGGGCCCCATCGGGTTGAGCGCGCCGCCACTGCTGGCATTGAAGATATACTGACGCTCGCAGACGTCCCAGGCCGGCGGCGCCTTGGTCAGCTCGAACAGGTCGTGGCCTTCCTTGATATCCTTCCAGAAGGCCAGGTGCTGGCTCGAGGCCTGCTTGGCCAGGTTTGCCGCGGTCATGCGGAAGGGAAAGATCTGCAGCTGGAAGCTGGGATTGCCGCCCTTGAAGGTCTCGCGGGCCAGCGCATAGATTTCCGCAATGCCCTGGTCGGTCATGGCGTAGCAGCCGCGCGAGGAGCAGTCGCCATGCACCATCAGGTCGCTGCCGGTGCGGCCATGGGCGCGGTCGAACTTGTTGGGAAAGCCGGTATTGAAGGCGAGATAATAGCTTGAGCGGGGATTCATCAGGCCCGGCGTGATCGTATAGAAGCCTTCCGGGCTCTGCCGGTCGCCTTCCTTGATCTTGGGGCCAAGATCGCCCGAATAGGCGCAGATTTCGTAGGTCTTGAACAGGCGGAACTGGCCGGCACTGGTCCGCTTCCAGACTTCGAGGGTCTCTTCCTGCTTGAAGATGCGGATGACCATGGCTTCGCCGGGCGAGGAGCCCATGTTGCGCAAGCCGGCCTGGGTGACGCTCGATAGCGGCTGGTTGTGGCGATTGTCATTGCTCTTGGGCATGAAGCCGCCGCAGGCCACCAGGCCAAATGCCACCCAGAGCAGGATCAGGATCGATGAGAGCTTGCGGAGGAACGTGGCGGTCAAGATCGTCGGCCCGGTGCAGAACAATGGAGCGGTGACCCATAGGGCCAGTTGGTTACCGCAGCATGAGAATTGCTGGTGAACGAACCATTACCACGCAGCAAAATCGGCTGGAAGCCGGGTCATATCACGCGAGTGTGTTGGTTAATTACCTCTCCGTGGACAGGCTTTGGTGACCCCCACCCCGCCTCCCCCTGAAGGGGGAGGGGATGTTCGGCGTGTTTGGCAGGATTGAAGACGCGCATCGGCCAGGTTCCTCCCCCTTCAGGGGGAGGTCAGGTGGGGGCTAGAGCGCGCTGCCGATCGCCAGGAACTTCTCGCGGCGGTGCTCGCGGGTCTCGAGGCGCCCTCGGCTGCCAAATTCGGCGAGGAAGCTCGAAATGGCATTGCGCGTGGCGTCCATCACTGCCTCGTGGTGGCGATGGGCACCGCCGGCGGGTTCAGGGATGATGCCGTCGATGACGCCAAAGCCGAGCAGGTCCTGGGCGGTGATCTTCTGGGCGGTGGCCATGTCCTGCGCCTTGGCGGCGTCGCGGAACAGGATGGAGGCACCTGCTTCGGGAGAAATCACCGAATAGATGGAATTTTCCAGCATCAGCACGCGGTTGGCGACGGCAATGGCAATGGCGCCACCGGAGCCACCCTCGCCGATGACGATGGCAATATTGGCCACGCCGAGCTCGAGGCATTTCTCGGTCGAGCGGGCAATGGCCTCGGCCTGGCCGCGCTCCTCGGCGCCGATGCCAGGATAGGCACCCGCCGTATCGACGAAGGAAATCAATGGAATGTTGAAGCGGTCGGCCATGTCCATGATGCGGACGGCCTTGCGGTAGCCCTCGGGGCTGGCCATGCCGAAATTATGCTTGAGCCGGGTTTCAGTCGAGCTGCCCTTTTCCTGGCCCAGAATGGCGACGGACTGGCCGTTGAAGCGGCCGAAACCGGCCTGCAGGGCGGCGTCTTCGCGATATTTGCGATCGCCGGCCAGGGGCGTCCATTCGGTGATGAGCTTGCCGACATAGTCGGAAAAATGCGGGCGCTGCGGGTGGCGAGCCACCTGGGTCTTCTGCCATGGGGTCAGGCGCTTGTAGATCTCGATCAGCGCCTCGTCGGCGCGGCTGGAGAGCCGATTGACCTCTTCGTCGATGCTCACGGCCTGATCGGTCGCGGCCATAGCCTTGAGCTCGGCGATCTTGCCTTCAAGATCGGCTACCGGCTTTTCAAAATCGAGATAAGACTGCATCCCACCTGCCCGTTAGGGGTCTGTTTTACGGACCCTACCATAAGGCCGCTGCTGTTGCGCCCCAAAGTGGCCGGAAAGTGGCGACGGCGCAACAGTGAGTCAAGGCTCGACCGGGATTGGGACACAGGAAAGGGTGCTCTTACCTCTCCCCCGAAGGGAGAGGTCAGAAAGTCAGCCCTCCGCCAGGGGGTGATGCGTCTCCACCAGAGTGCGCAGTTTCTCGTCGAGGACGTGGGTATAAATCTGCGTGGTCGAGATATCGGCGTGGCCGAGCAGCATCTGCACGACGCGCAGGTCGGCGCCACCGGCCAGGAGATGGCTGGCAAAAGCGTGGCGGAGCACATGCGGGGCGACCCGCGATGCGGAAATGCCGGCGCGACCGGCGAGGCTCTTGAGGTCGCGGGCAAAGACCTGGCGGGACAGATAGCCTTCGACGCCCGTCGCGGGAAAGAGGAAGGGGCCGGCCTCAAGCGTTGCCACATAAGTCTTGATGGCGTCGCGGGCCCGGTCGTTGAGCGGCACGACGCGCTCCTTGTTGCCCTTGCCGGTGACGGTCAGATAGCTGGTGTCGCGCATGACGGCCGAGCGACGGAGGCTCACCAGCTCGCTGACGCGCAGGCCAGTGGCGTAGAGCAGTTCGAGCAGCACATAGAGACGCAGGGCCGCCGCCTGCTTTTGCGGCGACGCCTCGGCATTGGCTTCGGCCTCGGCGGTGGTGAGCAGCTTGTCCACCTCGGCGATGGACAGCACTTTGGGCAAGGCGCGGCGGCTTTTGGGGCTGGCGACGATGCGGGTGGGATCATCGCTGCGCATGCCATCGGCGCAGAGGAAGCGATGAAACTGGCGGATGGCAGAGAGGCGTCGCGCAGACGAGGATGCGGAAAGACCATCAAGGCGCAGGCGATCGAGATAGGCATTGACCGTTTCGCGCCCGACGGTCAGCAGGGTCTGCTGCCGGCCGGCGACATAACCGGCATAGTCGGAGAGATCGCGACGATAGGCGTCGATGGTGTTCTTGGCAGCGCCTCGTTCGGCGCTCATCATCTCGAGAAACGCGCCGATCAGGTGGCTGCTCATGGATTGGCTGGTTCTGCTGCGGGTGCTTCTGCAGGCGGCTGTTCCGTGCCGGGCAGAGCCGGTTGTCCGCCCGAGAGCAGGTCGCGCGTCGGAATGCGAATGGTCACTTCCTTGGGGGTCGGCTCGACAAAGGCAATCAGTGCGACCATGCCGGCATAGACGAGGCCAGCCAGGAAAAGCAGCGTGATGATGAGGCGGATCAGGGTGGGCATGGCGGTCCGGCGGTCAAAACTCTGCGCAATCTGACAGAAAAAGGTTTCGTTTCCGTAGGCATAGTGCGTTGTGAGGCGCCGGCCTGCAAGTTCTTGACAGGAGAGGGCGGGACGGCTTGATAGCGGCAACGTTAGGGGAGCGCCATTTGAACCGACCGGACGCGGCATTGCGGCAGGCCCGCGCCGAACAGCTTGCCGAGCGTCTCGCCGGCAAGCCGCTGGTGCTGGTCGGCATGATGGGGGCGGGCAAGACCACGGTCGGCCGCCGGCTGGCCAATCGCCTGGGGCGCCACTTTCTCGATAGCGACGAGGAGATCGAGAAGGCCGCGCAGATGAGCATTCCCGAAATCTTCGAGCAGCGGGGCGAGCCCGAATTCCGCGCCGGAGAAACCAGGGTCATCGCCCGCGTGCTCAAGGAAAGCAATGTCGTGCTGGCGACCGGCGGCGGCGCCTTCGTCAATGGCGAGACGCGCGCGCTGGTCAAGGCCGAAGCGATTTCGATCTGGCTCAAGGCGGAGGTGGACATCCTGTTCGAGCGCGTCTCGCGCCGCTCCAACCGGCCCCTGCTCAAGACGGCCAATCCGCGCGAGACGCTCGAAAAGCTGATCGAGGACCGCTACCCCATCTATGCCGAGGCCGATGTAACGGTCATCTCGCGCGATGTGCCGCAGGACGTGGTGGCGGGCGACGTGATCGACGCAGTGCTCGCCCATCTCCAACGCCAGGACTGACCATGGCCGATATTGCCCACAAAGTTCACGTCGCTCTGGGTGAGCGGGCCTATGACATCCTGATTGGCGACAGGCTGCTGGACGATGCGGGGCCTATCCTGGCCGAGCGCTTTCCAGGGCGCCGCTATGGCATCATCACCGACGACAATGTCGCCAAGGCGCAGTTGCCACGGCTGCTCGCCTCGCTCGATGCTGCAGGGCTCGGCCATACCGAGATCGTGCTGCCGGCAGGCGAAAGCACCAAATCCTGGACCCTGCTTGGCCAGGCGGTCGAGGGCATTCTGGCGGCGCGGCTGGAGCGGGGCGATCTTGTCATCGCACTGGGCGGCGGCGTGATCGGGGACCTGGCCGGTTTTGCCGCCTCGATTGCACGGCGGGGCATGGATTTCGTGCAGATGCCGACCTCGCTGCTGGCGCAGGTGGATTCCTCGGTCGGCGGCAAGACCGGCATCAATTCTCCACATGGCAAGAATTTGATCGGCGCCTTCCACCAGCCGCGTCTGGTGCTGGCGGACCTGTCGACCCTCGACACGCTCTCGCCCCGCCAGTTTGCGGCCGGCTATGCCGAAGTGGTCAAATACGGGCTGATCGACGACGAGGAATTCTTCTTCTGGCTCGAAGCCAACCAGGCCGAGATCTTCGCTGGCGGGCCGGCGCGGGGCGAGGCGATCGCCCGCTGCTGCGCGCACAAGGCGCGGGTGGTGATCGCGGACGAGAAAGAGCTGGGCGTGCGGGCGCTGCTCAATCTGGGCCATACCTTCGGCCATGCGCTGGAAAAGGATACCGGCTATTCCGACCGCCTGCTGCATGGGGAAGGCGTTGCCGTGGGCATGGTACTGGCGCATGGCTTTTCGGCGCAGCTGGGGCTGGCGCCGAGCCAGGACACTGGCCGCATCGCCGCGCACTTGCAGAAAGCGGGCCTGCCCACCACCTTGTCTGATATTCCCGGTGCGCTGGGTTCTACCGAACTGCTGATGGCGGCTATCGCCCAGGACAAGAAGGTTTCGCGGGGCGCGCTGACCTTCATTCTGACACGCGGCATCGGCAAGGCCTTCATCGAACGCAATGTCGAGCCCGGCTCGGTGGCAGCGTTTCTCAATCAACAAAGGACGCCATAGCCCATGCTGATCACCGCCCTGGCGATCGTTGCTCTCCTGGCGATGAGCTTTTTCTTCTCCGGTTCGGAAACAGCCCTGACTGCCGCCTCGCGGGCCCGCATCCACCAATTGGCCCGCAATGACGATTCCCGGGCACTGACCGTCGAGAAGCTGATTGCGGACAAGGAGCGGCTGATCGGGGCGATCCTTCTGGGCAACAATGTCGTCAACATCCTGGCCTCGACGCTGGCGGCAAGCCTGCTGATCCAGATCTTCGGGGAGGCTGGCATTGTCTATGCCACGCTCGCCATGACGGCCGCCGTCGTGGTGTTTTCCGAAGTGATGCCCAAGACGCTGGCGCTGATGCGCCCCGATTCGTTTGCGCTGGCAGTGGCGCCGGCCATCAATATCATCGTCGTGGTGTTCGCGCCGGTGACGCTGGCGGTGCAGTGGCTGGTGACCGCCATGCTGCGCCTGTTCGGCGTCCGGGCCAGCGAGGAAGATGCGCGATCGGGTCATGACGAGCTGCGCGGCACGGTGGACTACCTCCATGCCGAAGGCGGGGTGATCAAGCATGATGCCGACATGCTGGGTGGCATTCTCGATCTGCGCGACCTCAGGGTGTCCGACGTCATGGTGCATCGCACCCAGATGCTGACGCTCGATATCGACCTGCCGGCGGACGAGCTGGTGGAGCAGGTGCTGGACAGCGCCTATACGCGCATCCCCATCTATGAGGGCAGCCCCGACAACATCGTCGGCCTGCTGCATGCCAAGGACGTGCTGCGGGCGCTGGCCAGGTTGAATGGCGAAGCGCGGGCGGTGGACGTCAAGACCATCGTCTATAAGCCGTGGTTTGTGCCGCAATCCACCTCGGTGCATTCCCAGCTCGCCCAGTTCCGCAAGCGCCACGAGCATATGGCGATCGTCCTGGACGAGTATGGCGTCGTCGAGGGGCTGGTGACGCTGGAGGACATCATCGAGGAAATCGTCGGCGAGATTTCCGATGAGCATGACGAGCCCGAAGACCAGCTGCTGAACGGCATCCGCCGGCTGCCGGATGGCGGCTATAGTGTCGATGCCAGCCTGCCGGTGCGCGACGTCAACCGTGCCATGGGCTGGAACTTCCCCGACAGCCGCGCTCATACCGTGGCCGGTGTGGTCATCGATGCCGCCAAGGTGATCCCGCGGGAAGGGCAGGAAATCGACGCGCACGGCTTTCACTTCAAGGTGCTCGAGCGCGATCGGCAGCGCGTGGCCCGCGTGCTGGTGCGGCGGATCCAGCCGCAGGACCCGCAGGGCTGAAGGCGGCTAGACCCGGTTGGGCAGCTCAAATGGCCCTTGGGACGGCAGCACTTCGATGGCGAGGGCATGGACGCGGCCCTTGAGTTCGGCGTCCAGAGCGTCCATGACGGCACGATGTTGCGCAACGCGGCTCATCCCGTCAAAATGACGGGTCGCGATTCTGACACGAAAATGGGTTTCACCACCCTCGCGCCACCCGGCGTGGCCATGATGCTGCATCGATTCGTCGATCACATCGAGGTAGGCGGGGGCAAATTTCGCGGTGAGCTTGGCGGTAATAGTGTCACTGGCACTCATGACGTCGGGCCTCTATATGGTTCAGGCATTTAACTAGGCGCAATGAAACTGCAATCCAAGCTCTTCGACACCATTCGCATCAAGCCGCGCCGGGAGGAAAAACCGGCGCCGATCGAGCATGTCTGCGACTGGGAGGGGTGCGAGCTGGCGGGTGAGTACCGCGCGCCCAAGGGTGCCCGCAGCGAAGGGCAGTATCACCACTTCTGCCTCGAGCATGTCCGCCACTACAATACGGCGTTCAATTTCTTTGCCGGCATGGAAAAGGACGAGCTGGAGGAGGCGCTGCATGCGCCGCCCAAGGCCGAAAGCCGCTCAAGCTTTGCCACCGGCAATCCAGGCACGCGGACCTCGCGTTCGGCCCAGACGGCGGGCCTGCGTCCGGGTGACCGGTTTGGCGACCCGTTCGGCGTGTTTGCCAAATATCGTCATCGCCAGTCGCAGAAGCCGGCCACCGAGCGCGTCAAGCCGCTGCATGAGCAGGACCGGCGGGCGCTCGAAACGCTGGGCATTATCGGGCAGGCCAAGTCGGACGACATCAAGCGCGCCTACAAGACGCTGGTCAAAATCCACCACCCCGATGCCAATGGCGGTGACAAGGCCTCGGAAGAGCGCCTGCGAACCATCATTGCCGCCTATGCCCATCTCAAGAAAACCGGGTTTGTCGCAAAGTAGCCCTGAGGTTGGGGTGGCTACCGCCTCCGTCACAATGCTGCTATAGAGCCCGCGTCTTTTCTGCCCTTCCCGCCTTGATCCTTCCGCCAAGAGCTTTGCCATGACTGAGTATACCAATCTGCCCGACACCGAATATTCGGCCCGGGAGCTGTTCGGCATCGACACGGACATGAAGGTGATGGGTTACAAGGAAACCAGCAGCCACGTGCCGCCGATCGACCCGGACTATCTGTTCGATCGCAACACCACCCTGGCGATCCTGGCGGGCTTCCAGTTCAATCGCCGCGTCATGGTGCAGGGCTATCATGGCACGGGCAAGTCGACCCATATCGAACAGGTCGCCGCCCGACTCAACTGGCCGCTGGTGCGCGTCAATCTCGACAGCCATGTCAGCCGTATCGATCTCGTCGGCAAGGACGCGATCGTGCTCAAGGACGGCAAGCAGGTCACCGAATTCCGCGACGGCATCCTGCCCTGGGCGGTGCAGAACAATGTGGCGCTGGTGTTCGACGAATATGATGCCGGCCGTCCCGACGTGATGTTCGTGATCCAGCGCGTGCTCGAAGTCGCCGGCCGGCTGACGCTGCTCGACCAGAACCGCGTCATCACGCCCCACCCGGCATTCCGGCTGTTCTCGACCACCAATACGATCGGTCTGGGCGACACGTCGGGCCTCTATCACGGCACCCAGCAGATCAACCAGGGCCAGATGGACCGCTGGAGCCTCGTGGTCACGCTGAACTATCTGCCGCATGACAAGGAAGTGGGCATCGTCCTGGCCAAGAACAAAGCCTATGCCGAGACGGAAAAGGGCAAGAAGCTCGTTTCAAACATGGTGCGGCTGGCCGATCTGACGCGCCAGGCCTTCATCAATGGCGATCTTTCGACCGTGATGTCGCCCCGCTCGGTGATCACCTGGGCAGAAAACGCCCAGATCTTCGGCGGCGATGTCGGCTTTGCCTTCCGACTGACCTTCCTCAACAAGTGCGACGAACTCGAGCGCCCCGTCGTGGCCGAGTTCTACCAGCGCGTGTTCGGCGAAGACCTGCCGGAAAGCTCGGCCAACCTGGCCATCTCGGCCTAGGCGCCGCACGCACGGTCTCGTGGTTCGACAAGCTCACCACGGGGCCTACTGTGAATTCTGCGATGATCCGTAGACCTCATGGTGAGCTTGTCGAACCATGGGGTCGCGGGCATTGAAGCGATAGACCCATGGCCACACCGCCGCGCAGCAAAGCCAACAAGCCCGACCAGACCCAGGTGTTCAAATCCGCCATGGGCGCCACGGTGCGCGCCATTGGCGGCAAGGCGGACCTTGACGTCACCTTCACTTCGGACCGGCCGCTGCTGACGTCGGACAAGGCGCGGCTTGCCAACCTGCCGCGGCTGCCCACACGGCGCGACATTGCCATTGCGCGCGGCCAGGGCGACGCCATGGCCATGCGGCTGGCCAGCCACGATCCCGATACCCACCGCAAGCGCTCGCCGATGGACCCCACGGCCCGCGCGGCTTTCGACGCGCTGGAACAGGCCCGTGTCGAGGCCCTGGGCTGCGTGCGCATGCCGGGCATGGTCGGCAATATCGGCGAAATGCTGGAAGACCGGCTGTTCCGCGCCAACTTCGCCGAGGTCGACAGCAAGGGCGATGCGCCGATTGCCGAGGCCCTGGGCCTCTTGCTGCGCGAGAAGCTGGCCGGCGTGCCGGTGCCGCCGTCCGGCCATGCGTTGGTCGATCTGTGGCGCAAGGAGATCGAGGACAAGGGCGGTAAGTCGCTCGACGAGCTTCTGACGCGCTACGAAAATCAGGACGAGTTTTCCAAGGCGGCCAAGGCGCTGCTGCGCGACCTCAATCTCGTGCCCGAAAGCGATATGGACGATGCCGATTCCTCCGATGAGGAAGAGGGCGACGACCAGGAGCCTGAGGGCGGCGACAGCTCGGACAAGTCCCCCGAACAGGGCGAAGGCGAAAACGACAGCCAGGACAGCGAGCAGGACGAGCAGGCCGGCGACAGCGAAGAGACCGGCGATGTCGACGGCATCGAATCGGACATGGCCGACAGCGACGACGATGCCGCCGCCGAGGCCGGCGAAGACGCGCCCATGCCACCGCCCGCCAAGGACGGGGGCACGCAGCTCTCCAACCAGTTCAACTACAAGGTCTTCACCACCAAGTTCGACGAGATCGTCAAGGCGGCCGACCTCTGCCCGCCCGACGAGCTCGACCAGCTCCGCAGCCTGCTGGACAAGCAGTTGGAAAACCTGGCCGGCGCGGTGGCGCGGCTGGCCAACAAGCTGCAGCGTCGCCTGATGGCCAAGCAGAATCGCAGCTGGCAGTTCGACCTCGAAGAGGGACTGCTCGATACGGCACGGCTCACCCGTGTGGTGACCGATCCGATGCAGGCGCTGAGCTTCAAGGTCGAGAACGACACCGATTTCCGTGACACGATCGTGACGCTGTTGATCGACAATTCAGGCTCGATGCGCGGGCGGCCGATCACCATCGCGGCGATCTGCGGCGATATTCTTGCCCGCACGCTGGAGCGTTGCGGCGTCAAGGTCGAGATCCTGGGCTTCACCACCCGCGCCTGGAAGGGCGGCAAGTCCCGCGAGGCCTGGCTCGAAGCCGGGCGTCCGGCCAATCCGGGCCGCGTCAACGACGTGCGCCACATCATCTACAAGTCGGCCGACGAGCCGTGGCGCCATGCTCGGCGCAATCTCGGCCTGATGATGCGCGAGGGGCTGCTCAAGGAGAATATCGATGGCGAGGCACTGGAATGGGCGCGCAAGCGCCTGATGGCCCGCCCCGAGGCCCGCCGCATCCTGATGGTGATTTCCGATGGCGCGCCGGTCGATGACAGCACGCAGTCGGTCAATGCGGGTAATTATCTGGAAGCCCATCTGCGGCAGGTGATCGAGGATATCGAGACCCGTTCGCCCATCCAGCTGGTGGCCGTCGGCATCGGGCACGATGTGACGCGTTACTATCGACGTGCGGTGACCCTGCTCGATGCCGAGGAACTGGCGGGCGCGCTGACCGACGAGCTGGCGGCATTGTTCGACGAAGAAATGCCGGCCCAATCGCGTCGGCGCGGACGCGGATGACCCGGTTCGGCGCCATTGCTGCGGCGCTGCTGGCGGGGACGATGCCCGCCGCCGCTGTCGACGTGACGGTGACGGCAACCCAGATTACCCAGTTCAAGGACAGTGCGGTCGGCCAGGCGGTGGATGGGCTGGTCTTTCGCGGCGGCGTCGCCATGACCAGTCCGGACGACACGTTTGGCGGTCTCTCCGGCCTTGCCGTCACCGGGCCCGACCAGCAGGTGGTCTTTGTTACGGATCGCGGCAATTTCGTTACCGGCCAGCTGGCCTATGACGATGCCAACACGCTGTTCGGCTTTATCGGCGTGACGATCGAGCCGATGCGGAACTCGCGGGGCGAGGTCTTGCCGCGCCAATATGCGCGCGATGCCGAGGGCGTCGATACGGTGTTGCGCGACGGGGTGCCGGTGGCGCTGCGGGTGGGTTTCGAGCACCTGACGCGGGTTGCCGATTTTGCGCTGACCAATGGCGTTCCGGGCGGCCCGGCGCGCGAGGTGGCGATTCCAGACTGGCTGACCGACCGGCGGACCAATGAGACACTGGAATCGGTGTGCATCGCGCCGCCGGCCTCGCCCATTGCGGGCTCGACCCTGCTTCTGGCCGAGGAATATCTCGACGCCGAGGGCAATCACCGCGGCTGGTTGCTGGGGCAGAACGACAAGGGCCCGATCGGCTACCAGAACAGCCCGGTGGTGAACCCCACCGAATGCGCCTTCCTGCCCAACGGGGATCTCCTCGTGCTGGAGCGCGGCGTCTCGATGCTGAGTTTCGTGATGGAGTTGCGCCGCGTGCCCGCCGCCGAAGTGCGGCCGGACAATGTGATGGCGGGCGAACTATTGTTGTCAGCCAGCGGCGGCTCGATCGACAACATGGAATCGATGACCGTCCATACGGCGCCCGATGGCGAGCTGCGCATCCTCATCGGGTCGGACAACAATTTCAACGACTGGCAGCGCAGCCTCCTGCTGGAATTCGCGCTGCCAGAATAGACGGTCTCAGGCCGCCACGGCGCTCCGGCCGGCCAGCCAGCCGCGCAGCGTCTTGTAGGGCGCAAGCAACAACACCGCCAGCACCAGCTTGACCAGGAAATCACCCAGCCCCAGCGAGACCCAGAGTTCAACCTCGGGGCCAACGCCCAGCAGCGGCGCGGGGAAGGCCAGCGAGCCGTCCTCGCGGCCGAACATGGTGTCCAGGGCGGCAAAGGGGGCGGCGAAGGCGAGGGAAAAGAACAGGATCGTATCGAGGGCCGAGCTTACCAGTGAGGAGAATATCGGCGCCTGCCACCAGGCGCCGTTGCGCAGGCGGTGGAAGATCGAGATATCGAGAAACTGGGCCAGCAGGAAAGCCGTGCCCGAGGCAATGGCGATGCGGGGCGTGGCCAGCCAGATCGAGAGCACGACCGCGACGGCAAAGCCGGCGATGACGACGAGCCGGGCGCGGGCAGGGCCGAAGGCGCGATTGGTGAGATCGGTCACGAGGAAGGCCACCGGATAGGTGAAGGCGCCCCAGGTGAGGATATCACCGACATTGATGTCGCCCAGCTGGAAGGCGACAGGGAACTGAACGAGGAAATTGGACGCGGCAACGACCACGACCATGGCGGCAACAGCCACCAGGAAACGAGCAAGCATCAGAATGCACCTCAATGTAACCGCGGGGCCGGCATCAGACCGGGGCGGAGGTTGTCTTGTAGTCTATTTTGGAGCGGGTTGGCACCATGGTCACGGCGCCCCCAAAAACAAAACCGCGCGGGCATTACCCCACGCGGCTGAAATTCCTGTCGGCCGGTCGCTTAGGCAGCGAGGGCGGCGCGCACTTCCTTCTTGATGCCCAAAGCGAGCGGGGACAGCGTGTCGTCGCTCTGCTTGAGCAGGAAGGCGTCAAGGCCACCGCGGTGCTCGACCGTGCGCAGGGCAGCAGCCGAGATGCGCAGCTTGACCGGGCGGTCCAGCGCCTCGGACAGCAGGGTCACGTTCACCAGGTTCGGGAGGAACCGGCGACGGGTACGGTTAAGGGCGTGGGAGACGTTGTTGCCAACCATCACACCCTTGCCAGTCAATTCACAGCGACGTGCCATTTGGAAGATATCCTATTTGTGTAAAGGTCCTGCGTGGCGGAGAAGTCCGCGACGGGCCTCGATTGTTGTGAAATCTGGCGGCTCTTTAGAGAAAACGGGCGCTGCAGTCAAGGCAAAGCGGCCTCAAACGCCCGCGAGCGCCTTGCATGGGCCATAAGCGGCAGGCAGTTTTGAAGCAATCATTGATTCGCGCCCGCTCACTGCAGAGACCTTTGTCCCTTGATCCAGTTCCGACATGCCTGCCTGGCCTCGCTGGCCGTTTTCTTCAGCCATAGCGTCAACGCGGCCGAGGTCAACGCGTCGGCCAGCTATGTGCTGACGCTGGGCGGAATCAATATCGCCGCCATGACGGTTGACCTTGAGGACGATGGCAGCCGCTACCGGATGGACCTGTCGGCCAATGTCGCGGGCCTCGGCACCCTGGTGGCGAGCGGCACGGCCAAGGCATCCTCGGTGGGGCGGTCCTCGGGCCAGAACCTGATGGCGGACACGTTCGACCTCGAAACCCGCGCCAATGGCGAGAGCTTCAACGTCGATGTGTCCTTTGCCGGGCGCGACGTCTCCGCCTTCCAGGTCCAGCCGCCGATCATCGACAATTATGATCGCGTCCCGCTGGAGCGCCGGCACCTGACCGGGGTGAGCGACTTTCTCTCCACCTTCGTGCTCAAAGGCAATGGGCTCGACAAGAGCCTCTGCCAGCGCCAGGCGCGGATCTTTACCGGCGTCGAGCGCTTCGACATTTCCATGAGCTATGCCGGCGAGGACGAAGCCACATCGCCCCGCACCGGCTATCAGGGGCCTGTCGTGCTGTGCACGGTCAACTATGACCCAATTTCGGGCCACTTCACCAGTTCGGACATCACCACCTATCTGGCCGAGAGCGACCGGATCATCATCTGGTACGCGCCCCTGCTCGAGACCGGCTATTTCATCCCCTATCGCGTGCTGCTGGGCACCAATATGGGCGATCTCTCCATGGTGCTGACCAAGCTGACCCAATAGGGCCTCGTCCCGCTCTGGGACGGTCAACGGGTTTATCCTCAATTTTGCCCGTCAGAGCGCCCGCATTGCGGGCGCTCTTGCGTTAACGCCCTGCATCTGCGGGTAAAATCGTCGGCAATGCGCCGTTCACAGTCTGGCTAAAACGCCCGATCTTCATTCTTTGGCAATGGAGATGAAGCGGTTTTCGGCCATTTCCCGGCAGCCGGCGGTGAGGCAGCGCGCTCTTGTGTCGGGCATGCCCCTGGCCCCCCAGCGCTTGCGGTGAACAAAGCCGCATTTGCGCGGTTCGCCCGATTCGCTCCCTGTTCGTTCCGGCTTTGGACCAGAGGTGAATGGGAGCGGCACCAAGGGTTCGGCATCGTGCCGGAATGGGACAGGCTAGAGCGTGGCGAGGCTGGTGATCTTGCCGCCCGCGATGACGAATTGCTGGCGCAAGGTGGCCGGGCTGCCGGGGAAAGTGCCCGAGACGACAAAGGTCACCACGGTCTGGTCGCCAGCGGTCTTGGCGTCCTTGATGGCGTAGCGCGGCTGGTAGCGGGTTTCGACACGGTCCAGCCAATTGGCGATGGCAACGGTGCCGACATGGTCCTCGCCCTCGTCGCGGACCCGGGCGTCGGGGGCGAAGGTGCCGATGATGGCGCGGCGGTCGCCGGCGGTGAAATAGTCGCCCAGGGGGGCGGGCAGGGCGTCAAGGTCAAACTGGGACATGATTGAATCCGATTGCAGTCAGGGAGGCGGTGGTTCTGGACCCTTGCCCTGCCGGATTCTGTCAGTAGCCCCTGTTCCAGTTCGGCACGGTCAACTGCCGACTTCCTCAATCTGATGCCCCGCGTGCCAGCAATACCGCAGAGGCATTGATGAACGGCGAAGAATCTTTCAGCCGCAGTCCTTTACCTTTCGGTCACGAAGGGGTCGATTCGGGGGTGAATTAACCGTTTGGCAAGCAAGCTGAACGGATTTGGCGCGTTTTTCGCAATGCAGGTCGCCTTGGCTCGATACTTGTGTCCTCGATGGCTCGGAACCACCAGCCCTAGCCGTGAACGAAGCCGGACTCCGTGAGTCGCGCCGATTCGGTGCTGTTTCGTTCGCCTCATGTTCCCCAGGTAAACCATCATGACAAAAGGGTCGTAATGCTGTCCTTTCCTGGGACAATGTCTGGCAGGCCTCGCATCCGGCGATGCAAGCCCCTACATTGGCGACAATGACCTTCGCGCCTCCTCAATCGGTCAAGGCGATTCTTGGCCCGACCAATACCGGCAAGACCTACTTTGCCATCGAGCGAATGCTGGCCCATCCCTCGGGGATGATTGGCCTGCCGCTGCGTCTATTGGCGCGCGAGGTCTATCAGCGCTGTGTCGAGCGGGTGGGGGAGGGCGCGGTAGCCCTGGTGACGGGCGAGGAGCGTATCGTCCCGGCCAAGCCCCGCTACTGGGTCTGCACGGTCGAGGCCATGCCCACCGACATCCGCGTCGATTGCGTGGCCATCGACGAGATCCAGACCGCCATCGACTTCGATCGTGGCCATGTCTTCACCGATCGCATCCTCAATGCGCGCGGTAGTAGCGAGACCCTGCTGCTGGGCGCCGCCACCATGGCGCCGGTGATCAAGCGGTTGTTGCCCCATTGCGAGATCATCGACCGACCCCGCTTTTCCCAGCTGACCTATGCCGGCTCCAAGAAGATTTCGCGCCAGCCGACCCGCTCGGCCATCGTCGCCTTCTCGGCAAGACAGGTCTATGCCATTGCCGAGTTGATCCGCCGCGAGCGCGGCGGGGCAGCCGTCGTCATGGGCGCCCTGTCGCCCCGCACCCGCAATGCGCAGGTCGAGCTGTACCAGAATGGCGACGTGGATTTTCTCGTCGCCACCGATGCCATTGGCATGGGGCTCAATCTCGATATCCATCATGTGGCCTTCGCCGATGACAGCAAGTTCGATGGCCATACCAGCCGTCCGCTGACCCCGGCCGAGCTTGGCCAGATCGCCGGACGAGCCGGCCGGCATGCGCGAAACGGCACGTTTGGCGTCACCGGCGGGACCGAGGGATTCGACGAAGAAATGGTCGTGGCGCTCGAAACGCACGATTTCGACCCGATTAAAGTGCTGCAATGGCGCAACAATCAGCTGGATTTTTCGTCGATCAACGCCCTGCGCGACAGTCTCGAGATGACGCCGGAGCATCGCAGCCTGACGCGGGTGCCCGTCGCCAAGGACCAGCATGCCCTGGAATTCGTTTCCCGCAATGAAGCCGGGCAGTTGGCACGCGGGCTCGATGGCGCGCGATTGCTCTGGGAATGCTGCCAAATCCCAGACTATCAGGGCATTTCGCCGGCCAATCACGGCGAAATCGTTACCAGGATTTACTCGGACTTAGTCAAACGCGGCAAGGTCAACGAGGACTGGATTGCCGAGCAGGTGCGCTTTTGCGACAATGCGAGCGGCGATATCGATACTTTGAGCAACCGGATCAGGCAGGTCCGCACCTGGACCTTTGTCGCCAACCGCAAAAACTGGCTTGCAGACCCTTCACATTGGCGCGAAAAGACCCGAGACATTGAAGACCGGCTGAGTGATGCGCTGCATGAGCGGCTTACCCAGCGGTTCGTCGACCGGCGCACGAGCGTGCTGCTTCGTCACCTGAAAGACAAACGTATGGCATCTCCCGAGATCAATGAGCGTGGCGAAGTGCGGCTGGAAGGCCATCTCATCGGCACGCTTGAAGGCTTCCGTTTCACCCTGGCCCGCAATGATGGCGACGTTGACATCAAGGGGCTGCGCTCTGCGGCCGACCAGGTGGTGGCGCCCGAAATCCACAATCGTGCCGACCGGCTTGCCGGCGCGCCGAATGAGGAATTCGTGCTGGCCACCGACGGGCGCATGCGCTGGAAGGGCGATATCGTTGCCGAACTGATCGAGGGTGACGCGCTCTACCGGCCGCGTATCCTGATGCTGGCCGACGAAACCCTCACCGGCACCGATCTCGAACGCGTGCAGGAGCGGCTCAGCCTCTGGCTGCGCCACCATATCAATACCGTGCTCGAAAGCGTCATGGCGCTCGAGGCTCCGGCCGATCTCGATGGCGCGGCGCGGGGCATTGCCTTCCAGCTATTCGAACATCTGGGGCTGATCCCGCGCAGCCAGGTGGCTGACGAGGTCAAGAATCTCGACCAGGACGTGCGCGGCAAGATGCGCAAGCTGGGCATCAAGTTCGGCGCCTACCACATCTATCTGCCGCTCTCGCTGAAGCCCGCCCCGCGCGAGCTGGCGCTGATCCTCTTCGCGCTCAAGCATGGCGGCGTGCGTCAGCCCGGCGTCACCGATATTCCCCATATCGTGCTGAGCGGCCGCACCAGCTTCGTGGTCGATCCTGAAGTCGATACGCGGCTCTATGAAATTGCCGGCTTCAAGGTGGCGGGCAAGCGCGCCGTGCGCGTCGACATCCTTGAACGCCTCGCCGATATCATCCGGCCGCTGATTGCGCTCGACCCCACCCGCCACCAGGGCGAACTGCCCGCTGGCGCCGCCGAGGGCAACGGCTTCCGGGTCACGGTCGAGATGACTTCGCTCCTGGGTTGCTCGGGCGAAGATTTCGCCTCGATCCTCAATTCGCTCGGCTATCGCGTCAAGCGCACCCCCAAGGTCGCGGCACCCGCCGTGGCGTCCGAGGCAACGGCCGAAGCGCCGGCGCTGGAAGAGGTGCTGGCCGAGAACCCGGCCAGTGTCGACGCCGTCGATGAAGCGCCGGTGGAAGCGGTGACGGCCGATGTCGCGCCGTCGGTCGAGGCCGACATCCCGGCCACGACGGTTGTCGAATCGGCGCCGGAAACCGCCGAATCCGTGCCGGCCGCACCTGCTGAGCCGGAATTTGACGAAGTCTGGTCGCCAGCCGGCAAGCGGGTCGATGCCAAGCGGCATGACCATCGCCGCCGCCCCGAGGGTGAAGGGCAGGCCAAGCGCCCGGAGCGCAACCAGCGTCCGACGGCACCGCGCCGTCCCGAAGGCGAGGTGCAGGACCTTACCAAGGCCCGTCACCTCAATCCGAAGCCGAAGTTCGAAGGCAAGGGTCGCAACGACAATCGCCGCCCGGCCGACCAGCAGGGCGACAAGGCGCGCTTCGAGCGGCCACGCGAGGAACGAAAAGAAAAGGCGTTCGATCCGGACAGCCCCTTTGCCAAGCTTGCGGCGCTGCGCGACCGCAAGGCCGAGTAGAGATTGGCAGGGACGAGCGATCCGGTCCGCAAGGAGCGGCTCGACAAGTTCCTGTTCTTTTCGCGTGCGCTCAAGTCGCGCACGCTGGCGCAGAAGGTCATCGAGACGGGCGCCATCCGCGTCAATTCCGAACGCACGGTGCGCAGCGACCTCAAGGTGGGCGCCGGCGACGTGCTGACCATGGCCCTCCACAATCGCATCGTGGTCTGGCGTATTGTCGACTGTGGCGTGCGGCGCGGCCCGGCCAGCGAGGCCCAGGGTCTCTACGAGGATCTATCGCCGCCCGTTCTGCCGAAAGCCGAGCAATCGCCCTATGAGGCCGCCATCGCCCCGCGCGGCGACGGGGCTGGCCGCCCCACCAAGAAGGAGCGGCGGGAGACGGACCGGCTGCATGGTGGGGATGATGAGTAGGGCCTTCTCACCTCTCACGGAGCGGCGAGGTATGGCGGAAACACCATGATCCCAACCCTGACCACCAAGCGCCTCATCCTGCGTCCGCCGGTCTTCGCCGACTTCCCTGCCATGGAAAAGCTGCTCACTTCGGAACGCGCGAAGTATATGGGCGGGCCCTATGACAGTTTCGCCGCCTGGGGGTTGTTCTGTCACGACGTCGCCTGTTGGCACCTGTTCGGCCATGGGGCGCTGATGATCGATCTGCGCCTGACGGGTGAGTGCGTCGGGCAGGTGGGCATCAATCACGGGCCACTCTTTCCGGAAAAGGAATTGGGCTGGTTGTTGTTTGAAGGGCATGAAGGGCGCGGCTACGCGGTGGAAGCGGCGGGCGCCTTGCGCGACTGGGCCTTTGCCGAGCGTGGCCTGCCCACCCTGGTCAGTTATGTCGGTCCGGCGAACATGGCCTCAATCGCGGTGGCCGAGCGGCTCGGAGCCGTGCGCGATGCCGACGCGCCGCGGCAGGACCCCGAGGATCTGGTCTTTCGCCATCCCCACCCAGTTCAGGCAAGCAATCCGGACTGAATACCGTCGAGGAGACGCATATGGACTGGCCGACAATGGCTGGATGCCTATTTGCAGCTGGGATATGCGCCTTCATCATCGGGGGCTACCGGGTCAGTTTGCGCTCCGGCATGCTGGGGCGCTCGATGCTGCAGAATGTCGGCCTCAGCAAACAGGAACGTGCGGTCCTGCGGGATCGCTTCTGGGCCGAGGTGTTTGGTTCCCGGGGTGGACTTGACCGTTGGCTGATTTTTGGTGGGGCGGTCAGCTGCGTTGGTGCCGTCGTGGCGTTGAACGCGCTGGTTGGCCAAGGCTGACGTCGAAAAAAAGCCCGGGATCGCTCCCGGGCCGATTTGGCTTTATCAGTGATGGTGCTCGGGCATCTTTTCGAGCTGGTCCTTGGTCCACGCGGTAACAGCATGGATGTCGCCGTCCTCGTCGCGCATGAATTCCAGGTCGCTGGCCGGAACGGCCACCGGCTTGGCGCCGAGGCCGAGGAAACCGCCGACATCGACGATGATCTGGCTGGCTGCGCCGCTACCATGCACATGGGAGACATGGCCCACCTTGTGGTCGTCAGCGCCATAGATGGTCGCGCCTTCCAGCAGGGATGGCGTGAGCTCGGTGGACGACAGACGGACGTGATTGGAATGGTCCATTTTGGGTACTCCTGAATGTTCCGGGTTGGACTGAATCAACCCCTCAGGCGCGATTGTGTTCCGACCGGTCTCGGAATTGGGGAGGACCTGTTCGAGACGCTCGAGGGTGAAGCCGACGCGCCGGGCCACTTCGATATCGAAGCTGTGGTCCGGGCTGGTCATCTCATATTCGCGCAGGGCCTCGGGAGAGACGCCGGCCTCGGCCGCGAACTGATCGATGTCGAGGCCCATCGACACCCGGCGGTTGTGATCGCCCTTGGGCTGGCGCTGTGACGGATCGGGAAGTGTGTGCATGGCAATGCTCTCCTCATCTGCGAGGACAAGCATCGATGGCGGCAAAAGGTTTCAACGTCGCGCCGTCTCGCGCCAAATGGTGCGCCTTTGCGGCCTTGCAGCGCGTCGGAAAACGGTTTAGCACCGGACGCGTTGAGACCCTGCCGGACTGCCGCCCGATATGACCTATATCGTCACCGACAATTGCATCGCCTGTAAGTATACCGATTGCGTGGAAGTGTGTCCGGTGGACTGTTTCTACGAAGGCGAGAACATGCTCGTGATCCATCCCGACGAGTGCATCGATTGTGGTGTGTGCGAGCCGGAATGCCCCGCCGAAGCCATCAAGCCGGACACCGAGAGCGGTCTGGACGAGTGGCTCGTGCTCAACACCAAGTTTGCCTCGATCTGGCCGAACCTGACCGAACGGCGCGATCCGCTGCCCGACGCCAAGGACAAGGATGGCGAAGAAGGCAAGCTGGCAAAATACTTCTCCGAAGCGCCTGGCGAAGGCGACTGACTGCCGGGCGGCTAACCCTGCAGCCGACAGCTTCGCGGCGGCTCATCCTGTGCATAGCCGGTGGACAAGCGCGCAGGCGCGTCCCGACCACATGTTTGCCCCATTGCGGCATGGCAAATCTGCACCTGATTCGTAGTTTTTGATTTTGCTGAATTTTTGTGCTATGGTCTCGCCATATGCAGTTGAGCCCGTCACCCAGCCCGTGCCTTAAGGCACGATTTTTTTGACAACATCGCTAGATGTATGGACCTCCGGGGAAAGCGGACCTGGATGGCCATGGGATCTTTGCTGCGCAGCGCCCCGTTAGGGCACTGGTAAAAAGAGTAGGAGTGGACGGACCTTCCCGCAAGGAATTGTCCACTTTGGGGCGTCAACAAGGAGTTCCATGACTATGGTAGCCAAGAAGTCACAGCAGCGGCTTGGGTTCAAGACTGGCGAGTATGTTGTCTATCCGGCGCATGGCGTCGGTGTGATCGTCTCGATCGAGGAACAAGAAGTCGCCGGCCTGACCCTTGAGCTGTTCGTGCTGAGTTTCGAACAGGACAAGCTGACCCTACGCGTGCCTGTCGCCAAGATCAAATCCGTCGGCATGCGCAAGCTGGCCGAAGAGGACATGGTCGCCCAGGCGCTGACCACCGTGACCGGCCGTGCCCGCGTCAAGCGCACCATGTGGTCGCGTCGCGCCCAGGAATATGAAGCCAAGATCAATTCGGGCGATCTGATCGCGATCTCCGAAGTCGTGCGCGATCTCTATCGCTCCGAAGAGCAGCCCGAGCAGTCCTATTCGGAACGCCAGCTGTTCGAGCAGGCCATGGACCGCATGAGCCGCGAAATCGGCGCCGTCAACAAGCTGACGCTGACCGAAGCCGTTCAGCTGATCGAAAAGAACCTGGCCAAGTCGCCCAAGCGCGTCAAAACCGACGCTGCCGAGAGCGACGAGGAAGCTGCCGCGTAAAGCGAGCGGTTTCATAGAAAATGCGAAAGGGCTGGTGGAAACACCGGCCCTTTTTTTCGTGGCGCGGCGGGCGATCAGAGCCGGAAGCGGCCGCTGTCCAGCGCGGCGATGACTGCGTCCAGCGTCTGCTGGCGGTCGAGCCCATCCGTCGGCAGGACATGGCGCTCGTGGGTCCCCAGTTCGGAAAACTGGTTATGCAGGTCAGCGACGACCGCCGGGTCGGTCAGGGAATCGCCGCCACGCGCCTGGCAGCGGGCGACCGCCTCGTCGCGTGTCGGGCGCAGCACCACATAGTGCAGCGGTACGTCCAGCACGGCAAAGGCGGGCAGCCACCAGGGCCGCACCACGCCGTCGAGCACCACGAAATAGCCGTGCCGCGCATATTGCGCCGCCACGCTGGCCGCGATCTGGCTGATCATGACATTCTGCGCGTGCGATTGGGGCAGCCAGGGCGCGATCAGCCCATGCTTGATATAGCCCCAGAAATCGTCGGAATGCAGATGCACCTTGGGTACGCCCGGCAGGTGCGCCAGCGTCGCTGCCGTCGTCGTCTTGCCCGAACCCGGCGGGCCGGACAGGATCAGGATGTGGCCGGCAAGCTGGTCCATCGTCAGCCCTTGCCCAAGACATCACCCAGCCGCGTCGTGGCGCTGCCGGGTTTGAGCGGCTGCTGCTGGCTCTCATGCGGGGCCCAGCCGGACAGCCAGATGATTTCCAGCGTCGCCCGGATGCGGCCGTCCGGGTCCCCGTCACGCGCCAGATAGGCATTGGCTGCGGCGGTCAGGAGGGCCGGCGTGGCCAGCCGCTTGGGTCGATCAACGAGCGGATTGGCGGCCCCCAGGGCCTTGAGCTCGGCCATCAGCGCGAAGGGCGAGGCATAGCGCACGACATGGGTTTCCACGTCGGCGACGGGCAGGGCCAGGCCCACCCGCTGCAGCAGCGCGCCGGCGTCGCGGACCTGGATCATGGGCGCGACGCGCGCCGAGGCGCCGCCATAGACCAGGGAATCGGCCGCCAGGAAGGCCTCGCGCAGTTCGGTGAGGGTCTCCCCGCCGAGTGCCGCGATCATCAGAAGGCCATCAGGGGCGAGGCGGGCGCGCAGCCGTGCCAGGTAGCCCGGCACGTCGTTGACGGCCTGCAGATGCAGCAGCGAGACGATGAGGTTGAAGTCCTCGCCCTCGATCGGGGGCAGGTCATCACTGCCTGCGAAAGCGGCATGGCGCTCGAAACGAATTTCGGCGCTGGCGGAGCGCGCCGTTTCGGGCAGGCGCGCCGTGTCGGGTCCGATGATAAGGGCCTTGGGAAAATCCCGGATCAGCGTGGCTAGCCGGTCTTGGAGATCGGCCAGCACCAGGTCGGTCACGAAGTCACCCTGGCCGGAGCGCCGGGCCAGGTTGGCTCGGATCAGTGGCGAATCGAAAATCGCTGGCGGCTGGCTCATGATGGACTTGCGGCCGTTCCTGGACGTGGCACTATTGGCCTTATGGAGAGCGCCGAAGGGGTTGTCAAAAGCCAGGGGTGGCACCGGCGCGTCGGCGGTGGCGTGCGGCGGCTGGGCAGCCTGCTGCTCGATCTGGCCTATCCTCCGGTCTGCCTCAATTGCGACGCGCCCACGGCGACGCCCGATACGCTCTGTGCAAAGTGCTTTGCGGCCCTGCGCCCGATCACCGCTCCGCTCTGCCCGCGCCTGGGCCTGCCCTTTGCAGTCTCGCTGGGGTCCGAGGCCCTATCGGCCGAGGCGCTGGCCGATCCGCCGCCCTTCGGACGGGCGCGGGCTGCCGTGATCTATGGCGAGGTGGCGCGAACCTTGGTCTCGCGGCTCAAATATGGCGACCGGCCGGAGCTGGCGCGCTTCTGCGCCCGGCTGATGGCGGGGGCCGGTCACGAGCTTTGGGCCGGTGCGCCGCTGCTGGTGCCGGTGCCGCTGCATCCGTCCCGGCAGCGGGAGCGGCGCTATAATCAATCTGCCGAACTCGCCCGGGCGCTGGGCCGATGGACCGGGCTCAGGGTGGACAGCGATCTGGTCCGGCGGACGCGCAAGACCCGGCAGCAGGTGGGGCTGAGCGGCGATGGCCGGCAGCGCAACGTCGCCGGCGCCTTCGCCGCCCATCCCGATATCCTGCTGCGGGCGCAGGGAAAGCGCGTCGTGCTGGTCGACGATGTCTATACAACGGGGGCCACCGTCAAGGCCGTGACGCGGACCCTGCTCAAAGCGGGGGTGGAGGCTGTCGATGTCGTGACCTTTGCCCGCGTTGTCATCGGCGCGGACTTGCCCATATAAGAACAAATGCCCGTCTCCACTGGAGAAATGCCCATGGCCAAAATCGAGATCTACACCACGCCGACCTGCCCCTATTGCCATGCCGCCAAGTCGCTGCTGGCCGAGAAGGGGGCCGACTTTACCGAGATCACCGTGCTCGATCCTGCGCTGCGCGAGGTGATGACGCAGCGGGCGCATGGCCGTCGCACCGTGCCGCAGATCTTCATCGATGATGCCCATGTCGGCGGCTATGACGACATGGCGGCGCTGGATCGTCGCGGTGGTCTCGATCCGCTGCTGCAGGCCTGACGGGAAGTCATACCCATATGAAAATCGCCGCCATCCAGATGCGCTCCGGGCTCGACCCGGATGCCAACCTTGCCGCGCTCGAGCCCATGCTGGCCGAGGCGGCAGCCGCTGGCGCGCACTATGTGCTGACGCCGGAAGTCACCCTGATCTTTCCGGAAAACCGCGAGCAGCTCAAAAGCGTGGCCTCGCCCTTCGAGGGCCATCCGCAACTGCGGCGGGTCGGCGAACTGGCGCGGCAGCATGGCATGCATATCCATATCGGCTCGCTGGCGGTGCCGCTGGCGGATGGGCGCTTTGCCAATCGCTCGGTGCTGTTCGCCCCGGACGGGGCGATGCTGGCGACCTATGACAAGATCCACCTGTTTGACGCGACGATTGCCGGGCTCAATGCCTATCGCGAAAGCGCCACCTATGCCGGTGGCGAAGAAGCGGTGACAGCGCCGTTGGGCGAATTCACCTTGGGCATGAGCATCTGCTACGACATGCGCTTCCCCAGGCTTTACAATAGCCTTGCCAATGCCGGGGCAAACCTGATCGCGGTGCCCGCGGCCTTTACCGTGCCCACAGGCCAGGCGCACTGGCATGTGCTGCTGCGCGCCCGGGCCATCGAAACCGGCTCCTATGTCATCGCGGCGGCGCAGGGCGGGCAGCATGCCAATGGCCGGGCAACCTATGGCCACTCCCTGATCATCGACCCCTGGGGGCGCATTGTCGCCGAACTCGAGCATGACGAGCCGGGCGTTCTGCTGGCGGAAATCGATCCCGATCTGGTCGCCGATGCGCGCGAGCGCATCCCTGCGCTCGCCAATGCACGAAACTTTGCAGCGCCCGGCCCGTTGCAGGCTTAAGTCCGCGCCCTATATCATCAATCAGCAGAGCCATCCGGCTCATGAGACGTTGCCGTGATTCAATATTCGCTCCATTGCTCCAAGGGCCACCGATACGACGCCTGGTTTAAGAATGCCGCCGCATTCGATGAACAGCAGGCGCGCGGCATCGTGACCTGCGCAGTGTGTGGCGACGCGGCAATCGAGAAAGCGCCGATGGCGCCGGCGGTGGCGCGTACCGATCACGACAGGGTTGCGCTGAGCTCGACCCAGCCCGACGCGGCCCAGCTCCGCGCCCTGTTGCGGGCCTATCGGCAGAAGGTGGTCAGCGAAGCCGACTATGTC
The DNA here is from genome assembly GCA_018828145.1 of Alphaproteobacteria bacterium. GTDB lineage: Bacteria > Pseudomonadota > Alphaproteobacteria > Rhizobiales > Devosiaceae > Devosia. Next base: position 22,804 of record JAHJWO010000020.1, on the reverse strand, counting down.
GGCGACCGGTTTGCCGAGGAAGCCCGCAAGATCCATTTCGAGGAGGTCGAGGCGCGCGGCATCTATGGCGAAGCCACGCGCGACGATGTCGTCGCCTTGCTGGACGAGGGCATCGACTTCATGCCGCTCCCGGACCTGCCCGAAGAGCACAACTGACCCAGTTCTGAGCCGGCAAGCCGGTTCCGATTCCGAAGCGCCATCCCGGCGCGATCAACGGAGAATCCTTCATGACCACACTCGACGCAGCCCTTTCGGGCACGTTTTCCATTGGCGGCGACCTCACGGTCAACCGCCTCGGCTTTGGCGCCATGCGCATTACCGGCAAGGGCATCTGGGGTCCGCCAGAGGATCCCGACGAAGCCAGGGCCACGCTGCGCCGCCTGCCCGAGCTCAATGTGAACTTCATCGACACGGCCGAGAGCTACGGACCCTATATCAGCGAAGAGCTGATCGGGGAGGTGCTGGCGCCCTATTCCAAGGGCACGATCGTTGCCACCAAGGGCGGCCTCACCCGCACCGGGCCCGATGTCTGGCCGCAGCTGGGCCGACCCGAATTCCTGCGGCAGGGCGCGATCCTCAGCCTGCGCCGGCTCAAGCTCGATGTGATCGATCTCTGGCAGCTGCATCGGATCGACGCCAAGGTGCCGGCACGCGAACAGTTCGAGACCATCGCGCAGTTGCAGAAGGATGGCATCATCCGTCATGCGGGCCTGAGCCAGGTCAGCGTCGCCGAGATCAAGGAAGCGCAGAAATTCTTCCCCGTCACCACGGTGCAGAACCTCTACAATTTCGCCAATCGCGAGAGCGAGGACGTGCTGGACTATTGTGAAGCGAACGGCATCGGCTTCATCCCGTGGTTCCCCTTGGCCGGCGGCGACCTCGTCAAGGGGCACGCGGATGCGCAAGCCATCGTTGCCAAGCACAATGCCTCGCCCAGCCAGATCGCGCTGGCCTGGCTGCTGAAGCGCTCGCCTGTCATGCTGCCCATTCCGGGCACCGGCAAGGTCAAGCATCTGGAAGACAATGTCGCGGCGGCTGCCATCAAGCTCAGCGATGAGGACTTCGCCACGCTGGACAAGATCGGCAACAAGGGCTGAGGCCTTTTATCTCCTCGGGGATTTCAGGGCCGGCGGCGCAAAGCGTTGCCGGCCTTCGCTTTTGAGCGCCGGGCGAAATATCTGCGATGTCGGGGGATTAGGTCGGTTCGATGGGGAGGGTGGAATCCCCGCCATCGAACCTGACCAGAAGACAGCCTTGGCAGACCGTCAGGTGGCTGAGGGCCATTTAGCACCCGGTGCGGTGCTTGTCACGTGTTTGTCGTGGATGAATCGGTGGGGGCATTTGTGGCCCGCCGCTCCCAACCTCCCCCTTGATGGGGGAGGCAGGAGGGGGTGATGGTTGACCCCTATCAGGAGACCAGTCCGCCTCAGTGCCAGAGCTTGTCGATGGCCTGGGTATCGCGCACGGCGCCCTTGGCGGCCGAGGTGGCAAAGGCGGCATAGGCCTTGAGGGCGGTCGTGACATTGCGCTTGCGCGGATGGGCCGGCTTCCAGCCCAGCTTGTCCTGGTCGTGCCGGCGCTGCACCAGTTCGTCATCGGAGACGAGCAGGGTGATGGAGCGGTTGGGGATGTCGATCTCGATCGTATCGCCTTCCCGCACGAGGCCGATCGTGCCGCCTTCGGCAGCTTCCGGCGAAACATGGCCGATGGAAAGTCCGGACGTGCCGCCCGAGAAGCGGCCATCGGTCAGGAGGGCGCAGGCCTTGCCCAGGCCCTTGGATTTCAGATAGCTCGTCGGATAGAGCATTTCCTGCATGCCGGGGCCGCCGCGCGGGCCCTCATAGCGGATGACGAGCACGTCGCCTTCCTTGATCTCATTGGAGAGAATGGCCTTGACGGTATCGTCCTGGCTCTCGAAGACGCGGGCCTTGCCGGTGAACTTGAGGATGGATTCGTCGACGCCCGCCGTCTTCACGATGCAGCCGTCAATGGCGATATTGCCCTTGAGGACGGCGAGGCCCCCGTCCTTGGAAAAGGCATTCTCGGCCGAGCGGATGGCGCCGTTCTGGCGGTCGAGATCGAGCTCGGCCCAGCGGTTGGACTGGGAAAAGGCCTGGGTGGTGCGCACGCCGCCGGGGGCGGCCATGAAGAAGTTGCGCACGCTTTCCGAATTGGTGCGGGAGATGTCCCACTTGTCGAGGGCGTCGCCCATGGTGGGCGCGTGGATGGTCGGTTCCTTGCGGTTGATAAGGCCCGCGCGGTCGAGCTGGCCCAGGATGGCCATGATCCCGCCGGCCCGGTGCACGTCTTCCATATGCACGTCGGCCTTGGCGGGCGCGACCTTGGAAAGCACGGGGACCTTGCGGCTCAGCGCGTCGATGTCGTCCATGGTGAAGTCGATGCCGCCTTCATAGGCCGCAGCAAGGATGTGCAGCACGGTATTGGTCGAGCCGCCCATGGCGATGTCGAGCGTCATGGCATTCTCGAAAGCCGCCTTGGTGGCGATGGTGCGGGGGAGGGCGGTCGCATCGTCCTGCTCGTACCAGCGACGCGCCAGGTCGACGATCAGATGGCCGGCTTCCTGGAACAGGCGCTTGCGGTCGGAATGGGTGGCGAGCGTCGAGCCATTGCCCGGCAGGCTGAGGCCGAGCGCCTCGGTGAGGCAATTCATCGAATTGGCGGTGAACATGCCCGAGCAGGAGCCGCAGGTGGGGCAGGCGGCTTCCTCGACGGCCTGGACTTCGGCGTCCGAATAGCTGTCGTCGGCAGCCATCACCATGGCGTCCACCAAGTCGAGCGCCTGCAGCTTGCCCTTGAGCATGGCCTTGCCGGCTTCCATCGGGCCGCCCGACACGAAGACCACCGGGATGTTGATGCGCATGGCGGCATTGAGCATGCCGGGCGTGATCTTGTCACAGTTGGAAATGCAGACCATGGCGTCGGCGCAGTGGGCGTTGACCATGTATTCGACGCTGTCGGCGATGATGTCGCGGCTGGGCAGCGAATAGAGCATGCCGTCATGGCCCATGGCGATGCCGTCATCGACCGCGATGGTGTTGAACTCCTTGGCCACGCCGCCGGCCGCCTCGATCTCGCGCGCGACGAGCTGGCCCAGGTCCTTGAGGTGGACATGGCCGGGCACGAACTGGGTGAAGCTGTTGACCACGGCGATGATGGGTTTGCCGAAGTCGCCATCCTTCATGCCCGTGGCGCGCCAGAGGCCGCGCGCGCCGGCCATGTTGCGGCCATGGGTGGTGGTGCGTGAACGGTAAGCAGGCATGACAGATGTCCTTGAAACTCGGTGCGCCGATCCAGGTGGCGCGGTCGTTCCTTACTAGACCCATTCCAGGCCTGGATCAATCGAAAACCGTACCGTACCGTACGGTACGATTGACACCGCGAGGCTGGATGTCGGTCAGTCGGTGGGGCTTGGCTGTGCCGGCTGACTGGCAGCGACCGTGCTAGAGAGCTTGTCATGGCAGTGCATCGCTCTACCGTGCGGAGCGTTGATGGGAGAGAGTGGAGGAGGACGCTATGAATGCTGCGAACCTGCAGATCGAGGGCCTGCTGATGGCCGTGGCCGCCGTCAACCGGTGCCTTGTGACCAAGGATATCCTCTCGCGCGATGAAATCGAGCGGGCGCTGGCCCAGGCCGAAGCGGCGATAACCGGCGACGACCGGGCGATCGAGGATCTTACCCCGGCCAATCGCGATGCGGTGGCCTTTCCCATTCGCCTGCTGCGCGCCGCCAATGCGCGCGACGCGGCCGCCGATTTTGCATCGCTGACGCGCAGCGTCGGCCAGAACAAGGGACGCTATAATGACCAGCAATGACCTGCCGAAGCGCCGTCAGGATGACAAGTCGAAGCCACTCGACCAGCCCCGCGAGACGGAGCGCAGCCATGAACCGCTGGGCGATGTCAGCAAGACGGACCTCTCTGACGCCGAGACCGAGGAACTGGCGCGCGATATCGAAGCCGAGCGCGACGCCTAGTTGTTGATGCGGATGATGCCCCAATAGGTCTCGGCGCAGCTGTCGTCGGTGCAGATATTGCTCATCCACAACACGCCATTGCCAAAACCGACGCCTTCGCTGGTGACGATCAGGTCGTCGAAATCCTGGCTGGACAGGGCATCGATCGTGTCCTGGGTCAGCAGGGTGTCGAAATTGTCGATCAGGTCCTGCGGCTCGAAGATGTCGTAAAGCTCGCCATTGGCGGACACTTCGAAGGGATAGGCGCCAAGATCGGCTATGGTCGTCGGATCGCCAAACAGAAACGCATCCTGCAATAGGCCGAAGGCCTCGCCAAAGCCGACGGAGTCGCCATGAATGGCCTCGATCTGGGCCATGACGTCCTCCTCGCTCTGGGCATAGCCTGGAAGCGCCGAAATGGTGGCGGCAAGAATGGCGATCACGATGGCGTTGAGATGCATGTCAGCTCCGCTGGCGGTCTGCAGCGAGTCATAGCGCTTCCAGCTGTGAATCGGCAGTCGAAATGTTCGTCGATCCGGGCCGCTCGAACAGGAACGGAGCACCGTCCTCACACGTTATTACGGGAACCGCAGGAGGATATGATGGAAGCCATTCCCAACAGCATTCACGCCGGCATGAAGGTGTTTGACCGCTCGATGCACGAGATCGGGACGGTCGAGACGTTCCGTATCGGCGACGAGGACCCGGATCGGCCGGGCCCTGAAACCGCCGGGGTCAGCCCGCTCCTCGAAGAAGAGCGCAACACCTTTGCCGCCGCGCTGGCCGATATATTCACGCCGGATGAGCGATTGCCGCGCGAGATGCAGGAAAAGGCGCTGCGGGAGGGCTTTGTCCGGCTCGATGCCGACGGGCTGTTCGCCGCTGACCGCTACATTTTCCCTGAACATATCGACCGGATCGACGGTGACCGGCTGGTTCTCGGCGTTCACAAGCAGGACCTGATGAAGGCCTGAGCGCTATAGCCGGGCCGGGCGTTCCGCCATCACCATGTAGTTGATCGACATGTCGCGCGACCGGCGCCATTCATCGGCGAGCGGGTGGAACACCACGCCCGTCTCACCGGTCACGATCAGGCCATTGCGGGTCAGCAGGGTCTTGATCTCGTCGGGGGTGAGGAACTTGTTCCAGTCATGCGTGCCCTTGGGCAGCCAGCGCAGGATGCGCTCGGCCCCGACAATGGCCAGCGCCCAGGCGCGCGCTGTCCGGTTGAGCGTGGCGGTCAGCATCAGGCCGCCCGGCTTTACCAGATCGGCGCAGCTTTTCATGTAGAGCGGCACATTGTCGACATGCTCGACCACTTCCATGTTGAGCACCATGTCGAAGGTCTTGCCCTCCGCCGCCAGGGCCTCGCTGGTGGTAGCGCGGTAGTCGATGTCGAGGCCCGACTGTTCGGCATGCAGGCGCGCAATGGCGATGTTGCGCTCGGCGGCGTCTATCCCGGTGACGGTGGCGCCCAGGCGTGCCAGCGGCTCGCAGAGCAGCCCGCCGCCGCAGCCCACGTCGAGAATGATCAGCCCCTCGAAGGGGCGCATGGCATTGCCGTCCCGCCCGAAATGCAGCAGCAGGTTGTCGCGGATATAGGACAGGCGCACCGGATTGAACTTGTGCAGCGGCTTGAACTTGCCCTTGGGATCCCACCATTGCTCGGCCATCGCGGTGAATTTGGCGATTTCGGCATCATTGATGGTGCTGGCGGTCATGGGGCGGCTCCGTTTGGCGCCATATGATCCCGCCAGCGTGGCCGAGGCAAGGCGCGGGTGGTCGCAGGGCGCGCTTCCCCTGTTGCCTGTGCCCCGCCTTTGTGGCATGGCAGCGCGCGAGATCAAGCGTACCGCCGGGTTCGGCAGGAGTTCGGGGAATAAATTGGCCCGTATCGTCGTCAAGTTCGGTGGCACTTCGGTCGCGACCGTCGAACGCATTCGCCAGGCTGCCCGCCATGTGAAGCGCGAGGTCGATGCCGGCCACGAAGTGGCCGTGGTCGTTTCGGCCATGAGTGGCAAGACCAATGAGCTGGTCGGCTGGGTCAACGAGGCCAGCCCGCTGCATGATGCGCGCGAATATGACGCCGTGGTCGCCTCGGGTGAACAGGTGACGGCCGGGCTGATGGCCATCGTGCTCAGCGAAATGGGCATCCAGTCGCGGAGCTTTGCCGGCTGGCAGGTGCCGATCCATACCGACGACGCGCATGGCGCGGCGCGCATCACCGAGATCGATCCGACCGAGCTCGACAAGCGGATGAAGGATGGCTGGGTGCCGGTGATCACCGGTTTTCAGGGCATCTCCCCGCATGGCCGGATCACGACGCTGGGGCGCGGCGGCTCGGATACGTCGGCGGTGGCCGTGGCTGCCGCGGTCAAGGCCGACCGTTGCGACATCTATACCGATGTCGACGGGGTCTATACGACCGATCCGCGCATTGTGCCCAAGGCGCAGCGGCTGGCCCGCATTTCCTTTGAGGAAATGCTGGAAATGGCCTCGCTCGGCGCCAAGGTGCTGATGATCCGTTCGGTCGAGATGGCGATGGCCTACAAGGTACGACTGGTCGTACGATCGACCTTCGACGACCCCGATGCGCCCCAGGTGGCGCCGGATGGTTCGGATACGGGCGTGCCCGGTACACTGGTTTGCGATGAGGATGAGATCGTGGAAAAGCAGATCGTTTCGGGCGTGACGCTCGCCAAGGCCGAGGCCAAGATCACCCTGCGCGACGTCAAGGACAATCCGGGCGTGGCTGCGGCCATTTTCGGCACGCTGGCCGATCAGGGCATCATCGTCGACATGATCGTGCAGAATATTGCCGATGACGGGGCGACCACCGACATCACCTTCACGGTGCCCGACAGCGAATATGACAAGGCGATCAAGACGCTCAAGGATGCCGGCGATCGCATCGAATATGCGCGGATTTCCGGCTCCAAGGGCGGGGCAAAGGTCTCGGTCGTGGGCGTGGGCATGCGCAGCCATGCGGGCGTTGCATCCTCGATGTTCAAGGCCCTGGCCGACAAGGGCATCAACATCCAGCTGATCACCACTTCGGAAATCAAGACCTCGGTTCTGATCGACGAGCAATATGCCGAGCTTGCGGTTCGCGCCCTCCATACTTATTACGGGTTGGACAAGAAGGACGTCTGAACTCCCTCGGGTGGGATTGAGCCGCGTCCGACACAGGGGGGCGGCTTTGCGGGCCGTCTAATGGGGTAGATGGTCACGACCATAGGCGGCCCACGGGTGCTGCTGCGGCAGTTGCGCGAGACGATGGCGGAGCCGCTGGCTTCGCAGGCGCGGCTCGACAAGATCGTGGGCCTGATCGCCGACAATATGCGCGCCGATGTGTGCTCCTTCTATGTGCTGCGCGATGACGGCGCTCTGGAGCTCTTTGCCTCCAAGGGCCTGGCTGCCGAATCGGTTCACATGACGACGCTGCGGCTGGGCGAGGGCCTGGTCGGGCTCATCGCGGCGGAAGCCGAGCCGCTCAGCCTTGACGACGCCCCCAGCCATCCCGCCTTTGCCTATCGTCCCGAGACCGGCGAGGAGCGTTACAATGCCTTCCTGGGCGTGCCTGTGCTGCGGGCCGGCCAGACCCTGGGCGTGCTCGTGGTGCAGAATGCCGAGCGCCGCCATTATGGCGACGACGAGATCGAGGCGATGCTGACTACGGCCACAATCCTGGCCGAGATGATCGCCACCTCGGATTTCGACAATCTGATCAAGCCGGGGTCCGATATCGATCTCAGGCGGCCCCGCATGTTCACCGGCGTGAGTTTTACCGATGGCATCGCGCTGGGCACCGTCGTGCTGCACGATCCGCGCGTCGTGGTGTCCAATTTCATCGCCGAGGATACCGAGGCCGAAAAGGTGCGGCTCGAGGCGGCGCTCGAGAAGATGCGCCTCTCCATCGACGCGATGCTCGAGCATGGCGACATGGCCGGTGGCAGCGATCATCGCGAGATCCTCGAAACCTATCGCATGTTCGCCAATGATCGCGGCTGGGTGCACCGGCTGACCGAGGCGATCGACAATGGCCTTTCAGCTGAAGCCGCGGTCGAGCGGGTGCAGAACGATACCCGCGCCCGCATGCTGCGCCAGACCGATCCCTATATCCGCGACCGGCTGCATGATCTGGACGATCTGGCCAATCGCCTGCTGCGCGTGCTGACCGGGGACGGCCAGGCACTGGCACGCAAGGCGCTGCCGGACAATGCGATCCTGGTGGCCCGCAATATGGGGCCGGCGGAACTGCTGGAATATGACCGCAAGAAGCTGCGCGGCATCGTCTTGGAAGAGGGCGGCACCACGGCGCATGTGGCGATCGTGGCGCGCTCGCTCGGCATGGTGGCTGTGGGCCAGGCGCAGTCGATCGTCTCGATGTGCGAGAGCGGCGACGACATCATCCTCGATGGTGCCGCTGGCATCGTGCATTTGCGGCCCACGCCGGATATCGAGCAGGCCTATATCGACAAGGTCAAGGTCACGGCCAAGCGCCGGGCGCATTATGCCGCGCTCAAGGACAAGCCCAGCATCACCAAGGATGGTGTGCAGATCACCCTGCTGCACAATTCGGGGCTGGTGGCCGACCTGCCCATGCTTGACGATACCGGCGCGGCCGGGGTCGGGCTGTTCCGCACCGAATTGCAGTTCATGATCGCCAGCAAGCTGCCACGGCTGCAGGAGCAGCAGGAGCTCTATGCCGAGGCCATGGCCATTGCGGGCGAGCGGCCCGTGGTGTTCCGCCTGCTCGATATCGGCGGCGACAAGGTGCTGCCCTATCAGCGCTCGATGGCCGAAGAGAACCCGGCCATGGGCTTCCGCTCGATCCGGCTGGGGCTGGAGCGCCCGGGGCTGCTGCGCACGCAGATCCGCGCGCTGCTGCTGGCCGCCGACGGCCGTCCGCTCAAGATCCTCGTGCCCATGGTCACCGAGACGTTCGAATTCCTGCAGACCAAGCTGGTGGTGCAGAAGGAAATCGAGCGGCTGCGCCGGCAGGGCAAGACCCTGCCAAGTCGGCTGGAACTGGGCGTCATGGTGGAAGTGCCATCGCTGCTGTTCGAGCTCGACCAGCTATTGCCCGAAGCGGATTTCGTCTCCATCGGCTCCAATGACCTGGTGCAGTTCCTCACCGCGTCGGATCGCGCCAATCCGCGGGTTGCCAAGAATTACGATCCCATCGGCATGCCGCGGCTGCGCGCCATTCGCATGGTGGTGGATGCCGCCCGGCGCTACAATATTCCCATCACCATGTGCGGCGAGCTGGCTGGAAAGCCGCTGGAGGCCCTCGCCCTCATGGCCGTCGGGATGACCCGGCTTTCCATGGGTCCGGCCTCGATCGGTCCGATCAAGGAACTGGTGCTGAACCTCGACCTCAAGCCCATTCAGCTGTCGGTCGGCGCCGCGCTGAGCGACGGCGCCGAGGGCGTGACCATCCGGCAATTGCTGCAGGAATGGATCGAAAGACAGAACCTGCCGGTTTGAGGACAACGGGAAGTCACCGCCGCAGAAGGCGAAGCCCCCCTTGGAAGCACTGTCTCGCCCACCCACAGATCGTCACCCTCGGGCTCGACCCGAGGGCTCTTCTCTTGCCGAGCCTCGGTCAAGTGCAGCCCCCTCGGGTCAGGCCCGAGGGTGACGACCGCATTATCTGGGTTCTTCGAGCTTCATTCCCAACTTATCCCCGCCCTCAAAGCCCATGTCATAATCTCCCCATCACTCCGCATGGGCGGCCTGCAGGCGAACAGTGGCGGGGTGGGCCGGGCGCGGGCTTTGCCTCTCGCGCAGGTTCGAGATCCGGCCGCAGCATGGCGAGCGATCATGCTGCGCGATAACCGGGACTGTTCCAAAAACCGGCACCCCGAGGCGGTTGTCGTCTCGTTTTTTAGTTACCAGAGGCGGCATCCGCCTCGGGGTCCGTCTCTCTCCGAATAACCGCAGGCGCCGGCGCCGTGCGGCACTTCAGGCTGCGCCATACTTGCAGTTCGAGGGCGTTGTCCCTAAAGCGAGACGCTCGCAGACTTGAAAGACCCAAGGCCATGGCATCTCTTCCCCAGGACAAGCTCGACGCGCTCGAGACGCGCTTCCAATATGTCGAGGCGGCGCTGTCGGGCGGCGCGGGGCCGGACGAATTCGTCAAGTTCTCCAAGGAACATGCCGAGCTGGCCCCGATCGTCGGCGAGATCCGCGCCTATAACAAGGCGTTGAGCGACCGGGCCGAGGCCGAAGCGCTGCTCAAGAGCGGCGACAAGGACATGGCCGAAATGGCCGAGGCCGAGATCGCCGAGCTCGATGAGAAGATTGAAAACCTGTTCCAGTCGATCCGCATCCTGCTGCTGCCCAAGGACGAGGCCGACGAGAAGTCGATCATCCTCGAAATCCGCGGCGGCACGGGTGGCGATGAAGCAGCACTCTTTGCGGGTGACCTGTTCCGCATGTATGAGCGCTATGCGGCCGGCCATGGCTGGAAGGTCACGGTGATGGAGGAAAGCCCCGGCGAAATGGGGGGCTTCAAGGAAATCATCGCCAATGTGAGCGGCAAGGGCGTCTATGCCCGCATGAAGTTCGAGAGCGGCGTGCACCGGGTGCAGCGCGTGCCCGCGACGGAAGGCTCGGGCCGCATCCACACCTCGGCCGCCACGGTGGCCGTGCTGCCGGAGGTGGAAGACATCGATATCGAAATCCGCAACGAGGATATCCGCATCGACACGATGCGTGCCTCGGGCGCCGGCGGCCAGCACGTCAACACAACCGATTCGGCGGTGCGTATCACCCATATCCCGTCCGGGCTCGTCGTGACCTCGGCCATGAAGAGCCAGCACCAGAACCGGGCGCAGGCCATGCTCGTGCTGCGCTCGCGGCTCTACGAGATGCAGCGCGAAGAGCGCGACAGCGCCCGCTCGGCCGAGCGCAAGGGCCAGGTTGGCTCGGGCGATCGTTCCGAACGCATCCGCACCTATAATTTTCCGCAGGGCCGCGTCACCGACCACCGCATCAACCTGACGCTCTACAAGCTCGATAAGGTGATGACCGGCGAAGCGCTGGACGAGTTGATCGAGGCATTGATCACCACCAGCCAGGCCGAACAGCTGGCGGCGATGGAGACCGTCAACTGAGCCAGGAGCCCAGCATCGGCGCGCTGTGGCGTGGCTGGCGCGATGTGCTGGGCCGGCTGGGATTTTCCAGCGCCGCGCTCGACGCCAAATTGCTCACCGGTCATGCGCTGAGGCTGAGCACGCTGGAGCTGGCGACGCGGGAGAACGAGCCGGCCGATAGTGCCGGCGTCGCGCGCGTGGCGGATCTGCTGCAGCGCCGGATGAGCGGCGAGTCGGTAGCGCGGATCATCGGCGCGCGTGCATTCTATGGGCTCGATTTCTTGCTCAACGAGGCCACGCTCGAGCCGCGGCCCGAGACCGAGCTGCTGGTGGATCTGGCGCTCGGCGCCTTGCCCGCGGCCGGGCGCCTGCTCGATCTGGGCACCGGCACGGGCTGCATCCCCATCGCGGTTCTGGCCAATCAGCCTGACGCGGTTGCAGTCGCAGTGGACCTGAGCGGACGGGCTCTCGAAGCGGCGCGGGACAATGCCGCGCGGCATGGCATGGCTGGGCGGATCGATTTCCTTAAGGGCAGCTGGTTTGAGCCACTGACCACCTCTCCCTTTGGGGGAGAGGTCGACCCGACTTCGGGTCGGGTGAGGGGGCCTTTGCTGGGTGACGTGCGTGGGGAAGGCATCACCCGGTCTTCGGCCGACCTCTCCCCCAGAGGGAGAGGTGAACAGAAATTCGACCTCATCGTCTCCAACCCGCCCTATATCAGCTCGGCCGTGGTCGAGACGCTGGCGCCCGAGGTCAAGGATTTCGATCCGCGCCTGGCACTGGATGGCGGGCCTGACGGGCTGGCGCCGTACCGGATCATTGCGAAGGAAGCCTCCGACTGGCTGGCGCCGGAAGGCTGGGTGCTGGTCGAAATCGGCTTCGACCAGGGCGCGGCGGTCAGCGCGCTGTTTCTGGAGGCCGGCTACGACGATGTGACCATTCACACTGATCTCAACGGGCTTGATCGGGTGGTCGCCGCACGCCATATCTGAGGCGGCGCAGGGCAGGGGGAGTGGTGCCGCGCAATTAATGCTGGCAAAGATGCTGCGAACGTTATAGTTTGTTCCCAGCTGTCAACGGCGCTTCATGAGCGCCACGGCGACTAGCCACCCGACAAATCCTACTTGCTGCAAAGCGCAGCGCGGTTCCGGCAGAGGCTGGAACGACGCGGGATGGGTTCGGAGCGCCGTCCGACGGTTTCGGTCTTCATGAAGCCAGATAGAGCCGGTTTGAGAAGCGCGAGAGCTTTTTTCCGGATTGGCCAGACCAGGCAAGATGCCGGTCCGCCAACAGTGTGACGCTTATTTTTCTAGAGTTAGATAAAGCGACCAGATGAGACCCAATAATCAGAATAACAAGAACCGGCAGCGTGGCCGGAACGGCGGACGCAAACACGTCAATCCGTTGTCCCGCAATTTCGAGAGCAACGGTCCGGACGTGAAGGTGCGCGGCAATGCCGCCCATGTCGCCGAGAAATATCTGCAGCTGGCGCGCGATGCGCAGTCCAGCGGCGATTCGGTGATGGCGGAGAATTATCTCCAGCATGCCGAGCACTATTTCCGCATCGTCTCCAGCGCCCAGCAGGCGCAGAGTGGCCAGCGCCCCGACGGGCAGGATGATGCCGACTTTGATGATGATATGCCGGAGATGAACTCCCGCTTCTCGTCGCCACAGCCGCAGCCGCAGCAGCAATACGTACAGTCCGAGGGCGATGATCAGCCCGAGGGCGAGCAGCCGCGCCAACAGCAGGGCGAGCAACGCCCGCGCAGCGAGCGTCCGGAAGGCGAGCGCCAGCAGCGCCATGAGCGCGGCGAACGTCGCGAGCGCCAGCCACGCCCCGAGCGTGCCGAAGGCGAGATTGCGGCCAGCCAGCCGGCCGTGGCCAGCGAAGAAGCTGCGCCTGTCGAGGCCGCCGGTGCCGAAGGCGAGGCCCGCAAGCCGCGTGAACGCCGTCCGCGCCGCCGCCGTCCGGCGGGTGGCGATGGCGGGGCCGATCTGGCCGGTGCCGAGCAGCCCGATGTCGGCGAGTTGCCGGCATTCCTCACTGCAGGCACCACCAACGCCGCAGAATAGTCGATACAGAAATTGAAAAGGCCGGGCAGCGATGTCCGGCCTTTTCGTTTGCCAAAATGCTCCCATATATCTCTCGTGATGAAGCAGCGCCGAATGTCGGGCGTTTCATTGCACGACGCTTCCGCCGCGTCTTCCGGTGCCTACGGGGCCGGGTCGCGGGCGAGACAAGGAGAGTTGCATGAATATCGAGAAATATACCGAACGGGCCCGCGGCTTCATCCAGAGCGCCCAGACCATAGCCCTTGGCAAGGGTCACCAGCAGTTCACCCCGCTGCATCTGCTCAAGGTGCTGCTGGACGATGACCAGGGCATGGCCAATGGTCTGATCGAGCGCGCCGGGGGTGACCCCAAGCTGGCGCGCGCGGAGCTCGAGGCTGCGCTTGGCAAGATCCCCAGCGTGTCCGGCGACGGATCGCAACTCTATCTGAGCCGTGAGCTGGCCCGGGTTTTCGACACTTCTGAAAGCGCGGCGCAGAAGGCCGGTGATTCCTATGTCACGGTCGAACGGCTGTTGCTGGCGCTGGTCGTCGAGAAGGACACTGATGCAGGCAAGATTCTGAGCTCGGCCGGCGTGACGCCACAGGGGCTCAATACGGCCATCGAGGCAATCCGCAAGGGTCGCACCGCAGACTCCGCTTCGGCCGAAAACAGCTATGACGCGCTCAAGAAGTATGCGCGTGACCTGACCGCAGATGTGCGCGAGGGCAAGCTGGACCCGGTGATCGGCCGCGACGAGGAAATCCGCCGTACCATCCAGGTACTCAGCCGCCGCACCAAGAACAATCCGGTGCTGATCGGCGAGCCCGGCGTGGGCAAGACCGCCATCGCGGAAGGGCTGGCTATCCGCATCGTCAATGGCGACGTGCCCGAATCGCTCAAGAACAAGAGCCTGCTGTCGCTCGACATGGGCGCCCTCATTGCCGGCGCGAAATATCGCGGCGAGTTCGAGGAGCGGCTCAAGGCCGTGCTCAGTGAAGTGACCTCGGCAGAGGGGCAGATCATCCTCTTCATCGATGAAATGCATACCCTGGTCGGGGCCGGCAAGGCCGACGGGGCGATGGATGCGTCGAACCTGCTCAAGCCGGCTCTGGCCCGCGGCGAACTGCATTGCGTCGGTGCGACCACGCTCGACGAATATCGCAAGCATGTGGAAAAGGATGCGGCCCTGGCCCGTCGCTTCCAGCCGGTCTTTGTCGACGAACCGACCGTGGAAGACACGATCTCGATTCTGCGCGGCCTCAAGGAGAAGTACGAGCTGCACCACGGTATCCGGATCTCGGATTCGGCGCTGGTGAGCGCGGCGACCCTGTCGAACCGCTACATCACTGACCGCTTCCTGCCTGACAAGGCTATCGACCTGATGGACGAAGCCGCAGCGCGCCTGCGCATGGCTGTCGATTCCAAGCCGGAGGCGCTGGACGAACTCGACCGGCGCATCATGCAGCTCAAGATCGAGCGCGAGGCCTTGCGCAAGGAAGAGGACGAGGGTTCCAAGACCCGCCTTGGCCGGCTGGAATCCGAACTGGCGGATCTTGAGGAGCAGGCACAGAGCCTGTCGACCAAGTGGCATGCCGAAAAGGAACGCCTGCAGGGCGGTCAGAAGCTCAAGGAAGAGCTGGATGCGGCACGCAGCCAGCTCGAGATTGCGCAGCGGCAGGGCGACCTCGCCAAGGCCGGGGAGCTCGCCTATGGCGTGATCCCAGAGCTCGAAAAGAAGATCAAGACGGCCGAGGATCCCAATGGGGATGGCAAGGTTGATCCGCTGATGGCCGAGGAAGTGGTGACGCCCAGCCATATTGCGCAGGTCGTTTCCCGCTGGACCGGCATTCCGGTCGACCGGATGCTGGAAGGCGAGCGCGACAAGCTGCTTAAGATGGAAGATGCCCTGGGCGCCAGGGTGATCGGCCAAGCCGAAGCAGTGGCAGCGGTGGCGAAAGCCGTGCGCCGGTCGCGCGCCGGGCTGCAGGATCCGAACCGGCCCATCGGCTCGTTCATGTTCCTGGGGCCAACGGGCGTCGGCAAGACGGAACTGACCAAGACGCTGGCGCAGTTCCTGTTCGACGACGAGACGGCCATGGTCCGGCTCGACATGAGCGAGTTCATGGAAAAGCACTCGGTCGCCCGGTTGATCGGCGCCCCTCCGGGCTATGTCGGCTATGACGAAGGCGGCGTGCTGACCGAGGCGGTGCGGCGCCGACCCTACCAGGTCGTGCTGTTCGACGAGATCGAGAAGGCGCATCCGGACGTGTTCAATGTTCTGCTGCAGGTGCTCGATGACGGGCGGCTGACGGACGGGCAGGGGCGCACGGTGGACTTCCGCAACACGGTGATCATCCTCACCTCCAACCTGGGTGCCGAGTACCTCGTCGAACTCAAGGACGGAGAATCGGTGGAACTGGTGCGGGGCAAGGTGCTCGACATGGTCAAGGCGGCGTTCCGGCCGGAGTTCCTCAACCGGGTCGACGAGATCCTGCTGTTCCACCGGCTGGGTCGCGAGCATATGGGTGCCATTGTCGATATCCAGTTCGGCCGGCTGCAGCAGCTGCTCAAGGATCGCGACATTGTCCTTGAGCTGACCCCGCGGGCACGCGAGTGGCTGGCCAATGAGGGTTATGACCCTGCCTATGGCGCGCGGCCGCTGAAGCGGGTGATCCAGCGGGCGGTGCAGGACGAGCTGGCCGAGGAAATCCTTGGCGGGCGGGTCACCGATGGCTCCAGCGTGCTGGTCGACGCCAATGACGAGGGCGTCGTGCTGCGGCCGGGTGGCCCGGGCGCGGCGGACGCTGCGGCATAATCAGGAAAAGGCCGGTCGCGAGACCGGCCCTTTTTGTCAGTCGGCGACGCCAAGCCGGGCCAGCGCCTCCTCCGCGTCGACGCTGCCTTCGGTAGCGGCCTGACGATAGAGTTCGATGGCGCGATCGCGGTCGATGGCGACGCCATTGCCGTTTTCATGCAGCTCGCCCAGCAGAAAGAGACCGAAGCTGTTGCCGTCCTCGGCCGCCTTGCTGATCCATTTGCGGGCAATGTCGTAGTCGAGCGGGACGCCCAGCCCGCGCAGATAGAGATTGCCGATATTGGCCCGGGCGACGATCGAGCCTGCTGCGGCGGCCTTGCGGTACCAGTCCATGGCCAGGTTTAGATCGACATCGATTCCCTCGCCGATCTCGTAGCTGACGCCCAGGCTGTTCATGCCGCCGGCATCGCCCTTTTCGGCTGCGCTCATGAAGAGCTTGGTCGCGCGTTCATCGTCTTCGGCAACACCATTGCCTTCGGCATATAGCACGCCGAGATTGACCTCGGCGACGGGCAGGCCCTGCTTGGCGGCGGCGGCGTAGAATTGGGCGGCGCGGCTGACATCCTGCTCCACGCCCTGGCCGCGCTCATAGCTGACGCCCAGACTGTTCTGCGCAGGAGCGAAGCCGGCGGCGGCGGAAGCTTCGAGCAGGGTGATGGCCCGGGTCTCGTCGACCGGGGTGTCGCCCAGGCCATCGATCAGGATATCGGCGAGAAGTTGCTGGGCGAGGGGATTGTCGGCGCCGGCAGCCGCTTCCAGCAGCGGAAGGGCGGCGTCATATTCGCCATAGTAGAAATGGATGCGTGCGAGCCATGCCTTGGCCTGATCGGAGGCGGGGCTGGCTGCTATGGCCGCGGCGCAGACTTCCTCGGCCCGGACCAGGTTGGCATCGGCCGGAACGACACCGGTCGTCTCATAGCCCTTCTCATAGGGGCTAGCGATCAGGGTGCCGCAATCGGCCACCTCGTCGGCGGTTGCGGGTGCGGCAAAGGCCACGCCCAGCAGCGCTGCAAGCAGCACTACAAGCGGGCCAGGCAAAGGCAAGTTCATGCAGTCTCTCCCCTCATCATCAGTCGGCCAATTTGGTGGCGCGCCATGCCGCCGAGGCAGATTACGTCGACTGCCGGGGACTTGCACCTGGGAAGTGATCGAACTAGAACAAACAAGGAACTCAGGGAGTCAAACAGATGAGTGACAGGATCGACTATATCGAATTCCCCTCGAGCAACCGGGCAGGAACCAGTGCCTTCTTTCAGGCCGCCTTTGGCTGGGGCATTACCAGCTACGGCCCGGACTATGACGGCCTGGAGCAGGCGGGCATCGATGGCGGCGTGGACCAGGCTCCCGAAAAAGTGGCCGCCACGATGGCAATTGTCAGGACCGACGATCTCGATGCCGCCGAGCGGCGGGTAGTGGCGGCCGGTGGCACGATCACGCGGGCGCAGTTCGACTTCCCGGGCGGCAGGCGCTTCCACTTCCGCGAGCCGGGTGGAAACGAGATGGCGGTCTGGATCGCGCGGGAATAGATTGCCCGGCATTACACGTGCGCCGGACCCAGCATGGACCAGGACATTGCCGCCCCGCAAAGCCGCCGCTTCGTGCTGGTGGCGGCCATCCTGGCCTCCAGCATGGGCTTTATCGATGGATCGGTCATCTCGATCGCCATTCCTGCCATCAGGGCGGATCTGGGCGCAACGCTGGCCGAGGCGCAATGGGTGAGCAATGGCTATCTGCTGTTCCTTTCGGCGCTGATGCTGCTGGGCGGCGCGGCGGGTGATCGCTTCGGCCTGCGAACCGTGTTCGGGCTGGGCATCGTGATCTTTGTCGGCGCCTCCATCCTCTGCGCCCTCGCGCCGACGCCGCTGGTGCTGGTGGTGGCGCGGGCGATCCAGGGGAGCGGCGCGGCCGTCATGGTTCCGGGGAGTCTGGCCATCATTGCCAAGGCCTATCCCCGCGAAGAGCGGGGCCGGGCCATCGGCATCTGGGCTGCAGCTTCGTCGCTGACCTCGATTGCTGGACCGATTCTAGGTGGTTTCCTGCTGACCGCGCTGGGCGACTGGAGCTGGCGGCTGGTCTTTGCCGTCAACCTGCCGCTGGGCGTGGTGGCGCTGGCGCTGCTCTGGTTCAAGGTGGCGCCGGAT
This sequence comes from Alphaproteobacteria bacterium, assembly GCA_018828145.1. GTDB lineage: Bacteria > Pseudomonadota > Alphaproteobacteria > Rhizobiales > Devosiaceae > Devosia. The sequence continues at coordinate 4,723 of JAHJWO010000020.1, read as the reverse complement.
CGGCCAGGGGATGGGCGGCGGCTCGATGTGACGGGCGCCGTGCTGGCGACGCTATCGCTGATGTGCATCGCCTACGGCCTCACCGGAGACGGCAGCGAGAGCGTGCCGCCGCTGTCGCATACCATTGCCTGGTGCGGCGCGGGACTGGTGCTGGGAGCTGCGTTTCTGGCTTGGGAAAAACGCAGCAAGGCGCCGATGCTGCCGCTGCGGCTGTTTGCCAATATCGGCTTTTCCGGCGCAAACGGGCTGACCTTCGCCCTGTACTTTGCCTTGGGTGGCACCATGTTCTTTCTGCCCATGACCATGATCGGCGGGTGGGGTGAGAGCCCGGCCACAGTATCGCTCGCTTTGCTGCCCCTGGGGATAACTCTGACGGCGCTGTCGTCGTTCAGCGGCAAGTGGGCCGATCAGGTGGGTCCGGGGCCGCTGATTACGCTGGGGTCGCTGATCGTGGCGTTGGCCTTTGCCGGCCTGGGGGTGACTGCGCCACTGCATGCGGTGTGGCTGGCGGTGGTGCCCTGCATAGGGCTGCTCGGGCTGGGCATGGGGCTGGTGGTCTCGCCGCTGTCGACGGCGGTGATGACCTCGGTGGATGACAGCGATACGGGTGTCGCTTCGGGGGTCAACAATGCGGTGGCACGCGTGGCCGGGCTTGTTGCGGTGGCGCTGCTGGGAGCGATCGTCGCCATGGTGTTCGAGCGCGGGCTGGGCGAGGCAGCCGAGCTGCCGATCTTTTTCGGCCTCGCCGCCCAAGGGCTGACACCAGAGCAGGAGGCGCTTCGAACGGGGGCGACCGACGCGGCGTTTGCGGCGGTTTGCTACATCACCGCGGCGCTGAGTCTGGTTTCAGCGGTGGTCGGCTGGCTGACGCTGGAGCGCAAGGGGCGGTTTGCCCCTCGCCCTACTGGCTCGCCTGGGCCACGGTGACCGGAGCGGGCTCGCGGGTCATCAGGTCGTTGATCTGAGCCATGGTCTGGGCGAACTCGGCTTCATACTGCTGGGGCAGGATATTGTCCTTGGGCAGCTTGACGCTGAGCGGATCGACCAGGTTGCCGTTGATCTTGATCTCGAAATGCAGGTGCGGGCCGGTCGACTGGCCGGTGGAGCCGACATAGCCGATGATCTGGCCCTGGCGCACGCGGCTGCCGGCGCTGAGACCGTCGACATAGCGCGACATGTGGCCATAGGCCGTCTCGTAGCCGTTGACGTGCTGGATCTCGACCTTGTTGCCGTAGCCGGACTGCCACTTGTAGTACTGGATGACGCCATCGCCGGCGGCATAGATCGGCGTGCCGGTGCGGGCGGCCAGGTCGACGCCGGTATGCAGGCGACGGCTCTTGAAAATGGGGTGGATGCGGTAGCCGAAGCGCGAGCGCAGCGTGCCGCCGCCTTCCAGCGGCCGGCGGGTGAGGAAGCGCTTTCCGGTTTCGCCATCGGGGTCATAGAAGTCGATGACGCCATCATCGGTGCCAAAGCGGTAGAGCTGGCGGGTGGTATTGCCCAGGGTCAGGCCGACATATAGCAGCTCGGAGCGGCCTTCGGCATCGGGGACCGATTTCAGAATCTCGATCGTATCGCCGGCGGCGATCTTCTTGGTCATGTCCACGTCATAGGCATACATGCCGATGATGCGCTCGATGGTGGCATCGTCGAGATCGTGCTTGCGGCCGGTTTCCCAGATGGAGCGATAGACGCTGGGAAGATTGGCGACGTTGACCTCTTCGGTATCCTCCTCGGGGAACTCGATCTCGGCCGGGGCCAGACCAAGCACATACTGACCCTTGTCGGTGAGGGCTACCGTCGCGCGATGCACGTCGGTGTCGTTGGCATCATCATGCAGATAGATGCTCAGCCGATAGGGAATGAGCGTGTTGGAGGTGCGCGAGGGCCCGAACAGGATGCGCAGGCGCGCGCCGGCCGGCAGCTCGGTGGAGGGGAAGACGTTCTGCAGTGTCGCGTCGATGGCCGCGATCATCACATCGGTGAAGCCGTTGCGGCGCATCACGTCATTGAGCGGGGTGCGCTCCTTGACGGTGAGAATGCGCTCCGAGCGGCCGAGCGCGGCATCGGCCGCCAGGACGGTCTTTGGCACGACGGTCACGTTCTCGGCGACGCCGCCCAGAGTGCTGCCATCGGAAAGACCCAGGTCGCGCACCGAGGGACCCAAAGCCGCATAGGCCAAGGTGGGCGCTGCATCGTCGCTATAGAAAGTGGCCTCGACCACGCTCCGCACATATTCGGCGGCGGTCTGATCGGTAATGGCGCGCGGCGGCACGAAAGCCATCGGCATGTCGGCCAGGCGGACGGCGACCTCGCCTTCAACTTCGGCGCCATAGACGTCGGTATTGATGTCGATGGCGTCGGCGCTGGATTCGATGGGCTGGGTCGCGTTGAGAATGGCCACCGGATCATAGGCCGGCACGCCATCGGAGAGCGATGTCGGCGCCGTGGCCAGGGTGGCGCGAATGCGGACGAAGGGCTGGTTGCGGATCATGTCGCGGCCGTCGACCGTTTCGCGGATCGAGGCCTCGATGATTTCGAGATCGGAACGGGTGGCCGTGACCGGACGCAGGCGGGACGACTTGGCCGAGAGATCGGTCGGCGTCAGTGCGTCGGCCTGCGGGCGGGAAATCTGCAGGGCTTCATAAGCGGTGGAGAAGGTATCCTGGCCCTGGAAGGAAACGTAGAGCGCCGCGCCCATCAACAGGACGCTGGTGAGACCGGTCATCACCGTGCCGGTCAGCCAGGCAAAGCTCAGCTCGCGGCCATGGGGGATTTCGCCGTCGGTCGATTGCACTGTCAGGGCGGGACTGTCTTCGAAGCCGGTCGACTTGAGCAGCGCGGTATGACGGTTTCTCTGCGCTGCGTTCAACGCCCCATCCTTTGATGTGTCACGACAGTCCCCCCACCGGCATTTGCCGGCCTCTACGCAGGCACGCGCTTACATGCGTGCGCGGAGTCTATATCAATCAGCCCGCTCTGATCCAAAAAAAATGCGGCGAAGCTGTGGCCCGGGGCGGTAGGCATGCGGAAGCGCCGCCTGAAACGCGGTTGTCGATAGAGAGACGGACCCCGAGGCGGATGCCGCCTCTGGAAATTTAAAACGAGACGGTAGCCGCCTCGGGGCGCCGGTTTTTGGAACAGTCCCGGTTATCGCGCACGATGGTCGCTCGCCACGTGCGGCCGGATCTCGAACCTGCGCGAGAGGCAAAGTCCGCGCCCGGCTCACCCCCGCCACTGTTCGCCTGCAGGCCGTCCATGCGGAGTGATGGGGCGATTATGGCATGGGTCCTGGAGGCGGGGATAAGTGGGGGATGGCAACAGGAGTTCCCAGCAGACGCGGTTGTCACCTTCGGACTTGACCCGAGGAGACTGCACTTAACCGACGCTCGGCAAGTGAAGAGCCCTCGGGTCAAGCCCGAGGGTGACGATCTGTGGGTGGGTGAGACTTCGTGGCACCATGCCCAACAAAGCTCGGTGTCATGTCGGCCTAGAGCGGGGAACCATCCCGAGATGCGTCGGGTGAACGACAATCCAGTAGCGGTTGCTGCCCGTGCCCGGGATGGGCCCCGCTCAAGGTCGGGGTGACATGGTGGCGGGGCCCTCGCTGTGCAAAGCGCAGTCTTCGCTCTTCAAGTCCTCTCGGGAAGAAGCAGGGGACGATGGATATCGGGCGAGCTGGAGGGTGATGAGCGACTATGGCCGCATCTGCCTTAGGTGGCAGAGGACAGTTCGCAGCTCTCTATATGGCTCAATGAAGAGAGCCATGCGGATGGCAGACGCTATTTCTTGAGCCCGGACGGGGCCACGGCGGACGGAAAAGCAGTGGCGGCGGCGATTCAGAGCGCGCCCTCGCCCAGGAAATCCGGGCTTGCGGCCCAGGCGTTGAAAAGACTGCGAAAAATCCCATATTGGCTGCAGCGAGCGGAGATGCCTGTAATCACTGGTGATTCAGTCGAGTTTTCCACATGGTCAAATCTGCCAAAAACGGAAAATGACGCTTTTGTCGTTTTGGGGGGTTTACAGGAAAATCAGCCGCCCCTATAACCCGGCTCATCGCTGCAGACCGCGGCGCCGGCAACGGCCCGAACGAGCAGCAAGCCTCTGAAATCACTAAGAAATTAGCGAGTTCAGATTGAAGGCTTCAAGCAATTGAAACCTTCAAGTTTTCGAAATTCGGTAAGAACCGAAAGTTGAAAATAGGGTGTTGACAGGCCAAACGGTCTCGACTACAACCCGCCACGTTGACGACGTCGAGCGAACTTCGCTCCCACTGTTCAGCGTTTTCTGAAAGGGCAGACGATCTGCCGGGCAACCGGATAAAGACTTCTGTTCCCTGAAAGAATGTGGAAGCCAACGCTTCCAATGACGTCCTAGCCCGCGAGGGCAGTGAGGTCAGCTCTTTGAAATTGTGAAGATGGAAGAAAGAGAAACGTGGACGGCGAGGTTCTTGCGAACTGAAGCTGGAAGCAATTCCGGTGGAAGTTAAAAAGACTTCGATGGGTGCACGTTTTCTAAGAGAAGACATATTGTTCTCGCAACTTCGGTTGCTGAGAATAGTGTGAGTTCTCGTCAATCATGCAAACGTGCATCTAGCGACAATAGTCAGATTTCAAACTTGAGAGTTTGATCCTGGCTCAGAACGAACGCTGGCGGCAGGCTTAACACATGCAAGTCGAACGCCCCGCAAGGGGAGTGGCAGACGGGTGAGTAACGCGTGGGA
>JAHJWO010000019.1 GCA_018828145.1 Alphaproteobacteria bacterium | reverse complement strand
GGCGTCGGCACCGCCGGCGAGCAGACCAATGATGTGGCCACGGTGACCTTCACCGGCGTCGACGGCGACGGCGACGAGGCCACCATTGCGCTTGCGCTGAAGGATACCGACGACGTTCCGGGTATCGTTTCGAAGACAGATCTATTCTTTTCAAACAGCGGTGCCGTGAGCGGGACCGGTGTGTTCGATTATTCGGTCGGAGCCGATCAGAACCTTCCATACTCGAACGCAAGTTCGGATTTCTCGGCAATCATGCTCACCGGCACGGTTGGCGGCCAAGCCATAATCGGCGCTTCAGTCACATGGGCTTCCGAAAGCTCTGCCCAGGCCACTTTCAACGTTGCATTCAGTTACGGTTCCGGTTCGACCAGCACGAACGCGACCGGGACGCTTGTTTTCGACAAGACGAACGGCACCTATACCGTTGACCTCGTCGACCCAATCAGTTCGGTGACGGTATTGACGACGAGCACAGCGACTTCCTTCACGGGTTATAATTCCGACGGTACACTCGATACCAACGGGCCGGCCAATATCTTTGTGGTGCAACTGGATAACGACTTCTATATCCGCTTCTCCGCTGAGAAACCAACCACCGGCAACGGCGCCACTCCGCTGACGGCGACGGGGGCCGCGGGTAGCGCCACTGCATACAGTGAGGGGGACCTGTTCCACGCCGCTGATACGGACGTATTTGCCAACAGTGGTGCTATCGGCGTCGGTAGCCAGACGATCCAACGCGGCGAAATCGTCGATATGGACTTCTACAGCTCTGACCCGGGACCAACGGGCACTGCTCCAATTGCTAGCGCGACATCGGTCTATTTCAAGGTCGCAAACCTTGAAACCTCCGAAGATTTCGTCGTAATCCTCAAACTGGTCGATCCCGACACCAATGCGACAACCACGCGCGCAGTGGTGGTGGAATATGGAGACATTTACCTGTCGTCGGAGAGCAACCCTTACAACATCTCTTATGTTAATGCCAACGGTGTCGTCATCATCGAGAGTAACGACTACAACATCAATCCCGGTGACAACTACCTCGTCACCGGAATGCAGTTGCTCACTTCAACCGAAGCCATAACGGGCTCTGGGATCAATCTAAATCGTGATACCGGGGACAGCGGCGGATCGAGTGGAACGCAGGCCTTCGCCAGCGACAATGACCTCATCAAGTTCTCCGACATCGGCTTCGTGACGACATCGACAACGGCGCAGGATGCGGAATTGAAATTCAGCTTCACTGTGCAGGACAATGACGGCGACCAGACTGCGACGCAGAACCTGGACGTCCATGTCGTGAACGGCCAGACGTTTACGGGAACCGCGGACAACGAGTCGCTCCAGGGTTCGGGACAAAGCGACGCCATATCCGCGCTCGAAGGTAATGACTTCCTCTCTGGCGGTGACGGCGACGACGTCCTTATCGGTGGCCTGGGCAGCGACACCCTCACCGGCGGCGCTGGTGTCGACACGTTCGAGTTCGAGTTCGGTGACACCGCCGGCGGAGGTGTCGACTCGATCGAGGATTTTGTAACTGGCGCGAGCGGGGATGTCGTTGATCTTTCTGACCTGCTGTTCGCAATCTCCACTGCCGACCGAGCCGATAATGTTCGGTTCGAATATGCCAACGGCGACACTAAGATGCTCGCCGATTCAGACGGCGGCGCGGATGGCGACGTGACGGTCCAGGCCAGGCTTGATGGTGTGACCTGGACTGACGTTGCGGTCATTCAGGATACCGGCGACAATCTCAGCGCGGGCTTTGAAACCATCAACGTCATTCTGGATGGGGCCCCAATGCAGTTTGATATCTGACCGCTGGCCACCCTGACGGCGACCTGGCCCGCCCTCGGCGGGCCATTGTCCGTAGATCCCGGGCAGCGCTGGTTCGCCGCGACCACGCCGATCAACTGGCGCAGCACCATAAGGCGGGCATCAGTACCGTGCGAGACCAGCAATTCGCCGGCTACGCGCTTGGCTTCTTCGGCATAGAACTCGATACAGGCGGCCGCGTAGTCGATCTCGCCCAGCGCCTCGGCATAGGGCTTGTCCTGCTCGGACGTGAGGATACCTGCACCGTTTAGGTCTCGGTGATGCCGTCGCCTTCGGCCAGGGCCTGCGTCCAGGCGCCGGACGCCGCATTGGTAATGGCAAGGCTGCCATAGGTGGTCGAGGGCACGCCCTGGATGCTCCAGGTTCGCTGGCGCCGAGGAAGCAACGCGGGCGGTAGAGGCGGCCGACGCGGCCTTCCATCCCTGGTCCCGCCGCACGGCCAAGGATCGGAGCATTAAATTGCGCAGGTGGTTTGAACTGGTGATAGCCAATCGTGTTGACCTGGCAACTAGGCATTGACCAGACGGCAGTGAGCACTGCGCTATGCGTGCATAACAGTACCACGGCGGGCGTGTCGGCCGTCAGATATGAGGCCGTTGAGGTCGTCAAGCTCCCTGACACCTATATTGACGGACAAGTCGTCAAGGTCATTGGGTCATTGTCGATAACGGTGAGTTCGAGCTGACGATCTAGTCCCCGCGTCGGCAGAGAGCGGTAGAATGTAAAAGAGCGGCTGATAGCCGCCCTTTTACATACCCAAACCCGGCGCCACCGCCGACAAGTCCCGCGGCATGGCCGCAACGGCCGTGCTGCCTGCGGCAAATCCATGGATGTAGTTCTTGCTGCCCGCAAAACTCATGATGGGCTGGTATTGGGCATAGGCCGTGTCGAGCTGCAGGCGGTTCGTGACATTGTCGAGCACATAAGCACCCGAGGCTGTGTGGACCACCAGCACGGCGTGGAACAGCTGGCGCCGCGTGTCCTGGAGCACCACCATTTGCAATTGCTCGTCGGCGACGCCCAGGCTGCGCAGCAGCCAGTATTTGGCAATGGCGAAGTCTTCGCAGTCGCCGGCGCCCTTGCGCGCCATTTCGACGGGCGTGGCCCAATGGTCGCCAACGCCCCATATGGCGCGATCCGACCGGTAGGTCATGGCCGAATTGACGGCGCGGTTGACGTGGTCGAGCATCGCCTTGTCCGAGAGACCGGCGGCCTGCGTCGAGACCAAGCGCAGTCTGGTGGCGAACCGGCTGTCGCAGCCGGCAATGCCGCTCGCCGCGCAATCGGTGCCAAACAGGGCAGTGTAATCATCTCGCCGCGCCTGCTGCCACAGGCTGGCGGCCGGCAGGCGCGCCGCCGAGATGGCGACGGACCGAAACACGCCCAGCCCGGTGGAGGGGGACTTGATCGGCGCCCGGGGCGAAGGTGTGATTGCCGGAACACTGGCCGCAGCCACGGTGGTGCTTGCGCCCGGCGCGATCAGCACCGGCCTCTCCGACCGTGCATAATAGCTGCTGGTGCCTGGACTCATACCCGGAGTTGGCGGCAAAGCGTCGGTCGGGCTGAAGGACAGAATTGCGGCAAATGCAAAATTGAGAAGCAAGCTAGCCTCCTGATGTACTGGTAGAATGCTAGCGGTGGCGAAATAATATTGTGCAAATCGACAGAGTATATTTGAAGTTACTTAAATCGATAAAACTTTAGGTATTCACCCGAAGCGGGTAGGATGCTCCGGTGAAAACTAAAATTGTCGGCATTCCCGTCAGCGACGGTTGAGACCTCCTGATGCAGGGTGGTACGCGGATGTCGATGAGGGCGCGTGTAGATGATCAGATCGTGGTTGGGTTGGCTGGTGGGCAAAGGCGACAACAAGGCCGACCGGCGCAACGATGTGGCGCCCGCCGCCTTCGAGGTCGGGCAACGAGACCTCGATCCGCTCACCGGTGCGTTGCGCTGGGAACGGTTCATGACCATGCTCGATGTCGAGCAGGCGCAGGCGCCCGGTGTGCTGTTGCTCATCGACCTCAGCGCCAGGACCGGCCAGGTGGCAGCGACGGCGAGCGCGCGGGACGAGAATCTGCCCTGGCTGGCGCAGGCTATCCGCCAGGCCATCCGCTCCGATGATCTGCTGGCCCATGTCAGCGGCTATCGGTTCGCGGTCTTGCTGCGCGGCGCGCCGCTGCACCTGGGCGAAGCGATCAGCAGCCGCATACTCGAATCGGTGGACGACACCATCTTCATGACTGCCGACGGCATTGCCGAGCTCGAGATGAGTATTGGCGGCGTCAGTTTTGACGGCGGAGCCCGCCGCGACGTCGTGGCCGCTGCCACCGCCCATCTTGATCAGGCGCGGCAGTCGGGCAAGCCGGCGATAATCCAATAGCGTGGGCGCGGTCCCTGGTGGCTCGCGCTCCGCAATAGGCTGCGGCCGCTGGCGCCAAGCTGCCATCGGCCGTCTTTCTACGGGTCCTGGGGACCGGGTTCAGGACGACAGGGATAGAAATTCGGCCCGGCGCTGGCTCCAGGTTCTTTCAATTGCTGTCGCGGTCGTCGGCAACAGGGCATCCCCGATGATTCACGGCGCCGTCCCACGGGGGCGGCCAGACCCTGAAGATTAGGTCAGGCAAATCCGGCCACCTTGAGCGGGCGCGCGCCGTCACCGCCTTGCGCGACACCCGGCTGCGACGGTAGACGGTGCGGTCCTGCCGCCAGTTGGCGTCATCCCTGCACCAGCGGGATGGGATCCTGCGCCGATCATGGCCGGCAGACTCGCGGCGCTCCTGTTGCAGCGTATCGCACAGCGATCGTTATCGATCATTTGCCCGATGGCCGCCGGCATCCGGCGTCTTGTCGCGCGGCGCGCATCGGGGATGATGACCGCCCGAGGTCCCGCGTCCGGCAGCGCCGGGGCGATTTCTGCCCGTCTTCCAGGCCCGTTGCGGCGCCCGTGCCGTCACGGCGATCCGGGTCCCCAGAGGAGGTCGTCATGCCCCTCTTTCGGCACCAGGGCGGGCTGGCGGTCGCGGCCGCGCTTTTTCACACCCGGCAATGCGGCGATCGAACCGACAAGGACATGCCCGGCCAGGCCGAATATGGGTGGAGGCCAGGCCGCAGCTGCGCCACGCTGTGGCAGACGATCGGCGGCTCCGCAGCAACCGGGCGCTTTGTTCGTTTCCAGCAGGGCAGGGGGCCAGTCCAGCGGGACGATCGCTGCCTTCGACCTGCCGTGCATGCCTGCCTATCAGCCGGCACAATGCCTGCGGGGACAGCCGAGACAATGCGTGGGGCAGTGTGAAGTTTCCAGCGCTTAGGGAGTTCCAACCTGCGCCCGCCTGAACAGATCGGGATTATGGCAGGCTGCCTATGCTTGGCTTAATAGTTTCTCAAGGACATGGCGGCTCTGGCGAACAAAGTTTGATCTTCCCGCGAGCTCGGAGGGCAACATGGCACGGTTGAGGGAGTTCACGAGAAGGAGATCGTCGCGGACGATTTCGTCAAAGTGCTCGATGCCGAGCACCTTTTTGACGTCGCGTCGTGAGATCGTGTTGCCGAAAAGCTTGAAGTTGGCCTTGTTGGCCACTGCCTTGACGTCAGTATTGCCACCTCGAATTTCAACTATCCTCCGAAACAGCCGATTTGCCAGCCGCATCGTGGGATGTTGACATCGAAAACCAGGATCACGCAGTCGCTGTGGCGCACGACATCATCGAACCAGGGCGTCGCAAGGTTAGGCAAATCGACCACCACATCGCGGTAACGAACGCTCAGAAGATCAAGCAGGCCAGAACGAAACGCCTCGCCTCGGGTGCAAAGTTGAGGTGCGGACGTTCGAACGCGTAGAGGGACATGTTGGGTGCGTAGTGCAACTTGATCGTATCGAGCAATTCCAAGTCAAGCCTATCGGGATTGGCAGCAATTGCGTCGATGTCAAACTCGCTCCGCAAATTGAGGTACGAACCGCTGCTGGCGATCTGGAAATCCAGATCTGCGAGTGCCACCTGTCCGTCGGGAGCGCCTTTGGCCAATTGGGACATGGCCATCAATGCAATTGTGGTGGCCCCCGCTCCTCCTGCGGCGCCGATCACGGTGGTGACGCGCGACTGCTCAGCGGTGGACGCGCTATCAACCCGGGCCAGTGTGGCCAGGAATTCTGTGTCGTTAAACGGCTTTTGCAGCCAGTCGCGCGCCTGGAGCCGGACCACTTAGACGCGATCACGTATCTCGAGCAGTGGTCTGACCAACTTGAACGTTTGGGCATGGAGACTGGCCCGTTGGCAGTCTGGCTGTGGAATGCACTGGTGGCGCGGGGATTGCCCATCATCTGCCTGGACGCTCGGCATGCCAACGGCGTGTTGAAGATGATGCCGAACAAGACCGATCGGCATGACGCACGCGGCTTAGCGCAGATCGTACGCACCGGATGGTACAAGGCTGTGCAGATCAAGAGCCATGGCGCCTATGTCACCCGCGCGCTGCTGACTGCCCGCGATGCCCTGGTGGGCATGCGGGTTCGGCTCGAGAACGAGGTCCGTGGTCTGCTCAAGACCTTCGGCGTCATGTTCGGCAAGCGCGTTGGTGGGTTCAAACGGCGCGCCGAGGAATTATCACTGGCGACCTCGCCATTGCGCCTGAGCTGGTGCCGATCTTCGAAGCCCTTATCAAGGCTCGGCGCGACATCCTCGCTCGGATCAAGGCACTGGATAGCCAGATCCGGACCATCGTCCGTCGTCACCAGCCGGTGCGGTTGCTGATGACGGCTCCCGGGGTCGGGCCCATCACAGCCCTTGCCGTGTTTGCCGCCTTCGATGACGCCACCCGCTTCAAGCGATACAGCAGCGCCGGTGCCTATCTCGGCCTTACTCCGCGACGCTACGAGTCAGGCGAGATCAGCCAAAACGGCAGGGTATCGAAACAAGGCGACAAGTTCGCCAGGTCATGCCTGTTCGAGGCCGCCAACGCCATCTACTGCAGAAACCTGGGTGGATCGCGCCTGCGGGACTGGGCCCACGCGATCGCCCAAAGAACCGGGCCGCGAAAGGCCAAGGTGGCTCTTGCCCGCAAGCTGGCAGTGACGTTGCACGCCATGTGGCGCACCGGCTCCATCTTCAAGGACACCGGAAGTGCTACAAGGAGACCGTGATGGCATGACAGTTAAAGACGCGCGCCAGGCTCCTAAGCCTTAACGCGCCCTGCGTCCTGCCGGGACGCTTGGCGAGGGTAAGATCGCTCCCGTACCTGCGGCCCGTACCGCGCACACCACTTCGATCTGCCCAACCTGAACGCAAACATGCGGCGCCCCAGCGGCGACCGCGGAGAGAACCCTAGAACCCGGCGCGCTCGCAGAGTGCAAGGATTAGAGCTTGAATAATGCGATTAGAGAACGCTGCGGGACACGATCAACCAGCCTGGCAGTTGTGCCTGTCCACCTCGTTTGGAGCGCCGAATGAGGGGCCTTGGAGCCATGTCGTGCCGCCGAGGTGAAGGCTGAGCCCAGCCTACACAAAATGACGTATCGAGGTGATTGACGAAAGCCTTTAAGCTCAACTTCGCGCAGCCCTAGCCCTGACAAGCAAAGGCCCACTGAGAGCACACAACGAGGAGACGACAATGAGAACCATCGTTATTGTTGCAGCACTTATGCTAACGAGCGGAATGCCTGCCACTCATGCTCAACAGAACAACTGGGGACAGGAGGTGAAATCCTGCAACCAGGCGGATTGCTACCCTGACGGTACCTCTCGTGGCGAGTATGTAAGTGGACAGGCCAAGGATAGCGAGGTTCCCGGCTACGCATTTGAGATCCACAGACTTGCGAACCCTGGCAAATCCGACCCGAAGGCTGCCAAGTTTCAATAAGTCTGAAAGGGCCACGCGGGACCCTTCATCATGGGACGTGGCTGGGCAGGCAGGCCAATCTGGACCAAACGCTCGACATTCTCCGGAACTTCGGTGTCCATGCACGATCACGCTGCTTTCTCGAGAACCGCCATGGCCTTAGCCTTACGGGCGTGATGCCGCCGGCCGCGATGTATAGGCTTCTGATTGCGCTTTTTGAGGTGTTTCGACGTTGGCTTTTCGGCATTCTCAGCAGTCATATCGGACGGACGCCTTGGGCTGGGGCCTGGCGGCAGGAAACCATCTCCCGGCGTTGCCGAGGGAGTGAACGATGGCAGGTAGATTAGCCATACAAATCGCGACTGCTTTCATCCCCAAAAGCTTGAAACCGGACTTCCCCTTTCTATCCCGAGAGCGCCATTGAACGACGAAACCCTAAAGCTGCCAGACCGCGGTCGAGGCGGCCCCGAATAATCCGCTAATCATGCGCAGGATAACCCATACAAGGGCGTTGATTGCCATCGAACAGCCCCAGGGCGGTTACTGAGGCGATAGCGACCAGGGCGGCAAGCGTGCGGCGTGACAGCCGCACGAACGTATGGGGGCGAAGCCACAGCCGAGCACGAAGCCAAAGAAATAGCCCAAACCCCAGAGCCCAATCTGAGGAGCCGAAGCCTCAATGCCGCCTCGAATGGGTCAGCAGCAGGAGCTGCAGGCCGTTTCCCGGCAGATGGAAAGCGCCGCCAGGATCGGCCTTGGCCCTGACGTTTGCCCTGCCCACACCGCCGGAAAATGCACTGGCGCCTGTCTGCGGCCAAATTGCCATTATCGTTGATGCGCCGGGCCGCTGTGTAATGTCGGCGACATTTGACCGCCAGTGTTCATAGTCGGGCCGCGCAGGCGCAGCTCGGGTTTTTCGATCCTGGTTTCGAGCATCAGTCGCCCTAACCGCAACGCCTCGCAGCAAAGTCTTATGAGTACTATCGACAAATCATAAGTGCGATCGAAGCGGTCTGGGTTGCTTGCAGCGAAAGCCTAAAATTGTCGGCTTTCCCACCAGCGACGGTTCAGACTTGTCGGTGCAGGGTGGCACTTCTCTAGTGTCGACGAGGGAGCGTTTGAATGATCAAATCCTGGTTTGGCTGGCTGGCTGGCACAGACGACGAGAAGATCGACCGGCGCAAGGACGTGGCGCCGGCCGCGTTTGAAGTGGGGAAGAAGGACCTTGATCCGCTGACCGGCGCGCTCCGCTGGGACCGGTTCATGGCCATGCTCAATGTCGAACAGGTGCAGGCCCCCGGCGTGCTATTATTGATTGACGTCAGCAAGCGTACTGGCCACGTCGAAGGGACGACGAGCGAGCCGTCCGAAAATCTGCCCTGGCTGGCGCAGTCCATCCGCCAGGCCATCCGTTCCGATGATCTGCTGGCCCATGTCACCGATTATCGCTTCGCTGTCTTGCTGCGCGGCGCGTCGCAGCACTTGGGGGAGGTGATCAGTAGCCGCATCCTCGAATCGGTGGACGAGACCATCTTCATGAATGCGGAGGGCAATGCCGAGCTTCAAATGAGCATTGGCGGCGTCCGCTTCGACAGCGGGGCGCGTCGCGATGTCGTGGCCCAGGCCGCCGCCAATCTCGACCAGGCCCGGCAATCGGGAACGCCGGCGATCATCGGATAGGGCAGGGGCGCTGCTCCCATTTCAGTTCAACCGAGCGCCGGCGATAGATTGCGGCCATGGCGGTCACGCTGCCACGACTGCCAGGTCCGAGCACTCAGGGTGAAGAAGTTGGCCAATGTCGGCGGAGATTGGTTGATGGCAAATGCGGCCGTCCGCAACAGTCCAAAGACTTCTTCGCCGCTATCCGCACCCCAAGCGCCCCGCAGTCGGTGTAATGCAGACTTTCAGGGGTGCCGCTGGCAAATCCGATCGCTATCACACCGCAATAGCGAGGGGTGCGAGCGTCTGAGCTTCGCGCGGAAGGGGATATCCGAAGCCTGCGGGCTACTCACTTCTGGAAGCGACCCCGACGCCCTTTGCGGGACATGACCCAGATAAACCCGCCGACCACCACCATGAGGGGCAAACCCACTCCCGCCACCGGCCCGGGTGCGCCTACCACGGTGTTGCCACCAGATTCGCTTGAGGCAACGGTAGTTGTAAGGCCCCGATCAGCCGAAGGGTCAGGCACGATTGGGGAGCAGGCGGTCAGGATCAAAACCGAACCTAAGGACAAGCCTATACGCATTTTCATGGCAACTTCCCGAGTAGGCTGCAATCTGCGCGTCAGGAAATTCTGAGCCTTAGAAGCTACTCGGTCCATACATCAGGCGGTTTACTATGAGGACTAGTGCCCGCGGTATTGCCAGTTCCACTGACCAATCGTCCCTAGCGGTGCTTGTCCCGTGGGAACGCCACTTCGAGGCTTGCTTGGTCGCCCTGTGCCGTTCCTGGCCACAAGAGGGCGGGCTTGCGAGCCCGAGGACAGCTGCTACGCCGCTTGCCGTCATCCCTCGCGACGGGCTTAATCGCTCGGCCCGTGTGCTGCGCGCATTTCGGTACTCTGCCCACGAATATTGCACTAGCGGGTCCCGAGCGACGCCATGGCCTTGAAGGGGGGCATCTTTGGCACAGAGGTCGAAGGATTTTGCGGCGCACATGTGCCGGGCACGCCGCGATGCTTGCTCAGCCGGCTACAGGCGGCGCAACTGCCCATCTGCAATTGCCGGATACCGCGATAACCGTTTAGGGCGATGCAGTCAGCTGAACAACAATTGTAATCGAACCCGGTAGACCACCATGGGCGGTCCAGATCCACAAGGGCAGCCAGGCGATCTTTACATTCCCACGCTCCCACGATGCCGTCTTCGCCATTGGCCAGGCAGCCGGCGTATTGGGCCGGGCGCAGTACTGAGGCGGAGCTGCGCTGAGACATGTCGAGGCACCCGGGGACGCCTCGCCGATGCGGACAGTTTCGAGGCCAACGCAGTCGGTCCAATCCTCGCAGAGGTCCGGACCTGCTCGCCTGTCATGGACTTTTCGGAGCTTATCCTCAGCCTAGAGATCGCTGGTAGACTGAACGGCGTATTGTTTGAGCAGGAAGTGGGGCGCACATTTGTCTCGGGGCCGAAGTTGGCATGAATAACCAAAATGGAGATTGCGGAATGCGTAAACTCGAGGGACTTGCCCTAGCACTGGCTCTCGCGCTCGCGGTTGGTCCTGTAGCCATGGCCTCCCCCCCCGCCGATAGGGGAGACACACCTGGCCTTGGCTGGGGTCAAGGCGGTTCGGGCGGCAACACAGTGGTGGGCGCACCGGCGCCTGTGGCGGGGATCGGCCTACCAATTCTGGCGATGGCCGGCGGGTTCATCTGGATCAAGTCCAGGAGTCGTCCGGATCGCTTCAAGGGATGATTGCTCTGCCCGATCCAGGCGTCCTAGTGCGAAGCAAGGACGCCTCCCTCCCGCTGCGCTGCTGCGGCTTGATAGCGGTCGGCTTCGCCAACGGGATTTCCGAGCGCATCTTCGCCGCCATCTCCGCCGGGAATATCCTCCCGGCGATTTTGAACACCTTTGACATCAGCATTTTTGTCTGGCTCGCGCTAATCGCGGGCCTGCTGCTTGTCGGTCGATCGCCGCCAACTGTGCCGAAACGAAGCGACTGGCTTCTCATCTCGGCCGCCGGTATGGGTATGTTGTTGCCGGTACCGGCGTTGAGCTGGCTCGCCGTCAGCGGTGTAGGGCTGTCGTTGCTCATTCGGTCGACACCTGGCGGAACGCTGTGGCGCGGTGCGGCGATCCTTTTGGCGATGACTATCCCCATGTTCTGGGCACGTGTCCTGATGAGCCTTTTTGGCGACGCCATCCTCGCCGCCGATGCCACGCTCATCGCCTGGACGATCGGCTCAGCGAGGAACGGAAACCTGGTCCCGTTTGCCGATGGATCTGGAGCCATGTGGATCGCTCCAGCTTGCTCCTCCCTCACAAATCTCTCTCTGACGATCCTAGCCTTTGTTAGTCTGGTCAACGCAACCTCCGGCAAATGGTCACTGGCAACCCTGGGATTTGGACTGCTCACATGTGCCCTCGTGGTGCTGATCAACGTTACCCGTATCAGTCTCATCGGCTATTATCCGGGTCATTTTGAACTCATCCATGGGCAGGTGGGCGCAAGTGTTGCCGGTTGGACCACGACAGTGCTTATTGTGGTCGTCGGCTGGATTGCGGTTCGGCGCGATGCCATCACATTGGGCTAAGCTGGCGGTTGCCTTCCTGCTCGTCGTAAGCCTTGGGCTCAAGGCCTGGAGCATGGCCGCTCCCGATCAACGGAGCCGGCAGCCGGACGGTTTTCTCCGCCTCGGCACCCTGTCCGCAGAGGGCTTTTCCCTGGTGGAGGGGGCCAGTCTCGAAGGTCACGCCTGGGTCGCCAATAGGCGCGACTGCCGCATTGACATCACCACATTGTCTCCTCTGGGTTGGCATCAGTCGGCAATCGCTGACCGCGCCGGGGGACAGGAGCTGGTTTATATTTATGCTGGTCAGGTCTACGAGCGGCAACCCGTCATTCTCACCAAGCTCGACTACTATTGGCACAAGCTCGCCAACTACTTTCACTCATCCAGTCAGCCACCCGTGTTCGGGGTTGTCACCTCACCCGGCTGCGCTTCTCAGTCGGTCGATCCGATTTTCATCGCGCAGCACTTGTTGTAAATCAACGTCCTTGGAGCTGCCTCCTGTTCGGGAGCAGGCTTCGGAATTGACGTGCAGTCCAGCCTTCACATGATGACGGTCGCGGACATACTTTCACTGGCAGGCAGTGGGCGCAATGAGGATGCCGCCGCACCGACCTGCGGCGGCAGGCAGGCTCAACGTGGATGCGAGCTGGCGCAACTCATGATCAATCAGCGACGACACCGTCATGCCGCCACAAACGCGGGATTCGTCCGCGCGAACGTGTTCTGATCATCCGGCCCCGATGGGGGAAGTGTCGGCGGATTCTGCTCTGCTCGGAGATAGGGGGGCGTGGGCCAAATCCGGGCAAATCTTCGAACCTACGAATGCGGACTGCTACGATACTGACGCATGAGATCCGCTAACAAGGGGCCCGCTGTCGTGGGCGCGTCCGGCACTGCATATCACGCCATGGTGCTTTTGACGCCACGACCACTACCGGTCCTTCTGCCGGGGGACTGATGCGCCGTGCCCAGCGGCCGGAGCCCGCGACAGCTGGTTCAAGCTAATGAGCGACTGGTAGAGTTGAATAGTCTCGATCTCGGGGTCGACGCCCAAATCGTTCTTCAGAGTGTTGACACAATGCGCGAACAGCTCGCGCAGCAGCCGATATTGCCCGCTGGCAGCCGCATCTCGCATAAGCGCGCGGTAAGCGCCTTCGTGATAAGGGTCGATCACTAGAAGGCGTGATGCGCAGTAATGCCGATCCTGAGCGCTCAGCGGGCTATCCGGGAGGACTGCCTGCGAAATGCTGATGATGAAGTGGTTTCTGAGCGCGGCGCGCCGGTACGATAACCACTCTTCATACAGTTCGCCCGCTGCGCCAAGTGACGCCAAAAGCTCCCCATTATAGACCTCACACATGCGTACCCAGGACGTTGGGGATGGGTTGGCCAGGAGCTTCACAAATTCGTCAAGGTCGAAATAAAGTCCATCCTGAAAATTAAGCCACGCCATGCGTGCATCGGCGCGCAGGAGCTGGAAGCCGTGTTCGACCTGAAACCGGCGAATACGCGCGATCGACTGCCGGACGTCAGCACTTGCGCGCATGGAGCTGTTGTCTGACCAGATCAAGTCGCCAATACGCCGCCGGAGCACGGGTCGACCATGACCTTCAAGCAATATATAGGTCGCAATGCGAAGGAAATTTACAGGCGGCGTTGTCACACGATCAGATGAGACGACCAGACAATCGCCGAGGGTTAGTATTGAAACATTTTCTGGAATCCCGTTCATCATTCCGTGACTTCCAATTTTTAAACCTTGTCAGTCTTTTAGATGATGAGCGAATACTTTGCATTGTCCGTTGTCAAGTTTGATGCATTTGTTCGGTCCTTGAGCGGTATGGTTGTCACGATACGTGATTGTCACGGAGGCAGTCCGCCTCCAAAATGGACGCCGGCCGCTATCTGACTATTGGATAGCATTTCCGCTTGGGCGAAAAGTGCCGCAAATTAAATTGACTAGCTCTTACTTGCCTGAACCTGTTGCGCAGGTTCGTGGCCTGGACGCCGGTCGAAGGAGCGGAACACCGCAGCGGCCTGAGTGCGATTATGCACCTTTAGCTTGCGGATGACATTATGCACATGCACCTTCACCGTGTGTTCCGAAAGCTCCATTTTGGACGCGATGATCTTGTTCTGCAATCCATCCGACATCAATTCTAGGACTTCTGCCTCGCGGCTGGACAGCGTCCCCGCAGAGTCCGAGCGGTCTGAAGACAGGTGCTGTTGGCGTCGCGTCAGAAAGTTCCGGGCGGCCGACCGGGGGCTAACGGTACTTGGAAAGTATTCTCCACCGTTCAGCAACAGCCAGACAGCGGCTAGCCATACGTTTATCTTCAGGTTGAATGGCAACAGTCCCTGTACGGCCCGTTCAGCGACGACAGCACGCAAGGCAGGATCGTCGCTCCAGCCCCCCTCGACCAGCAGCGCGATCGGTACGTCTGGATAATAGTCGCGGCACTGCGAGATCGTACTAGAAATATTGCGAAATGCCAGCGCGTCCACAAGGATCAGGCGTGGTGCAAGCGCAGCTGGGTCTTCATCTGGAAGTTGGTTGGACAGGGTCACTCCGACGCGCGGAAAGCACTGTTGGGCCGATTTCAGCAGACTTTGAAACGTGACTCCGGTGTCGGCGAGTATCAATATTCCGTCTCGACCTTCTGCGTCTTGTGATGGTGTTGTGTTCCAGAATGCATAAATTCCCGTCTCTGTATCTATCTGGCTAAGGTCATTCATTTTGATCCCCACAAAGTCTGTGCCGAGCCCCTCGACTGATTACCGCAATCGCAGAGTATTGGAGTTCGCGTGACACGGCCGTGACTCGTTAAAGCACTTGATCTAGACGCGGTGCCGACGCTAGGCCAATCTGGCGACGGGGCTGGGATAATTGCTCAGTCGCAACAGTAGCCGACTGCCGGAGGTTCCAGTGAAACCAGCCTCTCTTGGATTCGGCGTCTGCTCAACGTCGCAGGAAAATTGGGCTGGGGACTTCGAGCAGCAGGGCCGCTTGCTGATGGGAGCAGCGCGACGCAGTCCAACACTCCGGTTTTCGTTGAATCTAACCAGCCAGCGATCCGATATTTCTTTGCGTGAGTTTCACAGGGAATTGATTGATGGAAAATTTGGGCTAGGGGAACGACCGAATTGCGCAATTCGGCACTGAGTTGGCCTAGCTTCTGACAGATTCCGCCATTGCCCAAGGCGAACACCTGCTCAAGCATTTGATATTCGTTTCAAAAACGTGACTGATTTGTTACGTTCCGGATTTCACTTTTGCTGGTCAAAAGGGCATTTTGCCTGTTTCCGTGCATTTATTGCGAATAGGCAACAGTTTTGTCAATTGGGGTACGACTTTTCTCGATATACATATTTGGACGTAGGTTTCCTCTAATGCCACTAGACCGTTTGATCTAAGAGATTACTAGTCTTCAATGAATTTCTATCGATTGCGGACAGCCCGGAGCACTGCGACACTCGCCAAGGCGCTGTGGGGTGCGAGAGATTGGTGGCCGAGGACACAATTAAGCGGGAATCTGACAGGGCCAGTTATGGCGACATCCTGAGGTCGACATCGCTGATAGGGGCGTCTTCGGTCATCAGCATGGCGCTCTCGGTAGTCCGGCTGAAGGTATTGGCTGTGTTGCTCGGACCAGCCGGCGTAGGCCTGTTTGGCCTATTCAATGTCGTCGTCGACCTCACATCGAGCTTGGCCGGCATGGGCGTGCAGGCGAGCGGGGTTCGGCAGGTGGCTGTCGCCACCGCGACCGGCGACCTGCACAAGGTTGCGCGGATAGCTCGGGTGTTGATGCTGACGTCCCTGTTACTGGGCCTGGTTGGAGCGCTGCTTCTGGTTATGTTTGCGGCGCCGGTGTCAAATCTGACGTTTGGAACCGAAGCGCGGGCCTCGGCCGTCACAATGATCGGAATGGCCGTGTTTCTGCGAATATTCGCCGGGGCCCCTACTGCCATAATCCAGGCCAACCGCAGGATCGGTGATCTTGCCAAGGTAACCATTGTCGGCGCGGTTCTTAACACCGTCACCGCCATTCCATTGGTGTATTATTTTGGAGAGGCGGGCATCGTGCCGTCGATGTTGGCTGTTGGACTGACCTCATTGATCGCCGCCCTTTGGTACCGCAGGAATATTCGGCTACCAGCCATCAGGCTCTCATGGCGGGAATTTACCGTAGAAACCAGGATGCTGATTACACTGGGCTTTGCGTTCATGGTGAGCGGCCTGCTGACGGCGGGAGCGGCCCTAGTCATCCGCATCTTCATCGTTCAACAAAGCGGCGTCAACGCCGCCGGCAACTATCAGGCCGCCTGGGCGCTGGGCGGCATCTATGTAGGGTTTATCCTGCAATCGATGGGGACGGATTTCTATCCCCGGTTGTCCGCCGTGAGCACCGACAACGGGACCTGCAATCGCATGGTCAACGAACAGGCGCGGGTCAGCATGCTGTTGGCGGCGCCAGGCCTGCTTGGGACCCTGGCACTGGCGCCGCTGGTGATCGCGGTGTTCTATTCGACCAAATTCGTCGACGCCGTTCCGCTGCTGCGCTGGTTCTGCGTGGGGATGCTGCTGCGCGTCGTGGCCTGGCCTATGGGATACGTCATTCTGGCAAAGGGCGCGCAGCAGATGTTTTTCTGGACCGAGGTTGCAGCGACCATCGTACATGTGGGGTTGGCCTGGCTGCTGCTGGGCGTAATCGGGCTTGAAGGAGCAGGCCTCGCTTTTATCGGGCTCTATGCCTGGCACGGTGTGCTCATTTATTACTTGGTCCGAAGGCTAAGCGGCTTCCGCTGGTCAACCGAGAACCTGGCGCTGGGCGCCATCTTTGCCGGCCTTACCGGCTTTGCTGTGCTGGCCGTGGAACTGATGCCGCTCTGGCCCGGGGCGGTCGTGGCCCTCGTCTGTACTTCTGTGGGGTGCTGGTTTTCGCTAAACCAACTGATCCGCCTGGTGCCCGAAAACTGGGTTCCCTTGCCGCTACGGCCGGCGGTCTATTTCGTGCTGCGCCACCAGCCAGAGCGTTCAGCGCCCCGCGGCTGAGCGCTTGTCGGCGGCAGGCAGGTGCAAAAGCACCCGCGCAAATTCGCTAGCGACGTAGTGCACATCATCTTCGCTCATCTGGGCGAACAGGGGCAGCATTATCGTCCGGCTTTGCGCCAGCTCCGAGTTCTTAAGCCATCCTGCGGTTCGCTGCGTATCGTAACCGGCATAGGCTTGTTCCAGGTGGGCATTCATCACGCCGCGCCGTGTCGAGACACCCCTGTCGAGCAGGGCCTGCATTACAGCCAACTGATCGGCGTGCTCAGGCAGGGTGACGCAATAGCTTTGCCAGTTGGTGCGCGCCCAGTCTGGCTCGACCGGCGGCACCAGCCCCGGGATGGGGGACAGTAGAGATGTGTAGAGCGCCGCCAGGCGACGCCGTGCCGTAACTATCCCGGGCAGCCGCTCAAGTTGCGCCCGCCCGATCGCGGCCTGCAGGTCGGTCATCCGATAGTTGTAGCCCAGTTCATCATAGCTCTCGAATATGACCTGTCTGGAACCGTGCCGCACCGTGTCGGAAACGTTCATGGCGTGCTGGCGCAGCAGCCGGAACCGTTGGTCGTATTCAGGATCGGAGGTGGTCAGCATACCACCATCGCCGGTGGTCACCACCTTGCGCGGGTGAAACGAGAAGCAGGCGATGTCGGCATGTGGCTTGCCGATGCGGTCCCACTCCCCATCCCAAAGCATCTCGCTGCCCGTGGCACAGGCCGCATCCTCGACCACCTTGATATCGTGCCGCCGCGCGATCTGCATGATCCGGCCCATGTTGCAGGGCATGCCCAACTGGTGGACGCAGAGAATGGCACGCGTGCGCGGAGTGATGGCCTCGGCAATGCGGTCCGGATCGATGTTGAAGCCCACCGCCTCAATATCGACAAACACCGGGGTGGCGCCGCAATAGCGAATGGCGTTGGCTGTAGCGATGAAGGAGTGACTGACGGTTATGACCTCGTCGCCCTCCCGGACACCGACGGCGAGCAGGGCAAGATGCAGCGCCGTCGTGCAGTTTGAAACCGCACAGGCAAACGGCGCGCCGACATAAGCCGCGAACTCCTTTTCGAACTGGGCAACCTCGGGACCCTGTGTCACCCAGCCGGACAAGATTACCCGTCGCGCCGCCTCGACTTCAGGCTCGCCCAGCATCGGCTTGGCCACCGGAATTTGGCGGGCCGTGCTCATGCCACGTTGCTCTGCTCGGGCTTGGGTACTGCCCGCCACCACGCAACCAGATCGCGCAATCCCTGCTCGATTGTAATCTCCGATCGGAAGCCAAGCATCCGCTCGGCCTTTTCGGTGGATGCCAGACGCCGTGCCACCGGGTTGACCTTGCGGGCAGGTGCATGGACAGGCGCCAGCGAAGATCCCATGGCATCAAGCAATGCATTCGCCAGCTGCTTGAGGCTGATCTCCTTGCCGCTGGCCACGTTGAAAATGGTGTCCGTTGCCGCGGAGTGCGCGGCCAGGACATTGGCTCGGGCGATGTCGCGGACCTCCACGAAGTCCATGGTCTGGGTACCATCTCCCAGAATAACCGGCGGACGGCCTGCAGCAATGAGCTCCATCCAACGGATCAAGACTTCGGTATAGGCGCCAAAGGCATCCATGCGGGGGCCGTATACGTTGAAATATCTCAGCGCCACGTAATCGAGCCCGTACATTTCATTGAAGCTGCGCAGCAGCCCTTCATTGTAGGCCTTCGCCGCCCCGTACATTGTTCGGTTGTTGTAGGGATGATGTTCCTCGGTCGTGGGGAAGACGTCGGCCGCGCCCAGAACGGAAGCCGACGAGGCAGCAACGACTTTCTTAACCTTGGCTGCCACCGCCGCCTCGAGCACGTTGAAGGTGCCGGTTGCCAGCACGTCATGGGCCAGGCGTGGATCTTCGGCGCATTGGGTGATGCGGATGGCGGCCTGGTGGAATACCAGATCGACACCCTGCATGGTCGATTTCAGTAGGGCTGCGTCGCGAATATCGCCGTGCACAAAGCTCAACGGTGCGCGCTGCCGGGCATCGGCCAAATTGTCCATCCGGCCGCGTACCAAATTGTCCAGAATGATGATTTCGGATGGCTCTTCGGAAGCCACAACGTCCGCGATGTGAGAGCCGATCAGACCTGCTCCGCCCGTGATCAGTATCCGTTTACCTTTCATCATGACTGCGATCCCTTTCTTCAGTGCGCATGCGCAAGACCCGCGCCGGTACGCCAGCCACGATTGCGTAGGCAGGAACGTCGCTTGTCACCACCGCCCCGGCCCCGATGATGGCCCCTTCCCCAATAGTGACGCCGGGGAGGATGGTGGCGTTGGTGCCGATGTCGGCGCCGGCGCCGACACGGACAGGTTTGATTTCCAGATCCGTAGCTATAATGGGTACGTCGATGGGAAAGCCGGTATGCTCGGAGCCGAGAACCTTGGCACCTGGCCCCCAGCCCACATGATTGCCGAGCACGAGATTGCGCGCATCGAGAAACGCATGCGGCCCGATCCAGACATGGTCTCCGATGATGCAGGTGCCGCCGATCCGGCCATGAATAGACGCGTTCGTACCAACAAAGACATTGGAGCCGATCTCGAAGGTTTCGAGATGCTTGAAGCTTGCCTGGCTGGCGATCTGGAGCCCCGACCCGCATGTCTTTGCGCCGAGCCGCCACATGACGCGGCGCATCAGGGCATCCAGTTGCCCGTCGCCGAGAGCAAACCGGGAGTATAGGTCTGGCAGCCCAGCGGTCTCGTAGGTGCTGCGCAGCCAATTTGCCAGGCCAACTTCGAACTGCGGGTCTTCCACAATACGGCGCAGCCCGTGGACCGCGGCAATGTTTGTGCGTCTTTCGATGGGATCAACTGACATAGGCATCCTGACCGACAAGCGCACAGACTGTTTCGACCGCGCGCACGCTGAGTTCTGGATAGATGGGCAGGGAGAGAACGCTGTCGGCCGCTGCTTCAGACGCCGGGAAGTCCCCGGGGCGGTGCCCGAGATCGGCATAGGCGGGTTGCAAGTGCACTGGCACCGGGTAGTGCAGCCCGGTTTCCACCCCCTCCCGAGCCAGGTATTTCTGCAACTGGTCGCGATGCGAGGTTCTGACTGCAAAGATATGCCAGACGTGCCGGTTCCAAGGCGCCTCGCGTGGGGGCTCGACCGGCGAATTGGCCAACAGCCGGCCATAGAGTTGGGCACGCGCCCGCCTTGCCTCGGTCCAGCTTTCGAGCTGGCGCAGTTTGACCCGCAGCGCAGCGCCTTGGATGGCGTCCATGCGGTAGTTGTATCCTTCCATGACATGGTGGTAACGGCGGTCCTGGCCCCAGTCGCGCAACATGCGGATCAAGCGCGCCTGTTCATCGTCGTTGGTGACCGCCATGCCGCCTTCGCCGCAGGCACCGAGGTTTTTACCGGGATAGAAGCTGAAGCAGCCTGATAGCCCGATACTGCCAGCGCTCCGCCCATGCTGGCGTGAGCCATGCGCTTGACAGGCGTCCTCGACAACGGCCAGGCCGTGACGGGCGGCAATCGCCATGATGGCGTCCATATTCGCCATCTGCCCATAGAGATGGACAGGTATGATGGCGCGGGTCCGCGGGGTGATTGCCCGCTCAATCCGGGCCGGATCGATGGTGAACGTGGCCGGGTCAATATCCACAAATACCGGCCTGGCGCCGATGTAACGAATGGCCGCCGCCGTGGCGATAAAGGTGAAGGGGGTCGTGATGACCTCGTCCCCGGCGGTGACACCGGCAGCAAGCAGGGCCAGGTGCAGGGCACTGGTACCCGTGTTCACCGCAATAGCGTGCCGCACGCCGCAGGCCGCCGCGAACTCGGTTTCGAAGGCTGCGACTTCTTCGCCCAGCACATAGCGCCCGGAACGCAGAACGTTGAGCACCGCCGCTTCGATGTCGGCACCAATGCTGGCATATTGCTGCTTGAGATCCAGAAACGCGATCATGCCGGCACCAGATCCTGCGGGAGCTCGACAACGGCGCCATGGCTGGCCATGGACTTGGTCGCGGCCTCCAGAATGCGCACGACCCTGAGACCGGCAGCACCATCGGCCGTTGGCTGGGTGCCGTTTTCAACACAGGCCACAAATTCACTCAGCTCGGACCCAAGCGCCTCCGAGACATCGAGCTGGGGCGCAAACATGTCGCCGGCCCGGTAGCCGATGCGCATCTGCTTCTTGCGCTCGCTGGCCTTTGGCGCCATCGGGTCCAGCGTAATGCCGCGGTCGTAGACCTTGATCTTTTCGCTGGGCTCCAGATCGTCGTAGACGACCATCTTGTTGCTGCCGCCAATCAGGGTGCGCCGCACCTTCACCGGGGCCAGCCAGTTGACGTGCACATGCGCCATCAGCTTGCAGTCGAAATGAAGGTTGAGATAGGCGATGTTTTCGGGCTGGCCAGCTACGTGCGCCATGCCCGTAGCGGACACTGCGCGCGGACGCGCGCCCAGCACGTAGTCCATAATCGACAGGTCATGCACCGCCAGATCCCACATGACGCTGACGTCGTGCTGAAACAGGCCCAGGTTCACCCGCACGGAGTCATAATAATAGACCTCGCCAAGATCCTTCTGGATGATGTCGCGCAGTTTCTTGACCGCGCCGGTATGGATGAAGGTGTGATCGACGGCGACGACAAGACCGCGCCGATCCGCCTCCTCGATCAGTCGTTCAGCCTGCTCGGTGGTCGCCGTTATCGGCTTTTCTACAAAGACACTCTTGCCGGCGCGCAAGGCCTGCATTGCCAGTTTAAAATGGGTCGAGACGGGGGTGGCGATGGCAACGGCGTCAACGCGTGGATCGTTCAGGATCTGGTTGAAGTCGTCGGTGATTTCGACCGCCGGATAACGAAGGCGCAACCGGGCCAGGCGCTCGGTGCGCAGGTCACAGACCCAGTGCACTTGTACCCCAGGTACGTCGTAGAAGTTCCGGACGAGATTGGGACCCCAATATCCGTAGCCGATGACCCCGATGCCTACCATTGGTGCAGCCCTCGTTGTTGTGTTGACTTGCTGGAGGAAATGACCTGTCGTGCCGGCACGCCTACAACCAATGCTCCGGGTGGCACGTCGTGGGTGACTACGGCGCCGGCACCGACCAAGGCCCCCTCGCCAATGATCAGCCCAGCCAGGATGGTTGCGTTGCTCCCGATCGAGGCGTTGCGGCGCACGATGGTTGGCACCACCGCCCAGTCGTCGCTGCCCTGCACTTCGCCTGTATTGGTCGTCGCCCGCGGGTATGGGTCGTTGGTGAACATCACCCCATGTCCAATGAAGACGCCATCCTCAACGGTCACGCCTTCACAGATGAAGCTGTGGCTGGAGATCTTGCAGTTGCTGCCAATCACTACGTTTTTCTGAATTTCGACGAACGCGCCGATACGGCTGCCCGGTCCGATGGAACAGTCGTAGAGATTAACCAAGTCTGGCTGATGGATTACGGCGCCTTCCCCCAGAATGACCCGCTTTAGCATTTGACAATCCCAGTCCTGGTGCATGGACGGGCGATTGGTCACGCTCGTCATCTGAACGCTAGCAGGCCACAGGACGGCGGCAATTTCACAATGTAGCTAGAGAGTTAGGTCGCTTTGGGGGTGCGTGATCCAAGTTCCTATCCGCGGGTGAGCTAACATCGCCAAACATAATCAGAATGATTTATTCCGGCTTGCCCACCTCCCCATTCTTAGTTGTCATAGGTCAGTTGGTGTTTCTCGCTGAATCGGAGAAGTTGTCGGGCGGGCCGCAAACTTCTATCTAAAGTGTCCTTAATTGGGACACCTTTGACACCTTTAAGACGGCGCCAGCGGGGCACTGTTAGCACCCGACGAAAGGGCGGTGACGAATATCCTACGCGCAATTGACTCCAAGCCTTTGAGCGACCTGATCTATTTGGCGCGCAGCCAGATCGTTGTGCTCTTCGCTCTCAGTATCACATCGAACGTCTTGATGCTGACTGGCTCGATTTTCATGCTGCAGGTCTATGACCGCGTTTTGCCCAGCCGATCGATCTCGACGTTGGTGGCGCTGACCGGACTCGTCGTACTGTTGTATGGGTTTTATGCCCTCATCGAATGGATTAGAGCGCGTATGGCGATCCGCTTCGGCGGGCTGGTGCATGACCGTTTTGCCAGGAATGCGTTTCAGACCGCGGTGCGACTGAGGCTCGTGGAAGGGCATGGGCTCCGCGCCAACCCAGTTCAGGATCTGGACATTCTCCGTCAGTTCATTTCCGGCCCAGGTCCAGTCTCGCTGCTGGATCTGCCGTGGATACCGATCTACATGGCCTTCGCCTTTTTCCTGCATCCCCTGCTCGGCGCTTTCACGCTGCTGGGCGCGGTCTTTATCGCGGCACTGCTTGTGATCAACGAACTTCACTCCCGTCGTCCGGGGCTAGTGGCGACCGCGGCGGCCAGTGAACGGGGTGCGTTGACCAACAATGCGGAGTCCAGCGCGGAGTCGATCACGGCCATGGGCATGCTTGATGCGATAACCAGTCGCTGGTGGCATGCGGCCCGGCACTTCGCCAATACCCAGCAGGACTCGGCTGACCGCACGGCATTCTATTCCTCGGTCACCAAGGGAACGCGGTATCTGCTGCAATCGGCGGTGTTGGCCGTGGGCGCCTACCTGGTCATTCAAGGGGAGATCACCGGCGGCCTGATGATTGCAGCCTCGATCCTGACCTCACGCGCGCTAGCGCCGATCGAACAGGTGGTTTCGCAGTGGCGCGGGTTTGTGAATGCGCGACAGGCCGCTGCCCGCCTATTCCAGATTTTGCCTCTCAGCGAGATGCCCGAGCGACCGACTCAATTGCCGCTGCCCACCGAAACCTTGATCGTGGACCAGCTGGCTGCCGGCCCAGATCCGCGCCTGGCTCCTCTTGTCCAAGATGTAAGCTTTGAGCTCGTGGCGGGGGACGGCCTTGGGATAATCGGCCCTTCGGGATCCGGGAAATCCTCAATTGCCCGGACCCTGGTCGGTGTCTGGCCCGTTCTTCGGGGATCTGTCAGGCTCGATGGCTCGGAACTGTCGCACTTTGACCCCAGGCTCCTGGGGCACACGGTCGGCTATCTCCCTCAGGCCGTCGAGCTGCTGGGCGGCACAATTGCCGACAATATCGGGCGGTTCAGCCCTAGCCAGGACACCGGGGCCATCCTCAACGCCGCAAAGTCCGCCCGTGTGCACGACTTCATCATCACGCTACCCGAAGGGTATGATACCCGTATTGGCGACCGGGGCTCGATGCTCTCGGCGGGCCAGCGCCAGCGCATAGGGCTGGCGCGAGCCCTCTACCGCGACCCCTTTCTGCTGGTTCTGGATGAACCAAACTCGAACCTGGACATGGAAGGCGATCAGGCGCTGACAGCCGCGATTTTGGATGCGCGCGACCGTGGCGCCATCGTTGTGGTGGTGGCGCACCGGCCAAGCGCCGTCGAGGCGCTCAACAAGGTGCTGTTCATGCGGGAGGGCCGTCCGGCGGCCTTTGGCAACAAGGAAGCCGTGTTGCGGCAAATCTCCCTGC
This sequence comes from Alphaproteobacteria bacterium, assembly GCA_018828145.1. Taxonomy (GTDB): domain Bacteria; phylum Pseudomonadota; class Alphaproteobacteria; order Rhizobiales; family Devosiaceae; genus Devosia. The sequence goes on along the minus strand of JAHJWO010000019.1, from coordinate 85,459 downwards.
CGCCCACCACGATCGATAGGAAAAAAAGTGCCTAGTCCGTTGATTACTGGCGCCCCGGTTGGAGGGTACTCCAGCCAAAACCTTACTAGCCTTCGCCAGCACGGCTTGCTCGGACTCGGGGTGATGGCGGCCCTGGTTGTCGGGCTGGGCGGGTGGTCGTCGACAACCAAGGTGGAAGGCGCCATCATTGCCAACGGCGCGGTCGTGTCCGAGAGTGGTTCGCGGAAGGTTCAGCACCCCGAAGGTGGCATTGTTCGCCAAATCCTGGTGCAGAACAACCAACAGGTGGAGGCTGGCCAGTTACTGCTCACTCTCGATGACGTTTCGCTTCGTGCCGAGCTGGAGGTCGTGCTGTCGCAGTTGCGCGAGGGCCTTGGCGCCAAGGCCCGGCTGACCGCCGAAAGCACTGGCGCTTCAGCGATTGACCTTCCCGAGGTGGCGGGGCACTGGCCCCCCGATCCCAGGCTGTCAGCTGTGTTGGGCGAGCAACAGAGTCTGCGGCTGTCGCGTGCGAAGTCGCTCGAAAGCGAGATTGCCCGACTGAATGAACTCATCGGCGAGAAACAATCGGTCATTGAAGGCTATAGGGCCCAGTTGGAAGCCTACACCAGGCAGATGAATCTGGTTCGCGATGAAGTGGCCCAGCAGACCGATCTGTTCTCCAAGGAGCTAGTTTCCAATCAACGGCTTAACGAGATGAAGCGCAACGAGGCAGAGCTCTCCGGACAGGTGCTCAGTGTGCAGGCTTCGATCGCGGCAACCGAAGCCTCCATCTCGGAATTGAGAATGCAGGCGGATCAGATCGTGACCGATTTCCAGGCCGAGGCGCTGGCAGAGCTGCAGACGGTCTCCCAGACCGTGGCCGAGTTGATGCAGAAGATGATTGCGGCTAGAGCCCGGCTGTCCCGCCTGGAAGTAAGGGCTCCAATTGCCGGAACGGTGCACGAATCCATCGTGCAGACCGTTGGGGGCGTGGTTTCGCCGGGCGATACGCTGATGCTTGTCGTGCCGCAAGAAACCCACCTTAAGGTTGACATGCGCGTGAGCCCTTTGGAGGTCAGCAAGCTCCATGTCGGTCAGGCGGCCGAGGTTCGCATGTTGAATTTCGACGCTCAGACCACGCCCAACCTGGAAGGCCGCGTCGATAGCATATCGCCCGACTTGGTGCGGGACTCCGCAACGGGCGTGCAGTATTATTCAGTCCGCGTCGATATTGCCGACACGGAACGCGATAAGTTGCCAGGTGGCGCGGCGCTGGTGCCGGGCATGCCTGCGGAAAGCTTCTTCCAGACCGGCGAGCGAACCGTGTGGTCCTATCTGATGGCGCCAATCCAGGACCGGCTCAGCCATACATTCCGCGAGTAGGACGCAGGGCGTTACGCCAGGAAATCGGCGTATGCCTCTGTTCTGTAGCGGCACTTGTTGAGTACAACGCCAAGCAGGTTTGTCCGGGACTGCAGCAGGCTTTCGCATACGTCGATGTCGGCGACGGTATTGAAATCCGCGCCAACCACCAGCAGCGAAGCCTCGACCAGCGGCAGGAGCCCGAGGCAGTCGTCGCCGGCCAGCAGCGGCGGCAAATTGTAGATAACAATATCGGCTGCGAGATCGTCGCGCATGAGCTCCAGCATATGCGCAGTGCCGCTGCTGTGCAGGACCTCAGTCAGATCGCGGCCGCCCGGCTCCGGGCTGGCTCCTATCGCCAGGTTATCGCCCAGGCGGACAAAGAAATCCTCGATCGGGCACTGCCCTCGCAGAAACTCCTCGACGGAATACTGGCCTTTGTGAGCCAACATCTGAGCCAGCCGCGGGCTGCGCAAGTCAAGGTCGACCAGCACCACACGCAATTTCTCATGCTTGCTGAGACTGATCGCCAGATTGGCAGCAACCGTCGACTTGCCGCCGCCTGCAACCGGAGCAGTAATGCCGATCGTGCGCCAGTTTTCCTCCCGGGCGCTCTTGAGAACCTTGGTGCGCATGATGTCGAATGCAACCGCGGCGGGATGGCGTCGCTTGAGTGAGACGATCCGCTCCCAGCACACCGTTTTGGAGTCGACCTGCAGCGCCGCGAGCCTGGACCAGGATGATACTCCCGTGCCGAAAGTCTGCAATTGGGAGCCTCTCCCCTTCTGCGTCGGGGTCTTGGTGTATGCGGTCATAGGGTTTCCTCAGGGCGTGGAACTTGTGGCGATGAGACTGGCTTGGGCATAGCCCATGAAGGCGTTCCTCGGGGCATCATCGCTGATGCCCAATGCGAGCACCAAGGCTGGAACGGCAATCAGAATGCTGATCCGAAAACCTAGCCGCGCTGGATTGAACATCGAGCGCTTGATGTAAGGTACGGTCACAAAGGGCACGATTTGCAGTCTCCCGATCATTTCAGCAGGACGCCGTATTTTGCGGTTCAGCAACTCCGGCGTTATGACAGCTGCCAGGCCCGCAAGCATTGCGGCGGCGAAGGTGGCCAGCACCAAGACACTTCGGCTCGGTCCCAGTGACCGCTGTGGCGGTACCGCAGATTCGATCAGCGACAACCGCTCGCCCTTGAGCAGAAATTCGATTTGCTGGCCGGTCGAAGCATCCGCCAGCCGGGCGACGGCAGAATCGTACTGCGCCTGAACGTTCTGGCGGTCGCGCTCCAAGGAGTGCAACTCGGTCTCGTTGGCAGGGGTTTCGGCGATTGATCTCTCCAGCGCTTCGATCGACGCCTCGATCAACTGGCGCTCGACCGCAATGGCCTCCAGCCGGTCATCAATGCTTGCGAGCTCGATATCGCGCGCGTTTCGCGGTGCGCCCGGTTGGCCGGTGCTGCCGACGACTTCGCCCTCCAGGGCCGCGATCCTGGCGCGCAAAGCGGTGATAGTGGGGCTCTCATCGCTGAACAGCGCCTGCTGTTGGAAGAGCAATTGCCGAAGCGCCAGCAGGCTTTGCTCCGCCGGCGTCAACGCGGGGGCGGCGATGTCGAGTGGCCGCGACTGCAGATCGGACACGCGTTTGTGCAGCGCCACCTCATCTTGCTGCAGGATGAGCAGGCGCTGTTGCTGTGCGATCTGCTGCTCGCGCCGGAAATCAACGCTGTCAGGCAGGGCGTTGATGTTCTCGTTCTTGAACTCGAGGATGTTGCCTTCAAGCCCCTGCAGTTCGTTGTCGAGGCGTTGGGTTTCCCGGCTGAAGAATGCGACCGTGTCGGTCGCTCGTTGGGTTCGGATCAGCACGTCCTTATCAAGGATCGTTGTCACCAGATGGTTGATCAGCTCGGCGGCGGTGTCGGGCCGGTCGGCCTTGAATGAGATGCTGTAAACGGTTGCGCCCCCCCCGCCGCCCGACGCCGTGGGCTGGATGGCAAGCCGGCGCATCATGTCATCGACCACGTCACTTTCGGACATGTTAGTGCGCCCGCTGTAGATGGCAAACCGGTTTGCGAGCGCAAGCACGCTTTCGCGCGACAGCACATCCTCCTGAATGATCTGAAATTGCTCAGCGGCGCCGGTGGGCACGGTGGACTTTGCCAGTTCAGTGGGGATCTGCGGCGACTCCACCAGTATTTTGGCTGTCGCCTGATAGGAAGGCGGCCACAGAAACGTCAGGGCAACGCCCGCCGTCCCGACCACCATTGCAGCAATCAAGAAAAGCGGAAAACGCCTGATGAACAGCCAGAGATAGAACCTGAAATCGATATTACTGAGAGCGTTCACCATCGGCCACCAAGGTTTTCAGCGCGTCACGGCCAGAGCCAGAGCCCGATCATAGGGAGGGTTCTGAGGGGGCTCCATCGTCAACAAGGGCGAGCCGGCATGCGCGGATACGCCATATGGACTAAGCCCCACTGGTCGGTTCTGAATGATCCGCGCCTGCGCTACCCTGTGCTCGATAACCAGAGGACGACGGGTACAATGTTGAAAGTACAACGAGTCAGTCGAGCTTTGATGTTAGGCGCTCTGCTAGCCACCACCTGCCTGTCAACGTCAGCCAATGGAGCGCCCGAGGAGCTGGCACCGCAAACCAAGCTTCGTCTTACGGTCGTTCAGTTTGTACCCTCGACCGGCGACTACCAACGCTGGGACGCACTGGGCGGGGATGTGGAAGTCGCCGCCGATGGCACGGTAATGGTCCCAACGCTTGGTACCATTGCTGTTGCGGGGCTCGGCCCAGAACAGCTGGGGGCCGAAATTGCCCGGCGCCTAAAACTCAAACTGGGGCTGCTTGAAGCGCCCGACGCATCAATTCAGGTGGTCGAATATCCGCCTGTCTATGTTGTCGGCAACGTAACCAACCCTGGCCAATATGCATTTCGACCGGGCATGACCGTCATCCACGCCCTGGCCCTCGCCGGCGGCGAGAACCAGATCGAGACCGCAACCAGCTTGTCCGGAACGATCCGGCTTGAGACCGACCTCAATGGCCTCGGCAGCGACATCTTGCGATCAACGGCGCGGTTGGCGCGGCTCGACAGTGAATTTGCCGGTCGGGGAGAAATAGAGTTCCCCGCCGAACTGGATGCGAATGACCCCCGGATAGCGGACATTCTGGAACAGGAAAGGCGGATATTCACCGCACGCATCAATGGATATGAGCGCCAGCAGGCCGGGCTGACCCAATTGGCGCAGCTTTTCGAGGCGCAAATTGATACCTTGGACCAGAAGGCGCACGCCCTCGAGGAGCAGACGGCACGGGCACAGCAACAGGTCGATGCCATAAGCAAGCTGGTCGCTGCCGGGTCGGCAACTGTATCCAGGCTATCGGACGCGGAACGCATTCTTGCGGATTTACGCTCCGATAGGTTGGACAACTTGCTCGCCACTATGTCGGCGCGCCAGAACCTGAACAATGCAGGGCGGGATCTCGCCAGGCTGGAAGATGACCACACGGCCGAGGTCTCAATCCAGTTGCAGACAGAGCAAGCAGCGCTTGAGCGCCTGCTGCTAAACCAGGACGCTACCACCCGCCTGTTGCGCCAGTCAGTCGAGTTCGATCGGAACCTGAAACTCGCCGGTGCCATGCGGATCAGCCTGAACTACGCCATCATGCGGCAGCAGAACGGCCAGCCGGCGACGCTGGATGCAACCGAAGTGAGCACCCTGATGCCTGGAGATTTGGTCAAAGTTACCATGCAAATTGAACCGCCGACGAGCAGCGCCACTGCCGCCGTTCTGGGGGGGAGTGGCGCGGGGTCAAATTAGCGGCGTGGCTGGCGGCCGCGAACTAGCAGCCGGTGCCGCGCAGGACGACGCCGACGGTTCGCAACAGGATTTGTATATCGGTCGTTGCAGAAACTGACTTTGCATAGCTGTTGTCATAGGCGGCGCGCCCAGCAAAAGAGCAGTTATTGCGTGCGCTGATCTGCCAGGGGCCGGTGAGGCCAGGACGAAGATCGAAATAGGCGGTGCCGGGATAGAGCAGACGCTGCTCACGCATCATGGGCCGTGGCCCGACCAAGCTCATGTCGCCAATCAATACGTTCCACAACTGCGGTAGCTCATCTAGCGAGTAGCGCCGGATGTAGTGCCCGATGCGGGTCAGTCGCGGATCGCATTTCAGTTTTTGAGCCGTGTCCCATTCGGCCCGTGCCTCGGGGCAGCTTTCAAGATAGGACGCCAACCTGGCGTCGGCATCGGGCACCATCGAACGGAGCTTCCACAGCTGGAAAACGCGGCCGTGGCGCCCTACGCGCGACTGCGAGTAGAACGGAGAGCCGCCATCGAGCATAATCAAGGCGGCAAGCAGGGCAACTACCGGTACGATAAATGGCCCCCCGAGCAGAACCAGGGCAATGTCAGCAACGCGTTTTCCGAATCCATATAACCGGTGGCCAACGGGATCTGTGGCAACCTTGGCGCGTGGCTGCCTCCATAAGAGATCATCAAACATCAAACCCTCGCATTCTGAAGCAGTGCGACGGCGCCTAGATCTGCCTGTAGGATACGCGTCCCGGAGGTTATTGATCCAAGGCCTGCGGGCACGGCAGCTTTAGTCGCTGAAGCAGTATTGCTTGCGAGGGCAGATGCCTGAATTGGCCTGAACGACTTACAGACCCGGCTTTGGGGGAGAGATGTGGAAGGGGGGAATACTCAATTCGAGGAAAAACTAATTTGTTCGGACGTTCTCACGCTCGCCGATAGGCTTAACGAACTATTAATACCCGCTCGTTGGGGCCCAATTCTAAGACGCATCCATCCAATTGGTAGGACGATGTAGCAGGTGCGGTTACCCAGGTACGGCACAGTTCGATCCGGTAGGACGATGTGCCTATTTTTGGGTTCGCCACACGGGCTTAGCCTTCCCGTATTGCCCGGCTATACGCCGATACAAGGGGTGGAAGCCCATGACCAAAATTCTGGCTGTCTATGGCACGCGGCCTGAAGCCATCAAAATGGCCCCACTTATTTCGGCGATTGGCGGGTCCAAACACCTGCAGGTGACGGTCGCAGTCACAGGGCAGCATCGTCAGATGCTGGACCAGGTGAATTCGCTGTTCGCTATTGTGCCAAAGCACGATCTGAACATCATTGTTGAGCGGCAGAAACTGCAAGGCATCACCTGTCGCGCGCTAGATGGTGTGTCTGACCTTATCGAGGCGGAGAAGCCGGACGCCGTGCTGGTACAAGGCGACACGACAACCTGCTTTGCCGCAGCGTTAGCGGCCTTCTACCAGAAGGTGCCGGTGGTTCACCTGGAGGCGGGCCTGCGCACGGGCGATGTCTACAATCCATTTCCCGAAGAGATGAACCGGGCGATGGTCTCCCGCATTGCGCGGCTCCACCTGGCGCCAACGAGGACATCGAAGCGCAACCTGCTCGCCGAGGGCATTCCGGCAAGCGATATCAGCATCACCGGCAACACCGTTATCGATGCGTTGCTGGAGGTCGCCGCGCGGCGAACGCCGCCGACGAACCAGGACATTCGCAGGTTGGCAGGGCGCCGGACGATCCTTGTCACTGCGCATCGACGGGAGTCCTGGGGCGAGCCCATGCGTCGCGCTGCAGAGGCGATGGCCGAGATCGCCCGGCGCTTCCCCAGCGTGGTGCTCTTGCTGCCAGTTCATCTCAATCCCGTTGTACGCGAGGTTTTGCTCCCGCCGCTGCGGGATCTGGAGAATGTGGTGATTACAGAACCCTTGGGCTACACCGATTTCGTCGGTGCCATGCAGGCATCCGACATCGTTTTGACCGATAGCGGTGGCGTTCAGGAGGAAGCCCCCAGTCTCGGCAAGCCGGTGCTGGTCATGCGCGAGACCACCGAGCGGCCGGAGGCGGTTGTGGCAGGCACGGTGAAGCTGGTGGGCACCGACAAGGACAAGATCGTCGACGCGGTCAGTACCCTGCTTACCGACAACTCCGCTTATGACGCCATGGCCAAATCCGTAAACCCATACGGAGATGGGCATGCCTCAGCGCGGTGCGTGCAGGCTATAGAGCACTTTTTCGGCCACGCAGGACGGCCGCTCGACTTTGTCGCGCGGCTGGCATCTGATCAAGCCCAGGCGCCCCGCGTGTCATAGATAACCTTGCCGTTGTGCCGAGTGTGGCGCAGTGACTTGAAGGCTTCGTGCTCCACCAAAAGCAGGATGATGTCGGCCCTGTCGACGGCCTCTCCGGCGTTCACCAGGTTCAGGTTGGCATTGCTGTTCAATAACTCCGGCAGTTCCTCGACATATGGATCGCTTACCATGATTTCGACCTCTGGCAGGGCTTTTGCAATCAGATTGACCACTTCGATCGCCGGACTCTCACGGATATCGTCCACGTTCGCCTTGAAGGTCAGGCCCAGACAGGCGATCGAGGGCGACACGAAACGCCGGGCCTTGGCGATGACCTGATCGGCCACGTGGTGTGGCTTGTGATCGTTGACCTCGCGCGCGGTGCGGATAAGCCGCGCCTGTTCAGGAGCGGCCGCAACGATAAACCACGGATCGACGGGAATGCAGTGCCCGCCCACTCCCGGGCCCGGCGACAGCACGTTCACCCGCGGGTGCTGGTTGGCGAGCCGGATGACTTCCCAGACGTCGAGCCGCAGCGACTCCGTAATCAACGAAAGCTCGTTGGCAAAAGCAATGTTGACGTCGCGATAGGCGTTCTCGACCAGCTTGGCCATCTCGGCGCTGGCAGCATCGGTCAACAGAATCTCGCCCTGCGAGAATACCCGGTAGATGCTGGCGGCCTTGATGGCGCAATCCGTGCTCAAACCGCCGACCACCCGGTTGTTGGTGATCATCTCGATCATGATCTTGCCAGGCAGCACTCGCTCGGGGCAGTGGGCAACGTAGATGTCGGGCGTTGCGCCGGCGACATGCGGCATCCTTAGGTCCGGGCGCATTTCGCCGATCCAGCGGCTCACCTTCTCTGTGGTGCCGGGCGGGCTGGTCGACTCCAGCACAACGATGGCACCCGGCCTCAGCTTGGGCGCGATCTGCTCGGCAGCGGCCTGGATGAAGGACAGGTCCGCAGTATGGTCTGCATTGAATGGCGTCGGCACCGCGATTATGTAGGCATCGGCCTCGGGCATTTCGCGGGACATCGACAGGCGCCCCATCGCGACGGCACCGCTCACGGCAACGGCCAGGTCAGGTTCAATAAAGGGCGTTTCTCCGCGCGAGATTGCCTCAACGATGCGCGGATTGACGTCAATCCCGACGACCTGAATACCCCGGGTCGCCAGAACCGTCGCCGTTGGCAGGCCTATATAGCCCATTCCGACAACGGCCAGCTGGCCGCTAAAGACTTCATTCAACATGACATGACCCTGTGCTGAGTTCGAGGTTACGATTGGTCGATTTTTGGTGGTTTGGAGACCCGGGAGCGTGAGGTCGGCTCCAGCCGGGGTGACGGGCTGAACACTTCGCGTAACGTCAGGGCAACGAAGCCGACATTGGTGACTAGGTAGCGCTTCCACATCCGGCGCGGCTCCTGGGCGAGGCGGTAGGCCCACTCCATGCCCAGGCGACGCCACGCTAGCGGCGCGCGTTGGGTGAGGCCGGCCAAGATGTCAAACGAGCCGCCGACCCCATGCAGCACCGGCACGTCAAGCTCGCGCTGGAAGCGCTGAAGGAATATTTCCTTCTTTGGTGAGGCCATACCCAAAAACAGCATGTCGGCCCCTGAGGCGCGAATGTCGGCGGCAATATCGCTCGCCTGGGCGTCTGAGAAATAGCCATCATGCCTGCCCACGGTTCTCAATCCGGCCCAGCGCTGGTGAACGTTCTTCTCAAGAGCCGCCAGGACTTCGGGCTTTGCGCCGAGCAGATAGACGGAACGGCCATCGCGGTGGGCCAAGTCCAACAACGCCTCAAACAGGTCGATTCCGGCAACCCGTTCAGGCAGGGGCTTGTGCAGCAGCCAACTTGCCCAGACCACGGACTGCCCGTCAGCGAGCAGCATGTTGCAGTCCAGCAAGGCGTCGCGCAGGTATGGATCATGGCGCAGATTGACGATCTTGGCTGCGTTCAGCACGCCAATCAGGAGCGGCCGGCGCGTCTGGATGGCCAGTCGGCAGCGCTCGACAGCCTCCCCCATCCGCAGGCCATCTACGGCCAGGCCGAAAAGCAGTTGGGCTTTGGGGTGGGTCGACTGCCGCCGGGTGCCCGGTATTGCAGATCTGTCGAGTTCCAATGCCATCCAAGCCTCCCGTCTTACGAGAGGCAAGAGTAGAAGGCAGACTTACGCGGCAACAATCAATCGGACAGGGCCAGGATGTGCATACTAGTGATACCGGCGTGGCCGCTGCCGGTGACGCGTTGGCTATTCCTATCTACCTGCTAAGCAGAATGGTGCTGGGTTAGCCTTAAATCCCTAATTCACCTGTCATGATCGGTGGGGCTAGCCTTAAAGGCAGTATCGGCGGGTACGGGACGTTCTTTGCAAGACCGATGCCTATTATGCCCGGCACTCGAAAGATCGATCCGCTGGGACGATCCCTCCATTGGCGTGAACTGGCCCCTTGTTGGTCAGCCAATCCTGTCACCAAAGGACGCCGCCGCCGGTTCGCTGCGCCAGGCAATCGACGAGCTGGCGTCGGCTAACGCATAGCCTTGGTTCAGTTCGAACCGCGCTGGAGACGGCGCGGGGTATCGGTTGCGTGCCGATACTCCGCTGGGGTTGCTGCGCGCCAGCGAGTACCCGTTCACCCCGGGCGATATCTGGCTCGGCCGACCAACGTACGGGATTGGACATGTTGTTGCCAATGAAGATGCCAATTCGCCCTGCGATCTAGCTCCCTGTTAATCGTTTGATGGATATCGAGCTTCCGAGCACTCTGACATTCTCAAGGCCTTGGGAATGGGAGGTGCATGTGAAATCCTACAGCAACTTGGCCCTCGCTCAGGCCACCCAGTTCCAGAACATGATAGTCAGCTCGGCACAGGCGCTGCGGCAGCGTGAGCTCAAATCCCTGGCAAGCTTTCGGCGAGACAAGGCAGCGGGCAATTGGATTGCCGCCGCAGCCCGAGTCACCGATGCACCGATCTCGCGTTCAAGCGTCGTGGCGCCTTTGCCGCTGGCGGATGCATCAGGTGTTCCCCCACGGCAGTTCCTGGCGAACGATGCTGGATCGGGCGTCGTCTCCGTATTGGTCCGGGCACCCTCACGCACGCCATCGCTAATAGCACCGGCCGGTACAGAGGTCGCACCCACAGAAATGGAACGCGTTGTGGCGGGCCCAGAGCTTGGTGCGGCAGGCCCAGAGCCTGGCACGCCGGGCCCTGAATCAACAGCACCGCTGACGCCGAGCGACCTCCTGGCTCCATTGGAGTCCTCCGCACCACATTCCTCTAATTCTGGGGCCGTGGAGCTGAAGACAACTCAGACCGAACCTGCTTCAGCACCGCCCGGGGCGGCCCCAGAGAGTTCTGCTGCCTCAGCGGTCACAACCTGGCAGGCCAGCTGGCTTACGGCGGCATCAGCGAGCGCTTGCGGGTCCTGCACGGGGCGGGCCTGCACGATGTGCTCGGTCCGCACCGGCGGGCCGCTGAAGTCCGATGGCCTTCCCACGGGATACGCACCCCGCACCTTGATCTATTATGAGCCGGGTGACGATCTGGTCGGCGGGACCGGCGATGGTGTGCCGACGCCTTTCCTCGAGGCCGGTACATTCAGCCCCGCCACGGATGACACAGCACTCAGCACTGAAAGCGAAACGCCGCTACTCAGTGCTACCAACTTGGCCAATGCCATTGTTCTTGAAAACCAGAAACAAGGCACGCCTGAAAGTGAATGGCTGATCGGCGCGGGTGATCCCTCCATCGAGGGCTACGCGGCGCAGTTTACCCTCAATCATGGCGAAACTGTCGACTTCAAGATCGACACCGATTCCACCAACTACCGCATCGATATCTACAGGCTCGGATATTACGGCGGCGACGGTGCGCGTCTGGTAACGAGCATCAACCGGAACCTGGCCACCGCACAGATCCAGCCGGTGCCCATATTCGACGCGACCACCAAACTGGTTGACGCGGGCAACTGGAATGTCACGGCATCGTGGGCCATCCCGGAAGACGCCGTGTCCGGCGTGTACTTTGCCAAGCTGACCCGTTTCGACGGGTCTGGTGGCGCCAACATGATAACGTTCATCGTGCGCGACGACGAGGCGCCCAGCGACATAACCTTCCAGACCTCCGATACCACGTGGCAAGCCTACAACTGGTGGGGCGGTTATAACCTTTATGGTGGCATCGATGCGGCCGGGCGCGCCGGTCGGGCCAGCGCTGTCAGCTACAATCGACCGATCATCTCCCGCGATGGCGGCTTTGCGTCGGGCCCCCAGGACTTCATTTTCGGGGCCGAGTATTCGGCCATCCGGTTTCTTGAGCAGAATGGCTACGACGTCAACTACATCTCGGGGATCGATACCGCCTCCACCGGCGCGCAGCTGCTCAACAGCAAGATTTTCCTGTCCGTGGGGCACGACGAATACTGGTCCGCAGACCAGCGCGCCAACGTGGAAGCCGCACGCGATGCGGGCGTCAACTTGTCATTCTGGAGTGGCAACGAGGTCTATTGGGAGACCCGCTGGGAGGCCAGCATTGACGGCTCCGGGACGCCCTACAAGACCATGGTCGCCTACAAGGAGATATGGGACAACGCCAACACTGACGCGGGGGGTACGACATCGACCTGGCGCGACCCGATTTATGGTTCGGGCCTGCCGGAGAACAGCCTGACCGGCACAATGTTTACGGTCGATTCCTACCGGTTGGACGCCATCGAAGTTCCCTATGACATGTCGAATTTGCGCTTCTGGCGCAACACCGAAGTTGCCAATCTCGAACCTGGCGAAGTCTATACCCTGACCAAGAACTTGCTTGGCTACGAATGGGATTCCGACGTCGACAATGGGTTCAGACCGGCCGGCCTTGTGCCGCTGTCCTCGACGACTGTGGATGTCAACAGCTTGTTGCTGGACTATGGCAACTCAACGGGACCGGGAACTGCGACGCACAGCCTCACACTTTACCGCGCTCCAAGCGGCGCGTTGGTCTTTGGGGCGGGAACTGTTTACTGGTCCTGGGGCCTTGATGCCAATCACGACAACGAGGTTACGCCAACGGACCCCAATGTTCAGCAGGCCGTGATAAACCTGTTCGCTGAAATGGGCGTGCAGCCGACGACGCTGATGCAGAGCCTGGTCGCAGCCGCCCAGACCACCGACAATCTGGCGCCAACCACGACCATTACTTCACCCGCCGCGACGGGCAGTCTGACTGCTGCGGAAACCGTGACCATTACTGGCACCGCGACCGATACCGGCGGTGGTTTGGTAGCAGTTGTGGAAGTGTCCACCGACGGTGGTACGCGCTGGCACCGCGCAACCGGTTTCGACAACTGGACCTACAGTTGGACACCGCTGGTTGGTGGCACCTACACCATCCTGTCGCGCGCGGTCGACGACAGTATCAACCTCGAAACGCCCAATACTGGCGTGACCGTTACTGTCGACCAAGGTGGTGCCGGAAACCTTTTCGCCCCAAATGATTTGCCGACGCAGCCATATTCCAGCGACCCCAATCCGGTAAACGTGGGCGTCACGTTCAGCGCCACGCAATCAGGCAGCATTGTCGGTGTCCGCTACTACAAGGGACTTGGAAACGCCGGAGAACATGTCGGGTCCTTGTGGACTTCGACAGGGACCCTCCTAGCCAGCGCAACGTTTAAGAACGAAACCCAAAGTGGCTGGCAGACAGTCATCTTTGATAGTCCGGTTTCTATCACTGCCGGAACCACATATGTTGCCAGCTACTTTGGCTACGCCGGCTACGCTCTGACACCCAGCTATTTTGCTTCTCCTCATGTTCGGGGGGCACTGACAGCTACCGGTGGCGTCTATACCTATGCAAACCAGAACGCCTTCCCCACAACAAGTGGGGGGGAGGCAAACTACTGGGTGGATGTAGTGTATAGTGGGGTTCCCACCCCCAACGAACCTCCGGTGGGCAACAACGACAACGGCTTCCTGGTTCAGCGCGACACGCCGATCGTCTTCTCGGCATCGACCTTGCTGGCCAATGACACCGATCCCAACAACGACCCCCTGACCATCATCGGCGCCGGCGCGGCCGCAGGGGGAACAATTTCGCTCAATGTAGAAGCTCAGACGCTGACATTTACGCCCAATGCTGGCTACACCGGCGTAGCCTCGTTCGGCTACTCCATCTCGGATGGGCGCGGCGGCGTCGGCTCGGCATTCGTCAACATGAACGTTGTGGCCTCGGTCAGCACTAGTTCGCTGTTCTCCGCCAACGATGTGCCGGCCCAGGTCAGTACGTCGGATACTTCGCAGGTCAATCTTGGCGTCAAGTTTGTTGCGTCTGCCGATGGTACGATCAGCGGGATAAAATACTACAAAAGCGCCAATGACACCGGCACCCATACCGGAACCTTGTGGAGCAGCACCGGCACCCTGCTGGCCTCTGCAACCTTTACCAACGAGACTGCAAGCGGCTGGCAGACCCTGACCTTCGGCAGCCCCGTGCAGATTACGGCCGGGACGACTTATGTGGCCAGCTACCACAGCAATGGCCGTTATGCCGTCTCGCCAAATTACTTCACCACCGACCGGGTCAGCGGGTTGTTGACGGCGCCCGCAAGCGGGAACGGCGTCTTTACCTACGGCAATGGCAACCTGTTCCCGACCAGCAGTTACAATGCGACGAATTATTGGGTCGACGTAGTCTTCAACTCGGCCACCAGTCCCAACCAGGCGCCGGTTGCCAATGGCGACAGCGGCTACACCACGCCCTACAATTCGGCCCTGCAGATTGCCGCGGCTGCCCTTCTGGCCAACGACAATGATCCAGACGGCGACCCCCTCACCGTCACAGGGGTGAGTGGCGCAGTGAACGGCACCGCAGCATTTGATGCCCAGGCCAACGCGGTCGTGTTCACGCCCACCGCTGGCTATTCCGGCCCCGCCTCGTTCAGCTATGCGGTCTCTGACGGCCGCGGTGGCACGGCGAGTGCCACGGTGGGTCTGACGGTCGGCGCGGCGCCGAACAGTCCGCCGGTCGCCAACAATGACAGCGGCTATGTTACCCAGCAGGGCACGGCGTTGCAGATTGCCGCGGCTTCTCTCCTGGCCAATGACACCGATCCGAATTCAGACCCGCTCAGCATTACCGGTGTCAGCGCCGCCGCCAACGGCACTGTGGCATTCAACGCGCAGAGCATTATCGTCACATTCACGCCCAATGCCGGCTATTCCGGCCCGGCCAGCTTTAGCTACTCGATCTCGGACGGCCGTGGCGGTACCGCCACGGCCAGCGTGTCGCTCAGCGTCACGCCGCCACTGACCGGTAGCAATCTGTTTGCCGCCAACGCCACGCCGGCAGTGGTCACCGTCAGCGACGCCAAGTCGGTGGAACTGGGCATGCGGTTCACCGTCAGCGCCAACGGCGTCATCGAGGGCATGCGGTTCTACAAGGGACCGCAGAATGTCGGGACACACACGGGGACGCTGTGGACGAGCACCGGCACACAGCTTGGTACAGTGACGTTCACCAACGAGACAGCCTCCGGCTGGCAGTCCGCCACGTTCAGCAGCCCGATCGCGGTTGCGGCCGGCACCAGCTATGTCGTGTCCTATCACACCAACAGCGGCTACTATTCTGCCAACAGCAACTACTTCTCCACGTCCGTCACCAATGGGCAACTCACCGCACCTCAAAGCACTTCGGGCAGCGGCAACGGCCTTTACGCCTACGGCGCCGGCACGGTTTTCCCGACAAATACGTATAACGCGACCAACTACTGGGTCGATGTCTACTATCTGCGGGACACCCAGGGTGGCAATGTCGCGCCGATTGCCAATAACGACAGCGGCTTTGCGACTCAGCGCAACCAGGCTTTGCAGATCTCGGCGCTTGCCCTTTTGGCCAACGACACGGATGGCAATAACGATCCCCTGACCGTCACCGGCGTCAGCGCCGCAAGCAACGGCACCGCGACCTTCAATGCGCAGACCAACACGGTTACCTTCACCCCCACCACCGATTACGCCGGTGCGGCGGGCTTTACCTACGCAATCTCAGACGGGCAGGGCGGAACGGCCACGGCCAGCGTCTCGCTGACGGTCACGGCTCCACCCCCCGGCACATCGTTGTTTGCGGCCAGCGCGACGCCGTCAACGGTCACCGTGAATGATCCGAACTCGGTCGAACTGGGGATGAAGTTCACCAGTTCGCAGAACGGCACTATTGCCGGAATCCGCTTCTACAAGGGTCCACAAAATACGGGCACTCACACCGGCACACTCTGGAGCGCTTCGGGTGTCAACCTGGGCACCCTGACCTTCCAGAACGAGACGGCAAGCGGCTGGCAGGCCGCCTCGTTTGACACCCCGATCGCCATTACCGCGGGCACGACCTACATCGTTTCCTACCACAGCAATGGCTACTACTCGGCAACTGGCAACGGGTTCTCTGCGCCAGTGACTTCGGGTCCGCTCACGGCCCCTTCAAACGCCTCCAGCGGTGGCAATGGGCTCTACGCCTACGGCAGCGCCAGTGCCTTCCCGACCAACAGCTACAACGCCACCAACTACTACGTCGATGTAATCTTCAATGGACAGATAGCGTCTTAGTACCAGTTAGCAACCGAGGGGTAAGTCATGCAAAGCGAAGTCTACGCAGATGCGATTGGGGAAATCACCGTAACCGGGACGATCGTGCGTATCGATCTGGTGAGCCTGTCGGCGACCGAGCGTGACGATATGGGCCAACCGGTGACTGAGCATCGACAGAGGATCGTCATGTCGCTTGAGGGCTTTGCCAATAGCTTCGACGTGCTCAACAAGGCGATGAACGGATTGATCGAAGCCGGCGCCATCCGCAAGACGGAGAAAGACGATGTTGTGGTGCCAGTCCGACCCAACGCCTCCAATGGCGACGGGACGCGGCCGAACGGATCACCCAACTTCGCCTGACCGGCAGGACCATCAGGTATGAAATCGTCACCTCACACCGGCCCAGAGTGCCTAGCGGCGGCGCTGCGCCACCACGGCATCGATTCGAACGCGCAACGGCTGGTGTCCGACTACGCCATCCGTGAGGAGCATATCGGCCCCGAACTGATGCAGCGAATGGCGCGCGAGGCTGGCCTCGTCGCCCGTCGCACCAAGGTCCGGCCGCGCGCCATCCTGCGCCTGGGCAGCGCCTATCCCGCCCCGGCCCGGCTGGACAACGGCAATTGGGTCACCGTGCTCGGGGTCGAGACGGACGAGAGCGGGGCGTCCATCCTGCGGCTGTTCGATCCCCTGGCCGAGACACCGGGCGGTATCATAGCGGTACCGTACGATCAATTCGTCAAGCGCTGGCGGGGCGAATTGCTGCTGACCAAGCGCACCTATGGCATCACTGATGCCGAACAGCCCTTCGGCTTCCGCTGGTTCATTCCCGAAATTCTTCACCAGCGGCGGCTTTTCGGCGACGTGGCGGTCGCGGCGCTGTTTCTCTACGCGCTTGGGCTAGCCACCCCGATCTTCTTCCAATTGGTGATCGACAAGGTGCTGGTGCATCAGAGCTATTCGACCCTGTGGGTGCTGGTTATCGGCATCGGCGTGGCGCTTATGTTTGAAGCCATGTTCGTATTCCTCAGGCGATACTTGCTGATCTACGCCAGCAATCGCATCGATATTCGCGTCGCCACAAGGACCTTCCGGCACCTGCTGGACCTGCCGATCACCTACTTCGAGCAAGCCTCGGCGGGTGTCCTGGTCAAGCATATGCAGCAGTCCGGTCGCATTCGCGAGTTCCTGACGGGCCGCCTGTTCCTGACGCTGCTCGATGCGCTGTCGTTGCTGGTCTTCGTCCCCGTGCTGGTGATGTACAGCTGGACCCTCGCCATCATTGTTCTGACGTTCAGCGCCCTGATCGGGCTGGTCGTGGCGCTGTTGATTGCCCCGTTCCGCAAACGGCTGGCGGCACTCTACGCCGCTGAAGGCGCGCGCCAGGGCCTGCTGGTTGAGACCGTGCATGGCATACGCACCCTCAAATCGCTGGCCATGGAACCCCTGCAGCGCCGCATCTGGGACGATCGGTCGGCGCAGACGATCAACACCCGCTTCAAGGTCGAAACCATCTCCGTCACCGCGCAGGCCGTGACCGGCCTGCTGGAAAAGCTGATGGCGGTGGCGATCATCGGGGTAGGCGCCTTGAGCGTCTTTGACGGGACCATGACCGTGGGTGCCCTGATCGCCTTCAACATGCTGGCGGGGCGGGTGTCCGGGCCGCTGGTCCAGATCGTGACGATGGTCCACGAATACCAGGAGGTGGCGCTCTCGGTGCGCATGCTCGGCGAGGTCATGAACCAGAAGGTCGAGCGCGGCGGACGCAGCGAGGGGCTCCGCCCGCCACTAAAGGGAGGCATTGAATTCGAGGGCGTCGCATTCAGCTATCGGCAAGATGGCGCAGCTGCACTCAGCGAGGTGAGTTTTGCGATTCCGGGTGGCAGCATCTTCGGCATCGTGGGCCGCAGCGGATCTGGCAAAAGTACAGTGACGCGTCTTATCCAGGGGCTTTACCCTATCCAGCAGGGGCTGATCCGAGTTGGTGGGCACGATGTGCGGGAACTCGATCTGAATTATCTGCGCAAGAATGTCGGGGTGGTGCTGCAGGACAATTTCCTGTTCCGCGGCACGATCCGCGACAATATCGCGGCCGCCAGACCAGATGCCAGCTTTGAGCAGGTGGTTGAAGCGGCCGGGCTGTCTGGCGCGACCGAGTTCATTGAACAACTACCCCGTGGCTACGACACCGTGGTGGATGAGGGGGCCGAAAATCTCTCCGGCGGTCAGCGGCAACGGCTGTCGATCGCGCGGGCCCTCGTCACCGATCCCAAGATTCTGATCCTGGATGAGGCGACCAGCGCCTTGGACCCCGAGAGCGAAGCCATTGTCCGGCGCAGCATCAAGGGCATCGCCGCCGGCCGGACGGTGATTATCGTTTCTCACCGGTTGTCGACGCTGTCTGACGCCAACGCGATCCTGGTGCTTGATCGCGGACGAATGGTGGATCTGGGCACCCATGGCGAGCTTGTCTCGCGCTGCACCACGTACCGACAATTGTGGAACCAACAGGTAAAGCTCGTCGGATGAACACCCTGGAAAGACCTCCCAAAACCCGCCGTCGCAACAAGTCGGTCCAGCCAGGACCGCGGCCAATACCGGAGCCCAGGGTCAGGCAGCCGGCCGTGGTGGAGTTCCAGTCCGACGCCATAGCACTCGAGGAGCGCAGGCCGCCGGTTACGGCACGCATGACGCTGTATTTGGTCGCGCTGGCAATCCTCTGCGGCGTCTATTGGGCATCGGTTTCGAAGATCGATGAGATCGTCGTCGCCCCGGGCAAACTCGAAACTGCCGAGCCGCTGCTGGTAATGCAGCCGTTGGAAACCTCGATCATTCGATCCATTTCCGTCAAAGCGGGCGACGTCGTGCGCAAGGGGCAGTTGATGGCCACCCTGGACCCGACCTTCACCTCTGCCGACGCCGGCCAGTTGCGGGTCAAGCTCGCCGGTTTTGAGGCGCAGATTGCTCGGCTTCGCGCGGAACTTGCCGATGAAGTTTATGCGCCGCCCGACAGCGCTTCGGCTGAAGCTCTGATGCAGGGGCAGCTCGCTGCGCAACGCAAGGCCGCCTACCGGGCGAAAATTGCCGACTTCGACGCGCGGATTGCCCACGGAGAGGCGACGCTGGTCGCCTCAAGAGCCGAAGAGGAGGTGTTGGGTCAGCGCCTTGAAGGGCTCCAGGAAATTGACGATATGCGTGCCTCACTGTTCGAAGATGGGAACGGCTCGCGACTATCCTTTCTACAGGGACGTGATCTGAGCTTTGACACCATGGTGGGGCTGGCCCGGGTTCAGGGCCAATACGCGGAGACGTTCCAGATGCTTGAGAAGATCCGGGCCGAAAAGCAGAATTACATCGAAGACTATCGGCGGCTGGCGCTGGAGGCACTGGTCGATCTGGAGGACAAACACGCCGGGGCCAGCGAGGAGCTGCGAAAGGTCAACCTTCGGACCGAGATGTCCCAGATGTTCGCGCCTGCCGATGCAACTGTGCTTGAGGTGGCCCAGCGCTCGATTGCCTCGGTCGTGCAACCTGCCGAGCCGCTCATTTCCCTTGTGCCGCTCAACGTGCCCCTAGAGGCCGAAGTGACGGTTGCGGGGGGAGATATTGGACACCTGTCCACCGGCGATCTGGCCCGCATCAAGTTTGACGCATTTCCGTTTCAAAAGCATGGCACGATCGAGGGAACTGTGCTGTCAATCAGCGGGAGCTCGTTCGCCCGGCAATCCGGAGCCGAAACCCAGGAAGGAGGCGTCGCCTACTACAAAGTCCGCATTGCGCTTGGCGATGGGAGGTTGCGCGACCTGCCGGCGACGTTCCGCCTCTTGCCCGGAATGACGGTCTCAGCAGAAATCCACGCGGGGGAACGAACGATCATCTCGTATTTCCTCTATCCCCTGATCCGTGGACTTGATGAGAGTCTCAAGGAGCCCTGATCACGTCCAGGACCGAACGGAACGCAACTTTTGCACCACGCCTCGCGAGCGCCAGGCATATAGCATCCAGCCCAATTCGTAGGGGCGGCACTCGCGATCCACCTTGCCTGGCGGAAAGACATTGTCTAGCCCCGGCAGGTGCCAACCGGCCCTGACGGATGTGCTCAACGAGGCGACCAAGCGCACAAGTTTTGGCGGCTCGCTACGCCCGATCTTTCGCCAGATCATGCCGTCCTCGGGTGACACGATAGGCTCGCTCGATTCCGGGCGGCTGTAGATCCAACCGAGCCCCTTTACGACCGCCGCGCGATGGTCGGTCCCCCCGGCATCGTGCAGGTCAAGAAGGGCCATTGGGGCCATGGCATGTTGATGCACGCTGTAGACTGGATAGCCTTCAACGACGCTGCCGTCTCGGATGTCATAGTGCCACCACCATTGTCCAGCGGTGCCCTGCAGAGCCACGATTCTCGCCGCGCAAGCCTCGGCAACGCTGAGCGCCTCGGTGTTTTGGGTGGCATAGGCCAGCCGTGCCAGTGCCTGAATCGGATAGACCTGATCGGCGAAGCAGCCTACATGGGCACGGGCCCATTTCGACCCGCCGGCTGGCGTCACATGCGGAAACAGTCCGGTATTGGTTTGTGCCGCCAGCAAGCGCTCTGCGCTCATCTGTTGGACTTGCTTGGTCGGCCCGAGGTGGCGCGCTGCCACGGCTGCCGTCAATGCCCACGCGCTTGGAACAGTTTGCACGACGTTGCCCTGCGCCAAAAACCCTTCCAGCTTGTCGAAGAGGTCAGCTGCGAAAAAGCCTGCCATCTCAGCTGCCGCCCACGCCGCCAGAGCGATAGCTCCCGGATCAGCCGAGCGGGATGCTCGGTCGACACAGACAAGGGCTAGCTCTACTGCGGTGCCACCGCCAAGCACGGCGCGCTGCACGGACTTTGGCATCCACGCCAGTCCCTGGGCAACGTTTACCGCATAACGCAGATTGTCGCCCTCGGGTTGCGTGCCGGCGCCATCGGATTGGCCGACCCCGCGCATCGTCTGGGGAAAGTGCCCACCTCCCTGGTACATCCGGATCAGACCGTCAATAGCGACATTGCACAGGGCAGGGAGCCGATCGCTTGCACGGGCAAAGTGGGGATTTAACCCCAGAATACGATCGAATTGCGGGCCGTAGTCGTCCTCATACCCAGCACACTCACTGTCGTGCAGCATCTCGCGCCTCCCGATGCCCCATGTAAGCTCACTTGACGGTCAAATTTGACACGCTCCTCCTCGGGCGCACATCGCCCATGCGATGGAGCGCCAGTACTGGAACTTCCTTTAAGTGAGCTAGCCACCCGGTTGGCCTAGCCCAATCTATGCAAGCCGTCGTCAGCGGTTGCTACGATTCCACATGTCGACCATGCTTTCGGCGTTATTGCGCCAGGCAAGGCCGAACATTAGCCGGGCGCGGTAAATCCGTACTCGTGTCAGCGTGATCAGCGCCAGCCAGCGCTCACTCCACGAAACTATTCGGTCGGAGCCGAAAATCCGGATCAACTCGCCCGCCGGCGAAGCCGCAATGATCACGCTTTTTGCCAGCCAGCGCATTAACCATAAGGGTCGCCCTTTCTGCTCAACGAATTCATGAGCAACATGACGATCCCATCGCCGGGCGAGCTCTGCAAAGGAGCGGCATGAAGGTGTTAGCACACGGGCTTCGGGAATATAGGCGATCTTGTACCCCAGGGCCGAGGCGCGCTGACCCCATTCGGTATCCTCCATCATCTTGATCCCACCAAATGGGCCAACTGCGCGAAATGTTGCGGTGCGGACGGCCATGTTGCCGGTGGCGGCGAAGCCCAGGCGCTCGGTATAATCCTGGGTGCGGTAGCTGTAGACACTCTCGTAGGCCTCAACTGCCGTCAGTCGCTCGGGATTGGCGGGCAGGATGCGAATATCGCCGCCGGCAAAGTCTATGTCCCGTCGCTCATCAAAGCAGCGTTCGATTGCGCCCAGCCATCCAGGAGCGGCCACGCAATCTGCATCGATAAAGGCCAAAAGCGGGGCCTTGGCGGCCGCCGCCCCTTTATTTCTGGCCGGGCCGGGGCCTGGGGTCAGTTCGCGCAGCAAGGTCAGGCCTGGGACCATAGCCGTCGCAAACTCGGGCATTTGTTTGGAGCCATTGTCGACGACAATGATCTCAACCGCTGTGTCGCTGGCTTGGGTGCCCAATGCATCCAGGCACTTGCGCAAGTCATCGGGTTCGTTCAGGTGCGGGATTATCACGCTGATGCGGGGCTGTTCTGCCATCTCTCCAGATCTCCCTAATCCGATGGCGTCGCTTGTCTCGCAGATTTGAACCTAATGCAGTGAGACCGCAATAGCCCAACGATTGGAGAGAGATAACCCGAATTGTTGTCGCGACTGTACCTTTTGTGTGTGCTTTGGTTGCCTGCAAGCGAGGCTAGAATACCGCTGCGCGAGAAGGCGCGGAGGTTGGAATGGCGATTTGCGACCTGGCCGATGATTGGTCCGATCCAAGTGAGAGGGCTTATATTTGTGTGGTCGGAGCGGGAACCGCCGGTTTGCTGTTGGCCACGCGGCTGGCCCGCCGGAACCTCAGAGTTGTCCTGCTCGAAAGTGGTGGCCGCAACATTGATCCTGCCGTGCAGGAGTTGAACTGGGTCGGGAGTCCCGCAGGCAGATATAACTCGGACATGACTGATCGGCACCGCGGGCTCGGCGGTTCTTCGTGGAGTGGATGCCTGCTCCCCATCAATGCCGCCGATATGGGTATGCGTGCACCCGTTGTCGACCAGACCCAGTGGCCGATAGAGCTGTCGGACCTAGACAGCTACCGAATGGAACTGGAAGATCTGTTTTCGGTCGGGCATGGCTCGTATGAGGACATCGACACAGACGCCCCTGGGTCGTCCGGGCTGCTTATCGCAGATGACAAGGACTTCAAAGCCCGCTGGGCCAAGTACCCACCCTTGCACCATTCCAACCTCACAGCGCTGACCGGCGATGAGTTGAAGTCGAGCCAAAACTTGACGGTCTGGCTGAGTGCCACCGTCACCGGCTTCGACCTAGACAGGGCGAGCGGTCGGCTCAGGGCGGTTACTGCCCGCAGCCTAACGGGACATACGCTCAAGGTTGCTGCCGATGAGTTCGTCTTCGCGGCCGGGACGATCGAGTCGACCAGGCTCCTGTTGTGGCTCGACGCCACGGCAGAAAACCGGCCGTTTGCAGGCACGAACGCGCTGGGATGCTACTTCCAGGACCAACTGCAGGCAGAACTCGCCAGTGTTGATCGACAGCGATCCGAATTGACCAATTATTTGTTGGGCGACCGATTCGTGCGTGGTATCCGCCGCCAACTGCACCTCGAGTTATCCCGGTCCGCCCAAGAGAGCGCGGCAGCCGGTGCTTTCGTTTACGCCTCGATGACCTGCCCTGAGGAAGGAGAGGCAGTCGCCAAGCGCGACAATCATGGCATGGGGCGAAGAAAATTCGAGGCGGCCATGCGCGACGTCAACCAGTTTGCGGCGGGCGCCATATGGCGGCATTGGTATCACCAACATTACGCGCCACCCGAGGCCAACTTCCGGATGATGTCGTGCGTCGAGCAGTTGGCCAACCCGCTGAATCGCATCAGGCTAACCAAAGACGTTGACGCCTTGAACGTTCCCAGGCCGATCATCGAGTGGGAGCCGCGCATGTCCGAAGAACAAGCGTTCCGGGCCACCGTCAAACATTTGGGTCACTACTGGGAACGCTCCGGCTTCGACATTCTTTGCCCATTGATTTGGGACGCCTCTGTCATCGATCCGGACGAGCATCTCATTATCGACCATGCACGCGTCTGCGCACATCCGTCCGGCTCGACTCGGATGGGAACCGATCCGAGGGAATCCGTCGTAGGACCAGACCTGTTCTGTCACGCAATTCCAAATCTGGCGATCGCCAGCGCATCGGTGTTTCCCACCTCAGGCAGTGCGCAGCCTACCTTCACACTGATGCAGCTTGCCCTTCGGTTGGCAGATTCTTACTCGCCCAATGCGTCAACGGCATGATTTCTGGCCGGTACGCATGACCAAAGACATAACCATAGTTGGTGGCGGGATTATTGGCATTGCCACTGCTCATACCCTGCTGACTCGTCACCCTGGTCTCAGTGTCACGGTGCTGGAGAAGGAAGCGGGGCTATCGCTTCACCAGACCGGGCGCAATAGCGGTGTCATCCACGCAGGCATCTACTACGCCCCGGGCAGCCTCAAGGCAGAGTTCTGCCGGCAAGGGCATGCGGCCACGCTTGCATACTGCACCGAATTTGGGATTGCGCACGAAAGGCCGGGCAAGTTGGTTGTTGCGACGTCACCTCTGGAGTTGGAGCGACTTGCCGCCCTGGAAAATCGGGCCCGTCAGAACGGACTCGACGTGCGGCACGTTTCGAGCGCAGAGCTGCACGAGCTCGAGCCCAAC
Organism: Alphaproteobacteria bacterium; assembly: GCA_018828145.1. Lineage (GTDB taxonomy): Bacteria > Pseudomonadota > Alphaproteobacteria > Rhizobiales > Devosiaceae > Devosia. Next base: position 61,004 of record JAHJWO010000019.1, on the reverse strand, counting down.
ATTACCGGTCTTGGCGCGGTGCTCAGTCCCGCCACCGGCATCGCGGACTACCCGGCGATGGTTCGCTCAATGGCCAACCAGGTGGTGTCGTCTGGGGGGCAGATTCTCACTGGCGCCGAGGTATCGGACATCGTCGAAGGCAGCGATGGCGTCCAACTTACCCTGGCTGACGGTCGCGAGTTCAAGACGTCGCACCTGATCGCCTGTGCAGGGCTCAACGCCGATCGACTGGCGTCGCTGTGCGGCCTTGGCGATGACTTCGCCATTGTTCCGTTCAAGGGCGAATATTTCCGCCTCGCGACGCGCCACAACGCCATCGTGAACCACCTGATTTATCCGGTTCCCGATCCGGCACTGCCTTTCCTTGGCATCCACCTGACGCGCATGATCGGGGGGCACGTCACAGTTGGGCCAAATGCTGTGCTGTCCCTGGCCCGTGAAGGCTATGGCAAGCTGTCTCTGAACCTGCGTGATGTCGCGAGCATGGCAGGTTTTCCCGGCTTCTGGCGGGTCATGCGGGACAACCTGCACTCTGGGCTCGCCGAGGCGGGCAATTCCACCTTCAGGTCGCGCTATCTGCGGGCCTGCCAGCGCTATTGTCCATCGCTGGAGCTTGGCGACCTGTTGCCGTATCCCTCTGGCATCAGGGCACAAGCCGTCATGCGAGACGGTTCTTTGGTTCACGACTTCCTGATCCGCAATACCGCAAGAACCGTTCACATCTGCAACGCACCCTCGCCAGCTGCGACGTCCGCGTTTCCCATCGCCGACAAGATTCACAGGTTGGCCATTAAAGCATTTGCGTTGAAGGGCGCCGTCTCTCGCGTTTGACCTCACACCAGTCGCGGCGGCAGCGAAACCGAGGTGGTGATCGTTGACAACGCTTTGGCCGACAACAGCGGAGCGCGCGTCGTCCACACCGGCCGGAATGGCGATCGTCTTGGCCCATTCGTCACCGGCAAGGCGACGAATGGGCCAAGAATAAAGGCAAGCGGCGCTTTCTCCACTGGCAGGAAGAAGGCGGAGGCTACAGCGTCAAACGAGGCGCCGACTACAGAATAAAGTCGCCGCTACCAAGCTGGATTTGGCCAGTGAGCTGGATCTCGAAGTTATGGACCCCGTCGCCATTCATGTCGCCCTGGATGATCGTCTGGTTGTGGGCTGCATCGATATGCCATGCAACCTGGCCCACTTTGTGGGTGAAGAGTTGGTCGTCGCCAGCCAAGAAGCTGAACGCCTGATCACCGGCCAGTTTGCGATTGGCGTCGATGGCCGACAGGTCGATCTTGTCTTGGCCCTTGACGAAGTCGGGAATCACATCGCGCGAGCCCGCATTGCTGCCCATGTCGGAAACAGCCTTGAACAAGAAGGCGTCATTGCCCGCACCACCCATCATGACATCGCGACCAGCTCCACCGAAGAGGGCATCATTTCCACCGCCCCCTTTTAGAATGTCATTGCCAGCCTTGGCATCAATATAGTTATTTCCGGCGTCCCCGTTCAGCCGGTCTACACCTGATGTGCCGTATATCTTGCTAAGGCTGGTGTCCGGCGGTGGCGTTGTCGGCTGCGTTGGGGTAGTCGGCGCAGTACCGGCGCCGATGAAGTCGCTCGCCTTAAGGTTGATTAGTCCCTTCAGTTCGATCTCGAAATCGTGGACACCATCGCCGTTGGTGTCGCCCTGAATGACAGTGCGGCCGTTAGCGGCTTCGGTATGCCACGCCAGTTCACCCGGCTTTCTGGTAAAGCTGGCATCGTCGCCGGCGATGAAGCTGAAATCCTGGTTGCCCGTAAGGTTGCTGTTGGCATCGATTGCAGACAGATCGATCTTGTCCTGGCCTTGGACAAAGTCAGTGATGACGTCACGCGCGCCGGCACGGCTGCCGATGTCAGCGGAATTACCGAACACGAATGCGTCGTTTCCTGCACCCCCGGTGAGCACGTCATAGCCGCTGCCACCGGTAATGGTGTCGTTGCCGCCCATGCCGTTGATCGTATCGTTGCCGCCCATGCCGTTGATCGTATCGTTGCCGCCCTTGCCGTCTAGGACGTTTGCAGCATTGGTTCCGGTGATATTGTCGGCAGCATTGGTGCCTTGGTCGCTAGACGCCGGCGGCGGCTGGGGCACCGGATCGGTGGGCACCACCGGCGGTTCGCTAGGTATTCCGCCGGAATCAGGCGTCGGCCAATTGTCGCCGACCTGAGTGTTGTTGGACAGGACCGGGTTGTTTTCGAAAAATGCGTAGTAACCCCATTGTCCCTGACCGAGAACATTGTTGGTGATCTGTACGCCGCTGATCGGCTCGTCGGTGAATCTGCCATCCGAATAGATAGTGTAGCCGCCACCCGCCAAATAATTGTTTTCGATCAGGATGCCGTCGACGCCACCGAAATAGTTGTTGATCATGACGGCAGCGGTCTGGCCATGATCGTTGATGATCGTGTTGTGGCGGATCACCGTGCCACCACCGCCATTGATCTCGATCCCGTCATAATGGGAATCGGCGTTGCCCTGCAGATCGTGGATATAGTTGTTCTCGATCACGCTGGCCGAGTAAACGTTGATGCCGTTGTCCACTTGGGAAATGTCGTTGTAGCGGAATGTCCCGCCGCCGGATATTCCGTTGGTGCCCCCTATGATGTCGCAGTATTCAACGGTTATTTCGTTCTTTTGAGCAATGATGCCGTTGTAGCTGTCCCCGATGATACGGCAGTCCACAATGGTAACATTCTCGGCTTCGATGGTCAGAGTGCCGCGAATTTCAAGTCCACTGATGACTGCGTTATCCTGGGTAATAGTCAAATTGCCGACCGACGTGAGTGTAACGCCCGACCGGACGCCAGTGCTGTCCGCATCTGGGAAGCCTTGAAGGATCGTTGTGCTATTCAAGGGCATATAGCCTCTCCCTAACTAGCGCACCCAATGTCGGATGCCCGGTACTAGGTGACGTCAGATTAAGACCCGTTGATGTTCTAACACAGGCAATCCGCCCTATTTCTGCCGCACATTGGGTGCGCCAAAGCGAGCGCAGGCACAAATTTATCGTGGCGCCTCGACTAAGGTTCGCTTATGTATGGTTAATTTTTGGTTACCGTTAAGACAGGAATATGGCGCAATGCGGAATGTTCAAATAGGTTTTTATTTTTTCTAAGCATATACCGCACTCGCGGTCAATCTCCGGCGTATCGGGCGATGCTAGCTAGTTCTGGCGAGCTAAAATCCCACCGAGCTCATGCTGCTGAGAAGTATTAGCAGTCACGAAATTTGCAGATGGTGCACGTGTCTATCCCCCGTAGGCGCCCGGATCGCACGTATCGGCATGTCGCCGGTTACACGGCGCGACATGGCGCTGCTGTGAATGGCGATGATGTGGCGCGCCGGCCAGGGCCGATGATTGAGAACTGAGTCGGCATCAAACTCCGTTATCTCATACAGCGCCTTTTCGCGCGGATGGAAGTAGAAGAAACGGTATCCCCACCCGGCAAGCTTGGCATATTCTGGCAGGGAGGCGAGGCCGAGCAGCAGCACCAAGATGTCGGCACCGCCTCGTGCGAGCAGCGGCTCCGCACCCGCCAGAACGCCGGCCTCAAAGCCAGCGACATTGATCTTGAGAACGGAGAGGTGGTGCACGCCGAGCCGATCGAGTTCTCCGGCAAGTGTCCTGACCTGCACCTTATCGGTCTGCCCTACCATGTGAGCATCGCCGGCAGTCTGGGAGATGCGGCTTACCCACGTATGGTCAGTTGTCTCGAAAAATGCCTCGTATTCGGTCTCGCCAAGGGCAAGCTGGTGGATCTCGACGCTGCCGGTTACCTCGTTGCGCGCTACGTTGCGCCGCAGGACAAGAACATTGGCGCCGCTCGGCTCAAAGGCATGTATGCGGTGAACCGGCAAGCGGGCGGCAAATAGGGTAAATTGCCCGATGGCCGCGCCTACATCGGCAACAACCCAATCTGGGCGCGCGATGCGTCGCAAGAACGCGAACTCCGGATCGATCATGTCCCCAAACATGATGAGGGCTGTCGGGACCTGGCTGGGAAAATTGAACTCTAGCAACGGACCGGATCTCAGCCGGATTTCCGAATTTATAGGACGCATAAGGTGGAGAAGAATTGTGCGCACTACCCCTTGCAAGGTTGCAAGGAGGCCCACCGCGCCGACGCCCCAGCCAAGTTTATGGGCGTATGAACGAGAGCTGGCCATCAATCGTGCAAGACGGTATTTCGCGTTCAGTTCGCGCACCTTGGTTTCACCCCGGTCAGCCCTGCGGGTTCAGGGGACAGCTATTGGAGTTTCTCAGAGTGCAAAACCGACTGCATTAGCTAATACAGACTGCTACGGGACAGCCATTCAGCCGAAGGATGTAGTTGAGAACAACACGATGTTCTCTACCCTGCGGAGGAGAGCAACCCGGATTTGATGATGGAAGAGGTCTTGATCGCAGGCGCAGGGCGGGCCTCCACTAGGTATTCGCCCATCACGGCAGGACGCCAGCGGACGCGAACCTGGGAACCCTCGTCGCAAACCGACGGGTCGAAGGGGTTGAACGTACTGGTCCCAGTGTTCCTGACAGCCCTTTTTGTGCCTTGGTTGTTCAACGTTGGGGGCATGGTCATCAGCCCCTATCGCTTTCTTCTTATTTTGACGGTCGTTCCGTGTCTCTGGCTATGGGCAAGTGGCAAGGCAGGGCCCGTCCGCGTGCCCGATTTTGCCGTGCTCGGATACGCTATGTGGTGCGCTATCGGTCTTGGTGCCAATCATGGAGCCGATGTTGGGTTTCAATCTGGCGGTGTGCAAGGGGTGGAGACCGTCGGAAGCTATTTCCTCGCTCGCGTCCTGATCCGCGATGCTGACGATTTTCGCCGCATGTGCACGGTACTCGTCACTGCCGTCATGATCCTGCTTCCTTTCGCACTAATCGAAACCGTTACCGGCCAGAACTACCTGTTGCGTGGATTTACTGCGCTAATGCCGTCCATCACCGAATACAGAATGCTGGGTCGGTTGGGTCTTGAGCGCGCACAGTCGGTATTGGATCACCCAATCCTGTTCGGCGTCTGCACCGGCAGCGCCCTGGCCCTTAGCTTTTCCGTTATGGGCTACGGGGCGCTACGGTGGCGTCGTTGGGGAACTGCCTGTCTGGTAGTGCTCACCTCCTTCACCTCCCTTTCGGCCGGACCCATGAGCGCTATTGCCGCCCAGGTCTTGCTGCTGCTCTGGGGCTGGTTGTTGAGGCCCTTCAAGGCGCGCTGGACGCTATTGCTCTGGTTGATTGGCTTCGCACTGCTGTTCATCGAACTGTTCGCCAAGCGGCCTTTGCCCAACGTTCTGCTGTCCAGCTTCGCGCTTGACGCGGAGTCGGCCTACTACCGCGTGCTCATCTGGAATTTCGGGTCGCAGTCGGCGTTAAATCATCCAGTCTTCGGCGTTGGATATGGCATGTGGGACCACCCATCGTGGATGACGCAAAGCATCGACATGTTCTGGCTCTATCCAGCGATTGTTTTCGGACTGCCGGCCAGTTTCTTGATGTTCACCGCGTTCCTGGGAAGCGCAATTTCCGTTGGACGCAAGCGCTATCTTTCGCCGAGGGACTACTCTTTCAGGATGGGCTACCTCATTTGTCTGGCCGGATTTTTCGTGGTTGGCTGGACCGTTCATTTCTGGAACGCCACCTACGTCTTGTTCATGTTTTTGATGGCCAGCGGAATGTGGTTGCTGGATGTTCCGGAACACAAGTCGCATGAGGAACATGGGCCAGCGGTTGGCCGCACAGCCCGGCTCAGCGCTCTTCCCGTCCGGCACGTGGCAACAAGAGAGCGTCCTAAAGTGTCGGCTCGCCGGCCGGCGCATGGAGGATAGGCTCGTGGGCAGGAAGCTGCTTCTCATTGCACCCACTTGCGATGGTGAGGACGTAGGCGAAGCCTGGGTCTCATACCAATGGGCCTCGCGGCTGGCTGAACGTGCCGATGTGACGCTGTTGACCTATCATAAGCGCGGCGCTCGACCGGCGTCAGTGCAATTGCCGGGCGTGCGGGTAATCGAATGGCAGGAAATGGCCTTGTTTACCCGCGCCGAGCGGCTGAACAGCATGCTCAAACCAAGCTATGTGCCGTTTTATTTTCGGGCACGACACTGGATTAAAATGGCACTGGCCAGAGGTGAGACGTTCGACGTTGCCCATCAGCCCACCCCAGTGGCCATGCGCTACCCTTCTCCGGCCGCCGGTCTCGGCATTCCATTGGTGATCGGGCCCGTCGGCGGGGCCCTGGCGTCCCCACCCGGTTTTGCCGCGGAAGAGGGTAGCAATCCCTGGTTCATGCGGCTCCGCGCGATGGACCGGTATCGGCTGCAGTTTGATCCTCTCCTGCGTGCCTCCTTCGAAACTGCGGACTGTGTCTTGGGCATCGCACCATATGTGGGCGAGGCTCTGGCTAGCCTATCGTTGAAGCGGCTCGATTTCTTGAGCGAGACGGCGCTCGACAGTGTATCTGAACCGATTGTACGGCCGGGCGGAGAGCACGTTGTAAAACTCCTTTATGTGGGCCGGCTGGTTCGGACCAAAGGCGTGCGGGACTTGGTGCGCGCGATGCATTTGCTAGCAGACCTTCCAGTTACTCTGGACATCGTGGGTGATGGACCCGACAGATCAATCTGTGAGGCACTCGCTGAGGAACTCGGCCTGTCATCCGACCGGATCATCTTTCACGGTTGGCAGCCCAAGGCCGCTCTCGGAAAATTCTACCGACAGGCGGATGTGTTCGTGTTTCCGAGCTATCGCGAGCCCGGCGGCAATGTAGCTTTGGAGGCCATGTCTTATTCACTGCCTCTGATTGTAGTGGATCGAGGCGGACCGGGGAGTGCCGTCACCGCCGAATGCGCGATCAGGTTGCAGGTGAGTACGCCCGAAAGCCTCGCGCGCGAGGTCGCGGAATCCATTCGTCGACTTGCCGCCGACGCTGCATTGAGGAACCGCATGGGGCAGGCCGCTTATCGTCACGTCAAAGCCACCGGTTTGTGGTCAGCCCGCATACAAAGAATCGAGGCGATTTATGATGAGATCGCCGCATCGCGGGGTATCGTGCAGCAAGTCGGCGCGGTCTATCCAGAACAACTCAGCCAAGAAGCGAATGGAACAGACGGCCTACGCCAGCGGTGAAGCAAGTCTAGATCGTCTGTGTGGATCTCAACCGACCAACTCCATCATGCCATCGCAAGCTTGCGGCCCAGAACAGGTCCCATTCGCACAGATCAACTGCCCTACAGCCGACGACCGCTTCTATCTGCGTCAGCGCCGCCCGAAGTGATGCTGACCTACGTGGAAAGTGCGGCTCGAAGGGCCGCTCGGTGACCGCGGCCAAGCGGTGCTCGTATAGTCGAGCCGAATATCAGTGCCATACGGAAGGCCCACGTGGCTAAAGGACCGTGGTGCCGACGGAAATATCGTATCCTGTTGGTCGTCATCAAAGCCGACAGGTAAATGTTTTCATGGTAGTCGCCGCCTTCATGGGCCACGCGAGCTTCCGCCACATAGGCGGGGTTAAAGCCTGCCGCCCGGACCCGCTGGAAATAGTCAACTTCTTCGCTGTACAAGAAAAATGTCTCGTCCCAATCACCCACTGTCTGACGGGCGGTTGCGGAAATGAGCAATGCGGCGCCGCTTGCCCATTCGATTTCACCACCCTTGGCGTAGAGGTCCTTGTTCGCGACGATTTCTCCCAGGCCCATCCGTGCTGCAATTGCCGTGCCGACCAACGCGTCGGACCAGCCAGTCACTAGCGAAGGCTCCCGGCGGATGGAAGGCGCATAGGTTCCATCCTCCTGGAGCAGTTTGGGAACCGCAACGCCGACCCGCTGTTTGATCGCGTGCGTGAGCAACAGGCGAAGTGTGCCGGGCTGCAGCCGCGTGTCAGGATTGAGGATCAGCAGGTGCGCATGAGGCCCGGCCAGTGCCGCGCCAATATTGATGCCCGCCGCATAGCCTCCATTGTGGAAGGTGGGGACCACAAAGGCGCCCACTGGATGGGCCTGGGCAATCGTCACGGAATCGTCTCGAGAGTCGTTGTCTATGACATAGACATCCAGATGCGCCACTTCAGTACGGTGCTCCTGGATCGAGTCGAGCAGCCCACTTAGGGCACTTGCGCTGTTGTAGGCCACGATGATGACGGCCAACCGCTCGATAGGTTCAGCGATAGCGTTCAATTGTTGTCTCCTCACGCGCAATGCTGACCGACACACATAAGGCCGGGCCGCACTACCCTTGTTGATCGTGAACAGATTTTCACCTCAGCAATCAGGCTGAACCGTTGCCGCCCCTACACGGTTCGATTTAGGCAGCTTCGGGACGTAAGCCCATAGGATTGCTCCTGCCCGCCTTTAGCATCAGCTCCAGAAGGCTCGGAACTGCTACGATGCGGGTAAGAAACAGGACGCACCGATGGCCCCCATTTTTGTCATACCTTCACCACCAAAATGGTCTCATCTTCTGAGCGCCCTGGTGCCGGCTCCCACCCGGACGTGCGAGACGCTGCATGGGCCGCAGATTGCACCTGTGACATGAACATCGTGGTTTACGCCCATTCGATGGAACTGGGCGGCAGTCAGTTAAACGCCATCGAGATCGGCCAGGCCACGCAAGCACTGGGCCATAACGTTCTGCTTGTGGCCGAAGATGGAGCATTGTCTCCGATCGCCGAAAAGGCTGGCCTTGAACATATCAAAATTAGCACGCGCAGAAGCAGGCCGTCTCCTGGCGTCATGAATTTTCTGACTCGGCTCGTCGAGCGGCGCCGCATAGACATAGTCCACGGCTATGAATGGCCTCCTGCCATTGATGCGTGGTTGGGGCCTCATCGCGCACTTGGTACACCGGTGATCGCCACTGTCATGTCGGCAGCCGTCGCCCCGTTTTTGCCGCGGTCAATGCCGCTCGTGGTCGGCGTTGAATTGCTTCGCCAACGCTGCCTTGACGATGGTTTTCGGTCGGTGGCGCTAGTCGAGCCGCCGGTGGATGTGCATGCAAACACGCCGCAATTCGATGGTATTGGCTTTCGCGCACGCTTGCAGCTTGCGCCTGACACCACCCTAGTCGTGGTGGTGTGTCGGCTCGCGCACGAGCTGAAGCTCGAAGGATTGCTTGCCGCCTGCAGGACGGTGGGACGACTGGTCAGCGAGGGTCGAAACGTGCATTTGGCAATCGTAGGCGACGGTCCAGCTCGCGCCGAGGTCGAAGCTGCAGCGGCCATGGCGAACGCAGTGGGCGGTTCCTCCGTAGTCTCGCTCTTAGGCGAGCTGCAAGATCCTCGGCCAGCTTATGCAACGGCGGACGTCGTCTTGGGAATGGGCGGCTCAGCGCTCCGAGGTATGGCCTTCGGCAAGCCGCTGATCGTTCAGGGCGAAGCGGGATTCTGGAAACTTTGCGATCCGAGGACAGTTTCGCAATTCCTAAACGAGGGGTGGTTTGGCCTCGGAAGCGGTGCCGATGGATCTGACGCTCTCCGCAGTGCGCTCGAACCTTTGATTGCCAATTCGGCGCTAAGACAAAGCCTGGGGGTGTTCGGCCGTAAGCTCATTCTCGATCGGTTCAGCCTTGAGGGCGCGGCGAGAACTCAGGTGTTGCTATACGAGCAAGCAATCAGCCAATCGGCGCCAGCGACGGCAGCCGAGATCGTTCGCGTGTCATGGGGCGTGGGACGGCACTATCTGCGGCGGCGACTGGCCCATGTATTCCGGACACCAAGTCCGGCCGACGATTTCAACGCCCGTCAACGGCAGCTAAGCAAAAACAGATAGCTCAGTTCGGAATATATCGCTGTGCGCGTAAATCAAGCGATCAGACCCCCTAGGCAGATCGAGCAATCGTGACGTCGATAACGCTCCGGTATGCTATTGGGTAAGGTTGACGAGGCGACAAGCATCAACCATCGACCGCTTAACGAAAGTAGGCCCGACTGTCTTTGATGAGGCTTAGTATAGGGCTTACGCACCTCCTATCCAGAACAGGTCTCGTATGAACAACGTTAGATTTGGGAAGCCGAGCATTGCCGGGCCTGTCGCGACATCATATTCGGATTGCGCGCAGGCCAAAAGAGCGGGTTGGCAGGCAGTCCCGCAGATTTCAGTCATATTGCCAACGTACAATCGACTTCGAACGCTGCCCGCTGCAATTTCCAGCGTGCTTACGCAGTCGGTTAAGAACCTAGAGCTGATTGTTGTCGACGATGCCTCTAGCGAAGACATCGAAGGCTTGATTGCCAGCATCGGTGATCCCCGGGTCACCTACATCCGTCGTCCTTCCAACGGAGGTGCCGGCGCCGCCCGCAACACCGGGCTTTCCCTAGCTAAGGGGCAGTACATCGCCTTTCAGGACAGCGATGACCTGTGGCTTCCTGGAAAACTGGAATTCCAATTGGCAGTTTTCGCCGATCTGCCCCGCGAGTTCGGCGCTATTACGGGTCCCAAAATTCTACATGGCCGCGACGGCTCCGGCCGCTTTGGTCCCGACCTTGTGTACGTGACGCCTTCAGCAGTAGGGCGACTGCCGTGCGACGTGGATCAAGTTGATTGGCTCCTTCGAGACAATCGCCTCAGCGTACAATGCGCCATGTTCAGGTCAGATTGTATGCCGACCCGATCTTGGTTCGACCCAGTTGCCTCGGCCAACGAGGATTATGAATTCGCCGTGCGGCTGGCGCAGGTAGTCCGTATCCTGGAATATGCAACGCCGCTGGTGCTCGGTTCAGTCTCTGTTGACAGCATCTCGCGATCGCGCCGGCGGCAGACGCTGGGAGAGATCCGGATCATGAAGAACAACCGCAAATTGCTCCAACGCTACGCGACGCGCAGGGCCATGTTGATGCGCAATCTGGCTGGTTTCCTCGTCAATGACAGTAAGCCACGCCTAGCTGCTAAATTTCTTCTAGCGAGTGTGGCCCTTGACCCGCCCAGCGTGCTGGCGGTCGCGGGCATCGTCCTACGCAAGTTCCTAAAGTCGGCCAGACAATCATCGTTGCCTAAGCAACGCTCGCTGACCTGAGTCTGCGGCGCTGCACAGGTCCGCATTGCGCCGAGGTACGCCACTGACATCCTGCAAAATGACGAGCAGACTAGGCTGCTGCGTTATGGGGAAGTCAGAACCATACCCTTTGCCGGAACTAATGCCGTCATGAGTAACGAAGTGATCGATATGGATAATCATGGGATTGTTCTGCAGCTGATCAAGCTCCTCGCGGACAATCCGAGGATGATCATTGTCTACGATATGGCAGCGGGAAGCGTCGCGCGGGTAGCCGATATCTTCGACGCGCTCGACACAATGGCAGGCTGAAGGCGATAGACGAAACAGCCTTGGTCGTGGTGCCTGTTACCGTAAGGACCGATATTGCTGAAGGCGCTCTCTTCACAATCAATCAGGTCCGAGCGGTGTTGTCGGAGCACATCGTCAAGCCAATAGTGAGTTATCGAGACGGAAGCCCGGCGGATCTGCCATTGGAACACGCCTTCCACCAAGCCCTTGCCGCCTCGCAGCACGGCAGCCTCGAGTTCCCCAGCATCAACAAGCAGACCGCCCCACGCGTCGTAACGACATGCCCTGGTCCAGGGAGGCACTGCGCTTTGACAATCCCATGCCAAATTGCTTCTTCCGGTCACGACCTTTTTGTTCGTCGTATCCGCGCAGTCGAGAGTCACGTCGTGATGTTGCTGGCGGCGAAAAAGGCCCACATGCGGACACCATTGCCGGTTCCCAGGGCCCCGCTCGCGACGTTTATCTGGCGCGGGTCTCGATTTCAGCGGAGCAGATCGCGCGCATACCAGGCTTCTCGCCGACCCCCGGCATGCCCGCAGAAGTCTTGGTCCGCACCCGCGAACGCACCTTCCTCGACTACCTCATCAAGCCGGTAACAGACAGCATGGCGCGAGCCTTCCACGAGCAGTAGTCGCCCCACGCAGGGGGCGTGCTTTCGCCTGGCATGACTTCGAAATCGAGCTCGTCGAGCACGGTCAGGTCGCCGAAACGCTTCACGACTTTGTCAAACTTTATGATCGGTCGGTCACTTCAAGGGTATCCCTGCTTGGGAAGCAGGCATCCAGCAGGCGGACGCCTGCGGACGCGACCAGCGTCATGATGAGAGTCCGCCGACCATGGACAGCGGAACCAGATATTCCAGTGTGCAATCACCCACATCTTGGCGACGTCGAGCATCTCCAGAACGGTTACGACCAAAAGCACTGGAACATCCTTCATGTTTGAAACCAGGTAATTGCGCATGGCAGGGACGATGCGCGGCACCGCCTGGGGCACCACGATATGGTAAAGGTCCGTGCTGCAGACAGGTTCGGTGCTCGTGCCGCCTCGTGCTGGTCCTTGGCAACAGCCATAAGGCCAGCGCGTGGACACCGCGGCGTTGACGCAGGCTTGCGTCCGAGGCCCAAGGCTTTTGGCAATGGCAGATCGGGTTGCGCCTGCGGGGTTTGACATCGCCAGCACCTCGAGGGGGCGACAGCTGTCGGCCCCCTCGAGGTGCCAGGCATTATCGATTGGGCCAGCGGAGCAGCGTTGGCGATATCTGCTGAGGCAAGGGCCGCCGTGGGCGATTGGGACGAGACGTTCTTTCTCTATAGCGAGGAAGTGGACTATCATCGGCGCATCAGGGCGGCGGGGTATCGCATTGTCTATGCGCCCGAAGCCACCGTGGTCCATATCGGGGGCGACTACAGGCGCAACGATTGCCTGTACGCGATCTTGACGGCTAATCGCATCCGAGATTATGCGCGGCACCATGATGTGGTTTCCACGGCCTTGTTTCGAATCGCCGTGTTTGTTGGTGAGCTCTTGCGCAGCCTTAGTGGCTCGAGCGTGCATCGAGCTGGTGCTCTGGTCGCAATTCGGCGACTGCCGGCGCGCCACGTTACCCGGCCATTGCTATCCCAGCCGAGCAAGGCATGAGCCTTATCGATTTCACACTGATCGTCGTTGACGACACGTCAAGAGAAGAGACGGCGATATGAACATCGTCGTTTACGCCCATTCGATGGAGGTTGGCGGCAGTCAGTTCAACGCCATAGAGATTGGCCAGGCAACGCAGTCCCTCGGTCATAACGTCCTGCTGTTGGCGGAAGACGGAGCACTCTCCCCAATCGTCGAAAAAGCCGGCCTCGAACATATCCGGGTTAGCACACACAGGACCAGACCGTCTCCCGGGGTCATGAGCTCGCTGACTCGGCTCGTCGAGCAGCGTGGCATCGACATCGTCCATGGCTATGAGTGGCCGCCTGCCGTCGATGCGTGGCTCGGGCCCCACCGTGTGCTTGGCACTCCGGTAATCGCCACCGTCATGTCGGCGGCCGTCGCCCCCTTTCTGCCCCGCTCAATGCCGCTCGTCGTCGGCGTCGAGTTGCTTCGCCGGCAGTGCCTCGTTGACGGTTTTCAGTCGGTCGGACTGATCGAGCCGCCGGTCGATGTGCATGCGAATAGTCCGGAATTCGATGGTCTTGGCTTTCGCCTTGGCCTGCAGCTTGCGCCGGATGCCATGCTGATCGTGGTGGTTTGCCGGCTGGTGCGCGAACTAAAACTGGAAGGCTTGCTGGTCGCCTGTCGAACCGTTGGTCGCCTGGCAAGCGAGGGCCGAAATATCCATTTGGCAATCGTGGGCGACGGCCCCGCGCGCTCCGAGGTTGAAGCTGCGGCGGGTGCAGTGAACGCAATGGCCGGCAACGCCGTGGTATCGCTTTTGGGCGAGCTTCAAGATCCGCGGCCCGCCTACGCGGCAGCCGACATCGTTTTAGGCATGGGCGGCTCCGCCCTTCGCGGCCTGGCCTTTGGCAAGCCACTGATCGTTCAGGGGGAGGCCGGATTTTGGAAGCTCTGCGATCTGACCACGGTTTCCCAGTTCCTCGAGGCGGGATGGTATGGACTCGCCAGCGGTGGGGACGGAAGTGATGCCCTTCGCAGTGCACTGGAACCGTTGATGGACAATCCGGCCCTTCGGCACAGTCTCGGGGCGTTTGGCCGCAAGCTGATCGTCGATCGGTTCAGTCTTGAAAGCGCGGCGCGAACTCAGGTGTCGCACTACGAAACGGCGATCAGCCTGTCGGCACGAGCGAAGGCGACGGAGATCGCCCGGGTGTCGTGGGGGGTCGGGCGACACTATGTGCGACGCAGGCTCGCCCGCGCCCTCCGGCTGCCCACGCCGGCCGATGATTTCAACGCCCTCGACCGGCAGCATCGGAAGAATTAGCTGGGCGGGTGCGTATGCCGGCCAGTAACGATGGCCAAAACGAGCTAGGCGCAACCGAGTGGCATCCCCCGCTGCCCTTCATTGAACGCCAATAGGTTTGGATAGCTCGTAAGGCCTAAGCAACTCCGGCAATTGCGCCGTTCCAAATTCCGGATCTACTTCAGGCACTAAGGGGCTTTCCGCCGACGATGTACGAAGGTGACGGCAATGACGATACTCGTGACAGGTGGTGCCGGCTTTATTGGGTCCAACTTTATCCATGAATGGCTAGCCCATGGCGATGAGCCGGTGATCAATCTCGACAAGCTCACCTATGCGGGCAATCTCGACAACCTGCGCGATATCGAGGATTCGCCGCGCTATGTTTTCGCCCATGGGGACATCGCGGATCATTCCCAGGTGAGCGCCTGGCTGAGCAATTTCGAGGTACGCGCCATTGTGCACTTCGCCGCCGAAAGCCATGTCGACCGCTCAATCGACGGGCCGTTGTGCTTTGTCGATACCAATGTGGTGGGGACCACCCACCTTCTGCAGGCGGCACTCGAACACTGGCGCAAGCATCACAATTTCCGGTTTTTGCATGTGTCGACAGACGAAGTGTTTGGCTCGCTCGAGCCGGACGATCCGGCGTTCGTCGAAACCAGCCCCTATCGACCTAACAGCCCCTATGCAGCCAGCAAGGCGGCGTCAGATCACTTGGTACGCGCCTATGGGGAGACTTACGGCCTGCCGGTGCTGACCACGCATTGCTCGAACAATTACGGGCCCTATCACTTTCCCGAAAAACTCATTCCCCTGCTGATTCACAACGCCACAACCGGCAAGGACTTGCCCCTTTACGGCGACGGCCAACAGGTGCGCGACTGGCTTTATGTGGCCGATCATTGTCGCGCACTGCGCATGGTACTCGCCAACGGCCGCCCGGGTGAGACCTACAATATCGGCGGCAATGCGGAGCGGCAGAACATCGCTGTCGCGCGCACGATCTGCGCCATGCTGGATGACTATCTGCCGCGGCTCGACGGTTGCTCCTATAGCGACCAGATCGTGCTGGTGCGCGACCGGCCCGGTCATGACCGGCGCTATGCCATCAATAGCAGCAAGCTGCGTTCTGAACTGGGTTGGAAGCCGCTCGAGACTTTCGAGAGCGGCATCGCCCGGACCGTGCAGTGGTACGTTGAGCATCGAGAATGGACCGCCGCGGTGACCGGAGGCAGTTATCGCGACTGGGTCGCCAGGCAATACACATGAAAATCTTGATCCTGGGAGGATCGGGTCAGGTGGGATGGGAATTGCAGCGGTCGTTGGCGCCATTGGGCGATATTGTCGTGGTAGCGCGCTCGGCGCTAGACCTCTGCGATCCTGGCAGCGTCAGGCGGATACTGGGAGATAGCCGGCCCGACGCTGTCGTCAATGCCGCGGCCTATACGGCGGTGGATGACGCGGAAATGCACCCCCAGCAGGCCGATGCAATAAACCACAAGGCGGTTGATATTCTCGCGCGGCTGGCAGCCAGTCGGGAGTTCTGGCTGGTGCATTATTCGAGCGACTATGTGTTCGATGGCAGCGGCAGCAACCCGTTCCAGGAAACCAGCCCGACCGGACCCCTCAACGAGTATGGGCGGAGCAAGCTGGCGGGAGACGAGGCGATTGCGGCTTCGGGTTGCAAGCACCTGATCTTGCGGACCTCATGGGTGCATGCGCCACGGGGTAAGAACTTCGTCCGCAGCATCCTCGAACTGGCGCAAGCGCGCGATCATCTTCGTGTCGTTTCGGACCAGTACGGGGCGCCGACCAGCGCCGAACTTATTGCCGACGTTACCGCACGGGCGCTGGAGCAGACGATGCACAATGAGGCCCAATCGGGCACCTATCATATTGCGGCCGCCGGCGAGACCAGTTGGCACCACATTGCCTGCCATGTCGTGACCGAAGCGGATAGGCTGGGGGCGGACCTGAAGCTGGCGCCCGAGGCCATAGAGCCGATCGCGTCGGCGGATTATCCGACCCCGGCGGTCCGCCCGCTGAATTCACGGCTCAAAACGAAGAAGCTTCGAGACGCGTTCGGCTTGACCCTGCCAGACTGGCAACAGGGCGTCAGGCGCACGGTCGCCGAGCTGGTGGCAGCATGAGCCGGCGCGGAATCATTTTGGCCGGAGGCAACGGAACGCGGCTGTACCCGGCGACCTTTGCCATGTCGAAACAGTTGCTGCCGGTCTACGACAAACCGATGATCTACTATTCGATGACCAGCCTGATGCTGGCGGGCATTCGAGAGATGCTGGTGATTTCGACGCCCGAAGATCTGCCGCGATTCCGCCGGCTGCTGGGCACGGGCGAGCAGTGGGGTGTTTCGTTTTCCTACGCCGAACAGGCAAGGCCTGCCGGCCTCGCACAGGCATTCCTGATCGGGGAGGAATTTCTCGAAGACCGCACCAGCGCACTGGTACTGGGCGACAATTTGTTCTTCGGCCATGATTTCCAGGCGCTACTGCGCAATGCCGACCTGGGCAATCACGGAGCAACGGTGTTCGTCTACCATGTGGACGATCCCGCGCGGTACGGTGTCGCCGAGTTCGATAGGAACGGCGTGGTTATCGGCATTGAGGAGAAGCCGGCCCAGCCTAAGTCCAACTACGCTGTCACCGGGCTCTATTTCTACGACACCGACGTTGTGGAGATGGCCAAATGCCTGAAGCCCTCGGCGCGCGGCGAACTCGAAATAACCGACCTCAACCGCTTCTACCTCGATCGTGGACAGTTGCATGTGCAGGTGATGGGACGGGGCTACGCCTGGCTCGACACCGGCACGCACGATTCCCTGCTCGAGGCGGGGCAGTTCATTGCCACCGTCGAGCGCCGGCAGGGACAAAAGATCGCCTGCCCGGAGGAGATTGCTTGGCGGCAAGGCTGGATCGACACCACCGAATTGCTGGCGCTGGCGGCACCGCTCGAACACAGCGGCTATGGGTGTTATCTGCGTAATCTGACCACGGAGGTGCAACTGTCATGAAATCCGCAAGCATGCCGCTGGACGGGCTGATAGTGCTCGAGCCGCGCTTGTTCGCCGATGAGCGCGGCGCCTTTTTCGAAAGCTACAACGCCAATGGCTTTGCCGATCTCACCGGTCAACACCACACGTTCGTGCAGGACAATCACTCGATCTCGAGTGCTGGTGTACTGCGCGGGTTGCATTACCAGTTGGCGCCGCGCGAACAGGGCAAACTGGTGCGCGTCGTGCGCGGTGCAATCTTTGACGTAGCCGTCGATATTCGCGCGGATTCGTCCACGTTTGGGCGCTGGTGTGGTCTTCTGCTATCGGCCGAAAATCATAAGCAATTCTGGATACCGGGCGGGTTTGCGCATGGCTTTCTGGCGCTGACCGATTGCGAAGTGCTGTACAAGACGGATGCCTACTATGAGCCAGCCCTTGAGCGCTCGATCCACTGGGACGATCCTGCCATCGGCATAACCTGGCCCCTCAATGGGGAGCCCTTGCTGTCCTCGAAGGATGACGCCGCAGGGCCCTTGCCTGTCACCATGATGGTTCAGGCGTCGGGAGCTCTTGACGGACTAGCTCGTTAGTCCTCGTTCGATTTCATGCTCCTCACACCTGTGCAATCATGGAGGCGATGAAGATAGGGGGGCGCACATGGGAACCTACGGACAATCCGTGCGCGGCAAGGCGGCGCGATTCCATGATCTCGCGAGCAGCGTCGCAGTTTCCTCATTGCCGCGCCTGGCTTTCAAACCGAGAACAACGGCCAGTTTCCGCAGGGGGAACAGTCCAGCACAGGAGGGGCGGCCTTGGCCTGGACCCCGATCACCGTGACACCAAAACCGGCTGGCCACGGCAGATCATGGGCGGTGGCCATGAAAGCTATGGCGCCAAGCTGAATGGCGATGGCGATGGGTACCGCCAATATCCTGAGCTTTGCCCCAGCCGCGTCGTCGGTAGCAGCGCCGCTGCAGGTTTGTCCCCTTGTTGCAGTGCCCGCCGCAGTCGGCGTCGAAGCTCCTGCCACGACAAGGTCGGCGCATGCTACCCCTTTTGGCGTCCCGCAACGTCGGCCTCTGCAGCACTCATAGCTGTGACCACAGCAACGGAGCCGCCCCCGGAACCAACAGTGTCTTTGATCAGTGAGGTGAGTGGACAGATCCTCTGGATATAGTGACAAGTAGTTAGCGCCGAGGCGAAGCTATCGTTGCCGTTTCAAAGTTGCGCGAGGTAAACGATGAAAATTCTCTTGGCCGTTGCTCTGGTGGCGATCCCTTAGGCATCACGCCCGTCGGTGCGCAGCAGGACAACTGGGGACATCCTGCAACGAAAGCGACTGTTACCTCAACGCAAACTCACGAGGAGAGTCCGTGCGAAAACAAGCATCGCGATGCCGAAGGACTGGCTATGCGAAAGAAATTCACACGCTGGCAGATCCTGGAAAATCAGAGCCGAAGGGGAAGCTTTAGGGCCATCTGGCAAGATCGGCTGGTATGCCTATTCACATCGGTGGCACATCTTCGTCAAAATTTATCCCGGATGGGGCAACGACCACCGCGATCTCCCTTTGCAAAATGCCCGGGGATGTTCTGGGTTACGGCCAGCTCGCAGCTTGGAGTCAAATGTACCTGCTGCGCTCTCGATCCGCATTGTAAGGTCTACTTATATTCACTGGGGGGTTGGCAACCATGAAGCCCGCAATTGACATAGAACTGCAAGCTTTGGTGGAAAAGCTGGAACTCCTGGATTTGCAGAAGGCTGCGGCACTAATTTTCAAAGAGTGGTGCTTCGAGCAAGGCGCGTCGCCTGAAACAGCTCTTGAGTTTTTTGAGAGAATCATAGAGATGCAGCCGGATCAAGCCAGACAGGACTTGGGAGATTTGGCGAATACTTTGCGCAAGATCCGATTATTGAACCGCACCGGGTTTGCCGGAGGCCCTAACCACTGAGTAGGATGGAGCATGATCGCTGGCGACGTCAGGATTTACACTTCCGGCAAGTCAGCCGAGGCCCGCAATAGCGCTGAGCAGGCACTTGTGGGCAACCTGCAGAGTTCGCGATGTCGGGCAAGCTAGTCAGCTCGCTGTCGCCACGGACGTGGTTCTGACCTACTGATGGCGACAGGGCGTGAGTGACGCCTGGGACAGGAAGCCATACGGTTCCGCTAGCGGTGGGGCACCAGCGAGCCTCTGACGCGGATCGCGATTTCTTCGGCGCTTTTGGCGGTGGCGATAGTCATCGACCTCTTCGACCGTCACTTCGAAGATGAGGAATCGGTCACCGCGAAATGGACCTTGCATTGTTCGAGGTCCGTAGATCGGCTCGCGGGTAAGCCCTGTCGTGCCGTCCAATCGGTTCAGAACACTGTGTCTCACGATGGTGCAGGGCGTCTGGTTTCCGATCAAGGTGTGTTTTTTTGAACGATGCAGTTGCCGCCCAAGGCGCGCAGACGTTCGCACAGCACGTCTGCCTCTTGCCGGGTTTGTCGCCCGAGCATAGCGGAGAAGCGCATTCGATTTCCAAAACTGGGATTGCGGACGCTGATGAGCATCAGCCGCTCGCTGCCAAGTAGACTGCTGAACTGTGTCTGGGCAGCGGCGAATCGCGATCGCGCCAGGTCGGCTGAGGCATTCTGTGCAATAATAACCCCCCAGGGCTGCCATTCGGCTGGGTGGGTGGTCAGATTCGGGGAGCGCACGGACCGCGCCATCTCGATACAGGCAGCGAGGAAGTCAGTGCCGTCGTCCAGAGTGTAATCGACGTCGCTGACGACCCCGGCAAGCCATTGGTCAACCGAGTGGCCGGTGACGATCATGACATAGTTGCGCGTCTCGGCAGGCAGCGTGCCGCCCTTGGCCATGTAGCGACCAATCCGCCCTTCGCCGCCATTATAGGCAGCCGCAGCGAGTCCAAGATTGCCAAATTTCTGTTCCAAAAAGCGCAGATACTCCGCCGAGCGCGCGAGGGCTTCAGCAGGGTCGAAGGGGTTGACCAGGCCACGCAGGCGCCCCGTGCTTGGCATGAACTGCGCAATGCCTTGTGCTCCGGCCGGACTTAACGCCGTGGGATCAAAGCGGCTTTCCTGCCAGATAAGCCGGGCAAAATAGCCATCGGGAAGCTTCCAATGGCGGGAATAGGCAGTGATGGCGCCGCACACATCGGCCCGGTAGTTATCCTCTGCAATACAGATGCTCTGTTCTGCCAATGCAAAGCATGTGGTGCCCTCCTGGGCGCGAGCCAAGGACGATGGGCTGCAGAGAAGGGACTGGAGCGCGAGCCAGCTCATCAACAATGTGCGGACCGCTGGCAACATAACCCATCTTGGCGACGACTGTGCTGATCGGCAAGTGTTAGGTGGGGCCGAGGAGGACGAAGCTCAGCGATGCCGTTCAATCCCGTAACGGGAGCGGAGGCCTGCCGCCCAGTAGTCGCCCCATGCAGGGGCGTGGCTTTCGCCTGGCATGGCTTCGAAAATCTAGCTCATCGAGCACCGTCAGGTCGCCGAAACGCTTCACGACTGTGTCACACTTTATGATCTTGTCGGTCACTTCAAGGCATGGCAAGCCAGCCATCCAGCAGGCGGCCGCCTGCGGACGCGACCAGCGTCATGATGAGAGTCCGCCGGCCAGGGACGGCAGAAGTCGAGTGTGCGATCACCCACGATCTTGGCGACGGCGCGCATCTCCAGCACGGTCACGACCGAAAGCACCGGAACATCCTTCATGGTCGAAACCAGGGAATTGCCAATGGCAGGGACGATGCGCGGCGCCGCCTGGGGCACCACGATATGGGTAAAGGTCCCTGCGGCAAATAGGGTCAGGGCCCGTGTCGCCTCGTGCTGGTCCTTGGCAACAGCCTTAAGGCCCGCGCGTGGACACTGCAGGCGTCGACGCAGGCTGGCGTCCGAGGCCTAACGCGTTTGGCAATGGCAGATCGGGTTGCCGCATTTCAGGTGCACCACCGCTCGCCCCAGGCCTGAAATCGGAACCCTTTTCGCTCCTCGAGGTGCCAAGGCGGTATCGATCGAGCGCCCCAACTATAGGGGTTTGTGGAGGGCAATTCCGCTCCAATCGCGCGCCTCGAGGTGCCAGTCGTGATCGGTCATTCGCCCGAGGGGTCTACCCTCCGATCGGCCCCGACCGGCGGCATGAGGCGCGACGCGGGGGGCAAGCGCCCGCAGAAACGAATCCAGGCCACGCGCGTGTTCGGCTGTCGTGCAGAAACGTCAGCCGCCGCCCGACTGAACGGCTCAGCGGGTAACGATGACCGGTGTGCCCAGATCCACGCGATCGAACAGATCGACCATGTCGGCATTGCTCATCCTGATGCAGCCATAGGAGACGAAGCCGCCGATCGAGTCCGGCCGGTTGGTGCCGTGGATGGCGTAGTCGCCGCCCGACAGTGTCAGGGCCGCGGCCCCCATCGGATTGTCGGGCGATCCGCCCGGGATAACCGCCGGAAGTCCGGGCGAGTCGCGCCGGATCGCCGCGGGCGGCGCCCAGTTGGGCCGTATATACTTGCCAGCGATCGCGGTGGTGCCGATCCATTGCCGGTCGGCGCGACCGACGCCCACGCTGTAGCGCAGGGCCTGCCCATCCTGCAGTACCAGGTAGAGGGCGCGCTCGGCAGTCCGTACGACGATGGTCCCCGCCACCATGTCGGCGGCGACGCCAACCAGGGTTGCCTCTGCACGCGCTGGCGCAGCGGCGCCGAGCATGGCCAGGAATGCCAGACAGGTGAGAAGCCGCTTGGTGATGGCCATTGTCCTAAAACGTGATCGGGAGCGGACCGCAATTGCCGGAATATCAGTTGAATTTAGTCCTGCGACCCGTATGCTGAATTTCGTGTAGAGAAGTAAACCCGCATAGCACGAAAAATCGTGTGGCGCGGACGAAACTAAAAATCTTTGCAAAATGTTTATTGTCACGCGTTTTTCCGGTCGGAAAAGCCGATGGTTTTTATATCCGATCGGAATGTCAATGCGTGCTTACAAAATGCTCCAAAATATACTTTCGGGGAGCAAGCTGATGTGCGCTGCCAGGTTGTTGCGATCGCAGCGTCTTCAAGCGCTCTTTGGCGCTTTGGTGCTGGGCCTTGGCGCCCTGACCGGCCAGGCGAGCGCGCAGCCGACGCCCTATGGTCCTCCATTCGGCTTTGCCGTGCTGGCCGGCTCGACCGTGACCAATACCGGCCCCTCCGAAATCCTTGGCGACGTCGGCGTCAGTCCGGGCAGCGCCGTGGTGGGGTTCCCGCCCGGCCGCGTCTACGGCATGATCTATGCCGCCAATGCCATTTCGGCGCAGGGACAGGCCGATCTGGCCACCGCCTACGACATTCTCGAGGGTCTCCCTGCGGGAAACGTAGTGGCCGGCGATATTGGCGGGCAGACATTGCAGGCTGGCACCTACACCTCTAACACGACCCTGGCCATCACCGGTGATCTGATCCTTGACGGACAGGGCAACTCCGCTGCCATCTTCGTCTTCCAGATCGGCTCGACGCTGACCACCGCCAGTGCATCGCGCGTCCTGCTCATCAACGGCGCCAATGCGGCGAATGTCTATTTCCAGGTCGGCAGTTCGGCGACCCTGGGCACCACATCGGAATTCCGCGGCCGCATCCTGGCGCTGACCAGCGTCACGCTCAACACCGGCGCGTCGATCAATTGCGGCGCCGCGCTGGCGCGCAACGGCGCGGTCACGCTCGACACCAATGTCATTGCCATCTGCCTGGCCGCGGCCTCGGTCAGCGTGGGAAACGCGCTGGGCGGCGCGGGCTCGACGTCGGCCCTGGCCGTCGCCCAGGCCATCGACGCCTATAGCGCCGGTGGCGGGACCCTGCCGCTCGCCTTTCAGGCATTGGCGACCCTCGATGCGGCAAGCCTGGCTCTCGTATTGCAGCAACTCTCGGGCGAAGTGGCGACAAGCGTCGCGCCGGCTGCTGCCCAGACCATGGATTCATTTCTCGATACGGTGATGAGCAGTCGAAGTGGTCCGGGCGTGCTGAGCGCATCGGGTTATGACGACGACAATACCATCAGTGTCATGGGCTATGCTCCGGTTGCCGCCGGTCGCCGTGTCGCAGCGTTGGAGGCATTCGACAATCCGGCCGTGGCCAGCAAGGACTGGAATGTCTGGATCGCCGGCCTTGCTGGCTATAGCTTCACCGGGGGCAGCGCCGCCACGGCCAGCCATGATCGCACGGTGCGCGACTTCGGCATCGCCGCCGGCTTCGAACGTCAACTCGACCCCCATACCATGCTGGGCCTGTCGGTTTCGAAAGGCGGCGCCAGTTTCAGCATTGCCGATGGCTTTGGCAACGGGACGAGCGACGCCTTCCACGCCGCCCTTTATGGCAGAACCGAACAGGACGACACCTACGTGGCCGCCGTCGCGGCTTATGGCTATCACGACGTGACCACCGAACGCATGCTGACCTTTGCTGGCATTGATCGCTTCGCGGCCCGTTTCTCGGCGCACAACCTTGCCGGCGAGATCGAGGTCGGCCATCGCTTCGGCAATTTCACCCCCTATGCGAGCCTGCGCGGGCAAGCGGTCACCACGCCGGCCTATGCCGAGACCACCATTGCCGGACGCCCGATCTTCGCACTGGCCTATGACGGCCAGACCGTGGTGACGGGTCGCGCCGAACTCGGCATCAAGGCCGATTGGACCCACGATTTCGAGGGCGGCCATATGACGCTGAATTCGGCGGTCGGGGTGGCGCAGGATTTCGGCGGCAATACCAGCAAGACGGCCTCTTTCCAGGCCTTGCCCGGCTCGCGCTTTACCGTTGAGGGCGCTGCGGCCCATCAGACGTCGTTGCTGGTGTCTGTCGGACTCGATGTCGCCTTCGACAATGGCTTCAGCGCCGGCGGCACCGTTGCGGCTGACCTGTCGACCAATAGCAGCGCCTATTCCGGCACTGCTCGACTGTCCTATCGCTGGTAGGTCAGCACATCCTTGCTGGCAAGCTGATGGGCCGCCAGGCAAGGCAACTCCCACAAGCGGTCCCGCCCAAGCCGGGCCCTGTGCGGTGCTAGTGTTGCCGGGGGGCAGGTCCCGTCGGTGCGAACGGATCCGGATCGTCGACCACTCGTCCGGCCCTCAGGCCGCTCCAGGCTGGTCACAAGACGCAACTTTGCTCGCGATCATAGCAGCGGTCGCGGCGCCAAGGGCAAGTGTGGCGTCGGGCCCGCCGCCATCAAGGTTTTTCATCACGAGCTGTATGCAGCAGTTGATCTACTGTTCAGACTCGGCAATTCGGTCACTGCAGCAGGTGCATGCGACCATTGTGGGCGGCGAGTATGCAGCGTTCTTCCGCCAAGTACCGAAAAGGTCGGGCCACTAGCATCTCGGCCGTTGTTCCCAACCTAACTTCCGATCTGGGTCTCGGGCACGTTAGTAGACGTTCCCGGTCTATCAGCCGCAGCTCACCTGCAATCGGACGTGGCAAGCATTGACCACTTCCGCAATAGCTTGAGGACGAACGGTCCGGATGCGAGCAGTCGCGGACGGATTTGGCAGCGTGGATGCCGCTCCAGGTCGATAACCTGGAATCAGGCAGGCATGGAACTTAGGTGGGCGAGGAGTTCGGCCACGTTGTGGGCGTTGCACTTTTTTAGAAGGCGAGCGCGGTAGTTTTCCACGGTGCGTGGTGAGATCTCCAGCGTGCGGGCGATCTCCTTGGAGGTTCGTCCTTCGCCCAAATGCATGACGATCTGCCGTTCGCGGGCCGACAGAGCCAGCACGTGCCGGGTCTCGGACAGGTCAGCAAAGCTCCAGACGGCGCGCTTGAGCGGATCATCGTCGGGGGTAAGGGAGTGCCCGCGTACCCGGCACCAGAACAACGTCTCGTTCTTGCGTGCCATGATGCGCTCGTCGGAGTAGCGATTGTTCCGCTTGAGTGGCTCGACGCCGACATCGCGAATGCGCTCGAACTCCTCCACGGACGGGTAGAGTATGGCGAAGGACCGCTCGAGCAGTTCAGCGGTTGAGTAGCCAAACATCTGGGCGAAGGCGGGATTGCAGCCTTTGATCACCCGGCTTTCGGTCACTACCAGCCCGATCGGCGCATGTTCAAAGGCGAGGACGCTGAGATCGGTCGGAAAGGTCATGGGGGGTGTTTCTACCGTATTGCCGAGCGGAGACAGGCAGCAAGATAATAGCTGGCAAATCGTGCTGCGCCAAACACAAGCCCGAAAAGGGTGGCGATGGGACGGTTGGGAGGAGGAGCGCTGCTCGGCACGAGCCAAGTGGCAGGTCCTCAGGAAATTAATCTCGGCTGGAGCGCGAATTAACGCGCAAGATCGGCCGAGCTCAGGGAAGGACCATCCATGAAAACGCTTCTGGCCGCATTGGCTGTTACCACGGCGTTGACCGGCGTTGCCGCCGCGCAGGACGCCGCGCGCATTGCCCTGCTGCACGGTCTCTCAGGCTCGCCGCTCGAAGCCTATTCCAAGCAAACCCATACCGGTTTTGAAATGGGTCTCGAATACGCGACCAACGGCACCATGGAAGTGAAGGGCGTGCCGATCGAACTCATCATCAAGGACACCCAGTTCAAGCCCGATATTGCGCGGGCGCTGCTGGCGGAGGCCTATGGCGACGACGATGCGCTGATCGCGGTGGGCGATACCTCGTCCGGCGTGGCTTTGTCGATGCTGCCGGTTGCAGAGGAATATGAGCGTATCCTCCTGGTGGAGCCGGCCGTGGCCGACGGGCTGACCGGGCCGGATTCCAACCGCTACGTATTCAAGACGTCGCGTAACTCGTCCATGGATATGCAGGCGCAGGCACTGGCGCTGAACCCTGATGAGAACCTCTATGTGGCGACCCTGGCACAGGACTATGCCTTCGGCCGCGACGGGGTAGAGGCGTTCAAGGTTGCGCTGGAAGGGTCCGGCGCGCACCTGGTGGCCGAAGAATATGTCCCCCAGCAAACCACCGACTTTACCGCCACCATCGAGCGCCTGTTCAACGCGCTCAAGGATCAGCCTGGCCGCAAGGTCATCATGATCTACGTGGCGGGCATCGACGCACTGACCCCGCTTGCATCGGCCGATCCGAGCCGCTTCGATATCGAACTCTCGACTGGCGGCAACATCCTGCCGGCACTGGCCGCCTACAAGCAGGTGCCGGGCATGGAGGGCGCGATCTACTACTACTACGAGGCGCCCGACAATGAAGTGAATGACTGGCTGGTCGAGGAGCACACGAAGCGCTTCGGCACGCCGCCGGATTTTTTCACGGCTGGCGGCATGGCTTCGGCCATGGCAGTGGTCAAGGCACTGGAAACCGCACCTGACTGGGAGACCGAGACGCTGATCGAAACCATGGAGGGCATGAGCTTCGAGACCCCCAAGGGAACGATGACCTTCCGACCGGAGGACCATCAGGCGCTTCAATCCATGTATCACTTCAAGATCCGCGTCGAAGATGGTGTCGACTGGGCTATCCCTGAACTGGTGCGGGTGATCGAGCCAGAGGAAATGGACATTCCGGTGGGTCGCAACAACCAGGAATAGTCCGCTTCCAGAGCACCAAACACGGAGTGTCCGGCGGAACGTCTCCGTTCCACCGGACACACCGGCCCAAGAGGTAATTGTGCCCCCTTCGCCATCCATACGCACCGAGAACCTCACCATTCGTTTCGGCGGCCACGCTGCCGTCAGTAGCGTCACTTGTGCGTTTCATCCCGGCGAACTGACGGTGATCGTTGGACCCAATGGAGCGGGCAAGACCACCTGGTTCAATCTCGTTTCAGGGCAATTGCGACCAAGCGCCGGCCGAATTTTTCTCGGCGAACGTGACATCACCCGGCTCTCGCCATCAGAACGCGCAAAGGCGGGAATCGGGCGGGCATTCCAGCTCACCAATCTCTTTCCCAAGCTCTCTGTTTTGGAGAATGTACGGCTGGCCGTGCAGGCCAAGGCAGGGCGGGGGTCGCAATTGTTTACGCGCACGACCCGGCTCACCGGCCTCACCGACAAGGCCATGCAGCACCTCATAGAAACCAATTTGACTTCTGTCGCCGATCTCCCGGCGGCGGCGCTGCCCCACGGCGACCAGCGCAAGCTCGAGGTCGCCCTGCTGCTCGCCATGGAGCCGGATATCTTCATGTTTGACGAGCCCACCGCCGGAATGTCGGTGGACGAGGCACCGGTCATTCTCGACCTCATCGCCCGGATCAAGCAGGATCGCTCGCGCACTGTCCTCTTGGTCGAGCACAAGATGGACGTGGTGCGGGCCCTCGCTGACCGTATCGTAGTGCTGCACAATGGCGAGCTGGTCGCCGATGGCGCGCCCGGCGAGGTCATGGCGCTCGCTCTGGTGCGCGAAATCTACCTGGGCATCGGTGCAGAGGAGGTTGCGTAGTGGCGCCGGTACTTCGCCTTGAAGATGTCCATACCGACATTGGCCAATACCAGATCCTGCACGGTGTCAGTCTCGATGTGCCCGAAGGGGGGGTGCATGTCATTCTCGGTCGGAACGGTGCCGGAAAAACGACGACACTGCGCACCATTATGGGACTGTGGAAGGCGCGGCGGGGTGCCATCCTGTTCAGGGGGGAGAACATTAGCCGCCTGCCGACCCCAGACATTGCGCAACGCGGCATTGCCTTCGTGCCCGAGAACATGGGGATATTCGGCGGGCTGACCGTTGAGGAGAATATGCGCCTCGCGACCAAGGATGGCCGTTTCGATGCGGAGCGGCTTGCTCGAATTCACGACATCTTCCCGGCCATCGGGCAATTCTGGAACAAGCCGGCTCATGCCTTGTCGGGCGGACAGAAACAGATGCTGGCGGTCTCCCGCGCCATCGTCGAACGTCGTGAGTTGATCCTGATCGACGAGCCGACCAAGGGGCTCGCGCCCTCCATCATCCGCAACATGATCGCCGCCTTCCGCGAGATCGCGGAGGAGACGACAATCCTGCTCGTCGAGCAGAATTTTCACTTTGCCAAAGCCCTGGGACAGACTGTTGCCGTCATCGATGACGGCGGCATCGTCCATCGGGGTGCGATGGCTGAACTGGCGACCGACGTGACGCTGCAAAGCCGTTTCCTCAGTCTGTCGTTGGAAGCGCATTGAGGACCCCATGACCGATACCAACGCATCCTTTCCTGCCAGGGTGACCGCCGGATTCGATCGCTTCGGCGGCGTGCTGTGGCTGCCGGTCCTGCTCGCCATTGTCGCCCTCCTGCTCATTGGGCAGCCCTCCACCTGGGCGACACTGACCATTGCCGGGCTGGCCATGGGCATGATGATCTTCCTCATGGCGTCGGGGCTGTCGCTGATCTTTGGCCTGATGGACGTGCTCAATTTTGGCCACTCCGCCTTTGTAACCGCCGGCGCCTTTATCGGCGCCACCGTGCTGGCCTGGCTGGGCTTCTGGGTAACCGGCAGCAATCCGGCGCTCAACGTGATGGGCCTGCTCATTGCCATCACGGTGGCGACCGTCTTTGGCGCGCTGGCCGGCTGGTTCTTCGAGCGCGTGGTGATCCGTCCAGTGTACCAGGACCACCTGCGGCAGATACTCATCACCGTCGGTGCACTGATCGTCGCCGAAGAGTTGGTGCTGCTGGTTTGGGGCGGGGCACCTATTCCGGTACCGCGTCCGGCAGCGCTCACCGGCTCCTTCGTGCTGGGCGGTGTGTCGGTCGAGATCTACCGCATTTTCGCTTTCCTGCTCGGACTGGCCGTCTACATTGCCATGTATCTCGTGCTCAACCGTACGCGGCTGGGCTTGCTGATCCGCGCTGGTGTCGAGAATCGGGAAATGGTGGAGGCGCTCGGCTTCCGAATCGACCGTCTGTTTATCCTGGTCTTCATGGCCGGGTCGGCGCTGGCGGCGATGGGCGGGGCCATGTGGGCGGGCTATCAGGGGTTGATCACCGCGGCGATCGGCTCGGAGATGATGATCCTCGTCTTCATCGTTGTCATCATTGGCGGGCTTGGGTCCATTCAGGGGTCGCTGCTCGGCGCGATCCTGGTGGGGCTTATGGCCAACTACGTCGCCTTCCTCATGCCCAAGATGGCGCTCGCCTCAAACATGTTGTTGATGATGACGATCCTGCTGTGGCGCCCATACGGGCTGCTGCCGGCGGTCAAGCGGTGAGGCCTTGAGGTGACCATGTTACAGGCAAGCGCCTCTGGTACGTCCGCTCGGAAAGCAGGCCGCACGCGCGGCCATCAGGGCGGACGATTTGTCGTCTATGCCCTGGTCGGGCTCATCGGACTGGCGCTGGCCCTGGCGCCCTTCCTCTTCCCAGATGTGCGCAGCCAGGAAGTGGCCGCCCGCATCTGCGTCTTCATCGTGCTGGTGGCGAGCTACGATTTGCTGATCGGCTATACGGGGATCGTCTCCTTCGCCCACACCATGTTCTTCGGAATGGGCGCCTATGGCACGGCCATTGCCCTCAAAAGCATGGGTCCTGGCTTTGAAGCCATCTTGATCGGGGGTGGCGCCGGTATCATTGCCGCGTTGGTCCTGGCGCTCCTCATCGGCCTGTTATCGTTGCGAGTGAAGGCCATCTTCTTTGCCATGGTTACACTCGCCGCGGCCTCGGTGATGATGGTGCTGGCAAGCCAGTTGTCCGATTTCACCGGCGGTGAAGATGGCATTACCTACTCGATCCCGCGGCTCTTTTCGCCGGCGTTTGAGCTGCTGACCGATGCAGAAGGCAAGGCGCTGCGGCTGTTTGGTGTGCCGCTCAATGGCAAGATTGCCCTTTACTACTTCGTCTTCATCACAGCGCTGGTGCTTTTTCTGGCGCTGCTCCGAATAGTGGCTTCTCCACTCGGTTCGGTGCTGCAGGCTATCCGCGAAAACGAGATGCGGGCCGAGGCCATCGGCTACCGTGTAGTGTTTTATCGTACCGCCATCTTCTGCATCGCGGCGGGTGTTGCCGCCTGTGCCGGTATTCTGCGCGCCGTCTGGCTCAAATATACCGGGCCCGAGGTGGTGCTATCGTTCGACATCATGATCGACATTCTGCTCATGGTCGTGATCGGGGGCATGGGCACGATGCTCGGGGCAGTGATCGGTGTGGTGCTGATGACGCTGGCCCAATACTACCTCAAGGATTTGATGGCAGTCGGCGCCGAGGCGACCGCAAGCCTCCCCATCGTGCCGGACCTGCTCAACCCTGAACGCTGGCTGCTGTGGCTCGGCCTCTGCTTCATTCTTCTGGTCTACTTCTTTCCGGCGGGTATTGCTGGCACGATGATGGGCAAGGGTGGCCATAAATGAGCGGGCCGCGATCCACCTATCTCGACGCGGCCGGGTTCGAGATGCACATCACCGAATGGGGCGAGCGGGCCAATCCGGCGCTGGTGATGTGGCATGGGTTGGCGCGTACCGGGCGGGACTTCGACGAAGCGGCTGCGGCCCTGTCGGACAGCCATTTCGTTCTCTGTCCGGACACGCTGGGGCGGGGGCTTTCGGCCTGGGCGCGCAACGGGGCAGCGGACTATACCTTTGCTACCTATGGAGAGATGGCTGCGGCCATGCTCGACCATTACGGCATCGACCAGCTGGCCTGGGTGGGGACCTCGATGGGGGGGCTGCTCGGGATCACCCTGGCGGCGGGTTCCCTGCGGGAGCGGATCACCCATCTTGTCATCAACGATGTTGGTCCCGACATCCCCGCCGACAGCGCCCAGCGGATCGCAGACTATGTCGGCAATCCGCCTGTGTTCGATACGGTGGTCGAATACGAAACCTGGCTGCGCCGCACCTATGCGCCGTTCGGAGCCCATTCCGAGAGCTTCTGGCGGCGCATGGTGGACACTTCGCTCCGCCGTACCGAGGCGGGCAAGGTAACGGTGCATTATGACCCGGCGATCGTCTCCCTCATGGGTGAAAACAACGCCGATCTCGACGTATGGGGGGCCTATGACGCGCTCTCGGCCAAGACCCTCTTGTTTCGCGGCGAACACTCCGATGTGCTGCCCACGGGCATCGCCGATGAAATGGTGCAGCGGGGTCCGCGGCCGGCGCTGGTCACGGTCAAAGACTGTGGTCATGCGCCCACCTTCGCGGACCAGCGCCAGACTGCAACGCTCAGGGAGTTCGTGAGCAGTTGAAGTGAGCACCTTCAAGAGCCTCCCAAACTGTTGGGGCTGTGCACATCCCAGCCTTTGCGTGCAAGTAGATGGTGGCAACCATCTGGTTTAGTTGAGCAGCGCAGGGGCGCCGTCTCGGACGCAATTGGCACTCGGATGCATCGCTGCTGATCTGGGATCGTGACCCCGGATGAAATTAGCAGACGTTCGCTTTCGGTTTTTCAGGGGCCAAGGCGCGGCACAGCCGCTTCCGGTCCCGTTCGCCCATTCAGTTGTTTCTATTGTCACCGCCACCTACTGAAAGCTGCTGGTTCCGATATGAGAAGGCAAGCTCGCGGCCAACAGATTCAACGTTCAGGCAGACCTGCTTTTCTGAGGCCGGGGATCACCGCGTCGGCATAGGCGTCGATCTTGGCAACATTGTCCTCGATGATCTTCATCGTCAGGTTCGGGTTGAGCTCCCGAACACGCTTGAGCGCCGTCTGCGCTTCCTCCATGCGGTCAAGATTGCCATACGCGGCCACCAATGTGATGTGCGTAAACATCCAGTCGTTGAAGGTCGCGAGCGACCTAAGGCACCATTCAATGGCCGCCTCGTTATTGCCCCGTAGCAGTTCGGCACTCCCGATTGAGTATAGGAGAATGTAGGCCTCAGGAGCGCCGGGACTAAGTCGGTAGGCGCGCAGACTGTAGTCCAGT
The DNA here is from genome assembly GCA_018828145.1 of Alphaproteobacteria bacterium. Classification (GTDB taxonomy): domain Bacteria; phylum Pseudomonadota; class Alphaproteobacteria; order Rhizobiales; family Devosiaceae; genus Devosia. The sequence continues at coordinate 28,998 of JAHJWO010000019.1, read as the reverse complement.
GCCTCCTCCGCGTGGCCAAGGAGGGTGAAGATCGCGATCGCAAGCTGCAAGACGATTACGTTGTTGGGGCTTTCCTCGACCGCTTTGCGCAGCGCTTCGACGCCTGCGTAATCATCGGCAACGCGATAGAGCACCCAGCCGCAAATGGCACGGACGACAGGGTCGTCGCCACCGATGGCGAGCGCCCTGTGGGCGTTCTCGATCGCATCTCCGCGATCATTCTGGCCAAGGGGATCTCGCAACGAAATGCGCTTCTCATAGATCCATGCCAGGTAGGCGAGGGGAAGGGCGAAGCCGGGATCGAGCTGAGCCGACCGGTGCAGCAATGAAATAGCCTCCGGGTGTCCTGCAGTCGCAGGATCGTTGAGGAGGGGCAGAGCCCGCAAATACAAATCGTAGGCATTGAGGCTGGCGGTTGGCTTGCGCCGGGCCCGTTCGATCTCCGCCTTGCGGATTTCGGGGTCGACCACTCCGACAACGCTTTCGGTGATATGGTCCTGGAACGTAAAAACATCGGCCAGGACGCCGTCATAACGTTCTGCCCAAAGGTGGGCGCCGGTCTCGGCCTCAACGAGCTGGGCAGTGACCCGGAGGAGATTGCCCATGCGCCGAACGCTACCCTCAAGCGCGTAGCGCAGCCCAAGCTCTTCGGTAGCTGCGCGGGCATTCGCAATGCCCCGGTCGCGCAAGGCAAAACTGGTGCCTCGCGAAACCACAGAGAAGGCGCGGAAGCGGGAGAGCGCGGTGATCAGATCCTCGACGATACCATCAGCAAAGTAGCCGTCCTCTGCAGCATTGCCGTGATTGTCAAACGGCAGCACCGCGATCAATGGACGTCCGCGGCGATGGGGCTGCTCCCAGTTTGCCTGGGTGACGAGGCGATAGCCAACCCGGGGGACGGTGACGATAAGCGCATCGGCACCTTCGCCGAGTGATCGCCTCAGCGTTGAGATCTGGACGTTTAGGTTGCCCTCTTCAACGATCGCGCCTGACCAGGCCCAATCCATCAACGCCTCTTTGGTGACGGGCTCTCCACCCGCCTCCAGCAGCGCTTCCAGCAATGCATATCCGCGATGATTGACGGGCACTGGCTGCCCGTCGCGCAGCAGTCTCCTGCGCTCGCGGTCGAGCAAGAATGGCCCGAATGACAAGTTCTGACTGCTCATGCTTGATGCATAGCTGATTTACGACTTTTCGACTCCCACAAAAGACCTAAAGGCCGCAAAGGACCCAGGCTCACTCCATCGCGCCCCGGCGCCCATGGAGAGAGAAATGATCCGTACTGCCATCCTCGTCGCTCTGACCCTCACCTGCACATCGGCGTTCGCCGACGGCCTTTCAGCCACCCACCGGGACAACCAAAAAGTAGGCTCGGCGGTGGCAAGCTATTGGCGGAGCGTCCGGGCTCCTGAGCAGCCGAAGGACTTCACCAGCGTTCACAACGACAACCAGAAGATCGGGTCCGCTATTGTCGAATTCTGGACCTCCTACATCGCGGTCCCGTCGGACTCTCTCGGTGCCGCGTCCAGCACCGACTAGCGCCTGCAGCGGAGTGGGCTACGCATTGGCGCCCTGCAGGATTGTCCATGACCGCGGCTTTTGGAAGTTTTCAACTTTCAAAAGGGACCCAAAGCGCGATTTCAGGGAAGCTCCCTTCACGCCTCGAGGTGGTGCCTGGTCGCTCTGGCGGCCCGAGGCAACAGTCAAAGAAAACGCAGGGGTCACAAATGTTTTTGCGCAGGACTTTCCTCGCAACGTCACTGCTGCTCCTGACATCGGGTGCTGCTTTGGCAGACAATTTTCTAATTCACATTCACACCGGCCCCGACAACCCGACCAAAGCGGCCCTCGGTTTTCTGGTGGCGTTGACCGCCCAAAATGACGGTCATCATGTTGATCTGTTCCTCGCCGGGGACGGGGCAGCTCTCATCACGGATGAGGCGCTGTCGAGTGTTGCCGGCGTTGGCACTGGCAAGCTGATGGATCACTTCACAGCGCTGATCGCTGGCGACGTCCGGATCTACATTTCCGGGAAGTCAGCCGAGGCCCGCAACATCGCTGAACAGGCGCTCGTAGGCAAACCAGCAGAGTTCGCGATGCCGGCAAAGTTAGTCCAGCTCGCCGCCGCCGCGGATGTTGTTCTCACCTACTAGAACGTGACTGGGCGTGAATAACCCACGGGACGGGAGAAGCCCTATGGCTCTGTTGGTTTATTCCGCGCTTTAAGAATTGCGATGATCCTGCCACCACGTGTCATCGACCTCTTCGACTATCCCTCCCACGATGGCGTTTCTTTCACGCCGAAATGCACGTTGCTTCCTTCCAGGGCCGTAGATCAGTTCGCGGGTGAATGCCGTCGCGCCATCCAATCGGTTCAAAACACGCTGTGTGTCACTATGGTGCAGGGCGTCTTGTTTCCGATCACGGTGCGGTTTTTTGGACGATGCAGTTGCCGCCTAGCGCGAGCAGACGTTCAGACAGCGCGTCCGCTTCTTGCTGGGATTGTCGCCCGAGCATAGCAGAGAAGCGCATTCGATTTCCAAAACTGGGATTGCGGGGCGCTGATGAGCATCAGCCAACACCTTGCCCTGGTCAGGGGCGACGACGGAAAGCAGAGCGCCCGGCGTGATCCAACGCCATTTGGCATCTTTCTGGCTCGCCCCCAACGGTAGAGCGACGCCAGGCCGAACGACAGTACCAGCAACATAGCTTGCGTTGGCCGCAACACGAACGGTCCATTCGAGACCTTCTCCGCCGGGCACGAAACCGATGATGGTGGGCATGACAAGGACTGCCGCGACCACCAGCAGCGCGGCGCGCCCCCAGAGTGAAGAGCAAGGCTGTCCTATTGAACACAAAAAAGGATCGGCGCTCCCGCTCGTGATAAGCAACGTTCATGGCCTCGAGCATCGCTTTAATGCGAGCGCTCGCACGCCAAAGGGCGATGGCGAGAGAGAACAGCAGGGTCAGCCCACAGGTGTTGTTGCTCTCTGCCGTCAGTCGGGTCAGTTGCTGGCGAACGATTTGCAGCACGCCTGGGGGAACGATGCCGTTTGGTAGCTCCACGTGTTCGATCAGATTGGCGTGGTAAGAGGCCATAGAACGAACGCTGTGAGCGTCAGCGAGGAGTGCAGAATAGATTGCCCCCCGTGTGGACGCTGGGCGTCCTGTCAGGGGTTTGCGCTTGCTGCTCAGGTCCTTGGCGCACTCTGGCGACAGGTACTAGACCGCCTGGCGGCCCAGGACGTTGTCTTCCCTTTGGGCGTCAGCACTGAGCAGATCGAGCATGACCTGGTCTGAAACCGGCCGCGAGAGGAGATAGCCCTGCAGCTGGTCGCAGCCCATTGCAATCAGGATTGATCGCTGGCTTTCGGTCTCGACCCCTTCGGCGGTCAGTTGCATTTTCATGGCCCGGCCAAGGTCAATGATGGAGCGGACAATGCTGTCAATCTCTTCGTCCTGCCCCAATTGGGCGGTGAAGGACTGATCGATCTTGAGCTTGTCCACCCCATAGGTGCGCAGGTAGCTGATTGACGAATAGCCGGTTCCAAAGTCGTCCAGCGCAACGCGTATACCGCGCCCGCGCAGAACCCGGAGTGTATGCTGCACCTCCGGCGAGTTTTGCAGCAGCAAGCCCTCGGTGACCTCGATCTCGAGCCGTGCCGCGTCCAGTCCTGTAGCGTCCAGCGTACCGAAAACTCTCTCGGCGAAGCGCTCGTCGCGGAACTGGATCGGGGACACGTTGACAGCAATCCAAGGGAGTTGGGACTTCACGGCAAACCGACAGGCCTCCTGCAGCACCCAGTGCCCCAGCTGATTGATGAGACCGCGTTCCTCCGCCAGCTTGATGAACATATCAGGTGACAATCGACCCCGTTTAGGGTGCTGCCAGCGGACGAGCGCTTCGGCGCCCAGGATCCTGTTCTCCCGGATGCAGTAGATCGGCTGGTACACCAGCTCCAGGCCTTGGCGGCTCTTCAGAGCTTCGCGCAATTCCGATTCCAGCTCCAGCCGGTCCCGAAGCAGCGTGCCGAGCTCCCCGGCATAGAGCATGTAGCGGTTGCGTCCGCCCCCTTTGGCCTCATAAAGGGCAAGGTCGGCCTGGCGAAGCAGGTCCTCCATCTCGACATGGCCATCGGAAGACATCAGTCCCACGCTGGTGCTGACCTCTATCTCGTGTCCGTCGATGTCAAAGGATTGCTCGAGGGCACTGACCACGCTTTGGGCAAGGCCCAGTGCATCGCGCATGTCGGACACGTTGGGCTGTATGATGGCAAATTCGTCCCCGCCCAGACGCGCGACGAGATCGCCCTCGCCCACCAGGCTGCCCAGGCGATGCGATACCTGCAAGAGCAGTGCGTCCCCCGCGGCGTGTCCAAAGGTATCGTTCACCGACTTGAAATGGTCGAGGTCGATGCAGTGGAGCACCACTTGGCTGTTGTTTCGCCTGGCATCGCCCAGCGACTGGGACAGTTTGTGCTCGAACATGGCGCGGTTCGGCAATCGTGTCAGGCTGTCATGGTAGGCGAGGAAGGTTGCGTGGGCCTGCGTCGTTTCAAGCCGTTCCGTGGTGCTCTGCAAGCGCAAGAACAGCAAGGTACCCGCCAAGACCAGAAACAGTGCCGTGCCGGCCAGGAGCGGCGCAGTCTCGAGGATCAGCTGGTATGCGGGTTCATCAGGCAACCAGTGGAAGAAGCCGACGATCCGGCCGGCGCTGTCCAGCACGGGATTGGCGATCCGCTCGGAATCCAGAACAGCGCCTTGTGCGAAGCGAAGGTCCGCAACGTCGAATTTTTGACCAATCGCTGCCGCGGTGTCCTGATCAAGCTCGACCACCGAGACATGCAGGAACACGTCTCCGATCGCCTGGACCAGCGTATCGTCGCTGGGCAAAATAGGCCGGACACTCACGATGCCCGTCGCGTCGGGGGAGAGCGTGCGAACATCTTCCATGCCCGTGCCAACAAGGGCATCTGTCGCGTCATCCGCATTTTCCACCGAAGCGACCGCCATTTTCCGCCGGAGCTCGGCGATCATCGGGCCGATAGCCGCGCGGTCACGCTCATAGGCGAGCAGAGACACGCGTTGTCCGCGCTCGACCGCCCGGATCGGCTCACCATCGGGATCGATGAGATAGACACGGTCGTGACCAAAGTAGTCGCTCAACCACTCGGCAAGATTTTCCGCGATCCATTGGTCATTGCCGGCCCGGACATTGACGACGGCTTCCGTCCAGACGACAGAGCTGTCCTGCTCGTGCGGGATGCGGTCGAGCAATTCAGCAAGGCCGGTTCGCAGGGCCTTGGTCTCGCGCGCAATGGATCTGTCATCGATCTTGACGGCGGCCCACCAGCCCAGGGTGGCCAGGGCGATCGTCAGCATAACTGACAGCAGGACGACAGTTGCGCTGAGGCGGCTGTGATGGTTGCCGGGGACTTGCATACTCAATCCAGGGGCCCCTGCCACTAAAGGCGATGTGGCTGCCGAAACGCCAGCACCAGCCTGGCGCAGAAAGATTAGCAAAATGCTGCCGATGACATCGAAAGTGTTCGTGCCAGCCCCATAGCTCGAGACCAGGGGCGTGGTGATTGCCTGTTGCCGGCGGTGGTTTGATACGCAATCGGTCAGCGACCCGTCGGGATCAAGGCCCGGCGCGCCAAACGCTGCTGCGGCAGCGGGCTGAGAAGGTGACCGTCCCCAACAATCCCGCCATGCATATCTGGGCACCGTGACGGCGGGCCGATCCAAACCGCTTGGTTGCCACTTCTACGTCTATTGGCCCGGGGGCGTGGAGAAGCTGGCAATATAGGCGATGACGTTGGCGACGTCCTCGGGACTGCGCAGCCCGGTGAAGGCCATGTTCGAGCCATTGACCACGCTGCGCGGCTTGGTGATGAATTTGCTCAGCGTCTCGAGGTCCCAGACCACCCCCGCCTCGGCGGCTTCCAGCATGCCGTCCGAATAGCTGAAGCCCTCGAGCGACGCCGCGGGCCGGCCGATCAGGTCGTTGAGGTGCGGGCCGCTCTTGGCGCCTTCCCCACCGCATGGCAGTTGGCGCATCGATCGGCGAACATCTGCTCGCCCAAAGCCACGTCGCCCAACACCACGTCACCCTGGGCCACGTCACCCTGGGCCAGCGCCCCTCCGGCACTCAGCATGAGGGCCGCCATTGCAATCGCAGTCCGAACCATCGCACGTCCTCCCTGATTGGCCTGGCGACCGACATCAGCTCCCGGATCGTCGGGTCATGAGCGCCAGTATAGAGCAGCGGGGGGCGGCACCAAGGCTACGTTTACCCGGTCGCCGTCCCGACGCAGGATCCCCGCCTGGGCGGCTGCCAGGCCGATGCGGGCCCGGCAAAAGATCAGGGGCGGGTCAGCCCAGGCGTGCGCAGGGGGAGAGCTGGTTGCGCCGGGGCAGGGTGCCGGTCGCCCCCTCGGGGCGCCAAGCCATTATCGATCATCTGTAGCAAATGCAGGCCCCTGCAGAGGGCAAATCCGCTCATCCAAAGGCCCGCAACGCGCCCGAACCGACGCCCATGGCACCGCCCGTTAACCATCTTGAACAAAGCCAGAACATGGGCTTGACAGCAAAACGGATCCCGGCAACCCTCACATCGTCGGCTCGATCTCGGGCCGATCCTGCGGCCACCAGTCCTTCCGGGGACCTGCTTTCCAAGGAGGCAGAGGCGGCTGACTGGGTGTCTCACCACCCAGCCAGCCTAACCACAGGTTGAACTCACTGCTGTAACAGGAGCATCCCATGGCTAAGGCCACTCTGGGCGGGGACGACCTCGCCTGCAAGTCCAGTTCGGATGATATCACCACTTCCAGGCTGCCCGAGCACTGGCATGACCTGCCCGGGCTCATCGACGACCCGCTGATCGATGCCGGCACTCAGGTCGCCGTGCTGGCCCAGATCGACGAGACCGGCTCGGCCACGCTGGGCGAACTCATGGCGCTGCTGCCCGACCATGCCAATCCCGCCGAAGCTGTCACCCGCTTCGTGCGGCATGGCGTGCTCACCGTCGAGCCGGGCCTGCTCGATGGCAATAGCCTGCTGCGCCGGCGGGTGACGCCGCCATTGCGTAAGGCCACGGATCCGGCGGGCGGTTCGGACAACGATACCGAGCACAGGGGCAAGGGTGGACTGCGCCGGCTCCAGATCGTGACGCCGCGACCCGAAATCTTCTTCGCCCGGGGCGTGGACCGGGCCTTCTTCACCCGCGAACCCTATATGCGCCGCAAGGGCATCTATCTGGCGCTCTATGGCAATTCCGCCTATGTCGGCCGCTCGGGCGATACCGCCTGCCGCATCGCCTGGGGGGCGCATCTGCGTCGTTACGGCCTGCCCGAGCTGGTCATCGCCGCAGTGGACTGCGTCGACAGCCTGAGCGAGGCCCAGGTCAAGGTGGCGGAGCGCCAGCTGACACGGGAAGTGGACGAAGCGGTCGACCTCAGGCGCCTCAACAAGGACCTGCCTGTCGGAGCCGACGTCACCGCCGCGGAGTTTGCCGCGGTTGACCAGTTCGTGCTCCAGGTGGTCACGGCGGTGCGCGAGGCAGGCCTCGCCTTTACCGGAACAGCTGCCCCTCAGCGCACAAAATCTGTCGCCCCGTTCTGGCCGGACGGCGACGGCGCGGCTGCCAACCCCGCTGCGGGCGAGGCGGAGGGACGGGCCTTCTACCGCCTCAACTCCTGCGGCGTCGTGGCCCATGCCCGGGTCGAGGACGGCCAGTGGATCGTGCTGGCGGGCAGCCAGGTGCGCGTCACGCCCCAGCCATCGGCGGGGTCCATCGCCTCGCGCCAGCGCCAGGAGCTGCTTTATGACGGCGGCCTCCGCAAAAGTGGCAATCACCTGCTGCTGACCAAGGACCTGCCGTTCAGCACCGCGTCGGGCGCCGCCAATTTCGTGGTGGGCTCGCGCCACAAGCCCGAAATCTGGCGGCCGCTGGCGGCTCCGGTCGAACAGGGCCCGCGGCTCTAGGCCGCTCACCCATGCGGAGCGGCCCCATTGCCGCTTCACATCGCCTCTTCCCCTTTCCAGACACAGCGCGGCCAGGCCGCAGCTCAAGGATATGCCATGCGCGAACTTCCCAACGAAGACGACTTCGACACGGACACCGACACCACCGCCAATGCCGACACTGCCGACGGCAAGGGCATGACCCCCACCAGGGCCTTGATCACTGCCGCCCTCAAGACCATCAAGACCGGCGCCGTCCGTGCGGCGCTGGCCAGTGCGGTTCCGACCGTCGTTCTCATCACCACGCCCACGGGCGGCTGGACCCGGGCGCTGGCCGCCGAGATCGAGCGGTCCTATGCCAATGCGTCGACCATTGTCGTCATGGAGCGCAAGAAGGACGGCAATGAATGGGTCGTGAGCATGATGCTCGAAAACTTCGCGGACGGCGATCACGTGGTGATATGCTCGCCCGACCCTGCTGCCCTGCTGCCGCCAATGATCCTTGCAGCGGCCGACGCCCGGCTCGTGCTGCCCTTCGCCAGCGCCAGCCTGTTGCGCCACGCGATCCGTGCCTTGACCGGTGAGGTGGCGCGCGGTCTGAGGGACGCCGATGTGGCCGGGCTCGACATGACCGCGCTGACCATGGCCCTGCGGCCCGGCAGCAGCGCGGCCGATTGCGTTCGTCGGCTCCGGCAGCTGTCGGGCAAGAGGGCGGAAGCAGGGTCGGTCGAAGCGCGATCGGCGCATCCCTTGCTCGAGGATCTGCCTCTGCCGACCGATCTTGCCGCATGGGCCCAGGACACTGTCGATCAGCTGAAGTTGGTCGCCAGTGGCGCCGCATTGCCCGCGACACTGCGCTACGGCGTGCTTGAGGGCCCTCCGGGCACGGGCAAGACCCTGGTTGCCGGCGCGATTGCCCGATCCGCCGGATGGCAGCTGGTGACAACCTCGATTGGTGACTGGTTCACCACGAGCGATGGCCATCTGGGTGGGGTGAACAAGGCCTGCGCCGCCTTCTTCGATGCCCTCCAGAAGGGCGACTGCGTGGTCGGTTTTCTCGATGAGATCGACGCACTGCCCGATCGCGCCACGCTCGAGCCACGCGATCGGCAGTGGTGGACCACCGTCATTACTCACGTGCTGAACCAGGTCGATCGCCTGCGCGCCTCGGGCAGACCCGTTCTGCTGCTAGCAGCCACGAACTACGTGACGAGGATTGACAGCGCCCTCACCCGGGCGGGCCGCATCGAGCAACGCGTCACCGTTCGAGCACCGCGAACCGAGGAGGAGGTGCTGGCGATTTTTGTCCACTACCTTCGGGGCGAGATCGACCCGTCCGCCCTGTCGGCGATCATTCGCTTCACGCTTGGTGCGACGCCTGCCAGCATCGAGAGCTTTGTGCGCGCTGCGCGATCCCGGGCCCGCAGCCAGGGCAGGGGGCTGATGCTGGAGGACATCCTCTGGGCTGTCGTGCCCGAGGAAACCCGCAGCGCCGAGGAGGTCAAGGCTGTTGCCGTGCATGAGGCGGGGCATGCCACGGTCGCCGAGGTGCTGGGCATCGGGGTCAAAAGCGTTTCCGTGCTGGCCAATGGGGCTGCCGGCGGCGTTACCCAGACGATGCCGCTGCCATCCTTCCTCAACCGCTACGAGCTCGAGGATTTGGTCACGGTCTACCTTGCCGGGCGCGCGGCAGATGTCGTGGTTGGCAACAAGGGTCCCCATTCCGGTGCCGCGATCGATCTGGAGATGGCGACGATGGTGCTGACCCGGGGCATTTGCGAGTGGGGTCTCTATGACACGCTCATCCATGCCGACTGCGACACCGAAGAGGTGTTCGACCTGGTGCAGAAGGGTCTCAAGCGCCTTCTGACCCGGGCGGTGCGCCTCGTCACCCTGCATCGGACCGGCGTCGTCGCCCTGGCCGAGGTTCTCGTGACCCAGAGTCTGCTCACGGGCGAGCAGGTCGCTGCGGTCCTTGCCAAGAACGCCGCCCAGATCACCAAGGGCCAGGTCCTCATCGAGCAGCGGCCGCAGAAGACTGTGTCGGTTCGGGCGCGTCGCTCGGAGAATGCGGCGCGTGGCGGGAGCAACACCAAATGATCGACTGGCGCAAGGCTCTGCGGCGTCTCGATGGCGCCTATTCCGTTCATACGTTGAAGGCCTACCAGAGCGACTTCGGGCTGTTCGCCCTATGGTGCCGCCGCAAGCGCGTGCCAGCGCTTCCGGCAGCGGTCGAAACGGTGGTGGCCTATCTGGGCGCCGAAGGGACGCGGCTCAAACCCGCCACCATGAAGCACCGGCTGTCCGCCGTTCGCAAGGTCCACCAGCTGTGCAAGCAGGTGGACCCCACCGCGGACTCTGAAGTGGATCTGGCCATGCGCCGGATCCGCAGGTCCCAGCCCTCAAGGCCTAAACAGGCCTTGGGGCTGACGGCCGATCTGTGCGATGCACTCATTGCGGTCTGCCCAAACGATCTCATCGGATTGCGTGACAAAGTGCTGGTGACTGTCGGCTTCGACACATTGTGCCGGCGGGGCGAACTGGTGGCCCTCTCCATCGGTGACTTCACGCGGAAGGACAATGGCCGCTACAGCGTGCTCGTCCGGCGCGCCAAGAACGATCCGGAGGGCGCCGGTCGCACGGCGCATCTGTCTACGCGCACCAGTCAATTCGTCGATGAATGGCTCTTAGCAATTGGGACGGATTCCGGGCCCTTGCTGCGGCCCGTTTACCGGACAAAGGCACTTGCGCTCTACCTGGAGCCGCTGACTGTCTCCCGCGTGCTCAAGAAATTGGCTGGCCTTGCTGAGACCCCAGCTCCACCTGGATCCAACGTGTCTGGCCATTCCTTGCGTGTGGGGGCAGCCCAGCAACTCGTGCTTGATGGCCACGGCATCCTCAAGATCATGCGGGTGGGTGGCTGGCGCTCGATGAACGTTGTGGCTCGCTACGTTGAGAATGTCGATGTCGACGTTTGGCAGTAGAAGTTGGGTCCTTAGCCACAAGCTCTCCGAAGGCAGAGGTCAAATGGTCGTTCGCCTATTTGAGACATCGAGCCGCCCTTGCGTTGGATAGGTCGGCCAGACCTTCTTCATGTGACGCCGCCCGCCTGCGCAATATGTGTTGTGATTGACGTCCAAACAATCCGAAGGAAAGGAGGGGCAGTTTCTCGGTTGCGATTGGATGACGACGCCAGTTGCTGCGGAGCCTTTCGGACGATATGGGCGCCTCGCCTCAATTCAAGTCCATGATATCTACGGCGTCGCCCGGCCCATGATCCCTCACTTCACCCGGATCGACCTCTTCAGGCTCGGCGTTCTCAGCGGCGTCCGGTTGATCGTGCTGTTGCTCGTTCGCGTCTGGATCTCCGACGGGCTCCGCTAGGTCGTATTCCAGGGCCTCGGCTGGCTGGTCCAGTGGCATGCTCTCCCAATGACTGGCCGCGTCACCGCCCTCGGCGTCTTCGAAATCGAGCAACACGGCCAGCTTTGGACCAATCGAAATTGTCCGGGCAGCACCTTTGTCCTCGTTAAGACTGTCGAGGGTATCGCGCAGGCTGGTCGTAATGTGCTCCGGCGTCGAACCGAACTCGCCGCTTAAGTTCACAGCCCATCGCAGAGGCAGACGTCTTGCCTCCGGCTGCCTCTGGACATGCGCCTGGTTGTCAAATTTCTTGGCAGCAGGAAACACTGTCGCACAAGGAGCCCCCATGGCAATCGTGGTCTGGGCAGCGAGGGTTATCAGCTCCGGGCAATAGTCGTTGTCCGCCAGTATAATCGGGTCCCGCAACGTGGCGAGGAGCGGCAGGTTGGTGAGCCGGTCGAAACTGGGATGGCTGTGGACCACGATGACGGTCTCTGTCTCCTGCAATTTTCCGCGATTGGCGGGTAGTTTGTTCATCCGCATGAGAGCTGCCACCTCATGGTCCCCGCACACGATGGAGCAGGAGTTGCCGGCTTGCCGCTCCTGCTCGATCCGTTCCGCTGCAGCCGCAAGAAGGTTGTCGCGCCTCACAAAGATCACTTTGCCTGCTGCGCTCAGGGCTTCGACGGCCTGGCCGTAGGCGCCGGCGCTGAACATGGCCTGGACGGTATCCTCCACTGGCTTGGGCGAGGCGGCCTCCAGACCGATCATTTCCGCAATAATATCGAGTAGCGGATTGCGCGGGTTAAGCGGGCCATGCGGCCTGCGGGTCAGGATCAAATGTGCTCCCTCGGTCTCCAGTGTCGCCAGCAGCACCATGGCCAGCTCGTCCGCCGCTAGGGCATCCGCGTGATCGAGGAAGAGAATGGTTGATGGACGCAGGCGATCTTTGAGGCGATAGGGCGAGATGCTGTTCTTCACCCCTTCCAGCCCGCCCCAGCCATGAGCGACGCATGCGAGCATCGATGCCGATATCGCCGCGTGAGGGGTTACCAGAGACCGTTGCCCTTGCCCGCTTTCTGCCTCGGTTACCGTGAGCTTGCCGAGCCTGGCCGAATGCATCTGCTCGGCCGCGCCAAAAAGATCCGTGCTGGGCATTTCCGGCTGGTCCATCAGGGCGGCAGCCAAAACGATGCAGCGCTGCTCGGCGCGAGCCAGGGTATGGGTGGCCAGCCACGGTGACCCGATTTTGCTGTGCTGGTCACCGAGCCGGACGATTTCCGGCAGTGCCAGCGCGGCATCGGCCGCGGTTTCATCATAGGGGTGCCCCAGGCCCGCATAGCGTTCCACGAGCACCCGCAGGTCCTGCGCCACAAATGGACGCCCGCCAACCAGCGTCAGCAGTTTTACGGGATCGGCAACGGTTGCGCGGTTTGCGCGCTCCACCCGAGGGTCGCCCACCATTGGGCCAGCCTCATCCTTATCCAACCGGTTCTTGCGGTCTGCGGCAGCGCCGGCCTTGCCACGATGATAATCTGTGTAGGCGGCCCAGGGACGAACCCGCAGGTCAAGGCCATGACGAGCGAAGAATTCGTTCTGATGACGCCGCCACAGCTCGGGCCAGTCGACGCCGTTATGGGCAATGCCTCGGATCTCGGAATCGACACTGCCCTGGGCCGGATCAAGGGCCATGTAGCGGCGCGCCTCGACGCCCTGAGGCCCGATGCGGCGTGGCGAAATAAGCAGGTGCGCATGACGGTTGCGGGCGGACAATGCCGGGCCGCCGGGGGCGCTGGGGCGCTGGTCGAGCCTTTCCAGCCACAGCATCGCCCCGTCCTCGACCTTCTTGTGGGGATCATGAATGGCAAAACTGGTGGCCAGTCCATGCGGGAGGATGAGCGCGCCGATGAACTCCTCCAGCAGGGGCAGGCAGAGCGCGGCCGGCATTTCCCCTGGAGCGGGCAGGGCAAGCATCAGATGCAGCCCCAGGCTGCTATCCTTGCGTTTGCTGGCCAGTTCGACCTCCTGCCAAAGGAGGAAGGCGTCCTGATGCCGGTCTGGGGTATTCGCCGGCAACATGGTCCGCATGGGAAAGAGGAGATCTTTCCGGTCGCTATAGTCGAAATTTGGATAGGGGGCGCTCAACCGCTGGCGGCCAATATAGGCCGCCGCCCCCAGGGCCGAATGCCCTTTGGACCGTTGGATGAAGACGCAGCGGGCAAAGCCGATCGGCATTGTTGAAAACTCGATGTTGGTGCTTGCGGAGTGCGTCGGTTTACGGGGTGTTGCCGGACGTTTTGATTCGGGCGAGACTCATTGCATGCCGATTCGCGGCGATCAACATACGGGGTAGTAGAGTGAGTGAGCAGGACAAGCAGGCCAACCCGGACAACCGGAGCAGGGCGGTCAAGAAGATCAATGTGACGGGGACCAGGCTTCCCGTCGGCGAGGCGACGATCGACATTCAGAAGGCCATGGAGGCCAAGAATATCGCAGCCGTGCGCACCCACAATACCCGTTTCACTCGGAAGGGCGCGGAGCTGATCAAGGTGGTCAACCTTGTGGGGTTGAGCAAGGCCGACAATGACGAATTGATCGGCCGGCTCATGTTCACCCAGGAGATGGCAGAGTCGGATCCCGAGCGCGTCAAGGCCTGGATCGCGGCGGGCGAAGCGCTGCGGCTCAAGCTCAATCCGCTCGATCGGGCCGGCACCTACAGCCTGGTGATTCAGGACGTGGGGCTTGAGGATGCCGCTGCTGCCGAGCTCGTTGCACTCGGCTTCAAGTTCAATCCGCGCTATGCCATTTTCGAGGGGAAGGCGGACCTTCACGAAGTCCTCAGGGTCCTTGCGGGCACGCGGGCGGGTTTGCGCGTTCAGGTGGGACGGCCGAAAAAGGGAGACGATCCCTACATCGTCCTGCTCAAGGACGGGAAGGAAATGGACGGCGCGCGCGCCATTCTCCTGGGGGAGGACAGCAATGATGCGGATGATGATGCCGCCTCGGATACGTCTGCTCCCCCTGCGCCGCGTGGCTTCGCTGCCGCCATCATGACGGCCCCCAAGACCAAGGGTAAGGCGCCTGGCAACGATACGGCCGAATGATCGGACTCGGGTGGGCGGGGCAGGGCCCCGCCCGGCTCCATGAGGAGCGAGCCGCGGCCCGAAGGGCATGGGCCCTCGGGCTCTGCGCGCAATCCCGAGCGGATCGCTGTCCGGCCGACTTTGACCGCGGGCCGCGCGGATTGACGGCTGGCACGGGCCAGCATTTGCGGCAAATGATCGATAACGCTGCCCCGACGGGGCATGGGATCCTGTTGGTCGCAAGGCCCATCCCCGAGCGGGACCGCCCCATCAGCGCCCCACGCCGGATCGCCTGGCCCCTCTTCGGGCCCACTGCCGATGGCGGCGTTGCCTTCCGCCATTGGTGACGAGCCCCATTGGGGCGTCAAGGGAGAAACGCCCGCACGACTATCAACCCGTACGGGAAGCCAGGGTTGAGATCGTGCGGTCCGGTGGGACAGAACACCGCTTGCCCGGGATCGGCAAAGCGGACGGCACAGCGCCGTGAGCGCCAGGCGATCCCGGGCTGGGGCAGACCGCGGCCTGCGCGATCGTCCACAGTGTCTGACCCGGCACCATCCGGCCCATCGACCTGGCTGTGCCGGGCTCGATCTTGGGTCGGGCAAGCGGCAATGCCGTTCAATCCCGCCAGGCGCTGGTCGCCACGATTGACCAGGGCCGGTGAACGGGGACCCATTGCAGCCCCTTGCATATGGCATGGGGATTCATGACCATCCTGGGACCTTGACGAAAAGGATTCGAAAAATGGTCCCTGGTGTGAAAATCCCCGTAGCCGAACTGAACTGGATCTTGGGCGCCATCTATTCGGCGGACGCTTGCCTGATCGAACAGCTGATCGAACTCGCGAATAGGGGCGAGGATCACGGGGAATGGTTTGAGGAATTGACCCAATATGCCGACGAGATCAGGCAGGCCTCGCAGCTCTTGGAAGCCCGCCTGCGCGATTTCCTCATCGGGCAAGCCCCCGTGGTTCCGGAAGCCGAGGCCTCTGAATCGTAGTCGCGAGGCTATCCTACCACCGGTCCGTCCGCAGCCATCGGCGCCCAGACTGGCGCAATGAAGTCCGGCAATTTGCCAATCCAGGGTCGCAGCGTTCGGCGCTACGGTGAACAGCACTGCCGACCACGCTGAGGAGGCCGGAACGGGAGGCGGCGCCGTTCGCGGTTGACCGCAAGGAGGTTGGCAGCTTTTCTCTTGAACCATCGTCACCGATGGTGAGCATGCAGCAACTCCAGCCCGCGGCGGGCGCTGACCACTGACTGCGGCGAGGGATAAGACCAATATAGGCCACTGGCGCTGCCGGATCGCTTGAAGCGGGTGCATTGCCAAGGCTGGGAACACGGCTGCGGCAGTGTGCGCGTCTAGTCCAGCTTGGTTCTAAGACTGTTTTGCAGCGAAGACCACTGCGCCACCAGGCCTAGGAGCTGATTGATCTTGCCCGGGTGCTCCTCAGCAATGGCTTCGAGCAGGTCAATTTCCTGCTGGACGATGGGCAAGTTATCGACGGGCCACTGGTGCCTTTCGATCATTTCCCGGAACTGTTTGAGCATAGTCCGGCTCTCAAGGATGCGATCGTCAGCTTCTGCGGGGTCCATGGGCCGAACATCGCGGAAGGTGCGCCGGGCGTCAACGGTGCAAACTCAGAACGCCAGGAGCCGTTGGTCGCAACCCGTCCTGGAGCCCAATGACGAATTGAGTCAAGCTGGCTTGATCGTGTCCCGTAGCGTGGTGTAGCGGAGGCTGGGCCCCGAGGCTTTGCCGGCATGGGCCGGGCTGATCAGCGGGCCACGGCTGGCAGGCTGATGAGAGGATCATCGCTCAATGGGGCGACGGATTCCAGCGTCATGTATAGGCGCCGGCGTGTTGGTGAGATCTGACGTTCCACCCAGCTATACCATGCTGACCTCTAGTCTGGTCAGCATGGTGGGGTGTCATAGTCATGTTCAGCTAATACGAGAATCCCAATGTAAAGCAAAAAGGCCGCTCTGGCTCAGTCTCCTGGGCGCCGACCGGCGTCACCCTTTGACACCTGCGGAAAGCATGATCGCCTGAGTCACGCGGCGCTGGAAGATCAGGTAGAGCACCGCGACCAGCATCGCCGCCATCATGGCGCCGGCCAGCTCGCGCGCATACTGGACGCCGAAGGCGTCGTTGACCTGGGTGATACCAACGGCGACGTTCATCATCTCTGGCCGCGAAACCGCCAGGAATGGCCACAGGAAGTTGTTCCAGGCACCAATAAAGATGACGATCGAGAGAGCTGTGGTGACGCCCCAGTTCATCGGCAGGTAGATGCGGCTGAAGATGCGCCATTCGCTGGCCGAGTCCATCTTTGCCGCTTCACGATATTCCTTGGGCACCGAGTCAAAGAAATTCTTGTAGACGATGATCACCACGGGATGGATGAGCTGGGGCAGGATGACGCCCATCCAGGTGTTGATCAGCGACAGCTGCGCCATCAGGATGAAATGGTTGACGATCAGCGCCGTGAGCGGAACCATGAAACTGGCAAGGATCAGGAACCACAGCACGGTGCGGCCGGGGAAGCGCAACTGCGACAGGGCGTAGGCGGTCAGGGCGCTGGTCACCAGTGTGATGGCGGTCACGCCCAGCGAGGTCACCAGCGAGTTCACATACCAGCGCCCGATCATGGTGTTGACCATGACATGCCAATAGGCCTCGAACGACCAGGTGCGCGGCAGGAACTCCACAGTGTCGGAAATGACTTGGGATTCGGGCTTGAGCGACGTCACCATCCCCCAATAGATCGGAAAGGCCCAGAGCACAGCAAAGATGACCGTTATCAGGGTCAGGATCAGGCCGCCGATATCGATCGACTTGATGGTGCGCGACCGGGCAGACGACGTCGCTGCCCTCGCATCGGCGCTCTGGCTTTCGACGGCGCTCATTTTTCACCTCGGGCGCGAAGGAACTGGAACTGCAGGACGGAGAAGACGATCACGATGACAAACAGCGCCACCGAGATCGCGGCCGCATAGCCGCCTTCGTTCTTCTGGAAGGCCTGGCTGTAGATGTACTGCACAAGCACCATGGATGGATCCGGCCGGCCGCCCTGCACGAAGAGGTAAACCTGGTCGAAAATCTTGAGTTGCAGGATCAGCTGGATGGTCAGCACAAGGGCGGTGACCGGCCAGATGAGCGGCCAGGTGATGCGCCGGAAGATGGTCCAGCGATTGGCATTATCCAGGGCCGCCGCTTCATAGATATCGGTAGAAATCGAGCGCAGGCCTGACAGGAACAGCAGGATGTTGAAGCCGCAGGTCCACCAGATCGTGACGAAGGCCACGGCTGGCATGAACATCCACTGCGTCCGGAAGACCGGCGTCTTTTCGCCGAAGATCCAGGTCAGGGGATACTGCATGATGCCGAACTGCAGGTTGAACATCCAAGCCCAGATCCGATAGACCACCGAGACGGGCAGAATATAGGGCAGGAAGAACATCGCCAGGATGACGCTCTGCTGCCAGCCTTTGAGGCGCGACACCATCATGGCGATCCCTAAGCCAATCAGAGTGTTGGGGATCACGGTCAACGCGACGAAATAGGCGGTATTTTTGACCGAGGTCCAGAACCGGCGGTCATCAAACATCTCAACGTAATTTTCGAGGCCAATCCAGGTTCCGGCGCCGATCAGGGGCGCATCGGTGAAGCTAAGATAGACCATCTGCACGGTTGGCCAGAGGAACAGCACGCCATAGGTGAGCGCAAAGGGAAGAATCAGCAGATAGGCGACCACTACTTCGCTGCGTTGGTTCCTGATCATGAGTGCTCCGGCCTTGATTGGGGTCCGGCGGCCAAGCCGCCGGACCTGTTGTTCGGCGTCTTAGTCGGCCTGGTCCTGCAGGTCGGCCTTCATCTCGTCGATGGCCTCTTGCGGGTCGATTTCCCCGTTCATGGCCGGGCTGATGTAGTTGGCCACGGCGTCATAGACGGGCGATGCGACACCGGCCAGTGTCGACTTGGGATCGAACACAGCCGTGTCGGCGAGCACGGAATAGGTCGCGTTCGGCTCCATGGTCTTGAACTCTTCGCTGTCGCGGGTTGGCGAATAGGCCGGGATATGGCCGGCATCGGCCCATGCCAGGGAGTTCTCGTTCATCCAGGAGATGACTTCGAGCACCGCGGCCTTCTTTTCAGGGGTCATTTCCTTGCCAACGTTGTTGGGGATGGCAAAGCCATGCGAGTCGGCCCAGGTTGCTGGGTGGTCATAGAATGTGGGGATAGCGATAGCACCCCACTCAAAGCCCAGTTCACCCTTGGCGGCCAGATCGGTCATGGTCGGGACTTCCCAGACGCCGTTCATGTGCAAAGCAGCCTGGCCTGAAGTAAACAGTGCTACCGAGCCTTCATATTCGGTCAGGGCAGGTGCATAGCCACCCTCGACCCAGCTTGCCATGGTCTCAAGTGCGGCAACAGCCTTGGGAATGCTATCGTCGGGGAGGAAGGTGCCGTCTTCGGCGAGGAAGACGCCATCCTGCTGACCGAACAGGGAGTAGAAGACACGCCATGGCGTACCGTCGCCCGAGGTCTGCAGCGAGAGGGCATATTCGGAATTAGGCTTCAGCTTCTCGAGTGCGGCCGTGAAGTTCTCGACGCCATCAAGTCCAGTCGGCTTGCCGTCTTCACCAAGAAGCCCTGCTTCGGCGAGCTTGTCCTTGTTGTAATAGAGAACGATCGAATGGATGTCGAAGGGGACGGCATATTGCACACCCTCGTTCTGACCGGCTTCCCAGTTCGCGGCTGCGAAGCTTTCAGGTCCCAGCCCAACGGTTGCAAGGTCGGCTGGGTCGATGGGAGCCAGCGCGCCAGAGTCCACCCCAAGCGGCACTCGCGACAGGTGGTATGTCATCACGTCAGGGCCTTCGCCGATGGCGGCCGAGGTCTGCACCTTGGTATAAAACGGGGTACCCCATTCCAGCGTCGTTGCCTCGATGGTGATTTCGCCCGCATGCTCGGTATTGAACTGCTCGATCAGCGCTTTCATGCGCACGCCGTCGCCACCGCCGAGGAAGTCCCACCAGACGACATTCTCCTGGGCCTGAGCGGCACCGACTGACAATAGTGCCGTCGACAGCATTGCGATCTTGAAAAGATTCTTCATGTTTTTCCTCCCTTGGGATAAATCCCGACGCCATTCCTCAGGCATTGCGTCCGCTGGCGAAGCAGCCGCGCCTTGATCAGAGGCCGTTTTACCGGCTCTGAATTTCTCGCCTGCCCCTGGGGAGACAGGTCAAAACCGCTCGTGCTATCAGCCGCCTTGTTGAGCGACAGCGTGATAAGCCTTGCCGGCCTCGTCAAAAATCATTGCCACGTTTCCGTCCAGAACGATGCGCACCGCATCTCCGGGCTGAACCAGGCTCACGCCATTATCCTCGGCCACCAGCGTCGTTTCGTCAGGCAGGCGGCAATAGACCAGGGTGCGCTCGCCGAGCCGCTCGACCACGTCGACGACGCCTTCAATGCCCGAACCATCCTGGCTGATGCGGGCCGCCTCGGCGCGAATACCCAAGGTCAGGTTGTTCTTTGGAAGGCTGGCAAACGGCACCGCGGTGGGTACCTGTGGCTGACCGGCAAAACTGATGGACGCCTTGCCGCCGACATCAGTTATTGAATCGATGGGCACGAAATTCATGGCAGGTGAGCCTACGAAACTGGCGACAAAGCGGCTGGCCGGCCGCGAATAGACTTCCATAGGGGTGCCGATCTGTTCGATCTGGCGGTTGTTCATCACCACGATCCTTGTGGCCAGGGTCATGGCCTCGGTCTGGTCGTGCGTCACAAAGATCATTGTGGCCTTGATGCGATGGTGGAGTTGGGCCAGTTCCAGGCGAGTGCGGACACGCAGACCGGCATCAAGGTTGGACAGCGGCTCATCGAGCAGGAAGGCTTTAGGGTCACGCACGATGGCCCGGCCAATGGCAACGCGCTGGCGCTGACCACCGGACAGCTGTGCTGGCTTACGTTCGAGCAGGTGCTCGATCTCAAGCATGCGAGCGGCGTCGTTGACCCGTTGGATGATTTCCGCCTTGGGCGTGCCGACATTCTGTAGGCCGAACGACATGTTGTTGCGCACGGTCATATGCGGATAGAGCGCATAATTCTGGAACACCATGGCGACGCCGCGTTCATTGGGCGGCAACTGGTCAACACGGCGGCCTCCCAGGTGGATTTCACCCTCGGTAACCTCTTCGAGGCCGGCGATCATGCGCAGGAGGGTCGACTTGCCGCAGCCGGACGGTCCGAGAAAAACGATGAACTCACCCGATTCGATGTGCATGGACACCCGATCCAGCACGCTGACAGCGCCAAAGGACTTGCTGACGCCTTTGAGGACGATATCGGACATTCATACCTCTCCCTGCAGCGCTGATCGCGCCACTCGCCGCACGCTTGGGACACCCCGCACACGGTCATTTGTAATATTTTTCAATCGGAACGCGCCGCCAGTCAATCCCATCACGCAAATACAATCACCAACTTGGATAAATATCGTGGATTGTGCTTCTGACGAAAGGGCAGGCGGTGACGCTGGGTCAATCGATTGGAGACGGGTCCTCGGCCGCCTGACGGGCCTTGCGGCGGGCGTTGTCGATTTGCTCGTGTGGCACCGAGGCGGCGGGCATGCTAATGATGTCCTGCAGCGTCTCGAAAGGCAGTTTGGGTTCGCGATGCTCGGTCAGCAGCCCGTTCACCTCCTGCTCCGTATCGGTGACCTGGGTATAGCAGTACCCCGCCACGTGCGGCATGGCGGCAATGGCCGAGAAGATGTCGCGCAGCCTCGCCTCGAAATCCTGCGGGTCTGCCACTGTCGAATAGCCGTGCCATTTCTCGCCCTGCTTGGGCATGTAGCTCAACCCACCAAACTCGGTCAGCATAACCGGGGCGTCGCCCAAGGCGCGGCCGCCCAGAACCAGGCGCCGGCGGGCCGGGCCCATGCCGGTCAGCATGTTCTCGATATCCTCCGGCTCGTGGAAGCGACTGGTCAGTCCCGCGCCATCGGGCGCATAGTCGTGTATCGACCAGATATCGCTCTCGACCAGTTCCCACCCATCATTGGAGATCACGGGTCGGCTGGTGTCGAGTGCCTTGGTCAGGTGGTAGAGCGCCCTGGCATAGTGTTCCTGGTCCGGGCGATCGGCAATCTGGGAGACGCCCCAGCTTTCATTGAGCGGCACCCATGCGACAATGCAGGGGTGGCTCTTGTCGCGCCGGATCGCGGCCATCCATTCCTTGGACAGTCGCTCGATGGCCGAATTGCAGAAGCCATAGGCGCTGGGCATTTCCTCCCAGACCAAAAGGCCAAGCATGTCGCACCAGTAGAGGAAACGTGGATCCTCAATCTTCTGGTGAATGCGCACGCCATTAAAGCCCATCTGCTTGATCAGCTCGACTTCGCGGCGCAGTGCATCCGGGCTCGGCGCGGCCAGATGCGATTGCGGCCAGTAATTCTGTCCCAGCACCATGCGTAGATAATAGGGCAGGCCGTTGAGCAGGAAGCGCTTGGCGCCAACGCCGACGCTGCGCAGGCCCAGATAGGACTGCACCCGATCAGGTCGTTCGCCATTGAGCACCACCTCGACGTCGACAAGGTTGGGCTTCTCTGGCGTCCAGAGCAGATAGTCCCGATGGACGCCGTTTTCGAGCTGGGGCACTGCAATATCGAAGCCCAGTTCGGCCTCGGCGAGCATTACCGTCTGCTCGGCGATCGGCTTGCCCTTGGCGCTGAGCCTGATGGTCAGGTTCGTTGCGCTCTTGGGTACGGTGTTGAGCCGGATTTCGCAGCGGACGCGGGCGCGGGTCAGGTCCGGGACAAGGTGGATGTCGGTGATGTGCAGCGTCGGCACCACGCTCAGCCAGACGGGCTGCCAGATGCCGCTGGTGCGGTGATACCAGATGGAATGGGGCGCTTCGAGCCAGTCCTGCTTGCCGCGGGGGAAGCGCACATCCTCGGGCTGGTCCTCGGCGCGAACCACCAGCACCTGTTCGCCCGAGACGAGGGCATGCGTCACATCCAGCGAGAACGGGACGTGGCCGCCTTCGTGGGCTCCGACGCACTGTCCGTTGACCCAGACGGTGGCAGCGTAGTCGACGGCGCCGAAATTGAGCAGCAGTCGCTCGCCGGTCTGCATTTCAGGCGCCTCAAAGGTGCGCCGATACCAGATGACCGGATGAAAGCCGGTTTCGCGCAAACCCGAAAGTTCGCTTTCGGGCGGGAAGGGCACAACGATCTTTCGATCGAATACCTCGGGGTGCTGCCACCAGTTGGCACTGATCCCGATGTCGCTATCGTCATGAGCAAAGCCCCAGGAGCCGCACAGATCGATCCAGTTGTCCCGCCGAAATTGCGGATTGGGCGCAAGATTGCTGGCGTGTGCGGTGGTAGTCATGTTTCCTCCCGAAGGCGCATCTGCAGGCTTGTTGTTGAGCTTTGGAAGCCTGTTTGCTAAACTTGTTTAGCAAATTGATGCAGTCAAACTGGATTGTCAAGGCGGCCGCGACGGCGAGGGGGCGAAGTGAAAAAGCGGGTGAGAATGGTGGATATCGCACGGGCGGCTAACGTCTCGCGCACCGCGGTATCGCTGATTCTCAATCAGGTTCCGGGCATGCGCATTGCCGAGGCGACCAGGCAGCGCGTGCTGCAGGTGGCTAGGGAGCTCCGATATGATCCAGGGCCCCGGCTGGACGAGCTGGGCCGCGTGCCGCAGCGCCTGTTCGGGGTCATGATCAACGAGATTTCTTCGGCCTATCCGATCGATCTCATCTATGGGCTGCAGAGTTGCGCCAATGCGGAGGGGCTGCAGCTCATCATCCAGGTCACCGACGGCATTACCGATCGAGAACTGGCGGCACTACACAATTTCAGCCGCTTCGGCGTCGAAGGCGTAATCTATGCCAGCAGCTTTTCGACGCTTGCGGAGCCACCTAAGGCAATTGACGGATTTCGGCACGTCTTGCTCAATTGCCGGCGCGAGGACAGTGCTGGCCTCGCTGTTCTGCCGGCAGAGCGCCATGGCGGTGCAGTCGCCACGCAGCATCTGATCGATATCGGATGTCGCCGCATAGCGACCATCACAGGGGATCCGTGGCAGTTCGCCAGCAAGGAGCGGCTGGCCGGCTATCGCAGAACGCTGAACAAGGCCGGCCTCAATCGGGGCAAAGCATACGAAGAGGTGAGCGACTGGAGTCAGGGGTCGGGCCACGAGGCGACACGAAGGCTGCTCGATTTACCCGAACCGCCGGACGCCATCTTTGGGCAGAACGATGTCATCGTCCGTGGCGTGCTGGCAGCGGCGCAGGAGGCCGGGCTACGGGTTCCGCAGGATCTGGCAGTTGTGGGCTATGACGACCGCGAATTTGCCAAGGATCTGCAAATTTCCAGCGTCTCCCTGCCGTTTACGGAAATGGCGGAGCGGGCACTGCTCGAACTGGCCAGTGAAAAGCCCATTGGCCGCAGGACACTATTCGTCGCCGGAGAACTGATAGAACGGGCAACGACAGGAAAGCCAGCGGCTCCGCAATGATGCTATAGTCTCCCGGCGCTCGGCGTCGACCCAGGGTGCCATACATGACCGTCACAGACCAAAACATGAAAAGCTATCGTTTGGGAGGGGCGGGCATGGTCCTGCTCCTCATGTCCGGCTTGGCTTCATTGTCGACCGGCCCGGCGCTGGGCCAGTCGGCAACCTCGGCCAATCCCGAAGGGCATATGGGGATCACCGGCGCTGACCCCAGCATCCTCCGGACCGAGGAAGGCTTTGTCTCGGTGGAATCTGTGGCGGGCCGCACGCTCTACGTGCGGGAGGCCCCAAGCCTTGCCGAATTGCCTGACAGCAGGCCGACACCGATCTGGCGAGACAGGGATGGCCTGGGGGAGGTGTGGGCTCCCGAGATCGTCCGTCATAACGGACGCTTCGAGGTCTATTTCGCGGCTGGGGCCGGCAGTGCGCACAGGATGTATGTCATTAAATCGGACGGCCCCGCCTCCGGCTACGGGGTGGCGGCCCAGGTCGTGCTGCCGCAAGACAAGTGGGCCATCGACGGCGTACCCCTCACCTACCAAGGCAGGCGCTACTTCGTCTGGTCGGGCTGGCAGGGCGATACCGACCTGGCGCAGGACATTTTCATTGCCGCCATGGACGCAGATGGACAGGTGCTGGCGCCGCGAGTGCTCATCGCTTCGCCAGACCAGAGCTGGGAAAACATCGGCGAGCAGACTCCCGCCATCAACGAAGCCCCTCAGCCCATCCTTGATCCAGCAGGCCAGTTGCATATTGTCTATTCGGCCAATGGCTCTTGGGGAGAAAACTACTGTCTGGCCGATCTGCGCCTCAAGGCAGGGGCTGAACCTTTGGATGCAGCCGCATGGCTGGCGTCGGACGGGTGTCTGTTCGGCGCCAATGCGGCCACCCTCGCCGTGGGCGGGACATTGGCCAGGCAGGCGAGGGGTGTGGGGCACCCGAGCTTCGTCCTGCCCGGTGAAGATCATCTGCCGGCGGGGGCCGCGGAAACGGCCTTGCCCTTCGTCTATCATGGCGTCCCTGCCGAGGAGCAACCGCGCAATTTCTGGGCGGCGCGCAAGTGGTTCATCGGTGCATTTCAGTGGGTGCCCGACGTAACCTATGGTTCGGACAGCCCTGACCTGGGCTGGGGGCTGGCATTCTCGGAGTAGCTGGCGGGGCTTCGCAGGCGCGAGGTGCGATTCCGCTCGGTGCCAGCGGGGTAGGGGGGTGGCTGTGCTGGGGCTCGCCCGGCGCGCGGGCCATCCGGCTGAATCAAGCCTTGTGCGGCGAAACCGAGCCGCGCTCGATCAGCGGGCATTCAAGCTTGACCAGCGGGTAACGCCCCGGCCTCGGGACATACTCGGAAAGCTGCTCCACGATCCACCGCCCCATGGCGCGATGAGGCAGGATTGATGTGGTCAGCCGCGGTTGGAGGTATCGCGCGATTTCCTCGTCACCAAACCCAAGGACCGACATGTCGGCCGGTATGTCATACCCCCCTTCCCTGAGTGCCTTGTAGCAGCCTATTGCCATGCGATCGTTCTGGCAGAAGATGGCGGAGGGGGGCTGCGGCAGTGCCAGCAAATGCCGCGTCGCATCGTAGCCGGAATTGACCGACAGGTCGCCCTCAACGACCAGGGACGGGTCGAATGGAAGGTCCGCGGTCGCCAGAGCGCGGCGGTAGCCCAGTAGCCGGTCCTGGGCCGCTTCCATCCAAATTTCGCCGGTGATGGTGGCGATCCGGCGGTGACCCTGTTCGATCAGGTGCCGCGTGCTTCTTTGCCCGCCGGCAGTCTCGCTGGGAACGACGGCCGGGTATAGATGGCTGGAAGTGTAGCAATTGAGTAGGAATACCGGCATGTCCAGCCCGACCATTGGTTCCGGCAGCTCAATCTTGCGGGTGAGGGCAGTCATGTAGACCAGCGCCGACAGCCGCTGGTGGATGAAGGTGCGAATGATCTCCGCCCCGGAGTGCTCGTCATGCTGTGTCTCTGCCACCAGCACGACATCGCCGCTGGCCCGGCTAGCCTCTGTCAGGCCCTCGATCGCCAGCACGGCCCCGGGACTGGTGGTCAATTGGTCGGCAAGGACGCCGATCTGCCGACCGCGCGAGGCAAGGAGCCTGGGCGCCGAACTGGCCGGCACCGCATAGCCAAGGCGGCGCGCGGTTTCAAACACGCGCGTCCTGGTATCGGAAGACAGTTTGATCCCCGGTGTATGATTGAGCACGAACGATACGGTGGCCTGCGAACATCCCGCCTCGCGCGCGACATCTGTCATGGTCACCCGCCGCCGCTTTCGCTTCCCGGGCATCGCCTTTGGCGAGGGTGTGTCAGTCCGAGTGGCCATAGGGTCCTGCAGATGCGTATCACAAGTTGCATCATGATCGGCTACTGTTATCAAGCCTCCGGTAGCAGTGAGCGCGACCGTCCCGACCGGGAAGCCAGCTGGTTGATTGTATCAGGATTCCTGATATGCCTTGTCGATCCTGCGATGTCCGGAACCGTCAGCCACATGAGCCGCAACTTTCTTGTCGTCGACCCCGAAGAAGACATCGCGGTGCTCAAGGGTCTGGCGTCGCCCATCCGGGTCCGGATCCTCAAGCTGCTGCATATGCAGGGCGCGATGAACGGCAATGACATTGCCGAGAAGCTCGAGCTGCCGCAGTCGACCGTTTCGACCAATATCCAGATCCTGGAAGGCGCGGGGCTGATCCGCACCGAGACGCAGAAGGCGCGCAAGGGTAACCAGAAGATCTGCCACTCGACGTTCGACGAAGTGCTGGTGATGTTCAAGGAAGACATCAAGCCGCTGAGTTCGAACACGATCGAAGTGGCAATGCCACTGGGGCTCTATACCAGTTGTGAAGTCTCGGCGCCGTGCGGGCTATGCTCCGTAGATGGCATTATCGGCCTGCTCGACGTGCCCGATACATTTCTCGATCCCGACCGGATGAAGACGGGCCTGATCTGGTTTACCCGGGGCTATGTCGAATACCAGTTCCCCAACAATGCCAAGCTGAGCCAGCACAAGATCGAGGCCATGGAGTTTTCGATGGAGCTGAGCTCGGAAGTGCCGGGCACGTCCGCCGACTGGCCAAGCGACATTACCCTGTCGGTCAATGGCACCGAAATCGGCACCTGGATGAGCCCCGGCGATTTCGGCGACAAGCGCGGCGTTTACACGCCGGATTGGTGGAAGCTGAAGGGCAGCCAGTACGGCAAGCTCAAGAGCTGGCGGGTGACGCTGGACGGCACCTATGTGGACGGGGTGAAGATTTCCCCGATCTCGCTGGTGGATCTGGATCTGGCCAACCACCACTCGATCCGCCTGCGCATTGCTGTCAAGGACGACGCTAAACATCCGGGCGGTATCAATATTTTCGGTCGGGGCTTCGGCAATTACGACCAGGAAATCATCATGCGGCTGCAAACGGCGCGCTGAAAACAAATAGTCATATTTTTGCCTCGCGACCCTTGCGCGATCCTCAAGGCCTCGTTTACAACGGGGTAACTGATATAAATCAGAAAAACGGGATTAGAGGGAGGACGTCGTCGTGAAAGCGTCTGTGGTTGCGCATAAGGACTATACGATCAGCAAAATCGATGATCGTGTCTATGGGGCATTTCTCGAGCATCTCGGGCGGGCCGTGTATGAGGGCATATACGAGCCGGACCATCCGACGGCCGACAAGGATGGCATGCGCGGCGACGTGGCCAAGCTGGTCAAGGACCTCAATGTCCCCGTGGTCCGCTATCCCGGCGGCAACTTTGTCTCGGCCTATAACTGGGAAGACGGCATCGGGCCGCGCGAACAGCGCCCGACCCGGCTGGACCTAGCCTGGCATACGTCCGAGAGCAATGCGGTGGGCGTGCATGAATTTGCCGACTGGTGCGCCACTGTCGGCACGGAGATGATGCTGGCGGTGAACCTGGGTTCGCGCGGCGTCGACGAGGCGCGCAACTTCCTCGAATATGTGAACCATCCGGGCGGCAGCTACTGGAGCGACCTGCGCATCAAGAACGGCCGCAAGGAGCCGTGGAACGTCAAGATGTGGTGCCTCGGCAACGAGATGGACGGCCCCTGGCAGGTTGGCCACAAGGATGCCGACGAATATGGCAAGCTGGCCGCCAATACGGCGCGCGCCATGCGCATGTTCGACAAATCGCTGGAGCTGATCGTCTGCGGCTCATCGCATATGGACATGCCGAGCTTCCCTGACTGGGAACGCATCGTGCTCGAGCATACCTATGAGCATGTCGACCATATCAGCCTGCACATGTATTTCGCCAATCGCGACGACAATACGCCTAACTATCTGGGGCTGAGCCACAAACTCGAGCGCTATATCGACACCGTCGCCTCGACCATCAAGCAGGTGAAGACCAAGAAGAAGTCCACCAAGGACATCTATATCTCGTTCGACGAGTGGAACGTCTGGTACCATTCCAACAAGAAGGATCGCGAGATCCTGGACGGCAATGGCGGCTGGCCACATGCGCCGGGCCTCTTGGAAGACATCTACAATTTCGAAGACGTGCTGATGGTCGGGCTGATCCTCAACACCTTCATCCGCCGCTCGGATGTGGTGAAGATCGCCTGTATTGCGCAGCTGGTGAACGTCATCGCCCCGATCATGACGGAAAAGGGCGGCCCGGCCTGGGCGCAGACGATCTACTACCCCTATTACTTCGCTTCGGTTTTCGGCCGCGGCACGGCCTTGCAGCTGGTAACCCGTTCGCCCGGTTACGAAACCACCCATGCCAAGGACACCCCATTCGTGGACGTGTCCGGCGTGCACAATGAGGAAGACGGCACTCTGAGCTTCTTCCTGGTCAACCGGCACACGAGCGAAAGCATCGACACCGAAGTGAGCCTGCAGGGCTTTGGCAAGGGCACGATCATCGACCACCAGGTGATGACCCATCCGGACCTCAAGGCGGTGAATACGGCCAAGAAGCAGGATGAGGTTGCGCCGAAGAAGGGCGATGGCGCCAAGATCGATGGCGATACGCTCAGCGTCAGACTGCCGCCCTATTCGTACCAGATGGTGCGGGTGAAGCTCT
>JAHJWO010000018.1 GCA_018828145.1 Alphaproteobacteria bacterium | reverse complement strand
GGTGACGCGGGGCCCTTTCCCGTCACCGGGTCAGAGCGCTACAATGCGACGCTTGGTGAGTACGAGAAAGCGACGAATGAGCAATACCATTCTGGAGATGCGCGGCATCACCAAGACCTTCCCCGGCGTCAAGGCGCTGTCGGATGTGAACCTCGATGTCCGGGAAGCGGAAATCCACGCCATCGTGGGTGAGAATGGCGCCGGCAAATCCACCCTGATGAAGGTGTTGAGCGGGGTCTACCCGTCTGGCAGCTATGACGGCCAGATCATCTACAAGGGCGAAGAGCAGCACTTCAAGTCGATCCGCGACAGCGAGCACAAGGGCATCGTCATCATCCACCAGGAGCTGGCGCTGGTGCCGCTGCTGTCGATCGCCGAGAACATCTTCCTCGGCAACGAGCAGGCGACGGCCGGGGTGATCGACTGGGACGAGACCCGCGACGGGGCGCGCAAGCTGCTCGGCATGGTGGGACTGACCGAAGATCCCGATACGCTGGTGACCAATATCGGCGTGGGCAAGCAGCAGCTGGTGGAAATCGCCAAGGCGCTCAGCAAGGAAGTCAAGCTCCTCATCCTCGACGAGCCGACGGCCAGCCTTTCGGAAAAGGACAGCGCGGCGCTGCTTGAGCTGCTGATGGAATTCCGCAAGCAGGGTATTACCTCGATCCTGATCAGCCACAAGCTGAACGAGATTTCCAAGGTCGCCGACCGGATCACGGTGATCCGCGACGGGCGCAGCATCGAGACGCTGAACAAGGAAGACATTACCGAGGACCGCATCATCACGCTGATGGTGGGGCGCTCGCTCGACGACCGCTATCCGGCGCGAGTGCCGCAGATCGGCGAAGTTGTGTTCGAGGTCAAGAACTGGAACGTCTTCCACCAGCTCCACCGCGACAGGCAGGTCATCAAGGATATCTCGCTCAATATCCGCAAGGGCGAAGTGGTGGGCATTGCCGGGCTGATGGGCTCGGGCCGCACCGAATTTGCCATGAGCGTCTTCGGCAAGTCCTATGGCCAGAAGATCACCGGCGAGGTGTTCATGCATGGCCAAAAGGTCGACACGTCGACCGTGGGCAAGGCCGTGGCCAGCGGGATTGCCTATGCTACCGAAGACCGCAAGACCTATGGCCTGAACCTGATCGACCATATCAAGCACAATACCACGATCGCCAATCTGGCGGGCATTTCCAAAGTGGGCGTGATCGACGACATGGCCGAGATGGACGTGGCCAATGAATATCGCAAGAAGACCAATATCCGCTCGTCCAGCGTCTTTCAGGTGACCGGCAATCTCAGTGGCGGCAACCAGCAGAAGGTCGTGCTCAGCAAGTGGCTGTTCTCGAATCCGGATGTGCTGATCCTCGACGAGCCGACGCGCGGCATCGATGTCGGCGCCAAATATGAAATCTACACGATCATCAACCAGCTCGTGGCGCAGGGCAAAGCCGTCCTCGTCATCTCCTCGGAGATGCCGGAACTGCTGGGCATTACCGACCGCGTCTATGTAATGAACGAAGGCCGCATCGTTGGCGAAATGCCGACCAGCGAAGCCAGCCAGGAAAAGATCATGCGCGCAATCGTCCGCGCTGAAGGGAAGGCATCATGACCACAGAAACCGCCCAGCCGGGCATTGCGCCGACCGGCGAACAGGCCACCAATCAGCAGCTCAGCGTTTGGGGTGCATTGCAGGCCAATCTGCGCGATTACGGCCTGCTGCTGGCCCTGATCCTGATCATGCTGTTCTTCCAGTGGTCCACCGGTGGCGTGCTGTTCAAGCCGCTGAACCTGACCAACATCATTTTGCAGAACAGCTATATCATCGTGATGGCGCTGGGCATGCTGCTGGTGATCGTGGCCGGTCATATCGACCTCAGCGTCGGCTCGGTCGCCGGCTTTGTCGGCGCCCTTGCCGCCATGCTGATGGTGGGCTGGCGCTTTCCTCCCGAACTGGCTTTCCTGGCCCATCCGCTCGTGGCCGGCGCGATCTGTATCGTGGTTGGCGCTGCGATTGGCGCGGCGCAGGGCTATCTGATCGCCTATCACAAGATACCCGCCTTCATCGTGACGCTGGCCGGCATGCTGATCTTCAAGGGCCTGTCGCTGGCGATCCTGGCCGGCAAGTCGGTCGGTCCGTTCCCCGCCGAGTTCCAGTTGCTGTCGGCCGGCTTCATCCCCGACATTATCGGGCCGACCACGCTGATCCCGGCCAGCGAAGGCGTGCAGCCCCTGGTGCTGCACACGACCACAATGGTTATCGGGCTGGTAGCCATCGTCGCCATGCTGTTCATGGCGATCCGTGGCCGCGCCCGGCGTCTCGCGCGCGGCTATGAGAACGAGCCATTCGGCCTGTTCGTCGTCAAGAACCTGGTGATTGCGGCGCTGGTGCTGTTCTTCTGCTACATGCTGTCATCCTATCGCGGCCTGCCCAACGTGCTGGTGGTGATGGGACTGCTCATCGCGCTTTTCGTGTTCGTCACCAAGCGCATGACCTTTGGCCGTCGCATCTATGCGCTGGGCGGCAACCTCAAGGCGGCGTCGCTGTCGGGCATCAAGACCGAACGGCTGACCTTTTATGTCTTTGCCATCATGGGTGCGCTGGCGGCTCTGGCCGGCATGATCTACGCGGCGCGGCTGAATTCGGCGACGCCGAAGGCCGGGCAGGGTCTCGAGCTCGACGTGATCGCGGCCGTGTTCATCGGCGGCGCCTCCGCGCTGGGCGGCGTGGGTGCGGTGGCCGGTGCGGTGATCGGCGCCTTCATCATGGGCGTGATGAACAACGGCATGTCGATCATGGGCATCAACATCGACCTGCAGCAGATGATCAAGGGCGTGGTGCTGCTCGCAGCCGTGTTCTTCGACCTCTACAACAAGAACCGCTCGGCCTGACAGCGCGTGGTTGAATACTCAGGCCGCCGGGGTGACCCGGCGGCCTTTTTGTTTGTGAGGACGTCTGACGGGCTGCGCCGCGAAATGTCGGAATTCTTCAATCTCTCAGGGAGCCTTGGCCCTAGAGCTAGACATCAACCTCACACCTTCAAGGAGACGTTCGATGTCGATGTCCAAGCTTGCCCCCAAACCCGCCGCTACTGCGCTCGCCTTCACGCTGTTGGGCATCGCCGCCCTCGGCGCCGAGACGGTGGTCGACCTGCCCGGCGGGATAAAGGGTACTCTTGCACTTCCCGATAGCGGCGCGACTGGCGCGGCCGTTGTCATGCTGCATGGCTTTGGCAGTTCCCGGGACGAAGTCGGCGGGCTCTTTGCCATGCAGGCGGCAGATCTCTCGGAGAAGGGCATCGCCTCGCTGCGCATCGATTTTCGCGGCTATGGCGAGAGTTCTGGCGACATGGCTGATACCACGCTCGAAGGGCTGGTCAGCGACGCAGGTACCGCCCGCGGCTTCCTCGCCGGGATCGATGGCGTGGATGCGGCCCGGATCGGTGTGATCGGCTATAGCTTCGGCGCGGCCGTGGCGATGCTGGAGCCCGATGAATTCGCGTCGGTCGTGGTCTGGGGGCAGATGGGCGACCTTCAGGCCGAATTCCTCGAATTCCTGGGACAGGACTTCTATGACAAGGCGGCGGCCGAGGGGGTGGCCAGCGTCGACCTGGGATGGCGGACGATCTCGCTCAAACAGTCTTTCTTCGAGAGTCTCGCCCAGCACGATCTTGCGGATCGCTTCGCCGGCTATGCCGGGCCGTTCCTCACCATTGCCGGGGACGCCGACCCGGCCGCGAGTTACTTCGAACAATATCTGGGTCTTGCCATCGGCCCGACTGAAGCGGTGGTCATCCCCGGGGCAGACCACATGCTCGGCGTCTTCAGCGGCCAGCCGGAGATCGGCCAGCAGGTCATCGACAAGACCACCGACTGGCTGCGCGAAACGCTCTAGCCGCACTCGTTCAGTGAGGATGGGTCGAGATTGTTTCTCGGCCCATCTTTGCTTGCGGATTGCACAATTTCACAATCGTGTCAGACTTGCCGCAGCGCATCTGGGCCAGCGGCATGCATCGCATTGTGAAACTGGAAGGGTGGACGTCTCCACTTGTGGAGTCGGTGACCCACACCACGTTCGGGGAGAATGGCAGCACACTGATGCAGCCCGATGGCTGCTGGGACTTCGTGATGATGAAGACAGCGGCGGGCGTCATGGTGCTGCGCACCGGGCTGACCACGACCGCCGTGACGCATGAATTCGCGGCCGGTGACGAAATCCTGGCCATAGCCTTCAAGCCGTCCAGCTATATGGCGCTGATGCCAGGAGAGCAGATGCGGGACGAAGGTGTTGTGCTGCCCGGGATCGGTCCAGACCGCTTCTGGCTGGGCACGGACGTGCTGGAGATACCGACGCTTGAGACTGTCGACCGCTTCGTCGACAAGCTCTCGAGAAACGGGCTTGTCGAGGACAACCGCGTGGTTGCCTCGGTCGTCTCCGGGCATCCGATGGCCATGTCGGAGCGGACGATGCAGCGGCACTTCCTCAAGACCACGGGGCTGACCTACAAGGCCTTCACGCAGATCGAACGGGCCCAGAAAGCAGCTGCGCTGCTCCGGCAGGGGCGCCCGGCCGCGGACGTCGCCTTTGCGCTTGGCTATGCCGACCAGCCGCACCTGATCCGATCGCTGAAGGCCATCATGGGGCAGACGCCAAGGCAGCTTGCCGCTCCCT
Organism: Alphaproteobacteria bacterium; assembly: GCA_018828145.1. GTDB lineage: Bacteria > Pseudomonadota > Alphaproteobacteria > Rhizobiales > Devosiaceae > Devosia. The sequence continues at coordinate 9,833 of JAHJWO010000018.1, read as the reverse complement.
AATCTGTCGGAAATCTTCAATCCCGCCGTTGGCCCGCTGGCTAGAAAGGAAGCACTTTCCACCAGCGAGGACGCCGCAAATGACCACCATCTCCCCCTTCAAGATCGCCATTCCCGAAGCCAAACTGGCCGACCTGCAGCAGCGACTGGCCAATACGATCCTGGCCAATGAAGTGCCTGGCGCGGGCTGGAGCCAGGGCCCGACGGTTGCCTTTGTCAGCCGCATGATCGATCGCCTGCAGAACGGGTTCGACTGGCGTGCACAGGAAGTCGCAATCAATCGGCATCCGCAATTCGTCACCGAGATCGACGGGCAGACCTTGCACTTTCTCCACGTCAAGTCTGGCCGGGCCGGCGCCATGCCGCTTCTGCTGCTGCATGGCTGGCCGGGCTCGTTCGTGGAGTTCCTCGATGCCATTGCGCCACTGTCGGCGGCGGGGTTCGATCTCGTCATTCCCTCCCTGCCGGGCTTCGGCTTTTCCGGGCCGACCCGCGAGGCCGGCTGGAACGATGGCCGCATTGCCGGCGCCCTGCTCGAGCTGATGCAACGGCTTGGCTATGAACGGTTCGGCGTGCAGGGCGGGGATGCGGGCGCGGTAATCGCGCCGGCCATTGCCCGGGCCGCGCCCGGCCGGGTCATCGGCGTTCACGTCAATGCCGCGACCATGGGCTTTATTCCCATGGGTCCGATCGAACCAAGCGAGATTGCCAGCTTCAGCGATGCCGAGAAGTCACGCCTGCAGCGCCTGCAGCAGTTCATGGCGGAACGCTTTGGCTTCAATGCCCTGCAGTCGAGCCGGCCGCAGACGGTCGCCTTCGGGATCACCGATTCACCGGCCGGCCTGATCGCCTGGCTGGGGGACATGTTTGCCGGCTTTGGGGACAGTCCGGATGCCGTGGAGCAGGACAAGTTCCTGACCAATGTGCTGGTCTACTGGTTCACCGGCACGGCCGCTTCGTCGATCCGGCTGTACTACGAAAACGCGCACGACCCGGAGGCGTGGTCGCCAAAGCCCAGTTCAGGCGTGCCGACGGGTGTGGCGGTGTTTGCTCGTGACGAGGTCGCCATCCGCCGGTTTGGCGACACCGGCAACAACATCGTGCGCTGGACCGAGCTGGACAGTGGCGGCCACTTCGCGGCGATGGAAGTGCCGGCGGTCTGGGCAGCTGAGGTCGCCGGCTTCTTCTCAACGCTCAGGACATGATTGCTGGAGAGCCAAGCAAGGCACTTTCGGGGTCGGCGCCTTGCCGACCCTCTTTGCTAGTCCTCCGAACGACCGGCGGTGTCGCGATCCTGTTCGTAGTGGTGCTTGAGCGGGAAGGGCGGAAGCCAGGATTCGCGGCGGGTGGTCCAGAGTTCGTAGGTTGGTGCCAGCTGGCTTGGGGCATCGAGCGAGCCGAGGTTGACCTCGATTTCGTCGGCGCTGCGCGAGAAGACGGGCGAGCCGCAGCGCGGGCAGAAGAAGCGGCCCAGATAGTCCCGGACCTCGCCCTCAATGGCCACTGCATGTTGCGGGAAGATGGCGGAGGCGTGGAAGAGGGCGCCGTGATGCTTGCGGCAGTCCAGGCAATGGCAGATGCCAACCCGGTAGGGTCGTCCTGTGGCCACAAACCGCACGCTGCCGCACAGGCAGCCACCGGTGTACTGGTCCATGCGGGTCTCCTTGCGCAGGCTATTCCGCGGGCTCGGGGACGTCATTGGCCGCATCGAGCTCGCGCTCCAGGCGGGCTTCCTCCTCGGCCTTTGGTTTGCTGAAGCGGGCCAACAGGAGATAGGCCACCGGCGTCAGGTAGAGCGTCGAGATGGCCGCAAAGCTGAGGCCGCCGACCATGACCCAGCCGAGGGCCGAGCGGGCTTCGGCGCCGGCGCCGCTGGCGAGGACCAGGGGCAGGCCGCCGAGAATGGTGGCGATCATGGTCATCATGACCGGACGCAGGCGAACATTGGACGCTTCCTCGATGGCTTCGGCGACGCTGCGGCCCTGATCCCGCAGCTGGTTGGCGAATTCGACGATCAGAATGCCGTTCTTGGCCATGATGCCCACGACCAGCACCAGCCCGATCTGGCTGAAGATATTGAGACTGCCCCCTGTCACCAACAGCGCATAAAGCGCCGCCGCCACGCCGAAAGGCACGGTGGTCATGACGATGATGGCGCTCCAGAAACTTTCGAACTGGGCGGCCAGGACGAGCAGGATGATGACGAGGGCGAAGCCGAAGGTGATGAAGAGGCCGTTGCTGGCTTCCCCGATGGTCCGGGCTTCGGCCAGCGGGACGATCGAGACGCCTTCAGGCAGGACGGGGCGGGCGATGTCGAGCATGCTGTAATAGGCGTCGCCCAGCGCCTGTGCGCCATCGAGACTGGCTGAAACCGGCACGGCCCGGCGCTGACCTTCGCGGCGCAGCGAGGGCGGCACGGCGGACTCGGTGATGCTGGCAATGGTCGACATGGGCACGTAACGGCCATCGCCGGTACGCAGGAAGATGGATTCGAGGTCGCGCGGGTCGTTGACCGGATTGCTGGTCGAGACCATGCGCACGGTATAGCTGGTGTCGTTGATGAAAATGGTGCCGACGTCGCTGCCGTCGATCATGGCCTGCATGGTAGTGGCGAGGCCATTGATGTCGACACCCAGGGCATCAGCGCGGGCCCGGTCGACGGTGAGCGTGAGCTGGGGTTGGGTGGTGTCGAAGTTGACGCTGACATTGCCGAAGCGGCCATCGGCATCGAGCAGATCGGCGATGGACTGCGCGGTTTCGGCAAGGACGGCATAATCGGAGCCGACAACGGCAAACTGCAGGCCCGAGCCGCCGCCACGAATGCCGAGGCTGTTGCCCTGGCCGACATTGGCGCGCACGCCCGGCACCTGCGCCATGAGGGCGGTAATGTCCGCCGCGATCTCCTGCTGGCCACGCTCGCGTTCGCCCCAGGGGGCCAGTGTCAGGGTCAGCGCGCCGCCGCTGCCCCAGCCTGAGAGCACGAAGATGGACTGCACTTCGCCGTTCTCCACGAAGGGCTGCAGCATGGCTTCGATCTGGGTCATGCGGGTGCGCACGAAATCGAGGCTCACCGTATTGGGCGCGGAGACCCGCAGGAAGATCTGCGAGCGGTCTTCGGGCGGGGTGATTTCCTGCCGGAGGTTGCCATAGACGAAGTAGGAGGAGGCGGCGAACAGCACGGCGATCAGCACGACGACGAAGGGGTTGTGCAGCGCGACGCGGAGGGTGACGCGATAGAGGGCGGCGAAGCGGCGCCCGAGCGCGGCGACCGGGCCGCCGTGGTGGCTGGGTTCATGCGCCTTGAGGAAGCGCGAGGCGATCATCGGACCCATGGAGAGGGCGACGACCGAGGAGAGCAGCACGGCAATGGCGAGGGTAAAGCCGAATTCGCGGAACAGCCGGCCGGTCTGGCCCTCGAGGAAGGACAGCGGGATGAAGACGGCGGCGAGGGTCAATGTGGTGGCGACGACGGCGAAGAAGACTTCCTGTGTGCCCAGCACCGCGGCGGCACGCGGGCCGGCGCCCATGGATTTGCGACGGACGATGTTCTCCAGCACCACGATGGCGTCGTCGACCACGAGGCCGGTGGCGAGAACAAGGGCGAGCAGGGTGATGATGTTGAGGGAGAAGCCGGCAAGATAGATGCCGGCGACGGCGCCGAGCAGGGCAATCGGCATGGCGATGGCGGGGACGATGGTGGCGCGCCAATCGAGCAGGAACAGGAAGATGATGGCGACGACGACGACCAGCGACACCAATAGGGCAATCTGCACCTCGTGCAGGGCGCCTTCGATGAAGACGGCATCGTCGCTCGACACGCGGATGTCGACGCCTTCAGGCAGGGTCTGGTTGAGCGTCTCGACCGCGGCGTGAATGCCGTGGGAAATCTCGATGGTGTTGGACTGGGCCTGCCGGACAATGCCCAGGCCGATGCCCGGCTTGCCATTGGAACGCAGCGAGGACGTGCTGGCGGCGGCATCGAAGACGACAGTCGCCACATCGCCCAGCAGAGTACGGCCATCAATGATGATGCTCTCGAAATCCTCGGGCGTGGTGACTTCCGAAATGGCGCGGACGGAAATGTTCTGGTTGGGTCCGTTGATCGAGCCGGCTGGCGTATCGAAGGCGATGGTGGAGAGCGCGTTGCGCACATCGGCCACCGTCAGGCCCAGGCTGGCGAGCTTGAGCGGATCGACGTCGATCTCGAAGGCGGTGTCCCTGGTGCCATAGACCTGCACTTCGGCCACGCCATCGACCGCGGCGAGACGCTCGACCACGATGTTCTCGACCAGCTCGCTGAGATCGGCAACGGACATGGCGTCGGCGGTGACGGCGAGCTGGATGACGGCCTGGGCATCGCTGTCGGCCTTGAAGATGGTGGGGTCTTCGACGCCATCGGGCAGGTTTCGGTTGACCCGGCTCAACGCGTCGCGGACGTCGGACGTGGCAGTGTCGAGATTGGTGCCGTCGGAGAATTCGAGGGTGACGCGGCTGCTGCCGACCGATGAGCTGGCGGAGATGGAGGTTACGCCCTGGACGCGGGCCACGGCGCCCTCGACCACGGCGGTCACTTCGCGATCCACGGTTTCGGCGGCGGCGCCGGGAAAGCTGGTTGAGATCGACAGCACGGGCTGCTCGACGCTGGGCAGTTCGCGCACTTCGGCCCCGAGCAAGGCGGCAAGGCCCGCCACGACGATAAGCGCATTGATGACCACGGCCATGACCGGCCGACGCACGAAGAGCGCCGCCAGGGTGCCGCCACGTTCGTTCTTCTGGGCGATCGACATGGGCTCTACTCCGAGCTGGCGGCGGTTTCCGCGGCGGCCTGGCTGCCGTCGGGGCCATCGAGCAGGGTCACCGCGGCGCCATCGCTGAGCTGGAGGATGCCTTCGGTAATGATAGCGTCGCCGGGGGCAAGGTCGCCGCGAACGAGGACGCCGTCGCTGTTGCGCTGGACGATCTCGGCCGGCACGCGGGCCGCCTTGCCGTCAGCGTATTTCCAGACATAGGAGCCTTCGGCCGACCACAGGATCGCCAGCGGATTGACGGTGGGATACTGCTCGCCCGGGAAGCGCAGGGCCACCGAAAAGGACATGCCGGCGCGCAGGTCGCCGTTCTCGTTGGGAATCTGGGCCTGGACCTGCAGCGTGCGGCTGGCCGGGTCGATGCGGTTGTCGATGGCGCTGACCTCCCCGGAAAAGCTGCGCCCGGACAGGGCAACCGAGGAGATCGTCACCGGTGCGCCCAGCTCGATGACGCCGACATAGCGCTCCGGCACCCAGAAATCGACGAGGATGGAGGAGGTGTCCTCAACCGTTGTGACGGTGGTCTGGGCAGCGACATAGTTGCCCGGGGTGACGCGGATCAGGCCAACGGTGCCGGCAATCGGGCTGGCAATGGTGCGGCGGGCCAGGGCCACGCCGGCATTGCGCAATTCGAGATCGGCATTGGCCGCGGCAAGCTGGGCCGCCGTCAGGGCGGTGGTGGCGACGACGCTGGAACTCGCGAGGCCCTCGGTGCGGGCCAATGTGGCCTGGGCGTCTTCCGCGGCCAGCCGGGCGCGGTCATAGGCGATCTGTTCGGCCTCGACATCGAGCCGGGCGATGACGTCGCCCGCCGCAACCACCTGACCCGGCCGCACCAGAATTTCGGCAAGCGTACCGCCGGCAGGGGAGGTCACGGTGACGGAACTGGCCGCAGTACCCTCGCCGACCGCGGCGAGCGTGTCGTTTATGGTCGACAGGGTAACCGGTGTGGTCACGACATTGGTTTGCCGGCCGCCAAAGCCGCCCGGTCGTCGGCCGGCCTGGGCCTGCGGTTCAGGCGCCCCGGCGGCGAAGGGAAGGACTATGCCGGCACGGGCCAGAGTTTCGGTGGAACCGGGGACAAAAAAGACCCAGGCCGCTGCCGCGGCCGCCAGAATGAAGAGAGACGCGACGAGTTGCCGGATCAAGCGAAGAATCCTGAAAATTGCGATGGGGTGGCCGAGGCCGCCGAATATGGAGCAAGACTAACAGTGCCCGCCCGGACCGCACATTACAAAACTGTAAGGTCAGTTCATCAAGACGCGATCTCGGCGTCAGGCCGTGCGCCCCATTCGGCCCAGGAACCATCGTAGACCGCGACCTCGGCAACACCGGCCAGATGCAGCGCGAGCGCAAGCGTCGCGGCGGTGATGCCCGAGCCGCAGGAGGTGATGACCGGCTTGGTGAGGTCTATGCCGCGATCGGTAAAGAGCTGGGCCAGCTCAGGTTCGGGCCGCATCTGGCCATTGGCGGTGAGCAGGCTGACCGGGATGTTGAGGCTGTTGGGGATGTGGCCGCCACGCAGGCCGGGGCGCGGCTCGGGTGCTTCGGCATGAAAGCGCGGGGCGGGGCGGGCGTCGGCGATCTGGGCGGCGCCATCGTGGCTGCGGTCGCGCACGGTTTCGAAATCGGCGACAAGATCGGGATCGAAACTGGTGTGAAAGACCTGTGGCGGGCGGGCCACGAGGCCGGTTTCGGTAGCGCGACGCTCGGCCCGCCATTTGGGGCCACCGCCGGCCAGGATGCGGACATCGGCGGCGCCCATGGTGCGGAAGGTCCACCAGACGCGCGGCGCGGAGAACAGGCCAAGCTCGTCATAGATGACGATGGTCATGGTGTCGGAAATGCCCAGGGCGCCCACCATGCGCGCAAAGTCGTTGGGTGCGGGCAGCATGTGGGGCAGGTCGGTGCCGGTATCTGCAACGCCATCGATATCGAAGAAGACGGCGCCCGGGATATGGCCGGCGAGATATTCGGCCTGGGCGTTGCGCGCGGCATTGGGCATATGCCAGCTGCCATCGAGCACGACCAGGTTGGGGTCGCTCAGGTGGGCGGCAAGCCAGTCGGTGGTGACGAAGGGGGATTCCATCTGGGCGTCGCTCCGTCGGTTCGTGTCAGTCGTACCCTCCTGTCCGCCTCTCCCGCAAGGGGGAGTGCCATTGCATGTCCGCTATGTGGCTAGAGAATCAGCAAATTCTTGCTGGCAAGACTGATGGTGACCGGTTCGCCGCGAACCGGCGGGACAGTGCGCTGATCGTTGAATGTGTCGAGGCTGATGACATTCTTGCCCAGCGAGACGCGCAGGCGAATGACCGAGCCGAGGAAGGTGACATCGGCAATGGTGCCGGTGAGCGTGACGTCATTGCCCTCACTCGCGCCGACAGCCACGACTTCGGGGCGCAAAGTCAGCTGCGTCAGGACATTGGCCGCAGCGTCGGCGGGCAGGTGGGGGACGGTAACGATGTGGCCATCGATCGACACCGTCCTGGCCGCTGGGTCGAGAATGGTCGCCTCGATGCTGTTGAGCTGGCCGACAAAGGTGGCGACGAAACGGGTGGCAGGCTTGTTGTAGATTTCGTGTGGCGCGCCGAGCTGTTCGATATTGCCGGCATGCATGACCACGACGCGATCGGAGATGGAGAGGGCCTCCTCCTGATCGTGGGTGACGAAGACGGTGGTGATGCCTAGGTCGAGCTGAATGGCGCGGATTTCCTCGCGCAGCGAGACGCGGATCTTGGCGTCCAGCGCCGACAGCGGTTCGTCGAGCAGCAGCATGCGGGGGCGCGGGGCAATGGCGCGGGCGAGGGCGACGCGCTGCTGCTGGCCGCCGCTCATTTCATAGGGATAGCGCTTTTCGTAGCCGGGCAGGCCGATCAGCCTGAGCATTTCGTCGACACGGGCGCGGCGCTGTTCGGCGGGCATGCCGGCGATCTTGAGGCCGAAGCCGATATTGTCGCCGACATTGAGGTTAGGGAACAGCGCATAGGCCTGAAAGACCATGCCGAGCTGGCGCTGGTTGGGCTTGAGATGGGTGATGTCCTGCCCCTCGACCTGGATGGTGCCGGCTGTGACGCTTTCAAAGCCGGCAATCATGCGCAGGATCGTGGTCTTGCCGCAGCCGGAGGGGCCGAGCAGGGAGATGAACTCGCCCTTGTCGAAGGCGAAGCTGACGCCCTTGACCACGGTATTGCTGCCGAAGGACTTGGTGAGGTTCTGAACTTCGAGGAAGGCTGCCATGGGGTCAATCGGTCCGGGCGGAGGTGCGGGGGGCGAAGCGGCCGAGCACGTTGATCATGCCCATGGCACCCCAGGTGATGATGAAGGAGATGATGGCGAGCGCTGCCGGCTCATAGGCGCGGTTGGTGCCGATGCCGACGAGATAGGGGCCGAAGGCGGGCCGGTTGAGCAGGCTCGCAATGGTGAATTCGCCGATGACGATGGCGAAGGTTAGGAAGGCGCCTGAGAGAATGGCGACAAGGATATTGGGCAGGATGATCTGCCAGATGATCTGGACCTGATTGGCGCCCATGATCTGCGCGGCCTCGGTCAGCGTGCCGATATCGATGGTGCGCATGCCGGTATCCACGGCGCGGTACATATAGGGCAAAGCGAGGGTGACATAGGCGCCGGTCAGCAGGATGTCGGTGCCCAGGGCGCTGCCGGTGAAGGGGATGATAGAGCTCGAATTGTAGAGCCGGATATAGCCATAGACCAAAACCAGCGCCGGGATGACCAGCGGCAGCAGGGTGACAAACTCGACAAAGGGCCGGAGCCAGGGCATGCGCAGCCGCACGAAATAGACCGCCGGAACGATGACCAGGACCCCGACTACGATGGTGAACAGGCCGATGAGCGCCGAATAGCCGAAGGTCGCGTGAAAGCGCGGATCGGCGAAGACGGAAGCATAGGCGTCGAAGCTGTATTCGCCTCGGCGCATGCGCAGGGAAAATTCGAATGTGGCGATCAGCGGCACGATGAAATAGGCGGCGCCCAACAGGAAGACCAGCCAGGACCAGAAGCGGTTGGTCTTCATTTCATCCACCTCTCGGCGCGGTGGGCGATGACGAGGTAGATGATGTTGGCGCAGGAAGTGATGACGATCATGCCCAAGGCCAGGGCGGCGCCGAGACCGGGATTTTGCAGGGCATCGCCGCGGATCTGGTTGTAGAGCAGCACGGTGACGATGTTGAGATTGGAGCCGGTCAGGGCCCAGGCCGTGGCGATGGCGCCGAAGGCATTGGCAAAGAGCAGCGACAGGGTGCCGAGGAAGCTGGGCCACAGGATGGGGAGCCCAATATAGCGCCAGAACTGCCATTGGCTGGCCCCCAGCATCTGCGCGGCTTCGCTCCATTCCTTTTTCAGGCCGTCGACGGCCGGCGCGATGATGAGCACCATCAGCGGGATCTGGAAATAGAGATAGGTCAGCGTCAGGCCCCAGAAGCTGAGCAGGTTGAAGCCCGAGCGATAGAGATCGAAACCGAAGACGGTCTTGAGGACAATGGTGACGAGGCCGAGCCGGCCCAGCGTCGAGATGAAGGCGAAGGCCAGCGGGACGCCGGCGAAGTTGGAGGCGACGCCGGAAAAGGTCATGACAGCGGAACGCAGCCCGGCGGGCAACCGACCGCGAATGATGGCGAGCGTGATGGCGAGGCCAATGATGGCGCCAAGAATGGCGGATGCGCCGGAAATACGGATGGAGATCCAGTAGGCGGCAACGATCTGGCCAGTGCCGAGATCCAGGATGTTCTGCAGGGTGAAATTGCCGGCGCGGTCGGTGAAGGCGGCCACGACCAGCGACAGGGTCGGCAGGAAGAGGAACATCACGGCGAAGATGGCGAAGGGGGCGACGGCCAGGACGTCCCAGGGCAGGCGGCGGGTGGATGGAGGCGTGCTCATTGCGGCGTGGGAAGACCCCCTCCTGGCCTCCCCCTGGAAGGGGAGGGACCGCGCCCCGGATGTTGCGCGATACTACCTCAAACTCGATATGGCTCCTCCCCCTCTTGAGGGGGAGGATGGGTGGGGTGTCGCG
>JAHJWO010000017.1 GCA_018828145.1 Alphaproteobacteria bacterium | reverse complement strand
CCAAAACACGAAAGGAAAAACCCGCCCCTTGACCGCCCCCGCGTCGCGGGAAACTATCGTCCAACCGGGTCAGTTCTCAATGACAATCCCGGGTCAAATCCTGGCGACAATCAACAGCCCGAACAGAATACCAGAAAATGAAAACGCCCCGGATTTCTCCGAGGCGTTTGAATAACCGACGACCCCCAAAAGCCTGCAAGCACCGGGGTACGTCTCAAACTCGGCAATGGACCTTGAGGCCCTTTGCCAAATCACCGGCTTCGCTGCCGGCCCACGCATCACCGGCTTCACAGCCGGCCCACGCACTCCCCGGCTTCGCAGCCGGGCACGTATCACCGGCTTCGCTGCCGGCCCACGCCTACGCCGGCTTTGCAGCCGGCCAACGCTTCACCGGTCTCGCGACCGGCCCCACGCCTATGCCAGCTTCGCAGCCGGCCAACGTATCACCGGTCTCGCAACCGGCCCACGCTCTTCAATGGACCGTTCGGCCCATTGCCATGAAACAGGCCTCACGGCCAGCACCACGCTTTGGAGTATCTGCTGGACGCATCGTCGCGTCAAGCATTCTCCGGGCGTGAGCAGGAGAACTCATGCCCGAATTCACCCGAGATCCCGGGGACCACGTCCCCTTTGACGTCCCGGTGCCCGAAGCACTGGCACGGCAGCCCCGCAGGAACGAGCGGCTCGACCTGTCGCGCCAGCTTCAGATGGACCGCGAATTGGTCGTGGCCCATATCTTCGCCGCCGAGGACGGCGGGCCCGTCCGCACCATCATCAACGGGAGGCACCGCAAGCCGACCGGTCGCCACTACATGATCAAGGCCGGCTTCCGCAGTTCGCCCTGGGAAAGCATGCTGGGCGAGTACCCTTTCATGCAGCTCTGCGAGGTGGCGACGCCCGTCCACCGCTTCCTTGCCCAGCCTCACCGCCTCGAGATGCAGGTGGTGGGGAACGCCAGGCGCTGGGTCTACTTCCCCGACGCCCGTATCGTGGTCGATCGTCCCTTCGGCGAGATGCTGATGGAAGGGGTTCCGTTCGATCAGGCGGTCGCCGACTGGCGTCCGCACATGGCGGACGGCGTGACCACGGTGATGTTGGTCGAGGTCAAGACCGACATGGATCGTCGCGCGGATGAGAGTGACTACAAGGCCAAGCTGACCTTGGCCCGCGAAGTCTACCATCGCCTTGGCTGGGGCTTCGTCCAGGTCCGCCAGTCCGACGTCGCCATGGAGGATATCGGCTATTCCGTCCGCGAGATCGGGCTGGACAACGACGCCTCGGTCGACGCCGAGGATGTGCGCGTTGCCGCCGAATACGCGGCAGCACCCTATGCCGACTTGGGCGGCCTGATCCTCTCGCTCGGGGGCCGCCCGGTGGGCATGGCGAAGGCCGCGGCCCTCCATGTGCGCCGTGTCGTCCATATCGGCCTCGACAACCGCCTGCGTCCTGACAGCCGTGTTCGCCTCGTCGGCGACGGCAAGGACCTGTTCGGAGTCATGAGCCGATGACCTTCAATGGGATGAATCTGCCCAAGATCGACTTCGACCTCGAGAAGGGCGACGTCTACTGGATCAAGGAAGGACCGGACAACAGGTGGGCGGTGCGCTTCGAGCGCATGGACATGCGTGGCCTGCTCGTCTTTCTCCGCGACGACGGTCCCGACCTAACGATCGCGGTCGACCTATTCAAGCGCATGCGGTCCGATGGCAGGGCGATCCGGGTCCCTGAGAAGCTCCGCACCAGGAAGAGTCCCCTCGAGCTTGGTGACGTGGACCCCACGAACCTTCTCGACCCCCAGGAGCCTGGCATTGACGTCAACGAGCAGTCCCGTCGCCTCAAGAAGTTCGAGATCTTCCAACGGGCCAAGGACTTGCGGTGGTTCGTGGTGGAGGCCGACGAGAAGCCGCTGCTCACGCGCGGGCATGCCGGCATCCAGGACTTCATTCAGTCCAAGGAGGCCGAGGCGCGCCGTTACGGCGCGACTTTCATCCCTTCCGCTCCAACCCTTTTGCGGGCCATCGATCAGTGCGGCGTCTTCCAGTCCCGTCCGCTTTCGGCGTTCTTTTATGATTATGGCAAGCACGACAAACTCCGCCGCTGGCATCCGGTCGTGATTCGCGAACGGGACAAGATGATCCAGGCCTACTGGCATCCCGACAAGAAGCCGCTGCACGAGGTCCGCAACGATTTCTGGGATGCTATCCTCACCGAGATCAAGGACTTCAAGTCCAAGGGGCTGCCGGTGCCCCGGTCGCTGCGCAAGCCTTCCAAAGAATGCGTCCGCGTCTGGATCAACATGACTGAGGACTGGTATCGCTATAAGGAGCGCTACGGTCAGCTCTCCGCTGATGGCCACTTTCGCGGTCGCGGCAAGCACATCGAGGCCACCCGTCCACTCGAATACGTCTGCTTCGACCACACCGTCGTCGATTGCTGGGCGTTGGTCGAGGACGAGGACGGCAACGTCCTCATCGTTGAGAAGCCCACGCTGACGCTTGCCGTCGACGTCTTCACCAGGATGCGTCTGGGTGCGGTGCTCACCTACGAGCCGCCTTCCATCTACACCGTGAACCTGTGCCTGAAGCAGGTGATCCGCTTCAAGGATTTCCTGGTCGACGAGTTCGGCGAGCTGAAGGGCGCGTGCGACGGATGGGGCAAGCCGAAGTGCATCATCGTGGACAATGGCTGGGAATTCGTCGGCATGTCCTTCCAGGCCACCTGCGAAGCGGCGGGAATCTCGGTCATCTGGGCGCCCGTCCGCACGCCGCAATTCAAGGCTGTGGTGGAGCAGGCGTTCGACGATCTCAACGAGCACGTCTGGCACCGCCTCCCCGGGGGGATAACGCTGACCCCCCAGCTGAGGGCCAAGCTGCGGATCGATAACCGCGCCAAGACGGCGCACACGATCCGGCAGTTGGAATACCTGATGTGGCACCACATCGTTCACGTGCGCCATCGGGAGCCGAACGAGGATATCGGCTGCGCACCGGCGCTCAAATGGGTGAAGGGAATCGACTGCAAGTCACGGGCAACCGTGGACGACCCCTCCCTGTTCGATGGCTTGCTGGGCCAGGGGGAGCGGTGCGTCCTCACTCCGCAGGGCGTGGCCGTGAATGGCCAACGCTTCCATGACCAGGCCATCACGTCCCAGTTGCTGGACCGCCTGCTCAGGTACGGGCGCAAGAAGCACGTCAAGGGATCCTTCTACAAGGCCGGCAATGTCGACGTCTACGTCACGCGCGACCGTGTCGATGCCAGCTACGTGATGGTCTGGGACTTCGATCGCCGTAAGTCGGTAAGGCTGCCGAACGTGAAGTCACGCTTTGCCCAAGGCACCAGTTGGAAGGTGCTCGAGGCGGTGGAGGCCTTCGCGACTGCCGAAAACCTGGCGTTCCACGACGAGGACGCGATGATCGCGGCACGAGCCCACTACAACCGGATGATCCGGTCCCAGATCCCGATCGAGGGTTTTGGCAAGGCTCGCAAGCGTGCCGCCGAGATCGACCGGGCACCTAGCTTGGTCCCCGGGGATCGTGTCGTGGAGAGGTTCGTTCCCGCCACGCCTGACGGCAGCGGCGACGTCCCGCACGACACGGCAGCGATCCACCGTTCCGACGACCGTGTCCCCACGGTCGGTCCGAACCGGGGCAAACGGAAGTCCGGCAAGACCCGCGGGGGGGCACGTCCCACCGCGGCCAACTCGAAGAACGGGCCTGCCACCACGCCGGCGGCTTCCCCGCCGCCGGCCCAGGACTACGCCTTGGCCGATCCATTGGCCTTCCTACGTCAACTCGAAAACGCGGATCAGGAGTAACAACATGAACAAGATCGTTTCCCCCTCGAACATCGCCATCATCACCAGTGCCGTCTGGACCACTTTCGAGTCCCTGCACATCACCCATGACGCCCTCACGAAGGCCCATGAGCAGTTCGACGCCGTGCGCCTGGCCCACGCCAAGACCAAGGACAACGGCAGGCCCCGCCGTTGCCTGTGCCTTTTCGCCCCGTCCCATTCGGGCAAGAGCCACACGGTCACCAGCTACATCCACAACAACATCCTCCCGGGGCTAATGGCCGAGGACCCGGCATTGGCCGCGATGGACGCCGACGAACTCGCCCGCAAGCAGAAGAAGGTGGTGCATGTCACCCTGTCCGCCCAGGCGACGCCCAAGAGCCTGGCGACCGACATCCTGATCGCCCTCGAGGACCCCGAACCCGACAAAGGCACCAAGGCGACGCTGTGGCGCCGAGTCTATCGGCTCATCACATCGCTCGGGGTGGAACTTCTCGTCATCGATGAAGTGCAGCACCTTGCCAACAAGCGCATCAAGATCACCGAGACGGGCGCCCCCATCGTGTTCGACCATTCGCGCGACCAGAACGTGGCCGATACCCTCAAGGTAATGATGATCCGCGGCTCCGTTCCCCTGGTCTTCATCGGCATCCTGCAGGCGCGCGATCTGGTCATGGCGTCCACCCAGTTCAAGGGTCGCGTTCTCGACGAGATCCACTTCGAGACCCCGCGTTGGGCCATCGAGAAGGAGCGTCTCGATTTCATGTCCTTCTGCGGGCGCTTGGCGCTCAAGCTCAAGGACACGGGTCTGTTCGACGAAACGCCTCCTTTGGTCAATGACGACATCCCGAGCCGACTGTACGTGGCATCGCGCGGTCGCCTCGGGCTGCTTTGCCGCATCGTTGAGAAGGCGACGATCCTCGCGCTCACCCGCGGCAAGAAGGTGCTCAGCCGCAAGGATCTCGAGGAAGCCGTCGACATCATCATCGTGGGCCGTGGCGAATTGCCCGAGAACCCGTTCCACGCAGCGCCCAAAACCCTGGAGCTCGTGTGATGCCCGGTCTGCCCCTGCCGATCAGCATCGAACGAGACGAGCACCTTGCTGGTGCACTTTGCCGGGCGGCGGCCGAGAACGGTCGCCGGTTCCCTTCCGAGGTGCTCGCCCTGGTGGACATCGAGACCCTGCACCCGGCCAGCATCGCAGCCGGCCTCGACGAGGCGGCTGCCACCGGCCTCGCCGAACTCCTCGGGATGGAGGTGGCGTCGCTGCGGCGCGCCACCCACCCCATCGCCGACGATGGCCGCTGCCTCTTCTTCGACACGACCATTCGCACCAGGCACCGCGAGGGACCCATCCGCCGCGTTTCGCCGCGTGGCCTGCTGAAGGCGCCTTACATCCGTGCCATGTGGCAGCTCAAGCCCATTGGCTTCGATCCGCGGACCAAGGAATTGCTGCTCTCGGAATGCCCCGTGTGCGGATCGACCTTGGGATTCACCCGCACCTACGGAGTCTGCTTCTGCGACCGCTGCTCCGGGCAGGACGATATGGGCTTCGTTCAACCCGCGGTGGACCTGCGGGACTTCCCCCAGCCGCAGGTGGAGATCGAGGACATGGCCGCCCTGGATTTCGTGACGGGGTTGATCGACCCCGACGATGCGGTGCGGCGTCATTTCGCGCCGACTTTGAACCCTGAGCTCACCGGCCTGGATCGTGGCGAGATCTTCGACCTGTGCATGGCCATCGTCGGGGTGCTCGACCAGGATCCAAAAAGAGCGGTGACCTCACCGGCCAAACCCACGACGCGGGCCGACTATGATCGCCTGTTCACGCCCGATCGCCTGGCGCAGGCCGGTCGGATCGTTCTCGATTGGGGCACCGGCTTCGACATGCTGTGCGAACGGGCCCGCGCCACCTCCCGTGAACGGGCAGGCTTCTACGGCATCAAGGCGGAGCTGGGTCAGGTATATGCGCTCACCGCAGACCGGACCTTGACCGATGGCACGCGCCAGGTCGTGCGCGATGCCGTATTGAGAAACATGGCGACGAGTTCCTCTGGCGTGGCGGTGCGACGGACCGAGCATCGCGGGCGCGCCGACCTGATCACCACCCAAGAAGCCGCCAAGCGCTTCGGCATCCGAAACAAGCTGTTCCAGCGCTTGGCCAAGGCGCCCGGTCTGACCCATCACCGCGCCGAAGGCGCCAATAAGGGTCCTGTCCTCTTCGTCGCCGCTGAGATCGCCGCATTGGCGGCGATGCGGGCCGATCTCGAAAGCGCCTCCTCGGCCAGCGTCAGGCTGGGCATGCCGATCGGCGCCGTCGCGCAACTCGCCGAGGCCGGCCTGGTCGAGAAGGTCACGGGCCCGGTGCTGCTGACCGTGGTGGGCAAGCACCAATATCGCCGGTCCACTGTCGATGCTTTGATCCGAGATATCGAGAGCAAGGCCGGCGCAGGACCGCGTGGCGGCTTCCACATCCGGCTCAGCAAGGCGATGTACCGCATGCCGGCTGGCGAGAAGCCCTGGCTTGGACTGGTACGGGCAATTCTGGAGGGGCGACTGGCGGTTTTCCCCGTGGAGGGACGACTTAACGCCACCTTGATCAGGCTCGCAGCGTCGTCCTTCGAGGAAGTGGTGGCCGCCGTCGCTGGCGATGTCGGCACGTTCGACACTGCCGAACCGATGGTCACGCGTGGGGAGGCAGCCGACATCCTCGGGATCACCGTGGCCACGGTCATCGGCATGATCGGCGCGCAATTGTTGCCGGAGCATGGGGCAGGCATCTGCAACCTGCGCCGGGAGGACGTGGTGCGTGCTGCCGAGACGTATATCTCCACCGCCGAGGTCTCCCGCCTCATGGGCGTTGGCTACCGCTGGGTCCGTTCCAGATTGTCCGAGGGTAGCGTCGAGCCCGTGGCGGAACTGCGGGAGAACCGGGGCATCCTCTACGATCGGGAACAGGTTTCGCGCTGGCTCGAATCCTTGAGGAAGGATGCCGCATGACCATCCACCTTATCGGCGACGCCACTCTGCTTGAGCTGGAACGCCATCGCTCCGAAGCCAGGGCAAGCTCACGCGAGGCGGCGCAGCCCGACATGTTCCTCGACGCCGACATCGACGCCGCTGCTTCGGCGGAGGAGATAGCCAGCCTGCTCAGTCCGAAGAAGAAGCGTCATTCTCGAAGGACGAGGCGATCTGCCCCCGATAACGCCGCCGACCAGCAACTCGAATTCCCCTTTTCCGTGGAGGCTGTCGAGGCAGTCGACTTGGAAGTGTCTGCGTTCTCTGTAGAGGACCGGGCACCCTGTGCTCGGCCTCGACGGGTATGTGAACTCCGAACGGATGTGGGCCCATGGAGGATCGATGCAATTGATTTTGGTGCTCGTCCCCAGCGTGCTCCGGCCCGTTGTCGCTTGGTTAGGAAGGGCGGCCTCATTCCGCTGGCTCGTTCCGACATAATACCCATCGATGACGCCCGATTTTCGCTGATCCGCTGACGATGTGCCGTATGCACGGTCGACTGGCCTGACCTGCGGCTGTCGCAGCGACCGGGCTTGGGGCTCGTCGCTTCGGATCCGCGTTTGCGAAAGAACCAGGCCTCGCCTGGGTGCGCCCGGTCGTCATTTGACGAGCCGGGCTTTTGCTTAACTGCTCGTAGCTGGGTCAGGTATGGCTGTGCCTCGCGAGATCGACTCACGAAACGTGGTCAAACCGACGAAATCGACTCGCGATTCATGGTCGGAGCCCTAAAACCGACTCATGAATCGTGGTCGGATCGACTCACGACTTTTGGTCGATGCCCGGATTCCGGGGGGTAAATCGACTCAACATTTTTTGGTCCCATTACCCAGAGCCGCCGCCGGCGGGCGGAAACCCGCAGCCGGCCTGGCTTTTCGGGTTGCGGCAGGGGCCCAAAGGCACGGAACATTTCGTGCACTTAGGTCCAGCCGGGCATCAGACCTTAGTACCAGCAGATAGTCAGACCTTGTGTGCTTACGCGCCAAGCGCCGCGGCGCGATGCTGTCCCCAGTTCTGAAACCCTGCCTGGCATCTGCCGGCTTTGGGAAACGGGGGGATACCAAAATGGCCTCGCTCAACCTGCACGACCTCACTTTTGTTCTCAAGCAAATCAAAATCGGGGAGGCCCATGCGAATGGCGCGGCGCTGACCGAGATCAGACTCGACCCGGCAACGGGCGAGGTGCTGACAAACGGGAACCTGTATGACGCGAACGGCGTCTTCATCGGTAGCGTCGATTTTCCGCTGCTGGATGGGAACAACAATCCCATCATCTATCCCCTTGCCATACCCGATGCCAAGACGCCATTCGGCATCCGCACGGTGGATGGCAGCTACAACAACCTGATGGAAGGTCGCGAGCTCTGGGGCGCAGCCGACCAGCCGATGCCGCGGTTCTTCGACCCGAATTACATTGATGGTGGGCCGGAAGACCCGTTCGCGTTTGGCCCTCCCGGTCCTGGTGTCCCGCTCCCGGTGTCCAACACTGACTATGTAGTAACAAACGGTACGCCTACCATTCCCGGCACAACGGCCAATGGCGGCCACACCGGAAACGTCGTCGATTCTGATCCGCGCATCATTTCCAATCTTGTCGCGGACATGAGCATCCACAACCCAGCTGCTTTGTTTGCTGCCCTGAAATTTGCCGAGTCCGAAGACCCCTATGCGGATTTGACCGAGTTGCTGGCCGCGCGCGTGTCGCAGGCTGATGCCAATGCGGCACTGGCGACGGCCCAGGCAAACGTCACGGCGGCCGAGGGTGCGTTGCAGACCGCCATAAGCAACTTCATCAGCTTCGACGACGTTCAGGAAAAGGCTGCCGCCTTAACTGAGGCGGAGGCGGCACTGACGGTTGCCGAGGGATTCGCCGCCGATCCCGACGCTGCATTCCTGGCGCTGGCGGAAAGCAAGGGCCTGGTCATCGAGAATGATTCCCTGGTCATTCCGAACATCGCTCCCGACGAAGGCATTTCTGCGCCGTTCAACGCCTGGATGACATTTTTCGGCCAGTTCTTCGACCACGGCCTCGACCTGATCAGCAAGGGCGGCAATGGCACGGTCTTCGTTCCGCTCAAGGACGACGATCCGCTTGTGGTTGGCGCAGATGGTATGTTCGGCACAGACGACGACCTGCCGGCGCACCTGCGATTCATGGTGCTGACCCGTTCGACAACGGTAACGGGCGAGGATGGACAGCCGACCCAGGTCAATACGACAACGCCGTTTGTCGATCAGAACCAGACCTACACCTCCCATGCCTCGCACCAGGTATTCCTGCGCGAATATGCGGCGGGCCCCAACGGGCCAATGGCGACCGGTCTTCTGCTTGAAGGCGTTGACGCTCTGGGCGTTCGTGGTGGCCTGGCGACCTGGGCTGACGTGAAGGCTCAAGCGCTCAATGTGCTGGGAATCGCCCTCGACGACCGGGACGCGATCAACATTCCGCGGATCTACACGGACGCCTATGGCGAGTTCATCCGCGGTGCAAACGGGCTGCCGCAGATCGTTACTGGTCTCAATGGTGATGGAACCCCTTCTAGTTTGGTCGAGGGCAATCTCACCACGCCGGTCAACCCCTTTGCTGCTGGTGCTGTCCGGATTGGCCATGCCTTCCTCGACGACATTGCCCATATGGCCAACCCCATTGACAGCCAGACCGGCGCCTTCAAATTGCGCAACGAAGGCGACGGTGTGAACGACACGGATGGCAACGGCATTATCAATGGTAGCGAAACACCGCTGCCCGCGGGCCATTATGACGGCGACCTGCTCGACCGGCATTTCATCACAGGTGACGGCCGTGGCAACGAGAATTTCGGCCTGACCGCGGTTCACCATGTGTTCCATTCCGAGCACAACCGGCAGACCGTCGTTCAGAAACTGATGATCCTTGAGGAGGGCGACCTCAACTTCGTCAACGAATGGCTGGCGACCGAGATCGACCTCGCCACGCTCAACCTCATCAAGGACGCGCTGCACAACGCCGTGGACAAGAACGCGTTCATCCATAATCTCGAGGACGGCAACCTCGTGACGGGCCTAGCCGGCGTCCATCTCAACTGGGATGGCGAACGCATCTTCCAGGCGGCGCGCTTTGCGACGGAAATGCAGTACCAGCACCTCGTCTTCGAGGAGTTCGGCCGCAAGATCCAGCCGGCGATCGATCCATTCGTGTTCAACTCGGTCACCGACATCAACCCGGCCATCTTCGCCGAGTTCGCCAATGTGGTGTATCGCTTCGGCCACTCAATGCTGACAGACAGCATGCCGCGAGCGTTACTATCGCCAGCGCAGACGGCTTCAGGGGACTTCCTCAACACCCTTGACGAAGGCCTCATCGCTGCCTTCCTCAACCCCGTCGATTTCGACCTCGACGGTGCTATCAGTCATGAACAGGCGGCCGGTGCAATTGTGCGTGGCCTGACCAATGTGCGCGGCAATGCCATCGACGAATTTGTCGTCGATGCCCTGCGCAACAACCTGCTGGGCCTGCCGCTCGACCTTGCCGCGATCAACATCGCCCGTGGCCGCGATACTGGGATGCCAACGCTCAACCAGGCACGCGAGCAGCTGTTTGCCGCCACCGGCCAAAGCTTCCTCAGGCCCTATTCGAGTTGGACCGACTTCGCAGTTGGCTTGAAGAACCCGCTTTCCGTGGTGAACTTCATAGCGGCCTATGGCACGCACAGCGCGCTGCTCGCCGCGGATACGCTTGCGGAGAAGCGCGACATTGCCTGGGAACTGGTCTTTGGCGTGGATACCGATGGCGTCGCGACGATCCTCGACAATCGGCTCGACTTCATCAATGGCACCGGCGCCTATGCCGAGGCGCGTGGCGGCCTCGACAATGTCGACTTCTGGATCGGCGGCCTGGCCGAGAAGATACTGCTGTTCGGCGGCATGCTCGGATCGACCTTCACGGCGGTCTTCGAAGCGCAGATGGAAGCGCTGCAAGACGCAGACCGGTTCTACTACCTGACCCGTACCCAGGGCCTCAATTTCCTCGACGCCCTGGAAAACAATGCCTTCTCCAAGATGATCATGAACAATACCGACCTGGCCGGCCCCGGTCCTGACGGTATCCGCGGCACGGCCGATGACGAGATCCGTCATCACATCGGCATAGACTCCTTTGCCAAGTACGACCTGATCCTGGAGGTCAACCAGCAGTACCAGCAGGACTATAACGGCGCTGACCCGGGGAAGGACCCCAACGACATCGACGCCGTGCTGGCCGGACTGGGCTATACTCAGGTCACACGTGGTTCGGCATTGGCAGACACAATGCCTTCCGCCTTCGCCACCTACGCCAATTACCTGCGCTACCTAGGCGGCGAACATGTCGTGCTGGGCGGTACGTCTGGCAATGACGTGCTGATCGGCGACCTGGGCGACGACGGCATCTGGGGTGACGCCGGCAACGACTATATCGAGGGCGGCCAGGGCGTCGACCTGATCATGGGCGGCTATGGCGACGACATCATCCTCGACGAAGGCGATGAGGGTGACTTCATCAAGGGCGATGAGGGCAATGACGTCATTGCCAGCTCGAACGGCCTCGACGTCCTGATGGGCGGCGGCGGCAAGGACGTGATCTTTGCCGGCAAGGACGACACCGAAGTGTTCGGTGGCGAGGGTGACGACTTCATCATGGGTGGTGACGGCGTCGACTTCCTGCTGGGCAATGAGGGCGACGACTGGATGGAAGCCGGTGGCGGTTTCGACACCACGGCCGGCGACAATTCCGAGCTGTTCTTCAACTCGACCATTCTCGGCCATGACGTGATGTTCGCCGGCTCGGAAGAGCACGACTTCGACGCTGAATCGGGCGACGACATCATGGTCCAGGGCGAATCCGTCATGCGCAATGAGGGCATGTTCGGGTTTGACTGGGTCAGCTACCAGGGCGCCCAGTTCAATGCCGATGCCGACATGCGCATCCGCATCTTCACCACCGAGGAAGCCGACATCCTGCGCAATCGCTTCGACAAGGTCGAGGCACTCTCGGGCGGGGATGGCAATGACACATTGCGCGTGACGATCGCGTGGCTGGCGCTGCTCCGCCGGTCGCCACGGCCAACAATACCGAGACTCTGTTCTTCAAGGATGAATTGAGCGAGGCCGGACTAGGCCGCATCGAAGGATTGCGTGCATTGCTGGGGAACCTGGTGGCGGGCGGGCCCGTCAGTGACAGCGAGCTGGCGGTGGCCTTTACAGGTGGCAATATCCTGCTTGGCGGTGCCGGCAGCGACACGCTGCAGGGCAATGGCGGCAACGACTTCATCGACGGCAATGCGCGTCTCAATGTGCGGATCCGTCTCACGGCTCCCGACGCGGCCAATACCGCTGCCGACGAGATTGGGACGATCTATACCCTCAAGCACGTGTTCACGGCGGCCGAACTGACGGGGCTGGGTCTGAGCTCGACGCTGGCCGGCAAGTCGCTGTTCGAACTGCTGATCGTGCGGGCCATCGTGCCCAGCCAGATGCATATCGTGCGCGAAATCATTGCGGATGACGGTGCGGCTGGCGACATCGACACGGCCGTGTTCAACGGCAACCTGCAGAACCCCGATGGTACGTTCAACTACACCATCACCGCGAACAATGACGGCACGATCACGGTAACGCATGCGACCGTGCCTACCGAAGTCGATCCGGTCACCGGTCGCCAGCTGATCTCGGATGGCGTCGATACGCTTCGCAATATCGAGCGCCTGCAGTTCCGCGACCAGACCATCGAGTTGACGCCGCCGCAGCTGTTCCTGCAGCGTTCTACGACTACCTTGTCGGAGACATTCGCCAACAACAGCTACACCGACAATGACGGGGCCTGGACAGATAACTGGGTCGAAACCGGCGACGACGGCAGTTCCAGTTCCGACAATGGTCAGATCCGCATTGATGGCGGCCGCCTGGAGTTTGATGGAGCCAGTGCGGGAGTGGGCGATGGAGCGGTCATTCAGAGAGGCGTGGCAGGACTCGCGGGTGCCGTCTCGGCCACGATCTCCTTCAACTATGGCGAGAACATCGACAGCGGCGAAACGGTTCTCATCCAGTTCTCGCGAGATGGCATCGCCCTTCAGACTCTGGAGACGATCAGCGATCTCTCCGGCAATGGCAGCGTCAACAACCTGACGTTGACGGGCCCGTTCACCGGCAACGCCTTCATCAGGTTCACTGTCTCGGCGATGAACAATGATGCCGACGAGGCCTGGGTGGACAATCTAAGCATTTCTGCCGTTACCGCGCAGAATGTGAACTATCTGGCGACCTTTACTGAAGGAAACGGGGCGGCGACTGGCGCGGATGTCGACATTGCGTCGAACCCGCTGATCGTTGAAAACGACCAGATCGTATCGGCACGGATCGTGCTGACCAACCCCCAACCGGGCGACAGCTTCGATATTCCCGGAAATCTGCCCGGCAATATCAACAGCTCCGTGGCGACGGTTGGCGGCCAGATCGTGGTTACGCTCACCGGCAACGAGCCAAGCCTGGCCAATTGGCAGGCTGCGCTGCAGGCCGTCGAGTTCCGCAACAATTCCCAGGCGCCAAGCGAAACGCCTCGCGTCATCCAGGTCACCGTCAATGACGGCTTCCTGAACAGCAATGTTGCGACGACGACGGTCAACGTGGTGTCGGTCAACGACGCTCCCGATGCGGTGACGGACAATGTCATTACCAACATTGCGGGGCCAATCTTCATCCCCGAATGGATCATGCTGCGGAACGATACGGACCTCGACGGACCGTCGCTGAGCGTAACCGGCGTTACGGAGAACGACGCCAACTTTACCGCAACCTACGACCCTGTGACGCGTGGCATCACGGCACAAAGGACAGACAACGATAACACCAAGGACCTGACTTACACTCTGTCCGATGGCATCGCTACCGACACTGCTGATGTCGACATCACCTGGGACACTACCGGACCGGTGAGCGGCGGCGGCGGTGCCGACATCATCCTCGGCGACGGCGGTAATAATACCTTTGTCGGCAATGGGGGAGACGACCTCATCATCGCCGGTGGCGGCGATGACAACATCGATGGAGGCACAGGGAACGACGAGATCCACTGGAACGTCGGTCATGGACGAGACTTCGTCAACGGCGGTGCCAATGTTGACACCTTCGTGGTCAACGGCGATGCGAGCTCGGAAAACTACTTCGTCATGTCGCGTGCCGTTGCCCTGGCAGCCGGTCTGACCATCAACGGCGCGACCGAAATTGTCATAACCCGAAATGCCATCGACAATGCCTCGATCCTTGCCGAACTCGACAATATCGAGGAGATCATCATCAATACCGGCGAGGGGACCGACCAGGTCATTCCCATCGGCACATTTGCCGGAACGAGCCTGCTGCCCAACACCATCACGGTGAATGGCGGCTCGGGCAATGACACAGTCGATATTTCCGGGCTGCAATCAGCACATCGCATCGTGTTCCGCTCCAATGGCGGCAATGACACGATCGTCGGCAACTTGCGGCCCCAGGACGTTATCGAACTGGCGCCCGGGGAGAGCGTGTCGGGCTATGCCCTCGTCAACAACGGCAATGGCACGCATACCTACTCGAACGGGACGCACTCGGTCACCTTTACCGGCGCAGTGCCACCGCAGTTCCAGAATGGCCCCGTCACTGGCGGCACCAACCTGGACGAGGAGGACTTCGAAGACCTGCTCGACATGGTTCGCGATCCGGACTTTGACCGTGACTCTTCCGGTACGGGCAACAATGTCGCCAACCCCGGATGGGGCGCGGCCGGCCAGCAGTTCATCCGCCTGACCGAAGCGCACTATACCGACGGGGAAGCCGGCATCCGCCAGACGGCGCTGACGCCGCGGGAAATCTCCAACATCCTGTCCAGCCAGGACAATGACGGGGACGGGATCGAGGAAAGCATCGTCAATGCCTTCGGCGGCACGAGCCTGCTGACCTTCTTCGGCCAGTATTTCGACCATGGCCTCGACTTCGTGGCCAAGGGTGAACCGGGCTCGGTCTATATCGGCGATGTCGGCACGACGCCGGTCAATGCGCCGCGCTCCAACATCGTCCCGGGCACCGGGGTGGATGGCATTCCGGCGGAGTACATCAACAATACCTCGCCCTATGTCGACCAGAACCAGGCCTATGGTTCGCACAATGCGGTCACCGACCTGCTGCGCAGGTGGGAAGTCGGGACGGGCGGGGAGGCTGTGCAGACAGCTTACCTGCTGACCGGGGACATGGACGCTTCGGGCCATGCCATGCTGCCGACGCTGGCCCATATCCGCGACAACTACCGGGTGATGACGGGCGGCAACGAGCTGACCTCGGAGGATATCGGCAACTATGACGGCACCGGCAATGCCCTGCTGATCGACTTCATCCCCAAGTTCGTCCTGCTCGAGGACGGCAGCCCGAGCGAAGAGCTCGATCTCGACCAGATCGGCCACTACTTCGTCTCCGGCGACGGTCGGGCCAATGAAAATGTGATGCTGACTTCGATCCACACGATCTGGGCCCGCAACCACAATTACTGGGTCAACGAGATCAAGGCGAATACCAATAACGAGTGGACCGAATCCGAATATTTCGAAGCGGCCCGCATGATGAATATCGCCGAATACCAGCGCGTGGTGTTCACCGAATTCACCACCGCGATGGCTGGCGGGTTCGACAATGAAGACCTCGAGCATGGCTTCGAGGGCTACGACGCCACGGTCGATGCCTCGATCTCGGTGGAGTTCTCCCAGGCTGCCTATCGCTTCGGGCACTCCATGCTCAACGAGACCGTGAGCTATGTCGACAACAATGGTGTGCTCCAGGAAATCTCCCTGGTGCAGGCCTTCCTCAGCCCGAACAAGCTGTCCGAACTGGGGATCGACGCGCTGATCAGCGGTGCCGTGCAGGTGCAGCATCAGGCGATCGACGAGGACGTGGTCAACGCCCTGCGCAACCAGCTGGTGGGACGGCCGCTCGACCTGGCCGCGCTCAACATCTTCCGCGGTCGTGACATGGGCGTTGCCCCGTTCAACTCGATCCGGACCCAGCTCTACGAGCAGACCAACCTCAGCGCGCTGCGGCCCTATACGGGCTGGGCTGACTTCGCCCTGCGCAACGGGATCTCCGCCGAGATGCTCGCCAAGCTGCAAATGGCCTATCCCGACGGGTTCGAAAGCATGGACCTGTGGATCGGCGGGCTGCTGGAGAAGCCAATGGCGGGCCAGCTCGGCTCGACCTTCGGCTACATCTTCCTCGAACAGCTCCACCGCCTGCAGCATGGCGATCGGCTCTACTACCTCGAAATCTTCGATGACTCGCTGTTCCGCGATGAAGGCAATGTCACCTTTGCCGACATCATCGAACGCAATACCGGGCTGACCGGCCTGCCGGAAAACGTGTTCGATATCGACGGGTCCAATGCCCCCGCCGATGACGACGAGCATATCCTCACCAATGTCGACGAGGAGGACGACGACACCGCCGGCCAGGACGACGACGATGACGAGGATGACGACGATACTGTCGGCCAGGACGACGATGACGAAGACGACGACGACGATACCGTCGGCCAGGACGATGATGACGACGAAGACGACGACGACGACGACAGTGATGATGACGACAGTGATGACGACGATGACGATGATGACGACGGTGCTCCGGCGCCGGGTCAGACGGGTCACGTTGTCGGCACGCCGCAGGATGACATGCTGTTCGGCAATTCCGGCGGGGACCTGGTGTTTGGCTTTGCCGGCACCGATCACATCATAGCGGGTGGCGGGGCGGACGTGGTCCGGGCCGGCAGCGGCAATGACTTCGTGGATGGCGGCGCCGGGCGCGACGTGCTGTTCGGCGAGGACGGTGACGACGACATGTTCGGCGGCGATGACGACGACATGGTCTATGGCGGGGCCGGCGACGACCGCATGTTTGGCGGCGACGGCAATGACCTGCTCGACGCCGGCGACGGCGACGACGCGGTGTTCGGCGGCAACGGCAACGACATGATCGTGGCCTCGCTGAACGACGGCAACGACACCTACTATGGCGGCGACATATCCGGCGATACCGGCAATGACACGCTGGACATGGGTTTCCTCACCGTCGACGCCGTCGTCGACCTGGGAACCGGGGTTGGCGGTCGCGGCAGCGCCGTCAGCAGCCAGAGCGGGACCGATACCCTGTGGGGCATCGAGAACGTGGTCACCGGCTCGGGCAACGATACGATCGTGATGAGCAATGCCGTCAATATCGTCGACGGCGGCCTGGGCGATGATGTCTTCGTCTTCGGCTCCGCCACGGCGGCCCATGGCGACACGATCCGCGGCTTCGAAACCGGCGACAAGATCGACCTGTCGGGGATCGATGCCAATACCGGGACGGCGGGCAATGACACCTTCGTTCTGGAAAGCGGCCAGGCAACGACCGCACCGGGGCAGATCGTGGTCACCCACGAGACCCGCGAGGATGGCGAGTACACCGTGGTTGTCGGCAATACGTCCGGCGACAATGCGCCCGAGTTCCGCATCAACATTGCGGGCAACCATGCGCTGACGGCGGACGACTTCAACCTCTAGCCTCCAACTTCACCCGGCCGGTGTCCTACCGGCCGGGCTTTTCAGTCATCCAATTCGGGGGCGAGAACCATGGCAACAAATGCGAAGGCAATGGCGGAACATCGCGGGGACGAGATGTTGCGCAAGGAATTCAAGGGTGTGTCGGTATTCGTCTTCTGGATTTCCGGCATCATCAACGTGCTGGCGCTGACCGGCTCGTTCTACATGCTGCAGATCTACGATCGCGCGCTGACCAGCGGCAGCATCCCGACCCTGCTGGCGCTCTCGGTGCTGGTCATCGGGCTCTATCTCTTCCAGGGCGTATTCGACGTCATCCGGTCGCAGCTGCTGGTGCGCATGGGCGCACGGTTTGACCGCATGCTGGCCCCGATCGCCCACCGCGTCAGCGTGGACATGCCGCGCTTCGGCTTTTCGACCGGCGAGGCGCTGGAGCGCGGACGCGACGTCGACACGATCCGCACCTTCATGGGCAGCCAGGGGCCGGTGGCCCTGTTCGACCTGCCCTGGGTGCCGCTCTATATTCTCTTCGTCTATTTCCTGCACCCCGTGCTCGGGGCGGTCACCCTGGGTGGCGCCATCGTTCTGGCGCTGCTGACGGTGTGGACGGAACTGCGCTCGCGCAAGCTGGCCTCGGCGGCCCAGCAGGCGCAACTGGCGCGCAATGCGGTGGCGGACTCCAATGCCCGCAATGCCGACATCATCAAGGCCATGGGCATTTCCAGCCGGGCCGTCTCCCGTTTCAACACCGCCAACCAGGACCACCTGACCCTGCAGACCCGGGCCAGCGACGTGATCGGCACGTTCGGTGCCTTTTCCCGCGTGCTGCGCATGGTGCTGCAATCGGCCCTGCTCGGGCTTGGTGCCTATCTGACCATCCAGGGCCAGATGTCGGCGGGCGCCATCATCGCCGTGTCGGTTGCCGCTTCGCGGGCCCTGGCACCGATCGACATGGCCATTGCCAACTGGAAGGGCGTGGTGGCAGCACGCCAAGCGTTCAAGCGATTGCGCGACACCATGATTGCCCTGTCCGGCATGGCGCGTCCGCTGGAGCTGCCCGCGCCGACCAAGTCGTTCAAGGTTGACAAGATCACCGTCGCGGCGCCGGCAACCGGCCGGGTGCTGCTGACCGAGGTGGCCTTCGAGCTCAAGGCCGGGCAGGCCCTGGGCGTCATCGGTCCCAGCGGTGGCGGCAAGACCACGCTGGTCCGCGCCCTGACCGGCATCTGGCCCGCCTTGCGCGGCTCGATCCGGCTGGACGACGCGGACCTGACGCAGTGGGATGAAGACAAGATCGGCGAATATGTCGGCTATCTGCCGCAGGACGTGGCCCTGCTCGACGGCACCATTGTCGAGAACATCACGCGGCTGGCGCCGCAGCGCGATGCCCGCGCCATCGTGGCGGCAACCAAGGCGGCGGGCGTGCACGAGATGATCGTGCGCCTGCCGGATGGCTATGACACCCAGCTCGGTCCCATGGGCACGGCCCTGTCGGCCGGCCAGCGCCAGCGCATCGGCCTGGCGCGGGCGCTCTATGGCGACCCCTTCGTGGTGATCATGGACGAGCCCAATGCCTTCCTCGACGCCGAGGGCGAGCAGGCCCTGAACCTGGCGATCCGGCAGGTTCGGGCCCGGGGCGGCATTGCCATCGTCGTGGCCCACCGGCCCTCGATCCTGGCCGAGGTGGATATGGTTGCCGTGATCCAGAATGGTCGCATGTCGGCATTCGGACCCAAGGACGAGATCGTGGCCGGCCAGCGCCAGGCCAATGTCAACGCCCCCAGGATCGTCGAGCCGCGTGCGGAAGCGGGAGAGCCGGCATGATCATCGAGGCCAAATCCAACCGACAGCCCGATGCGGGCGATCCGCGCAAGCCCTATGAGCTGGTGCCCGAAAAGGCATCGCGCATCCCGGTCTATTTCGCGCTGCTCATCACGGGCATTGCTGCCTTCCTCAAGAGTGCCTTTCCGGCCCGGTCGGTCGAAGAGCAGGCGGGGCCCGATGGCAACCGGGAGGCGGCCCTGAAGGAGACGCCGCGCGGCCAGCGCACCGAGCCGGACATGCCAATGCTGGTGGACGACACGATCACCGGCTCGATCAGCAATGAGAAGCCGGGCTTCGGTGTCCTGCGGTCGAGCGGCAGCTGGGAGAGCGGCTTTACGCTGATCGAGCCGCTGTCGTTCAACTATACGGCGTCGTTCGAAATGCTGGGTCCGCAGGTTGCTTCGTTCTTTCCAGCGGCATTCAGCGTGCAGCCGCAGAATGACAACCTGCCCCCGCCCGCTGGCGGGCCGGCCAAGCCGGTCAGTGCCGGGCCGCCGGACGAGGGCGTGCCCGACCCATCGGACGAGGAGCCGCTGGACGACGATCCCGAGGTTCCGGATGAGGATGATGAGGACGAGGACGACGACGATACGGAGCAGGCCAACCGTGCCCCGATCGCGATGGGGCCGGTGCGGCTCAATGACGTTTTTGCCGGCCAGGTCGTCCTGATCGGTTTGTCGCATCTGCTGATGGGAACCACCGACCCCGATGGCGACACGCTGAGTGTCAACGACATCACGGTGAGCGGCGGCATGCTGGTCCAGGTGGGGGGAGGCTGGTCGTTCATGACGGTGCCCGGCATGCTGGGCCTCATCACCTTTACCTACAATATCAGCGACGGACTGCTCGAGATCGTGCAGACCGCCAGCCTCGAAGTGGTCCGCAATACCGTCCTGCTGACCCCGTGGGACGATGTCTTCGTGGGCACGCCCTGGGACGACGATATCGACGGCCTGGCGGGTGATGACATCATCGACTCACGTGCCGGCAATGACGTCGTGGTGGGCGGGCTCGGCGACGACAACATCAATGGTGGCGACGGCGACGACCAGCTGTTCGGTGGTGCCGGCAATGACATCATCTTCGGCGGCGCCGGCAACGACATCATCGGCGGCGGCGATGGCGACGACAGGCTGTTCGGCGAGGCCGGCGATGACATCATCAATGGCGACGCCGGCAACGACACCCTGATGGGGGGAGACGGCGACGACATTCTCGACGGTGGAGACGGGGACGATTTCCTCGATGGCGAAGCGGGGAATGACACCCTGTTTGGCGGCGCCGGCAATGATGTGGCGCGCGGTGGCGCGGGGAGCGACGTCATTGAGGGCGGCGTCGGCAACGACACCCTGATGGGTGGCGACGGCGACGACATCGTCGACGGCGGAGAGGGCGACGACTTCCTCGATGGCGAAGCGGGGGATGACACCCTGTTCGGCGGCGCCGGCAATGATGTGGCGCATGGTGGCGAGGGTAACGACGTCATTGAAGGCGGCGACGGCGACGACGAACTGATGGGCGAGGCCGGCGACGACGTACTGGACGGCGGCGACGGGCACGACCTGCTCGATGGCGGCGCTGGCGACGACCACGTGCTCGGCGGCGCGGGGGATGACACGGTCCTCGGGAGTGAAGGGGACGATCATATCGACGGCGGCGACGGGCATGACACGCTGGACTACTCGGCCTTTACCGCTGCGATCACCGTCGATTTCGACGCCGGCACGGCAAGCAGCGACGAGATCAATAACGATCAATTCGAGAATATCGAAGCGGTCATTGGCGGCCAAGGCAACGACGTCTTCACGATCGGCGCCACGGCCGCGGTGATCACCGGCGGGCGCGGCGACGATGTCTTCATCTTCACCGTGACCGACAACGCACCCGCACTCAGCCGCCAGCTGGTGCACGAGATCCTGGATTTCGTGGTCGGCGACCGGATCTATGTCGCCAAGTATGAAATCTCCAGGGTCGATGAACGGCTCGAGGAGGAACGCTTCGAGCAATTCTACGATGACCTCGATGACGGGTTTGAATCCGCCCTGCCGATCCGGGTCACGCACGCCTTCTACGACGACATGGATCACACGATCATCGAGGCCGATACCAACCGCGACAACATCTATGACATCTCGATCATTCTGGAAGGCGTTCAGCCTGAGCTGATCGTCGGTAGCCATTTCGCCTGAGGGGCGAGCAGGGAGTAAGACTATGAGTACGATGGATATGGCTGCACCCTATGCGCGTTCCGAGGGGTTATCCGCAGGCAGCGTCAAGCTTTCGGATTTCCCCCTCAAGGGCCGGGTCATCCTCGGCAGCATCATGGCGATGCTGCTGCTGGGCGGTGTCGGGGGCTGGGCGGCCACGGCGAAGCTCTCGGGTGCCATCATCTCGAGCGGCACCGTGCTGGTCGACGAGAATGTCAAAGTGATCCAGCACCTCGATGGCGGCGTGGTCCGGTCCATCGACGTGCGCAAGGGGCAGACGGTGGCCGCCGGCGAGGTGTTGCTGCAGCTCGAGGACGTGCCGATCCGCAGCGAGCAATCCATTCTGCGCGGCCAGCTGGCCGAGCTGCTGGCGCGCCAGGCGAGGCTTGTGGCGGAACGCGACGCGGCCGCGGCGATCAGCTTTCCGGCGGATTACCTGACCAACTATCCCGGCTCGGACCTCATTCTGCTGGGCGAGCAGCAGCTGTTCGACAGCACGCGGCGCAACCGGCTGTCGCAGCGCGGGCAACTGGAGCTGCAGGTGGCGCAGTTGCGCGAGGAAGTGGGCGGGCTGGGCTTCCAGGCCGCGGCACTCGAGGATGAGCTGGCGCTGGCGCGGGAAGAGCGCGCCCGCCTGGGCGAGCTGGCGCAAAAGGGACTGGTCGAGACCACGCGGCTCAACGCCGCCGACCGTGAACTGGCACGCATGCTGGGCAGCCAGGGCGAGTTGCTGGCCAGCACGGCACGCGCCAATGCGCGGATCAGCGAAGTCGAGCTGCAAATCCTGGCGATCGACGAAATCGGCTATACCGAAGCGCAGCGGGAGCTGCGGAGCGTCGAGGCCAGCATTGCCGAATTGCAGGACCGGCTGGCCGCCGTGGACGACCGGCTCGCACGCACCCAGATCCGGTCGCCGGTAGACGGCACCATCAATGAACTGTCGGTGACCACGCTGGGCGGCGTGATCAGCCCGGCCGAGCGCCTGATGACCATCGTCCCCGAGGATGCCAAGCTCAAGATCGAGTTCAATGTCGCGGTCAGCGATATAGACCAGGTCGAGCTGGGCCAGGATGTGAAGCTGCGGTTCAGCGCCTTCAACCAGCGCACGACGCCGGAAATCGAGGGCCTGGTGTCCCGTGTCTCGGCGGCAGCCACCAGCGATCCTGATAGCGGGATGAGCTTCTACGTCATGGAAGCCGAAGTCATCGGGGACCTGTCGGTGCTCGGCGAGCGCGGCCTCATCCCGGGCATGCCCGTGGAGGTGTTCGTGCAGACCGAACAGCAGGTGGCGCTGGCCTATTTCGTCAAGCCCTTCACCGACCAGATCACGCGGGCATTCCGGGAGGAATAGAGCTGCAGCGTCTGTCCTGACCAACCGCAGCAACGTCTGCCCAGATCACGGCCAGCGTCAGGGCCGCGTTGATCGGGCGGACGGTGCCGCTGCCAGGGCCTGAAGGACCGCGTCGTCTTCAACCTGCCGAAAATCGGCATAGTAGAGACCGATGGCGCCAAAGGGCTCATGCTGCTCCAGGCAGATGACGTCATCGGCCTCGCCCTTGAGCGTCACGAGAATGTCGGGGGCGGCGACGGGCACGGCGACGACGATCTTTCGCGGA
Organism: Alphaproteobacteria bacterium; assembly: GCA_018828145.1. Lineage (GTDB taxonomy): Bacteria > Pseudomonadota > Alphaproteobacteria > Rhizobiales > Devosiaceae > Devosia. Next base: position 162,461 of record JAHJWO010000017.1, on the reverse strand, counting down.
TGCATGGCGCGCAATGCGCGGATGGCGACGCGGATGGTGGCGCCGGTCGCAATGCCATCGTCGATCAGGATCACCGTGTGCCCGGCAAGCGGCGGGAAGGGGCGCTGCGCAAGGTAGCGCTGCCGGCGGCGGTCGATTTCTGCCAGTTCCCGGTCTCTTACTGCGGCGAAACCGGCCTCCGAAATCCGGGCGGCGGCGATGACGTCCTCATTGCGGATGGTGACAGGCTCGGCGCCACCGACAATCGCGCCCATGGCCAGCTCCGGCTGCTGCGGCAGGCCGAGCTTGCGCACGATCAGCAGTTCCAGCGGCGCCTTGAGGGCACGCGCAACCTCGGCGGCCACGGGCACGCCGCCCCGGGGCAGGGCGACGATGACGGGGTGATCGGACTGGTAGTGCTGCAGCGCCCGAGCCAGCTGCTCGCCGGCGTCCTTGCGATCGTGGAATGGCATCGCAACTCCTTCATCGGAGTGTCAGATCGGCCGATAATCGCCCCTGTGCGGGGCCGTCAGTGTTGCCAGACGACGAGGCCGGCGGCAGTGGCCATCATGGCGCCGGCCGTCTTGTTGAGGCGGCCCAGGGCACGGGGGCTCTTGAACATTTCGCGTGCGGCCGAGGCCAGCCAGGCATAGCCGCAGCCGATGAGCAGCAGAACCACGACCACGATGAAGGTCAGTTCGGCAAAGGCGATGGGGTTCATCTGGTCGAGCGGGATCACCGTGGGCAGGATGGCCAGGTAGAAAACGATGGTCTTGGGATTGCCCATGGTCAGCGAGAAACCGGCCAGGAAGGTGCGCCAGGCGTCTTCGCTCTTGGGCTTCATCTGCTCGGCGCCGGGCCGGGCCGTCCAGAATTTGTAAGCGATATAAAGCAGATAGGCGGCGCCGGCCCAGCGGACGACGACGAAGACCGGCCCGAAATAGGTGGCGATGGCGGCCAGGCCGAAGACGGCGAAGACGAAATAGACCAGGTCGCCGGCCAGAATGCCCAGCACCATGGGGAAGGCGCCCCTGAAACCACCGCCCAGAGCGCGAGCCACCACGGCCGCAACGCCTGGCCCGGGGACCAGAACGGCGATGGCATAGGCGACGGTGAAGGTCAGGAGGGTGAAGACGTCCATGATGCGGTCTCGGTTTGGGAGCGCGACACTAATCCCGAGCCACTGAAAAGCAAAGGCCCCGCGCAAGCGCGGGGCCCTAGCCATCTGACAGGCGTTGTTTATTTGGGGAGCAGCACGTCATCGACGACGTGGATGACGCCATTGGACTGGTTGACGTCGGCGATGGTTACGCGGGCGGCACCACCGGACTCGTCGTAGACGAAGATGGTATTGCCGCGGGCGATGGCAGTGAGGGTGTCGCCGCTGACCGTGCGGAAACTGAACTGGCCGTTGTCGCTGGCGGAAATGCCGGCCATCAGGTCGGCGGCGGAAACCTTGCCGGCAACGACATGGGCCGTGAGCACCTTGACCAGTTGGCTCTTGTTGGCGGGCATCAGGAGGGTATCGACGGTACCGGCAGGCAGCTTGGCGAATGCAGCGTTGACCGGGGCGAACACCGTGAAGGGACCTGCACTCTGCAGGGTCTCGACGAGGCCGGCAGCAGTAACGGCGGCGACCAGCGTGGTGTGGTCGGCCGAGTTGACGGCGTTCTCGACGATGTTCTTGTCGGCGAACATTGCGGCACCACCGACCATCGGATTGCTCTGCGCAAAGGCAGCGGTGGTCGAAAGCAGTGCGAACGTGGCCACGGCGGCCAGCTTGGCGAAATGCATGATTGTCTCCCTGTTGAGCCGGCCGTCGGTCCATGCCTTCGGTTCGGTTGCAGGAAGCTACGGCCGCTGCTCAGGCGCAGTTGCAGCGGTTGCATCACGCTTCGGTGAAGGCCTCACGGCAGCAGGGCGAGCCGCTCGGTCAGCAGCCTGAAGAAGCCGTCCGCATTGCCATTGCGCAGATAGGTGACGTTTCGCACCTTGCCGGTGACATGCCAGTAATCGGCGACGGTCATGCCGACGGTGAGTTCGCTGGCAGTCTCGATGCTGACATTGCAGTGGCGGCCTTCGAAGAGGTCGGGCTGGAGCAGCCAGGCGATGACGGTGGGGTCATGCAGGGGGGCGCCGGCCCAGCCGTATTTCAGCAGATCGAAGGTTTCCGAGAAGGTCAGCATGGCGTGGACGGCTTCGCCGGTGCGGTTGCCGAGGTTGCGGATGGCCTCGAGGCGCTCGGGGGTGGACTGGATCTGATGGGTGACGTCGAGCGGCAGCATGGTGATGGGCGCGCCGCAGCGCAGCACCACGTCGGCGGCTTCCGGATCGACATAGATGTTGAATTCGGCGGCCGGGGTGATGTTGCCGACCTCGAAATAGGCGCCGCCCATCATGACGATCTCGGCGATGCGGTCGGCGATGGCGGGCTGCTTGACTAGGGCCATGCCGATATTGGTCAGCGGCCCGAGCGTGCAGAGGGTGATGGTGCCGGGCTCGGCCGCCATCAGGGTATCGATAATGTAGTCGACGCCGTGCTGGGGCTGGAGGGGAATGGTGGGCTCAGGCAGGTCGGGGCCGTTGAGGCCGGTTTCGCCATGGACATGCTCGGCGGTCACCAGGTGGCGGCGCATCGGCCGGGCGCAGCCGGCATAGACCGGGATGTCGGGGCGGCCGGCCAGCTCGACGATCTTGCGGGCATTGCTGGCATTGTGATGGAGGCCGACATTGCCGGCCACGGCCACGATGCCCAGCACCTCCAGCTCGGCGGGGGAGGCCAGCGCAAGCAATATGGCGACGGCGTCGTCCTGGCCGGGGTCGGTATCGATGATGATCTTGCGGGGCATGGTGGGGCCTTGAGGAGAATGCGAATCCGGGCGGCACACTAGCGAAGCGAAATGGGGCGGTCGACTGCCTGCGCGGGCCTTGCTCAACGGAACGTTTGCATGGAGGTGGCGTTACCAGAACGCGGGGGGTGTCAGATACGGAAACGATATGACACGCGCGGCCACCAAACGGGCAACACATACAGATTCAGACACCAGCCAGTTCGAGCGCATTGCGGCCAATGCCGCGCGCATGGCACTGGTTTTCATCGGCTTTATCGTCCTGCTGGTTGCGCTGCAGGCGGGGCAGGTGATCCTTGCGCCGGTAACGCTGGCCATCGTCATCGGGCTGATGTTCGGGCCGGTGGCGGACCGCGTGGAGCGCTTCGGCGTGCCGCCGGCGCTGTCGGCCGCCGTCGTGGTGCTGATGTTCATCGGGGTGATCGCGACCGGGGTGGCGCTGTTCGCGGTGCCGCTGTCGGACTGGGTGGCCAGGGCGCCGCTGATCTGGGCCAAGCTGCAGCAGCAACTGGCCAATCTCGAAGGCTCGCTGCAATCGGTCAGCGCCTTCCAGGAACAGCTGACCTCGGTCTTTGGCAGCGACAATGCCATGACGGTGACGGTGGAGGATGGCGGGCAGATGATCGACGTCGCCATGCTGGCGCCGGCCATCCTGGCGCAAGTGCTGATCTTCCTCGCCAGCCTCTATTTCTTCGTCGCGACGCGCGACCATATCCGGATTTCGGTGCTGTCGCTGTGCGTGAGCCGCCGCATGCGCTGGCGTACGGCGCATGTGTTCCGCGATGTGGAGGCCAAGGTCAGCCGGTTCCTGCTCTCCATCACCTTCATCAACTTCTGCGTCGGCTGCGCGGTGTCGCTGGTGATGTGGGCCATCGGCATGCCCTCGCCGATCCTGTGGGGCGCCATGGCGGCCGTGCTGAACTACATTCCTTATGTCGGGCAAGGCGTAATGGTGCTGGTGCTGCTGGCCGTGGGGCTGGGCACCCAGACGGAGCTGCAGGCCATCCTGCTGCCGGTGGGGTGCTACGTCGCCATCAACTTCGTCGAGGGCCAGATCGTCACGCCGCATTTCATCGGCCGGACGATGACGCTCAACCCGTTCATCATCTTCCTCTCGATCACCTTCTGGCTGTGGGCCTGGGGGCCGGTGGGGGGTCTCGTTGCGGTGCCATCGCTGCTGATCGCCACCTCGATCATGGCGCATGCGCTGCCGAGCAAGCCCATGGTGCCAAGCCGGCCGGTACGCCGAACGCGCAACATGACGCCGGAACAGGAACTGCTGGCCAATACGGCCAAGGCGATCCGCGAACAGGCCGAGCTGGAGGACAGCCCCGCCGAGAAGCGCCAGGAAGAGCGGATGCAGCCGCCCGAAGGCACGGCACCGAGCGGCATGGAGCCTTCCCGATAGCGGCATTCCTCCCCTCTCCCCTAAGGGCGCCTTGGGTAGGTGAGGGGCCTTTCTCCACTTGCCTGGAGGAGGGCCCTTTACCCGACGGCGTTGCCGTCGACCTCCCCCAAAAGGGAGAGGTAAGGGAGCCTTGCATGGAGATGGCTTGACGGGTTGACGCCGGAGCGAAAGACTCTGTGCCTGAATGGGTAGGAGTTTCCTGTGGCGGGTGAAGTTGTTGGGCATGCTGCGGAAGCGGCGGGGCATGGTGTCGACCTGGTCCCCATTGTTGTGCTGCTGGGTGCGGCTGTCATCGCCGTGCCGCTGTTCAAGCGCATGGGGCTGGGGTCCGTGCTGGGCTATCTGGCGGCGGGACTGCTGCTCGGGCCCTCCGGCATCGGGCTGATCAGCGACCCGGAATCGGTGCTGACCACTGCCGAACTGGGCGTGGTGATGTTCCTGTTCATCATCGGGCTCGAAATGGAGCCCTCAAAGCTCTGGGCCCTGCGCAAGCAGATCTTCGGGCTTGGCGTGATCCAGGTGGCCGGGAGCGGCGCGCTGCTGACCGGGGTCGGGGTGCTGCTGGGTTTCACGCCAGTCGTGGCCTTCATCTTCGGCGCGGGCTTCGTGCTGACCTCGACGGCCATCGTCATGCAGATTCTGGGTGAGCGCGGCGAACTCTCCACCGATAGCGGGCAGCGCATGGTGTCGATTCTGCTGCTGGAGGACCTCGCCATCGTGCCGCTGCTGGCGCTCGTGGCAATCCTGGCGCCATCGGGGACCGAAGATGTCGACATGATCACGCGGATCATCGGCATTGCCGCGCCGATCGGCGCGGTCCTGCTGCTGATCTTCCTGGGACAGCGGATCATGAACCCGTTCTTTGCGCTCCTGGCCTCGAGCAAGCTGCGCGAGGTGATGACTGCTGCCGCCTTGCTGGTGGTGCTGGGGGCAGCGCTGCTGTTCCAGGCCAGCGGGCTCTCCATGGCCATGGGGGCGTTCCTGGCGGGCGTGCTGCTGTCGACCTCCACCTTCCGGCGGCAGATCGAGGCCGATGTGGAGCCGTTCCGCGGCATCCTGCTGGGCCTGTTCTTCCTGGCCGTGGGCATGTCGCTGGACATGGCGATCGTGGCGCAGAGCTGGCAGCTCATCGCGGTGAGCGTGGTGGCCTATATGCTGGTCAAGGCGGTGGCGATCTATGTCATCGCGCGGCTGCTACGAGCGGGACATGGCGAGGCGTTGGAGCGGGCCGTGCTGATGGGGCAGGGCGGGGAATTCGCCTTCGTGCTCTACACCACTGCCGCGGCGGCCGGCATTATCGACGGGCCGACCAATGCGATCTTTACCGCCACGGTCATCATCTCGATGGTGCTGACGCCATTCTTCATCGCGGGCCTGCGGTTCGTCATGCCCCGGGAGGCGGCGCAGTCGATGGATGGTGTCGAGGAGGTGAGCGAGCTTTCGGCCAAGGTGCTGATCATCGGCTTTGGCCGCTTCGGGCAGATTGCCAGCCAGCCGCTGCTGGCCATGCGGCACTCGGTTTCGATCATCGACAATGACACGGACATGATCCGGGCGGCCGCGCAGATCGGCTTCAAAGTCTATTACGGGGACGGGACCCGGCTCGATATTTTGCGGGCGGCGGGCGCCGGCACGGCCGATGTCATCCTGATCTGCACGGATCGGCGGGAGCAGACCACGCTTATCGCCGAAATGCTGCGGGACGAGTTTCCGCTGGTCAAGGTGATGGCGCGTGCCTTTGACCGCTCGCATGCCATCGAACTGGTGCGGGCGGGCGTCGAATTCCAGCAGCGCGAGGCGTTCGAATCGGCGCTGGTGCTGGGCGGTGCGGCGATCAGGTTGCTCGGGGCAGGCGATGAAGAGGCCGCCGAGGTGGTGGAGGGCGTGCGCGATCGCGACCGCCAGCGCTTCGACCGGCAACTGGCGGGCGAGGACTGGCGAAACCTGGGGCAGTTGCTGCTGAGCAATGCACAGGACCAGGCCGAGGAAAGCGGCGTTAACGTGCCCGAGCAGGTGGCGGAAGACGCCGTAGAGAAAAGCACGCATCCAGCACGGCCGGCATAAGGGATCGCGCTTTGGGGGCTTCCGCCTGCCCAAATTAAGTGCAAGACTAAAGTCTCTAGAGGGGAATACATCGTCATGAAATCTGGATTGCGATATGCCGCAACAGCCGATCGTTTACGACGCCCCTACGCCGGAGCCACGCGCCACTACCGTTGAGGCCATTCAGGCTGAAATCCTGGAAAGGTTGATCTACTCCGTCGGCAAGGATCCTATCGTTGCCAGGCGGCATGACTGGCTGGCGGCGACAATCCTGACGGTGCGCGACCGTGTGATGGATCGCTGGATGGAGTCGTCCCGCGAAACGTGGCGGACGTCGAACAAGCGCGTCTATTATCTCAGCCTCGAATTCCTCATCGGGCGCCTGATGCGCGACGCGATGAGCAATGTCGGGCTGATCGAACCGGTGCGCGACGCGCTCAAGAACCTCAATGTCGACCTGGGCGACCTGATCAATCTCGAGCCCGATGCGGCGCTGGGCAATGGCGGCCTCGGCCGGCTCGCGGCGTGCTTCCTTGAATCCATGTCGTCGGTGAAGATCCCGGCCTATGGCTATGGCATTCGCTATGTGCATGGCCTGTTCCGTCAGGAAATGAGCGAGGGCTGGCAGGTCGAGCTGCCCGAGGAATGGCTGGCGCACGGCAATCCCTGGGAATTCGAACGGCGCGAAAGCGCCTACGAGGTCGGCTTTGGCGGCCATGTCGAGCCGGTGACCGATCCGGACGGCACGGTGCGGCAGGAATGGCGCCCCAATGACCACGTGCTGGCCGTGGCCTATGACACGCCCATCGTGGGCTGGCGCGGCGCGCGCGTGAACACGCTGCGGCTGTGGAGTGCGCAGCCGATCGACCCGATCCTGCTCGACAAGTTCAATTCCGGCGACCATATCGGCGCGCTCGAGGAAAGCTCGCGGGCCGAAGCGATTACCCGCGTGCTCTATCCGGCGGATTCGACCGCGGCGGGGCAGGAATTGCGGTTGCGGCAGGAGTTCTTCTTCTCCTCGGCATCGCTGCAGGACATCGTGCGGCGCCATCTGCAGCAATATGGCGACCTGGGCTCGCTGCCCGACAAGGTTGCCATCCAGCTCAACGACACCCATCCGGCGATCTCGATCTGCGAGCTGATGCGCATTCTGGTCGACGATAACGGGCTCAAATGGGCCGAGGCCTGGAAGCTGACGCGCGGAACGTTCGGTTATACCAACCACACCCTGCTGCCCGAGGCGCTGGAAAGCTGGCCGGTGGCGCTGCTGGAGCGGCTGCTGCCGCGGCACATGCAGATCATCTACCAGATCAATGCCGATGTGCTGACCGATGCGCGCAACCGCGCCAAGTTCAGCGACGCGCAGGTCGCCAATGTATCGCTGATCGACGAGAATGGTGGGCGCCGCGTGCGGATGGGGCAACTGGCCTTTGTCGGCTCGCACTCGATCAATGGCGTGTCGGCACTGCATACCGAGCTGATGAAGCAGACCGTGTTTTCGGACCTGCACAAGCTCTATCCGGACCGCATCAACAACAAGACCAACGGCATCACGCCGCGACGCTGGCTGATGCAGTGCAATCCGGGGCTGACCAAGCTGATCAGCGAGCGGATCGGGCCGGAATTCCTCGACGATATCGACCTGCTGCGCGGGCTCGACGCGCATGCCGCCGACCCAACCTTCCAGGGGCAGTTCGTGGCGGTGAAGCAGGCCAACAAGCAGCGCCTTGCGCAGCTGATCAAGGACCGGCTCAACATCGTGGTGTCGCCCGACGCCATGTTCGACGTGCAGATCAAGCGCATTCACGAATACAAGCGGCAGCTGCTCAACATCATCCAAGCGGTTGCACTATATGACGAAATTCGCGCGCATCCGGAACGGGAATGGGTTCCGCGCGTTAAAATCTTCGCGGGCAAGGCGGCTCCGGGATACTGGAACGCCAAACTCATCATCAAGCTGATCAACGATGTGGCCAAGGTCATCAACCATGACCCGGCGGTGCGCGGACTGCTCAAGGTGGTGTTCCTGCCCAACTACAATGTGAGCCTGGCCGAAGTGATCGTGCCGGCGGCCGATCTCAGCGAGCAGATTTCGACCGCGGGGATGGAAGCCTCGGGCACGGGCAACATGAAGTTCATGGCCAATGGCGCCATCACCATCGGTACGATGGATGGCGCGAATGTGGAAATGCACAAGGAAGCGGGGCCGGACAATATCGTGATTTTCGGCCTGACCGCAGACGAGGTGAACGAGAAGCGCGCCAAGGGCGAAGTGCCCCGGACGGCGATCGACAATTCACCGCGGCTCAAGGAAGCGCTGGAGGCGATTTCCTCGGGCGTGTTCTCGCCGGACGATCCCAACCGCTATCGCGACCTGATCGGGGGTCTGTACGACCACGACTGGTTCATGGTGGCGCGCGATTTCGACGCCTATACGGCGGCGCAGGCGGAAGTCGACGCCATCTGGAAGGACAAGAAGCGCTGGAATGCCATGGCCATCCGCAACACGGCACGGTGCGGCTTCTTCTCATCGGACCGGACGATCCGGCAGTATGCGCAGGATATCTGGGGCGTTTCGACTGCGGCGAAGTGACGGCGGACGGGGACGGCAACTGGCGCGGAAGACCGGCGCCGTCCGATATGTGTGGTTCAGGCGGGCCGGCAATGAGCCGGTTTTCGCCTCCGGGGGGACGTGCGTGTGACCAAGGAAGACTGGCAAGCCGATTCAAAGGACGTGGACGCGATCATCAATGGTCGCCACCACAACCCGTTTGCGCTGCTCGGCCTGCATGAGGTCAACGGGCAGTGGGTGCTGCGCGCATTCATCCCGCATGCCGAAACGCTGGCGGCGTTCGGGCTGGACGGGACCGAGCTGGGACATCTGATCCCGCGCCATGCCGGTGGGTTCTTCGAAGGCAAGGTGGCGATCAAGGGCCGCCAGCCGATCCGCTATCATGCCAGCAATGCCGGCGGGGAATGGGACGTCTATGACCCCTATTCCTTCGGGCCGGTGCTGGGGCCGATGGACGATTTCTATATCGGCGAAGGCAGCCATCTGCGGCTGTTCGACAAGCTCGGCGCCCATGAGATGGAATTCGAGGGCATCCACGGCACGCATTTTGCGGTGTGGGCGCCCAATGCGCAGCGCGTCAGCGTGGTGGGACCGTTCAACGAATGGGACGGACGGCGCAACCCGATGCGCAATCGCCTGGAGACCGGCATCTGGGAAGTGTTCATTCCCGTGCTGGGGACGGGGACGCTGTACAAGTATGAAATCGTGGGGCCGGACGGAGTGGTGCTGCCGCTCAAGGCCGATCCGTTTGCGCGACAGTCCGAAATGCGGCCGCGGACCGCTTCGGTGGTGCCCGACCCGACCGAATTCACCTGGACGGACAGCCGCTATCTCGAAGAGCGGGCGACGCGCGACTGGCGCCGCACGCCGATGTCGATCTACGAGGTGCATCTGGGCAGCTGGCGGCGGCGGCCGGATGGCGGATTCCTGAGCTATGACCAGCTTGCCGAGCAGCTGGTGCCCTATGCGGCGGATATGGGCTGCACCCATATCGAGCTGATGCCGATCAGCGAGCATCCGTTCGATCCCAGCTGGGGCTACCAGCCCACCGGCATGTATGCGCCGACCGCGCGGCATGGCGATCCGGCGGCGTTTGCGCGCTTCGTCAATGCGGCGCATGAGGCGGGGCTGGGCATCATCCTCGACTGGGTGCCGGCGCATTTTCCGACCGATGCGCATGGCTTGGCCAATTTCGACGGCACGGCGCTCTATGAGCACGCCGATCCGCGGCAGGGCTACCACCCGGATTGGAACACCGCGATCTACAATTTCGGGCGCAAGGAGGTGGTGGCGTTCCTGCTCAACAACGCCCTCTACTGGCTCGAAAAATTCCATATCGACGGGCTGCGTGTCGATGCCGTGGCCTCGATGCTCTACCTCGATTATTCGCGCCAGCATGGCGAATGGGTGCCTAACAAGTTCGGTGGCAACCAGAACCTGGAAGCCGTCGAGTTCATCAAGCGGGTGAACACGGAAACCTATCGGCTGCATCCGGGCACGTTCATGATTGCCGAGGAATCCACGTCGTGGCCGGGCGTCAGCCACCCCACCTTTACCGGCGGGCTGGGCTTCGGGTTCAAGTGGAACATGGGTTTCATGAACGACACCTTGCGCTTCATGAGCCGCGAGGCGGTGCACCGCAAATTCCACCACAACGACATGACCTTCGGCATGGTCTATGCGTTCAGCGAGAATTTCGTGCTGCCGCTCAGCCATGACGAAGTGGTGCATGGCAAGAAATCGCTGCTGGAAAAGATGCCGGGTGACGACTGGCAGAAATTCGCCAACCTGCGGGCCTATCTCGCCTTCATGTGGGGGCATCCGGGCAAGAAGCTGCTGTTCATGGGGCAGGAATTTGCGCAGCGGGAGGAGTGGGCCGACGGCAAGTCGCTCGACTGGTACCTGCTCGATGCGGGCATGCATGAAGGCATGCGGCGGCTGGTGGCGGACCTCAACGTGGCCTACCGGCAGTTGCCGGCGCTGCACGAGCGCGACAACGAGCCGGACGGGTTCGAATGGGTGATCGGCAACGACCACGCCAATTCGGTCTTTGCCTGGCTGCGCAAGGCGCCGGGGAGCGACCCGATCCTGGTCGTGTCCAATTTCACGCCAGTGCCACGCAGCGGCTACAAGATACCGATGCCGCTGGCCGGCAAATGGGTGGAACGCATCAATACCGATGCCGGTTGGTATGCGGGCTCCAATACCGGCAACCAGGGCGCGGTCGAGGCTTATGCCGTCGAGGGTGAGCATTGGCCGGCAGAGGCGGAAATCTACCTGCCGCCGCTATCGACGCTGTTTCTCAAGTACGAACCGGCGTGAGCCGGATGGATGCATAGTCCCGGAAAACGGGCAGTAGTGGAGGGTTAGAAGAGAATGGCAGACTATAGAGTACCATCGCCGCTGGCCCGCGAGGCCATGGCCTATGTGCTGGCAGGTGGACGCGGCACGCGCCTGATGGAACTGACGGACCGGCGCGCCAAGCCGGCTGTGTATTTCGGCGGCAAGTCGCGCATTATTGACTTTGCTCTCTCCAACGCGATCAATTCGGGCATCCGCCGCATTTCGGTGGCGACGCAGTATCAGGCGCATAGCCTGATCCGGCACCTGTCGCGCGGCTGGAACTTCCTGCGGCCCGAGCGCAACGAAAGCTTCGACGTGCTGCCGGCCAGCCAGCGGGTGGCCGAGGACATGTGGTATGCCGGCACGGCCGACGCCGTGTACCAGAACATGGACATCATCGAGGATTACGGCGCGCGCTATATCGTCATCCTGGCGGGCGACCACATCTACAAGATGGACTATGAAATCATGCTGCGCCAGCATGTGGACACCGGGGCCGATGTGACCATCGGGTGCCTGGAAGTGCCGCGCATGGAAGCCACCGGCTTTGGCGTGATGCATGTGGACGGGCGCGACCGCGTGGTCGATTTCATCGAGAAGCCGAAGGACCCGCCGAGCATTCCGGACCGGCCCGATACGGCGCTCGCCTCGATGGGCATCTATGTGTTCGAGACGCGGTTCCTGATGGAACAGCTGCGGCGCGACGCGGCGACGGAAGGTTCCAGCCGCGATTTCGGCAAAGATATCATCCCCTATATCGTCAAGAACGGCACGGCCTGGGCGCATCGCTTCACGCGGTCCTGCGTGCGCTCGAGCAAGGAAGACGTGGCCTATTGGCGCGACGTCGGCACGATCGACGCCTATTGGAAGGCCTCGATCGACCTGACCGATATCGAGCCGCAACTCGATCTCTACGATCGCGACTGGCCGATCTGGACCTATGCGGAAATCACCCCGCCGGCCAAGTTCGTGCATGACTTCGACGGGCGGCGCGGCTCGGCGGTCAATTCGCTGGTTTCGGGCGACTGTATCGTCTCGGGCGGGCACCTGCAGCGGACGCTGCTGTCCACCGGTTCGCGGGTGCATTCCTATTCGATGCTCAACGAGGCGGTGGTGCTGCCCTATTGCGATATCGGGCGGAATGCGCGGCTGACCAAGGTGGTGATCGACCGCGGCGTCAACATTCCCGAGGGACTGGTGGTGGGCGAGGACCCCGAATTCGACGCCAAGTGGTTCCGACGCACCGATGACGGCGTGACGCTCATCACCCAGGCGATGATCAACAAATATCTGGCTGGGCGATGATTGAAGTTCTCTCGGTTGCGTCCGAGGTTTATCCGCTGATCAAGACCGGGGGGCTCGCCGACGTGGCGGGCGCCTTGCCGGGGGCGCTGGGCAGCCATGGGGTGACCATGCGCACGCTGGTGCCCGGCTATCCGGCCGTCATGGCCAAGCTGAGCGGCGGCCGGGTCGTCAAGGAACTGGACGACCTGTTCGGCGTGCCGGCCAAGCTGATCGCCGCGCGGGTCGAGGGCATCGACGTCATCGTCATCGATGCGCCGGCGCTCTACAACCGGCCGGGCAACCCCTATGTGGGGCCGGATGGCTGGGACTGGCCGGACAACTGGAAGCGCTTTGCGGCGCTGGGCTGGGTCGCGGCGGAGCTGGGCCTGGGCCTGGTCGACGGCTATCACCCCCAGGTCATCCATGCGCATGACTGGCAGGCAGGCCTGGCGCCGGCCTATATCAAGTTCGGCCCGAGCATGAATGTGAAGACGGTGATGACCATTCACAATATCGCCTTCAAGGGCTTTTTCGGCCCGGAAATCTTCAGCCAGCTGCGCCTGCCGCCGCATGCCTTCGGGGTGGGCGGGGTGGAGTATCATGGCGGCATTTCCTACCTCAAGTCGGGCATGGAATGTGCCGACTATGTCACGACGGTCAGCCCCAACTATGCCGATGAAATCCGTACGCCGAACTTCGGCATGGGGCTTGAGGGGCTGCTGAACGGCCGGGCCGACACGCTGGTGGGCATTCTCAACGGCATCGACACCGATGCCTGGAACCCGGCGACCGACGGCGCGCTGGTGCGCAGCTTTACCGCCAACACCATCCAGGGCCGCCAGGCCAACAAGCAGGCCGTAGTGGACAAGTTCGAGCTGGATGGCACGGATGGACCGCTATTCTGCGTGATCAGCCGGCTGACCGACCAAAAGGGCATGGACCTGCTGCTGCAGGCGGTCGATGGCTTGGTCGACCTTGGCGGACGGCTGGCCGTGCTGGGATCGGGCGAGGCCTATCTCGAAGACGGGTTCCGGCGCGCCATGCAGCGCCACAAGGGCAAGGTGGGGATTGTCACCGGCTATGACGAGGGGCTGAGCCACCTGATGCAAGGCGGGTGCGATGCCATCCTCATTCCATCGCGCTTCGAGCCCTGTGGGCTGACCCAGCTCTACGGGCTGCGCTATGGCTGCGTGCCGGTGGTCAGCCGGATCGGCGGGCTTGCCGATACGGTGATCGACGCCAACCCGGCCGCCATCGCGGCCGAAGTGGCAACGGGCATCGTGTTCGACCCCAACAGCGCGCATGCGCTCTACGAGGCGATCCGCAAGACGGTGCGCCTTTTTGCCGACGAGAAACTCTGGAAGAAGATTCAGCGGCGGGGAATGAAGTCGGAAGTCTCCTGGGAGACCAGCGCGGCGCGCTATGCCGACCTCTACGCCACCATTAGCGGGCTCAAGACCAATGACGATCCAGACAATTAGCACCACCCCCTATGCCGACCAGAAGCCGGGCACGTCGGGCCTGCGCAAGCGGGTGACCGTCTATCAGCAGCCCAACTATGTCGAGAACTACATCCAGGCGATCTTCGACAGCCTCGAGGGCTTTGCCGGCCAGACGCTGGTGATGGGCGGGGACGGGCGCTTCTACAATGACGTGGCCATCCAGAAGGCCATCCGCATTGCGGCGGCCAATGGCTTCGGCCGGGTGCTGGTGGGGCGTGGCGGGATCCTGTCGACGCCTGCGGCCAGCCATGTGATCCGGCACTACAAGGCCTTTGGCGGGCTGGTGCTGTCGGCCAGCCACAATCCGGGCGGCCCGGATGGCGATTTCGGCATCAAGTACAATATCTCCAATGGCGGACCCGCGCCGGAGAAGATCACCGATGCGGTCTATGCCCGCAGCAAGGTGATCGACAGCTACAAGACCACGGATACGGCCGATATCGACCTGGGGCGGATCGGCACGCAGGCCGTGGGCGACATGACGGTCGAGGTGATCGACCCGGTGACCGACTATGCCGCGCTGATGGAGACGCTGTTCGACTTCGGGGCGATCCGCGCCATGTTCGCGTCGGGCTTCCGCATGACGTTCGACGCCATGAATGCCGTAACCGGCCCCTATGCCCATGACATTCTGGAAGACAGGCTTGGCGCGCCCAAGGGGACGGTGATCAACGGTACGCCATCGCCCGACTTCGGCGGCGGCCATCCCGATCCCAACCTGGTCTATTGCAAGGAGATGCACGACCTGCTGATGACGCCGGAAGGCCCCGACTTCGGTGCGGCGTCAGACGGCGACGGCGACCGCAACCTGATCATCGGCAAGAACCGCTTCGTGACCCCATCGGATTCGCTGGCACTGCTGGCGGCCAATGCGCATCTGGCGCCGGGCTACAAAGCGGGCATTGCCGGCATTGCGCGCTCCATGCCGACCAGCGCGGCAGCCGACCGGGTGGCGGAAAAGCTGGGCATCGAGATGCACGAGACGCCTACGGGCTGGAAGTTCTTCGGCAACCTGCTCGACGCCGGGCGCGTCACCATCTGCGGCGAAGAGAGCGCAGGCACGGGTTCGGACCATGTGCGCGAGAAGGATGGCCTGTGGGCCGTGCTGCTCTGGCTCAACATCATCGCCGCCCGCAAGCAGAGCGTCGACGAGATCGTGCGCGCGCACTGGGCGACCTATGGGCGCAACTACTATACGCGGCACGACTATGAAGAGGTCGATGCCGCCATTGCCGGCAAGCTGGTGGACGATCTGCGGGCGCAATTGCCCGGCTTGCCAGGCCAAATCCTGGGCGACGACCTGCAGGTCGCCTATGCCGACGACTTTACCTATCACGACCCGGTGGATGGCTCGACCAGCGCCAAACAGGGGATCAGGATCGGGTTCACAGACGGTTCGCGAATAGTCCTCCGACTGTCGGGAACCGGCACGGTCGGCGCCACGTTGCGGCTCTATCTCGAGCGCTATGAGGCAGCCGATGGACGACACGATCTCGACACCCAATCCGCCCTTGAACCCCTCATCGAACTGGCCGACCAGCTCGCCGGGATCAAGCAGCGCACCGGTCGCCAGGAACCCAGCGTCATCACCTAGCATCGGACATTCAATGAAACCCATGCTTGTCCCCAACGGGGGCAGTATCGACCATCTCGGCGCCACGCTGACCGAAGAGGGGGTCAATTTCGCGGTCTATTCGGAGAGCGCCACCAATATCTGGGTGTCGATCTATGACGAACAGGACCATGAAACGGACCGCTTCGAACTCGATGTCCACAAGGACCATATCAGGGCCGGGCTGATCGCCGGGCTGGGCGCCGGCACGCGCTATGGCCTGCGCGCCGATGGGCCCTATGACCCGGACCAGGGCTATTTCTTCGACCCGATGAAGCTGCTGGTCGACCCCTATGCCAAGCGGCTCGACAGGGTGTTCGTGCGCTCGCCGCGCTTGCGGCTCGATCGCAGCGAGGCGGTGGATACCGCGCCGCTGATCCCCAAGGCCATCGTGGTCACCGGCAGCGGCGAGAATGCCGTGCCGCGCAAGAAGGGGCCGGGCCTGTTCTATGAAATGAACGTGCGTGGCTACACCATGCGCCACCCCAGCGTGCAGGGTCCGCTGCGGGGGACCATTGCCGCGCTGACCACGCAGCGGGTCATCGACCACCTCAAATATATCGGCGTCGATACGCTGCAGCTGATGCCGACGGCGGCCTGGATCGACGAGGGGCATCTGCCGGCACTCGGGCTGACCAATGCCTGGGGCTATAATCCAGTGGCCTATTCGGCGGTCGACCCAAGGCTGGCGCCGCGCGGGCCTCATGAACTGCGCAACATGACCGATCTCTATCGCAAGAACGGCATCTCGGTGATCCTGGACGTGGTCTATAACCACACCGGCGAGAGCGATGCGCAGGGGCCGATGCTGAGCCTAATGGGGCTGGATGCCAGGACCTATTACCGGTTCGTCGAAGTCGACGGCAAGCAGCACCTGGTCAACGATACCGGCACCGGCAATACGCTGCGCTGCGACCACCCCGCCACGCAGCGGCTGGTGATCGACAGCCTGCGCTACTGGGTCGAGGAAATGGGCGTTTCGGGCTTCCGCTTCGACCTGGCAACGGTGCTGGGGCGCGATCCGGGGTTCAATCCCAATGCGGTTATGCTGCAAAAGATCAAGGCCGATCCGGTGCTGAGCAAGTGCATCCTCGTGGCCGAGCCGTGGGATCCGGGTCCGGGCGGCTATGCGCTGGGCCAGTTCGGCAAGGAATTCAAGGAACACAACGACACCTATCGCGATGAAATTCGCGAATTCTGGCGCGGTGAGAACGGCAAAATCGGTGCACTGGCGGGCAAGATTGCCGGCTCGGCCGAAATCTTCAACTTTGCCGGCCGCAAGCCCAGCCATGGCGTCAACATGCTGGCCGTGCATGACGGTTTCACGCTGCGTGACCTGGTCAGCTATCACGACAAGCACAATGAGGCGAATGGCGAAGGCAATCGCGACGGGCACAACCACAATGCCTCGTGGAACTGCGGCGCCGAGGGCGAGACGGATGACGAAGCCATCCAGGCGGCGCGCAAGCGCGACGTCCGGGCGCTGCTGGCCACGCTGTTCCTGTCGCGCGGCGTGCCGCTGCTGCAGCAGGGCGACGAGATGTTCCGCACCCAGC
The DNA here is from genome assembly GCA_018828145.1 of Alphaproteobacteria bacterium. Classification (GTDB taxonomy): domain Bacteria; phylum Pseudomonadota; class Alphaproteobacteria; order Rhizobiales; family Devosiaceae; genus Devosia. The sequence goes on along the minus strand of JAHJWO010000017.1, from coordinate 145,313 downwards.
AGGGCAACAATAATGCCTATGCGCAGGACAATGAAATCACCTGGCTGGACTGGGAAAACGGCGATGGCGAACTCGTCGACTTCGTTGCCGCGGTGCACAAGTTCCGCAAGGCCCACTCTGCGCTGACGCATGACCATTTCCTGACCGGTCAGGAAAAGAATGGCGTGCGCGATGTGGTGTGGCTGCATCCGGACGGGCGCGAGATGAATGAGGGCGACTGGGGCGACTCCACTGCCTCGGTGCTCGGCATGCATCTGCGCAACAAGGATGACGAGGTGCTGGTCTGGTTCAACCGTCGTGCCGAGCCTGTCGTGGCGCGCTTGCCGGAGGGCGAATGGGTTGTGGGCGTCCAGTCGGACAATCTGGCCAGCGTTGCGATTTCGGAAGGAACCGCGACGCTGACGCTGCGCTCCGTCGTCGCGCTGGTCCGGCCGACCGCCTAGGCAGGCGGGGAGGGGCTGCGCCTCTCCCCATTTGGGCGCCTATTCGGCGGCCCTGGTGTCGACGAAGCCGCCGGCGCGTTCGATATAGGCGATGATCTGGTCGAGGCTCTCGCGGCGCAGCAGGTCGGTGAAGATATAGGGCCGGCCTTCGCGCACCTTCTGGGTATCGCTTTCCATCACCTCGAGACTGGCACCCACATAGGGGGCCAGGTCGGTATGGGTGATGACCAGGAGATCCGAGCGGGAAATGGCCGGGCCGCCCTTGCGCGGGATCTTTTCGCCCTGGGCGACGGAGATCACATAGATGGTCAGGTCCGCCAGATCGGGCGAGAAGGTCGCGGCGAGGTTGTCGCCGCCGCTCTCGATCAGGATGATGTCGAGATCGGGAAACTTGCGGTTGAGATCGTCGATGGCGGCGAGGTTGAGCGAGGCATCCTCGCGGATGGCGGTATGCGGGCAGCCGCCGGTCTCGACGCCGACAATGCGGTCTTCGGAAATGGCCTGGACCCGCGCCAGGATCAGCGCGTCCTCGCGGGTATAGATGTCATTGGTGACCACGGCCATGGAATAGCGGTCGCGCATCGCCTTGAGCAGCATTTCGCACAGCGTGGTCTTGCCGGAGCCGACGGGGCCGCCGATGCCGATGCGCAATGGACCATTCAAGGATTTCATATCAGCCTCACGATGACGAGTGCGAGAAAGCCGGCGCCGAGCAGCAGGCAGAGCGGGGAATAGACGCGGCGGTCGTTGAGCCGGAAATTGGGTTCGGGGGTCTTGTCGGCCCACCATGCGGTATAGCCGATGGCGCCGCGGGCGAGGAAGACGGCGGCGAGCGGCAGGCCGAGCAGGGTGAGGGCAGTCCCGCCGCCGTCGTGGTCGGCGAGGGCCAAGGCGATGATGCCGGCGGCGAGCGTCGCCAAGGAGACGGCGAGGGAGGCCAGCCGTGGGGGCATGCGCTCGATGTCGCGGAAGCCTACCACGGTCTGGGCCAGCAGTTTTTCGGAACGGATGGGCCAGGTCTGGCCAAGCGACCACAGCAGGTGGGCAACCGAGACGGACAGCAGGGCGACGAACATGAAAGCGGCGATGAGCATGCTCATGAGCGGAAGATTCTCGTGGTCAGGGTTTCATGGGCCATCTGGGCAATATCGGCGGCGTAGGCCACCGCGCCAATATCGTCCAGTGTGGCATGCTGGCACAGCGTGGCGAGGGACGCTATGGCCGGCTCCAAGGCGGCCATGATGGAAAGGCCATCGGACTGGCCGATCGGTACCAGGCGCACGGCGACCGAGACCTGGCTGTGGGTGGCGGCGGTTAGCCAGGCCAGCAAGGCGGCGTCGAGGGCGATGGCGTGGCCGGCGGCGATGGCGCCGACAGCAATGGGATAGGGGCAGGGATCGGGCAGGTAGGCCAGGACGGGCGTGGGCCACGCTTTGGCGGCGCTCGCGAAGGCCGCGCCGGTGATGGTGGTTTCGTCGTGCCGCTCGCCGGCGGGCGTCAGGGCGAGGCAGAGATCGGCGAGATCGCGCAGGGCGGTGGGGTCCTGGGCGGAGCGGTGGGCATGGGCGAGCAGGATGGCGTCGGTGCGGAGGCTGCCATGGTTGAGTACGCCCTCGACCCAGGCCTGGGTGGTCGTGCGATCATGCACAGTGCCGTCGGCTATGGCGGTTTCGAGACCGGCCGACCAGGCGAAGGCGCCGACCGGGAAGGCCGGCGATAGCCAGGTCAGCAGCTTCTGCAGGTCGGCACTGGCGCTCATCGGGCCAGCAGGGCGTGGCCGGCGTCGCCATGGCTGTGATAGGCGCCATGCTCGGCGAAGAAGGGCTCGGAAATATTGGTGATGCTGGCGCCCAGGCCTTCCAGCATGGTCTTGAGCACGTGGTCGCGCTTGATCAGGATGCGATCTTCCTCGAGCTGCGCCGAGGTGTGGCGATTGCCGATATGCCAGGCGAGGCGGACGAGATGGGCGACGTCGCGGCCGCGGATTTCATAGAGCAGTTCCTCGGCGGCAATGACTTCGACGAGGCGGCCGTCTTCGAGCTGCAGGGCGCTGCCGTGTTCGAGGGTGATGGTCTGGGGGAAGTCCACCATGATTTCGTCGCCATGCACGAGGCGCAGCAGCTTGCGGCGCAGGCGGCGCTCATCGTGTTCGAGGGTGACGAGATCGAAGGGAATGCCCTGTCCGTGATCCGGGGGCAGGATGGAGGCGACACGCAGCATGGAACTCTGGAACTTGTCAGTGGTCGGTCAGGGTATCGTATAGAAAAACCGGCTGATCAAATAGGTCTGATAGACCAGATGCAGCAGCACGGCGGCGAGATGGACGCGGCGGTCGGCCGAGCGGATGGCGACGGCGCAGAGCAGCAGGCCGAACGGGATCTGGATGGCATAGTCGATCTCGAAACGGGTCCAGTAGCCGTCGCCCTTGATCATCGTGTCGATGGCGTCGAGCACGAAGGTGGCGCCGAAGAGGCCAAAGAACCAATGGCGGCGCCTGAGGAAGAAATCCTCGTAGCCGTCATATTCGGCGATGTTGTCCGGCGACAGCAGTGCGGCCAGCAGGAACAGGGTGACCGCATAGACGATGAGGAACAGCGTGATGGCGAAGCTCCACTGTTCCAGCCGGAACAGAGCGAATTCCCACCACCAGAACAGCACGAGTTCGAGCAGGATGGAGAACATCCACAGCAGGTGAATGGAGGACCGGCGCAGGCGCTGCGGGTGCTGGATCAGGCCCGCCACGGTCATCAGCAGGCGGGTGATGCCAAGGCCGACGACCATGCCCATGACGATGCGGACATGGGGGAAGAGTTCGGCGGTGCCCAATGGTTCCATGGTGCCCTGATTATGGGGTGTTGTTGATTTCCGTGCAGGTCAGCACGGGCTCCGCATCCTCGCCCAACGTTGCATCATAAAGGCTGGCGTCAGTGCCCTTGCTCCACCAGATCCACTGGCCGGCGGCGTAGCGGACGCCCGAGCCGGAAATGACCGCGGCAAAGACCAGTTCTTCGACTTCACCGGCGACGGGCACGAGGGCGAGGAAATTTGGCGCGGCATTGAGATAGGTCACGACGAGGGGCGCTTCGGTTGCGCAGTCATAGGATACGATACGGCGCTCGAAATCGCCGCCGCTGCCCAGTTCGATCTGGAGGGAGGATTGAGCCGCGCCAGCTGGTGCGGAGAGGAGGAGCAGGGCGGCGATGGCCGCGCCGATTGTGGGGTGATTCATGGCTTGGATCCTTTGATGGCGGCACGGCCAGTGTGACGGCAATAGTGGCGATGATGCGGGGCATGCCGCCGCATCACAAGTGGCCGTGCGCCGTTCAGGCCAGATAGACGATCACGATGGCCGCGACGATCGCCACCACATCCTCGATCAGCGCGGCGGGCAGGTCACGGCCGATGGCCCTGGCCAGGCGGGTGCGGACTTCTGCGCCGAGCAGGGTGCCGATGACCGCGCCGACGGCGCCCAAAATGCCGCCGATGATCCAATCAGCCGGCATGAGCAGGGCGCCGGCAATGGCACCCAGCAGGATGCGTGTGCCGAACTGCATGGGCACTTTTCGGCTCGGAGTGGCCGGGAGCTGGTCGGTCACCAGTTCGGCGATGGCAAGCAGGGTGACGATGATGACGGCGATGACGTTGCCCAGAAAGGCGGCGGGCGTGGCGCTGAGATCGATCCAGCCGAGCCAGGCGGCCCAGCTGATTGCAGCGATGGGCGTGGCAGCGCGCAGACCTGCGACGAGGCCGATCAGTATAGCCAGAAGGTAAAGCATGATGGTTGCCCCTGTTGTTGCGGCAGCGACACCGCAATGCAGTATTGACGCTTCCGTGATCGGCCAACAAGGCCGATCAGACAGGGTGATGGCAAATAATGGCGCCGGATGTGGCTAGAACAGGAAGTAGCGTTGCGCCATGGGCAGTTCGGTGGCCGGCTCGCAGGTCAGCAGCTCGCCATTGGCGCGCACTTCGTAGGTTTCGGGATCGACCTCGATATTGGGCGTGGCCGAATTGTGGATCATCGCCGCCTTGCCGATGCCGCTGCGGGTATTGGTGACCGGCAGCAGCTGCTTGGCGACGCCAAGCTTGCCGCGCAGGCCATCATCATAGGCGGCCTGTGAGATGAAGGTGACGGAGGAGTTGGTCAGCAGCTTGCCGAAGCTGGCGAACATGGGGCGGTAATGCATGGGCTGGGGCGTCGGGATCGAGGCGTTAGGATCGCCCATGGGGGCGGCGGCGATGGAGCCGCCAAGCAGGATCATCTCGGGCTTAACGCCGAAAAAGGCCGGATTCCACAGCACCAGGTCGGCCCGCTTGCCCACTTCGATGGAGCCGATGTGCTGGCTCATGCCATGGGCGATGGCGGGGTTGATGGTGTATTTGGCGATGTAGCGCTTGACCCGGAAATTGTCGTTGTCGCCAGTTTCTTCTGCCAGCTTGCCGCGCTGTTTCTTCATCTTGTCTGCCGTTTGCCAGCAGCGGATCAGCACTTCGCCGACGCGGCCCATGGCCTGGCTGTCGGAGGAGATGATGGAGAGCGCACCCATGTCGTGCAGAATATCCTCGGCGGCGATGGTCTCCTTGCGGATGCGCGATTCAGCGAAGGCGACATCCTCGGGGATCGAGGGCGACAGGTGGTGGCAGACCATCAGCATGTCGAGATGCTCGGCGATGGTGTTGACCGTATAGGGGCGGGTCGGATTGGTGGAGGAGGGGATGACGTTGGGCAGGCCCGCGACGCGCAGGATGTCGGGCGCGTGGCCGCCGCCGGCACCTTCGGTGTGGAAAGCGTGGATGGTGCGGCCCTTGAAGGCGGCAATGGTGTCTTCGACAAAGCCCGACTCGTTGAGCGTGTCGGTATGGATCATCACCTGCACGTCATAGTCGTCGGCGACCGACAGGCAGTTGTCGATAGCGGCGGGGGTCGTGCCCCAATCCTCGTGCAGCTTGAGGCAGGAGGCGCCGGCCAGGATCATCTCGGCGAGCGGGGCCGGGCGGCTGGCATTGCCCTTGCCGGCCAGCGCCAGGTTCATCGGGAAGCCATCGAAGCTCTCGATCATGCGCTGGATGTGCCAGGCGCCGGTGCAGGTGGTGGCGAGCGTACCATGGGCCGGGCCGGAGCCGCCGCCGAGCATGGTGGTGACGCCGCTCATCAGCGCCTCTTCGATCTGCTGGGGGGCGATGAAGTGGATATGGGCGTCCATGCCGCCCGCGGTGAGGATGCGGCCCTCGCCGGCAATGGCCTCGGTGGAGGGGCCGATGATGATATTGACCCCCGACTGGGTATCGGGATTGCCTGCCTTGCCGATGGCGGCGATCCGGCCCTCCTTGAGGCCGATATCGGCCTTGTAGATGCCGGTGTGATCGACCACGAGCGCATTGGTGATCACCGTATCCACGGCGCCCTCGGCGCGGGTGCGCTGGGACTGGCCCATGCCATCCCGGATCACCTTGCCGCCGCCGAACTTCACCTCCTCGCCATAGGTGGTGAAATCCTTCTCCACCTCGATGAAGAGCTCGGTATCGGCCAGGCGCACGCGGTCGCCGGTGGTGGGGCCATACATGTCGGCATAGGTGGCGCGGGATATGCGTGCGGGCATGGTGCCTCCGGCTAGTTGGGCGGTGCCGTCCTGGTCTGGACGTAGTTCCGGTAATTGGTGTGGGTGGTTTCGATGAGGTCATCGAGCAGGGACGCGCCCTGCAGCAATTGCGGATTGTCGCCGCCCGATGCGGCGAGCGACATGCCGACGACCTGGAGGGCATAGGCGAAGTTCACCTTGTCCTCATCCAGCATGCGATTGCCTTCGGTATCGATCTCCTGGAGCAGCTGCAGGACGTCGGCCGGGGTCAGCACGGCCTTGAGGTCGCGCCAGGTCTCGCGCTTGCCCATATCCACAAGCCTGGCGGCGGCCGAGCCTAGCACGAACATGGCTTCGCCATTCTCCATGCCTTCGCGGCGCAGGTCCTCGAGGACGGCCGTGATCTTGCTCAGCAGTATGGTCTGGGTTTCCGGGGTCATGTTGGGCTCCTTTGGACAGTGCGGCGCTTGTAATGAAGTTCGCGCGCGCCGCACAGGCCTAGTCGAGGGCTCCCATGACCTGCTGGCGGAAGCCATGCACGATGCGGTCGCCCCCGAGCGGGATGAGCCGCACTTCACGCGCCTGGCCAGGCTCGAAGCGGACGGCCGTGCCGGCGGCGATGTCGAGGCGCATGCCGCGCGCCTTGTCGCGGTCAAAGCTGAGGCCGGCATTGGCTTCGAAGAAATGGTAGTGCGAGCCGACCTGGATCGGGCGGTCGCCGGTATTGGCGACCTCCAGCGTCAGTTGCGGCGCGCCGGCGTTGAGTTCGATCTCGCCGGGTCTGGTGATGATTTCGCCTGGGATCATGGTCTGCGCCTCCTCAGCGGATCGGTTCGTGGACGGTGACGAGCTTGGTGCCGTCGGGGAAGGTGGCCTCGACCTGGATATCGTGGATCATCTCGGCGATGCCCTCCATGACCTGCGCGCGGCTGACCACATGGGCGCCCGCTTCCATCAATTCGGCCACGGGGCGACCGTCGCGGGCGCCTTCGACCACGAAATCGGTGATCAGCGCGATGGCTTCTGGATGGTTGAGCTTGACGCCGCGCTCGAGGCGCTTGCGGGCGACGATGGCCGCCATGGCGATCAGCAGTTTGTCTTTTTCGCGCGGGGTGAGGTTCATGAGCGGATCCTAGAGATGCCAGAGGCGCGGGAGCGAGCCGGCGCCGGAGAGTTCTGCGAGAATTGGAACGATCAGGCGGCGCAAGGCAAGCCCGGTTTGGGCCAGAGCTCGTATGACCAGACGCTCGCCATTGGCGCTGGCGGCGATGCGCCCGTCAGCGGGCAGGACATTGCGCAGCCGCGCGAGGCGGGCGGCGCAATGCTCGGCCGAGGGCGCGACATGGAGCAGGGTGGCAAAGGCCCGCCTGCCGGCGAGCAGGGAGAGGCCGTTGCGCTCGGCCAGGGTGCCGTCGAGTCTGGTGGCCTCGGCATGGATCAGCCGGCCATTGCGGCGGATGCGCCAGTTGTCACGCAGTTGTGCGTCGAGAGCGGTTTCCCCCATGGCGTCGCGCCCGAGCAGGATGGCTTCGACCGCCGTGAGGCTGGCGCCATCGGCCAGGTCGATTTCGATGCGGCGGTCGAGGCGGCTGGCGGCGAAGAGGATGGTCTCCTGCGGCAGCCAGTCGAGATGGGCGCCGGCACCGACGGAGAGGCGGGTCTGGACGGTCGCGGCGCCGCCGATGGAGCGATAGACGCGCTCACAGGCCTGAGTGGTCAGGACCATGCGGCCATTGGCGGCAAGATCGGCGGACCAGGCCATCCGGTCGCCACCGGTCAGGCCGCCCGCGGTATTGATCAGCACGGCCTCGAGCGCCGTCGTGTGGGTATGGGGGAGGCGGATCTTGGCGCAGCCGTCCTGATAGAGCGTGGCCAGCCGCGTCGCGCCATCGCGCTGCAGGGTGGAAATGCCGCCGACACCACGGGCGCGCTGCAGCCTGGTTACGGGCTCAGCGGCAGCAGTTGTGATCGGTTTGTTGGCAACTATTGTCAAAGAGAGGCGTTTCCCGGGGGAGCATGCGCTCCATAGTTGAGACATTACAGAAGGCTATTAAAATGCACATCAAATCCATTGTTTCCGCCGGCGCCCTTGCCATCGCACTCGGTTTCACCGGCGCTGCCGCTGCCCAGACCATGATCGGTGGTCAGACGATTTCCGAAACCGATATGGAGCGGGTGAAGGTTCATTGCGAAGACCTGCAGAACCAGGAAAATGCCGCTGACCAGGGTAGCGACAATACGGACGCTGCAGCAACCACGACCGACACCACTGAAGAGGGTACCGAAGAAGGTACTGCCGGGCTTGTCGAGCTCGACGAAGTGACGCTCGAGCAGTGCCTCGAGGCCGGTCTGATCACCGAATAAGCCTCCATACTATTACAGTATCCTCGACGCCCGGCCTTGTGCCGGGCGTTGTTGTATCTAGACCATCAAATGGCGGCGGACGTCGGGCAGATCGAGATCGCTGGCGGGGCCGGCATGCTGAATCTCGCCGCGATCCATGACGTAGATGTCGTCGGCGATTTCCCGGCAGAAATCGAGGAATTGTTCGACCAGGAGGATGGTCATGCCCTTCTCGTCGCGCAGGAATTGCAGCGCGCGGCCGATATCCTTGATTATGGAGGGTTGAATGCCCTCGGTGGGCTCGTCGAGCACCAGGACCTTGGGTCGGGTGACCAGCGCACGCCCGATGGCGAGCTGTTGCTGCTGGCCCCCCGAGAGGTCTCCGCCGCGCCGACCAAGCGTGGACTTCAGCACGGGGAATAGTTCGAAAATGTAGGGCGGGATGTTGCGATCGGCCCGCGGCAGGCCGGCATAGCCCGTTTCCAGATTTTCCTTCACCGTCAGCAGCGGGAAGATCTCGCGGCCCTGGGGCACATAGCCGATGCCCATGCGGGCGCGCTTATAGGGCGGGGCCTTGCGCAGGACCTCGTCGCCGAAGGTGATTTCCCCGGCCGAGATGTTGTTGACGCCGGTGATGGCGCGCAGGGTGGAGGACTTGCCGACGCCGTTGCGGCCGAGCACGGCGGTGATGCGGCCGGGCCTGCACTCGATGGACACGGATTTGAGCGCCTGGGCGGCGCCGTAATGCAGGTCGATGGCGTTGATGGAGAGGGCGGTGCTCATTGCTCTTCCTTCTCCCTCCCCCTTGTGGGGAGGGCCGGGGTGGGGGGTGTTGGTGGGCCTGGTGCGTGTGGCCCACTCCCACCCTTGATCCCTCCCCACAAGGGGGAGGGAGTCGACTGCGAGTTCTGCCCTCATCGTCCCAGATACCTCTCGATCACCACCGGATTGGCGCTGACCTGGTCGAGGCTGCCTTCGGCGAGGACGGCGCCTTCGGCGAGGCAGGTGACGCGGGAGCCGAGTTCGCGGACGAAGCTCATGTCGTGTTCAACGACCACCACGGAGCGGGTTTTGGCGATGTCCTTGAGCAGCTTGGCGGTTTCGACGGTTTCGGCGTCGGTCATGCCGGCCACGGGTTCATCGACCAGCAGCAGCTTGGGGTCCTGCGCCAGCAGCATGCCGATTTCGAGCCACTGCTTCTGGCCGTGGCTAAGATTGGCGGCATAGTCGTCCTTGCGGGCGATGAGGCGCACGGTTTCGAGGATTTCGGTAATGCGGGCGATGTCGGCATCGTCGGCTGTGTAGAACAGGGTGGCAAAGACGCCGCGCGGCTTTTTCAGCGCCATTTCGATATTGTCCCAGACCGTGTGGCTCTCGAACACGGTGGGCTTTTGGAACTTGCGGCCGATGCCGAGATTGGCGATGGCGGCTTCGTCGAGCTTGGTGAGGTCTGTGCGGCCATCGAACAGGACCTGGCCGTCATCGGGCCGCGTCTTGCCGGTGATGATGTCCATCATGGTGGTCTTGCCGGCGCCATTGGGGCCGATAATGGCCAGCATTTCTGCCGGGTGGACGATGATGGAGAGGTTGTTGATGGCCTTGAACCCGTCGAAGGCGACCGAGACGCCATCGAGATAGAGCATGGTGCCAAGCTTTTCTGCGGCTTCGGACATGGCTTACTCCGCCGGCTTGGGTTGGGGATCAGCGCCGGCTTCCACCTGCATGGGGGTGGGCGCATCGCGATCGTGCTGCTCGCGCCTGGTGGTCGCGGCGCGGTATTGGCCGATGAGGCCGACAATGCCCTTGGGCAGGAACAGCGTCGTCACCACGAAGAGCGCGCCGAGGGCGAAGAGCCAGTATTCGGGGAAGGCGCCGGTGAAGTAGGACTTGCCGACATTGACCAGGATACCGCCGATGATCGGCCCGATAATGGTGCCGCGGCCGCCGACGGCGGTCCAGATCACCACCTCGATGGAATTGGCCGGGTCGAATTCGGACGGATTGATGATGCCGACCTGGGGCACGTAGAGCGCCCCGGCAATGCCGGCGATGATGGCGGAGACGACGAAGGCGAAGAGCTTCACATATTCGACGCGATAGCCGAGGAAGCGGGTGCGGCTTTCGGCGTCGCGCACGGCGACCATGACCTTGCCCAGCTTGGAATTGACGATCATCGAGCAGGCGAGCACCGCAATCGCCAGGGCGATGGCCGAAGCGGCAAAGAGGGCGGCGCGGGTGGTCGGCGCCGAGATGGACTGACCCAGGATGTCCTTGAAGTCTGTCAGGCCGTTATTGCCGCCAAAGCCCATGTCATTGCGGAAGAAGGCCAGCAGCAGGGCATAGGTCATGGCCTGGGTGATGATGGAGAGATAGACGCCGGTGACGCGGCTGCGGAAGGCGAGGAAGCCAAAGACGAAGGCCAGCAGGCCCGGGACGAGGACGACCATCAGCATGGCGATCCAGAAATTGTCCATGCCGTACCAGTACCAGGGCAGTTCCTTCCAGTTCAGGAAGACCATGAAATCGGGAAGGATGGGGTTGGCATAGACGCCGCGGGTGCCGATCTGGCGCATGAGATACATGCCCATGGCATAGCCGCCGATGGCGAAGAAGGCGCCGTGGCCGAGCGAGAGAATGCCGCAATAGCCCCAGACCAGATCGAGCGCCAAAGCGAGCATGGCGAAGGTGAGGTATTTGCCAAACAACGGCACGGCATAATTGGGCAACCGCAGCGGGTGACCCTCGGGCAGCATGAGATTGGACATCGGCACCGCGATGGCGACGACCAGGAGGATGGCGACGATCCAGATGGCCTTCTTGTCGAGGGCGCGGAAGAGGGCCTGCGTAATCATGCTTCGATCGACCTTCCCTTGAGCGCGAAGAGGCCGCGGGGACGGCGCTGGATGAAGAGGATGATGAGGACGAGAATGATGATCTTGCCCAGCACGGCGCCGGCATAGGGCTCGATGAACTTGTTGGCGATGCCCAGGGTCAACGCGCCGACCAGGGTGCCCCAGAGATTGCCCACGCCGCCGAAGACCACGACCATGAAGCTGTCGATAATGTAGCCCTGGCCGAGGTTGGGCGAGACGTTGCCGATCTGGCTGAGCGCCACGCCGGCAAGGCCGGCAATGCCCGAGCCAAGGCCGAAGGTCATGGCGTCGACCAGCGGCGTGCGAATGCCCATGGCGGAGGCCATGCGGCGGTTCTGCGTGACGGCGCGCATGTGAAGGCCAATGGCGGTGTATTTGAGCACCAGAAGCAGGGCGACGAAGACCATCAGCGCGAAGATGACGATGTAGAAGCGGTTCCAGGTGATGGCGAGGCCGCCCAGCTCGAACGAGCCGGACATCCATGTCGGATTGCCCACTTCTCGGATATTGGCGGTAAAGATGCGCTGGACGGCCTGCTGGATGATCAGCGACAGGCCCCAGGTGGCGAGGAGCGTTTCCAGCGGCCGGCCATAGAGGAAGCGGATGACGCCGCGCTCGATGGCGATGCCGATGAGGCCGGTGACGAGGAAGGCCAGGGGCAGGGCGATGGCCAGCGACCAGTCGAACAGGCCGGGGAAATTCTGGCGGATGACCTCCTGCACCACGAAAGTGGTGTAGGCGCCCAGCATGACCATTTCGCCATGGGCCATGTTGATGACGCCCATGACGCCGAAGGTGATGGCGAGGCCGATGGCGGCCAGCAACAGGACTGAACCAAGGGAAATCCCGAACCAGACATTCTGCGCCACATCCCAGACCGCGCGGTCGCGGGCCAGGCCGTCTATGGCGGTCTGGATCAGGGGTTTGACCGCTTCGGGTGCGGTGTTGAGCGCGGTGGTCAGCGTATTGAGCGCATCGCGGCCGCCGATGGCCTGGACCACGGGAATGGCGGCCTGCCAGTCCTCGACCGACGCGTCCGGGGTCTTGAGGATAATGGCGGCGCGGGCCTGCTCCATGACGCGCCTGATGCTGGCGTCGGTCTCGGCGGCGATGGCGCTGTCGAGCAGTTCAAGCTGGGCGGGATCTGCATCGCGCAGGATGGACTGGGCGGCAAAGAGGCGGACGCCGGGGTCTTCGCTCAGCAGGGTCATCTGGCCGATTGCGGTGCGCAGCACGCGGCGCAGGCCGTTATTGACCTTGACCTTGTCGAGCCCGTCCTCGGTGAGATCGGGCAGTTCGGCGCCGGTGGCCGGGTCGGAAATGGTGCCTTCGCCGCCGGCCTCCGACGTGAAGACGACCTTGCCGCTGGCCTCGTCGAAATAGAGTTCGCCCTCGAGCAGGACCTCGAGCACGGGCACGACGCGCGGATCGCCGGTGGCGACGAGAACGCCGATGGCGGCTTCGCGATCCTTGAAGTTACCGGGAGCGAGAGCGTCGACCAGGGGCGTGAGCTCGGCGTCGGCCACCTGCGCCTGGGCGGGGGAGGCGAGGCCGAGAGTGAGAGCAAGGAAGAGCGCGATAGTGCGGAGAAGGCTGATTGCGTTCATCGTTGGCCTCATGCGTCGATCGGTCGGAAGACGAGGGCGGGCAAGGCCGCCCTCGTCGAAAGCAGCAGGCGGGCTTAGCTGGCGCCGCCGCAGGTCTTGGTTTCGGTATTGTAGTTGCCGCAGGAGATCGGGGCGGTCCAATCGGCCTCGATCATCTTGGATTCGGGCAGGAAGTCGGACCAGGCATCGCCGGGGACGAGTTCGGATTCCGACACGACTTCGAACTGGCCGTCGGCCTGGATTTCACCGATCAGCACCGGCTTGGTGATGTGGTGGTTCGGGAGCATCTTGGCGACGCCGCCGGTCAGGTTCGGGGTTTCGAGGCCGATGATGGCGTCGAGCACGGCATCGGTGTCGGTGGTGCCGGCCTTTTCAACGGCCTGAACCCAGAGGTTGAAGCCGATGACGGTGGCTTCCATCGGGTCGTTGGTCACCTTGTCAGGGTTGCCCATGAAGGTCTGCCACGACTCGATGAAGGCCGCGTTTTCCGGCACATCGACGGACTGGAAGTAGTTCCAGGCAGCCAGGTGACCGACCAGCGGGGTGGTGTCGAAGCCGGCGAGTTCTTCTTCACCGACCGAGAAGGCGACGACCGGGATGTCCTCGGCCTTGATGCCCTGGTTGGCGAGTTCCTTGTAGAACGGCACGTTGGCATCGCCGTTGATGGTCGAGACGACGGCGGTCTTCTTGCCGGTCGAGCCGAAGGTCTTGATGTCGGACACGATGGTCTGCCAATCGGAATGGCCGAAGGGCGTGTAGTTGATCATGATGTCTTCGGCGGCAACGCCCTTGTCCATGAGGTACTGCTCAAGGATCTTGTTGGTCGTCTGCGGATAGACATAGTCGGTGCCGGCGAGCACCCAGCGCTCGACGCCTTCGTTTTCCATCAGGTAGTCGACGGCCGGGATGGCCTGCTGGTTGGGAGCAGCGCCGGTGTAGAACACGTTGCGCTGGGATTCTTCACCCTCGTACTGCACGGGGTAGAAGAGGATCGAGTTCAGTTCCTCGAAAACCGGCAGAACCGACTTGCGCGAGGACGAGGTCCAGCAGCCGAACACGGCGGCAACGCCGTTGACTTCGATCAGCTCGCGAGCCTTTTCGGCAAAGAGCGGCCAGTCGGAGGCAGGGTCGACCACGACGGCTTCAAGCTGCTTGCCCAGGAGGCCGCCCTTCTTGTTCTGCTCGTCGATCAGGAACAGCATCGTGTCCTTGAGCGTGGTCTCGGAAATCGCCATCGTGCCCGACAGCGAATGCAGGACGCCGACCTTGATGGTCTCGTCCTGGGCGAATGCCGGAACGGCAATCGCGCCCATAGTCATAGCCACGCCCAGCCCCAGAGCCGCAAAGTTGCGGTTTACTACTGTCATGTTTTCCTCCGACAGATGTGTGTTTGCACCGCCGGACAAATTGCAAAGGCCGTGCCAGCACCTGGCATCGGTCCCTAAGGTGTTGATTCAATTCAGAACTAGTGGCGAGTGAGCGGTGGCTGGCCGGTTTCATTGCATACACTTGCCCCAACAACTGCCAGTTCGGTGGGCAGGTGTCGCGGTGTCTGATCAATGTTTAGGCAGATGCCCGGCCTTGTGCTTTTTGAATGGGTAAACCGGAAGCGGCTGGCGTGACCTGTGCCATCGCCTGCGCTAAGCTGGCTTCACCGAAGGATTTACTTCGGCAGAGGTCGTTTGCACCGACAACCTCGGCCCCACGCCCCGGCGTGGGGCTTTTTGCTGCCGCCCGTCGGGCCTGGCCAGCATTGCTCGCAGCAAAACCTCGATCACAGATTGCCTTGTTGGGAACCCTTGTCGGATAGCCCCGTTAATGGACCGAACCGGATGGTCGCAATTGCCTCCGGGCCCCGTTTTGGTGTTCGTTCCCTCCGCGAACGCCAAGCGATCGGTGGACTGCTGCAGAGGCTGACGCTCCTTTGTGGTGTCTCCGGTGGGGGCGCGAAGCTTCGGCTTCGCGCCCTTTTTCTTGTGCTCTATTCGTCATCATCAAATCTTGCGCATAATGCCTGCAATTTGGGCAGGTGCCGTATTTGATGTCTTTATGGGCGATTTTTCTTGCGTGCCGCGCTGGGCTGCGCTTGTTTTCCGGACATAACAATTCCGGGGACGTGTTTCATGCTCAATCGCAGGCTGTTTACTGCATCCATAGCGGCTGTTGCCCTGGCTGGCCTTGCCCCGCCGGCCTTCGCCCAGACCGCCGTCAAGCTCACCCTCGACTGGCGCTTCGAAGGGCCGGCGGCAGGCTTCCTGCTGGCGCAGGACAATGGCTATTTCGCCGCCGAAGGGCTCGACGTGACCATCGACACCGGCAATGGCTCGGTGGAAGCCATTCCGCGCGTGGCCACGGGGGCCTACCAGTTCGGCTTCGGCGACATCAATTCGCTGATCAAGTTTCTCGATGAAGATCCGGCCCAGCCGGTGACCTCGATCATGATGGTCTATGACAAGCCGGTGTTTTCGATCATCGGCCGCAAGTCGCTGGGCATTACCGACGATCCGAAATCGCTCGAAGGCAAGAAGCTCGGTGCGCCGCCGCCCGATGGTGCCTTCGCTCAGTGGCAGGCCTTCATTCCCGCCGCAGGGCTCGACGCTTCCACTATCACCATCGAGAATGTCGGCTTCCCGGTGCGTGAGCCGATGCTGGCATCGGGCGATGTCGATGGCGTGTTCGGCTTTGCCTTCTCGGTCATCCTCAACCTGATCGCCAATGGCGTGCCGGAAGATGACATCTCGACCATTCTCTTTGCCGATCATGGCCTCAATCTCTATGGCAATGCGATCCTGGTGAACGAGACTTTTGCAGCCGAGAACCCGGAGGCGGTCAAAGGCTTCCTGCGGGCTCTGAGCAAGGGCTTTGCCGATGCGGTGGCTGATCCGGCCGCCGGCGCCGCCGCCGTTCTGGCGCGCAACGAGACGCTCAATCTCGATACCGAGATTGCCCGCCTGACCATGGCCAACGAGATGAACATCAAGACGCCCTATGTGGTCGAGAATGGCTTCGGCGGGATCGACGAGGCGCGTCTCACTGCCTCGCTGGAAACGCTCAAGCTGTCCATGGGCCTTAAAGGCGCCGTGACCGCTGCCGATGTGTTCGACGCGCAATACCTGCCGCCGGCTGCGGAACGCATGCTGCCTTAGGCTTTCGTGCCCGTAGCACCCCCACCCTCATTCCCTCCCCACAAGGGGGAGGGAAGCCTGGTCGGTGGATGGTTACATATCGAGCTGAACCAAGGCACTGGTTGCGCGCCTCCCTCCCCCTTGTGGGGAGGGACCGAGGGTGGGGGTGGCCCCACGCACTGCACAAGGGATGATCCGATGCCCCTCGTTTCCATCGACAATGTCGACATGCGCTATGGCGGGCCCAATGGCACGCTGGCGGTCAGCGGGCTCGACCTGCATATCGACCGCGGCGAATTCGTCGCCGTGGTGGGGCCATCCGGATGTGGCAAGTCCACGCTGATGAAGCTGACAACCGGGCTGCATATTCCGCAAAGCGGTACGGTGATCGTGGCGGGGCAGGAGGTGACCAAGCCGGTTTCCATCGTCGGCATGGCGTTCCAGAACCCGACCATGCTGCCGTGGCGGACGACGCTGGAGAATATCCTGTTGCCGCTGGAAATCGTCGAGCGGCACCGCCACCGGCTGCGCAAGCACAAGCGCGAATATGTCGAGAAGGCCGAGGCGCTGCTGGAGACGGTGGGGCTCAAGGGGTTTGGCGACAAGTTTCCCTGGCAGCTCTCGGGCGGCATGCAGCAGCGGGCCAATCTCTGCCGGGCGCTGATCCATGAGCCGGAACTGCTGATGCTGGACGAGCCATTCGGGGCGCTCGACGCTTTTACCCGCGAGGAGCTCTGGTGCGTCATCCGCGACCTGCATGCCAGCCAGGACGTCACCATCGTGCTGGTGACGCATGACCTGCGCGAGAGTGTGTTCCTGGCCGACAAGGTGGTGGTGATGAGCGCGCGGCCCGGCCGCGTGGTTTCCGAGCATGTCGTGCCATTCGAGCGGCCGCGGCAGCTCGATATTCTCTACCAGCCGGCGTTCAATGACATGGTGCAGGCGCTGCATAGCGAGATTGCCACGGCGAGGGCCGCAGCATGACCAGTCCTGAAACTGTCCTCGCCACCTCGACGCTGCCGCCGCCGCGCGACGCATACAAGATCAACTGGATCCGCCTGGCGCCGTTTCTCTACACGGTCGGGCTGTTTGTCGCCTGGGAGATCGGGGTGCGGATCTCGGGGCTGCCGCATACGATATTGCCGACGCCGAGCCGCATCTTCGAAGCGATCGTGCAGTACTGGTCGCCGATCTGGAAGAACTCGCTGCAGACGCTCTACACCACCGTACTGGGCTTTCTGATCGCCGTGGTGGCGGGCTTGGGGATCGGGCTGTTCATCGGCTGGTCCAAGACCATCTATGCCGGGCTCTACCCGATCATGATCGGGTTCAACGCCATTCCCAAGGTGGCGCTGGTGCCGATCCTGGTGATCTGGTTCGGCATCGGCACCGTGCCGGCGGTGCTGACGGCCTTCCTGATCTCGTTCTTTCCCATCGTGGTCAATGTCGCGACGGGCCTCGCGACGATCGAGCCGGAGACCGAGGACGTGCTGCGGGCGCTGGGGGCGAAGAAGCTCGACATCATGCTCAAGGTGGGCATTCCCCGCTCGATGCCGTATTTCTTCGGCTCGCTCAAGGTGGCCATTACGCTGGCCTTTGTCGGCTCGGTGGTCAGCGAGACGGTGGCCTCCAACAACGGGCTTGGCAATATGATGGCCTCGGCGCAATCGAACTTCAATGTGCCGCTGGTGTTCGCCGGGCTGCTGATGCTCGCGCTGGAGGGCATCGTCATGTATGCGCTGATGGCGTGGCTGGAGAAGCGCATGACCGGCTGGGCGCACCGCTCGACGATGAGCAATTAGCTCCTAGAGGCCCTTGGTGAGGTTGAGCCGGTCGAGCACGATGCGGTCGGCGGGATCGACCATGCCGACGAGAAAGCGCGTCACCACACGGCGGGAGTCGGGCGGCAGGCTGGCGATGGCTGCATTGATGCGGCTGGCCTGGCTGGTCGAGAGCGTGCCAAAGAACTGCTTGCCCTTGTCGGTGGCGTGCAACAGGCGCTGGCGACGGTCGGCGTGACCGGTCTTCTGCTCGATATAGCCGTTGTCGATCAACTGCCGCAGTACGCGCGCCAGGCTCTGCTTGGTGATCTTGAGGATATCGAGCAGGTCGGCGACCGGCATGCCGGGGCGCAGATTGACGAAATAGAGCACCCGGTGATGGGCCCGGCCAAAACCCTGGCGCTCGAGCAGGGCGTCGGCGTCGCCGGTAAAGTCCCGATAGGCGAAGAAGAACAGGCCCATAATGTCGAGGGGCAGGGCCTCTCCGCCGGGCGGGGCGGAATTTATGTCAGCTATGTTGACATTTTTTTGGTGTGCTGCCATTGTCTTCCCATCAGGACGCCGCTGATGTCTTATCCCCCAGCCTTTGTGGTTTGCCAAGGCCTTGGGCCTGGGGCATGATTGGCGCCAAACAGGCGACGGTGCAAACGGCACCTCAACAAATGAGATTGCGGGAGAGGATCATGGCAGGCGTGCCCATGGACCAGCGTGAAGGCTGGATCTGGTTTGATGGCGAGTTCAAACCCTGGAAAGACGCAAAGATTCACGTGCTGACGCACGGGCTGCATTATGCCAGCTCGGTGTTCGAGGGTGAGCGCGCCTATGGCGGGGAAATCTTCAAGTCGCGCGAGCATACCGAACGGCTGATCCGCTCGGGCAAGACGCTGGATTTCACCATTCCCTGGTCGGTCGAGCAGATCGAGGAAGCCAAGCGCGAAGTGCTAGCCAAGAACGGCCTGGTCGACGCCTATGTGCGTCCCGTGGCCTGGCGCGGCTCGGAAGAGCTGAGCGTTCCCGCCCGCAACAATACTGTGCATCTGGCGATCGCGGCCTGGGTGTGGCCGAGCTATTTCTCGGTCGAGGAAAAGCTCAAGGGCATAAGGCTCGAATGGAGCAAGTGGAAGCGGCCTTCTCCCGAGACCATCCCGTCCTCGGCCAAGGCTGCCGGCCTCTACATGATCTGCACCCTTTCCAAGGACGCGGCGATGGCCAATGGCTATGCCGATTCCATGATGCTGGACTATCGCGGCTATGTGGCGGAAGCCACCGGCGCCAATGTGTTCTTCATCAAGGGCAAGGATATCACGACGCCGACGCCCGACTGCTTCCTCAACGGCATTACCCGGCAGACGCTGATCGAGCTGGCCAAGCGCAATGGCTATACGGTGACCGAGCGTCACATCATGCCTGAAGAGCTGAGCCAATTCGACGAATGCTTCCTGACCGGTACTGCGGCCGAGGTTACGCCGGTCAGCGAGATCGGGGAGTACAAGTTTACGCCGGGTGAGGGATGCCGCACGCTGATCGACGCGTATTCGGCAGAGGTTCAGCCCAAGCGGGTCGCGGCCGAATAGGCGGAATCAAGTTCTGAAGAAGCCGGGCCAAGTGCCCGGCTTTTTTGTTTATTCCCAACGCGCCTTTGCCACATCGTCCTCAGCCTTGGCTTCGACCCAATGCGTTCCCCCAGGGCCGGTTTCCTGTTTCCAGAAGGGGGCGTCGGTCTTGAGGTAGTCCATGAGGAACTCGGCGCCCCGGAAGGCGGCTTCGCGGTGAGGCGAGAGGGTCATGACCTGGACGATGGGTTCGCCCGGCAACAGGGTGCCATAGCGGTGGATCACCGTGGCGGCGAGGAGACCGAAGCGGGCGGTGGCCTGTTCCACGATGGCAGTGAGCTGGTTGATGGCCAGCTCGGGATAGCATTCGAGGGTTAGCGCGGTGATCGGATCATCGGGCAGCGAGCGTACCACGCCGGTGAAGGTGACTGCGGCGCCCGCGCCCTTGCCGGCGGCCAGGAAGGCGTTGGTTTCGGCGCCGGGATCGAAGCGGGCAGTCTCTACGCGGACAGTCATGTCAGCCGCCGGTCATGGGCGGGAAAAGCGCCACGACGCTGGCTCCGGTGATGGGGGCATCATGGTTCACCAGTCTGGCGTCGACCGCCGCCTTGATCAGGGCGCGCTTTCCGACGGCAAGGGCGAAGGCCTCGTCGCGGGCGGCGAGCCAGTCGATCAGGTTGCCCACGGTGGCGACCTCGGCGGGGGGTGACACCTCTTCCTCGCCGCGATTGAGGCGTTCGCGCAGCCAGGCGAAATAGAGGATCTTCATTTCGCTTCGTCGACCAGATGCGGCCAGCTGGCGCGGAGATATTGCCAGCCCGTCCACAGAGTGAGTGCGCCGGCGACCCAGAGCACGATGTCGCTGGCGAGGCCGAAGCCCGGGACGATGCGCTCGAACAGCACGATGGCGAGAGCCACCAGTTGCAGGGTGGTCTTCCACTTGGCCAGCCAGCTGACCGGCAGCACGACCTGGGTATTGCCGAGGAACTCGCGCAGGCCGGGGATGAAGAATTCGCGGAACAGGATGGCGCAGGCGGGGATCATGTCCCAGCCCGAAAAGCTGCCGTCCCAGGCGAGGGCGGCGATGAGAATGCCGACCAGCAGCTTGTCGGCTATGGGGTCCAGCATGCGCCCGAGCGGGGAATACTGGTTCCAGGCGCGGGCCAGATAGCCATCGAGCCAGTCGCTGGCGGCGGCGATGACATAGATGATCAAGGCGACCAGGCGCAGGACAATATCGCCCTGCATGACCAGCCAGACGATGGGAATGATCGCCAGGATGCGGGCAATGGTGATCAGGTTTGGAACGAGGAGAAGCGGGTTTCTGGCCATGGGGGGAGAGAACAGGAATGGGGGTGGGGGGTCAACCCACCTCTTCTTGGGGGAGAGGGTGCCCGAAGGGCGGTGAAGGGGCCCTTGCTGCGATCAAAGCCCCCTCATCCGGCGCTGCGCGCCACCTTCTCCCACGAGGGGAGAAGGGGAGCTGGTGGTAGGAGTGCAATCACGCCACGGCCTGGTTGGTTGCCGCGCGGCGTTCGGTGACGGCTTCGGCCAAAGCCTCAAGCGCAGTCACCGTCGTGTCCCAGTCGATGCAGCCGTCGGTGATGGACTGGCCGTAGACGAGGCTCCGGCCCTCGACGAGGTCCTGGCGGCCGGCGACCAGGTTGGATTCGACCATGACGCCGATGATGCGGCGGTCGCCCGCGGCCATCTGGGCGCCGATATCGGCGAGGACCAGAGGCTGGTTTTCCGGGTTCTTGGACGAATTGGCGTGGCTGGCGTCGATCATGATGACGGGCGGCAGGCCGGACTTCTCGGCCGCGGCTGCGGCGGCATCGATGCTGGCGGCGTCGTAGTTGGTGGTCTTGCCGCCGCGCAGGATGATGTGACAATCCTCATTGCCGGTGGTGGCGGCGATGGCCGAGCGGCCGTCCTTGGTCACGGCCAGGAAATGGTGCGGCTGGCTGGCCGAACTCACCGCATCGAGCGCGATCTTCACATTGCCGTCGGTGCCGTTCTTGAAGCCGACCGGGCAGGAGAGGCCGGAAGCCAGCTCGCGATGGATCTGGCTTTCGGTGGTGCGGGCGCCGATGGCGGCCCAGCTGACGAGATCGGCAATGTATTGCGGCGTGGTCATGTCGAGGAATTCGCAGGCGGCGGGCAGGCCGAGATTGGCGATGTCGAGCAGCAGGGCGCGGGCGGTGTGGAGACCGGTATCGATGTCGAAGCTGCCGTCGAGGTTAGGATCGTTGATCAGGCCCTTCCAGCCGACCGTGGTGCGCGGCTTTTCGAAATAGACGCGCATGATGATCTCAAGCCGGTCGCCCAGGGTCTCGCGCAGCGCCACGAGGCGTTTCGCGTAGTCCAGCGCCGCGGCGGGATCGTGAATGGAGCAGGGGCCGACGACGACGGCGAGGCGGTCGTCATTGCCGGCAAGGATATTATGGAAGGCGTGGCGGGCGCTGAGCACGGTGCGGGTGGCGGCGTCGGTGCGCGGATGCTGGCGCATCACCTCGATCGGGGTGGTCAGCGGCTTGATGGCGGTGATGCGAAGGTCGTCGGTGGATTTGAGCACTTGATGGTCTCCTCGGGAACTTGTCGAATTCTGGGGAGGCGGCCAACAAAAAAGCCGCCTCGGGTGGGGGCGGCTGGCTTCGGGTTTGGTCGTATCTTTGGAAGATCAGATCAAGCGCACGGTAGCCTCCGCCGGGAGCGGATAGCTAAACCAAAACGAAACGGTGGCGACGGAACGGATCATGGCGAGATGTGTAGCGCGGGATTCTGAGGTTGTCGACTCTGACTTTGGTAGGGGCGCGCGGAAGCGCCGCCTGGGGGGCGATCGAGTCATGGAGGGACAGTTCAGCCGGGCATGCTGAAGGCGTGCAGTTGCTGGATGGTGATTTCGCCTTCCCATTGGGGCCAGTGCTGGCGGTGGAGGTCGGCGAAGCGTTGGGTCCAGGAGACGATGTCGGCCTGGCTGGGCAGGTCGTAGATGGCGTAGCCGCCAACCAGTTCCTTGGCCTCGGTGAAGGGACCGTCGGTGATGAGCTGGCTGCTGCGCACCTTGATGGTGGCGGTGTCGGACATGCCGCCAGATTCAACTAGGCCGGCGCCGGCCTCCATGCCGAGGGCGATGATGGCCTGCATCAGGGCCGGCGGGGGCGGGCCGGCTTCGGCTGGATTGGTGGTGGTGACGAAGGTGATGAACTTCATGGCTCTGCTCCGGTGTGTTCAACCTGGCGACGAATGGGCGGGGTGAATTTCGACAGTCTGCCAAGCACCCAGCGAAAAAGTACCAGCGATCTATCACGCGCAGGCGGATTATCGGGGCCCTTGGGCAAGCGGCTCCCCCCTCCACCGCCTGTTGGCGGTCCCCCTCCCCCGCAGGCGGGGGAGGTTGGGCCCCGAGCGTGGGGGCTCAGGCCCGGTTGAAGTGGTCGTAGACCAGCTGGGCCATGGCTTTGGAGATGGTGGGGACGGCCTCGAGGTCGGCGAGTGAGGCGCGGCCGACGGCCTTGGCGGAGCCGAAGTGGTTGAGCAGGGCGCGCTTGCGGGTGGGGCCTATGCCCTCGATCTCGTCGAGCGGGTTCTTGATCTGGTCCTTCTTGCGCTTGGCACGGTGGGTGCCGATGGCGAAGCGGTGGGCCTCGTCGCGCAGGCGCTGGACGTAATAGAGGACAGGATCGCGATGGGGCAGCATGAAGGGTTCCCGGCCCTCCATGTGGAATTTTTCGCGGCCGGCGTCGCGCTCCTCGCCCTTGGCGATGCCGATGAAGGTCACTTCCTTGGGCAGGTTGAGCTCGGCGATGACTTCGCGGACCGCATTGAGCTGGCCGGCGCCGCCGTCAATGAAAACCACGTCGGGCCAGTCGGGCATGCCGGTGGCTTCATCCTCGGCGTCATCATCGCTTTCACTGGCGAGGCGGGTGAAGCGGCGGGTCAGCACTTCGCGCATCATGCCGAAATCGTCGCCGGCGGCGATGTCGGACTTGATGTTGAAGGTGCGGTAGAACTTCTTGGCGAAGCCTTCCTCGCCGGCCACGACCATCGCGCCGACCATGTTGGTGCCCGAGATGTGGGAATTGTCATAGGTCTCGATGCGGCGTGGCACGGAATCTAGGCCGAAGGTCTCGGCGACGCCTTCAAGCAGGGTGCGGTTGGTGGCGCCCTCGGCAAGCTGGCGGCCCAGGGCCTCGCGGGCATTGTTGAGGGCGTGATTGACCAGGTCGCGTTTCTCGCCACGCCGGGGCTGCTCGATATAGACGCGGCGGCCGGCGCGGGTGGAGAGGGCCTCTTCCATCAGGGTGTGCTCGGCCAGCTCGTGGCTGATCAGCACGAGGCGGGCCGGGGTGCGATTTTCGTAGAACTGGCCGATGAAGGCCTCGAGCACTTCGGCATCGGTGAGGCTGGCATCGGCGCGCGGACGATAGGGGTAATTGCCCCAGTTCTGGAAGGCGCGGAAGAAGAAGACCTGCACGCAGAACTGGCCGCCTTCGTGATGGATGGCGAAGACGTCGGCCTCCTCGACGGTCTTGGCGGTGCCATCGCCCTGGGACTGGATGAGGGCCAGGGCCGAGAGGCGATCGCGGAGCAGGGCGGCGCGTTCGAAATCGAGCTGTTCGGCGGCCTGGTTCATGTCGCGCTGCAGGTGGTCGCGCACGCCCTGCGACTTGCCGGAGAGAAACTGGCGGGCATCCTCGACCAACTCGGCATAGCCTTCGAGGCTGATCTCGCGGGTGCAGGGGGCGGCGCAGCGCTTGATCTGGAACTGCAGGCAGGGACGGGTGCGGGCGGCGTAGAAACTGTCCGAGCAGTTGCGGAGCAGGAAGGCCTTTTGCAGGCTGGCAATGGTGCGGCCGACGGCGGTGGCCGAGGCGAAGGGGCCGAAATAGTGGCCCTGGCGGCGCCGGGTGCCGCGATGCTTGGTAAGCTCGGGGGCCTCGTGATCGGTGGCGATGAGGATATAGGGGAAGCTCTTGTCGTCGCGCAGCAGCACGTTGAAGCGCGGCTTGAGCCGCTTGATCATATTGGCTTCAAGCAGCAGCGCTTCGGACTCGGTCTCGGTGCGCACGAATTCCATGCTGACCGTGGCGGCGATCATGCGCTGGAGGCGGATTTCGAGGCCGTCGGGGCGGGTATAGTTGGTGACGCGCGCCTTGAGGTTGCGGGCCTTGCCCACATACATGACCTCGCCCTGCGCATCGAGCATGCGATAGACGCCCGGGGCGGCGGGCAGGGTGCGCACGAAGGCCCGAATGACCTCGTGGCCGCTGGGCTTGGGTGTGGCGTCGTCGGTCATGCGCGCGGGGTCGGCTTGCTCTTGGGCAGATATTCGAGATGTTCGCCACCATCGAGGGCGAGCATCTGGCCGGTCATGGCGGGCGTGTTGAGCAACATTATGACGCCATCGGCAATGGCATCGGGCCCGGCATGGCGCTGCAGCGGCAGGGCGGCAACGGACTTGTCGAACTCGGCCTGGCTCTGCCGGCTATGGGGCAGGACGGGGCCCGGGCCGATGGCATTGACGCGGATGGACGGGGCCAGCGACTGCGCCAGGGTGCGGGTGGCAGTCCACAGCACGGACTTGGACAGGCTGTAGCTGAAATAGGCCGGCGTAGGATGCAGCACACGCTCGTCGACGAGGTTGACGATATTGCCGAGCTGACCCGGGGGGAGCTGGGCAGCAAAGTCGCGGGCGAGGAAGATGGGCGCCTCGGCATGGATGGCGAAATGCTGGTCCCAGAGCTTTTCATCGACATCGCGGGCGCTGTCGGGGTCGAAGAGGGAGGCATTATTGACCAGGACGGTCAGCGGCCCGAAATAGCCGGCCGCCTTGCCGATGAGGGCGGCGCGCTGGGGGCGTTTGG
This sequence comes from Alphaproteobacteria bacterium, assembly GCA_018828145.1. Taxonomy (GTDB): domain Bacteria; phylum Pseudomonadota; class Alphaproteobacteria; order Rhizobiales; family Devosiaceae; genus Devosia. The sequence continues at coordinate 120,142 of JAHJWO010000017.1, read as the reverse complement.
CGAGATCGGCCTTGACCATCTCGGCCTGGCCGCCATTGGCGCGGATGGCGGCGCGCACGGCGCGGGCGCCTTCGGCATTGGAGCGATAGTGGATGACCACGGCATGGCCGGCGCGGGCCAGGGCCAGGGCAATGGCCGCGCCGATGCGGTCGCTGGCTCCGGTGACGAGCGCGACGGGCTGGGATGGCGATGGGGAGGCGGAACGATTCGACATGACGGGGACCTTGTGGCCGGACCATAGGCTGCTTTGGCGGGGTTCTTCAATGCCGGGAAGCCCGGATTTAGGGGCTCCTGCTGACAGGATCGGACAGCAGGCTTGTCCTTTTGTTGCACAAAATTTAGGCGTAAACTCGCGGTGTCGCCGCAAGGCTGACGGCCAAGCGGCATCCATGAGGGGGACTCAAATGGAAGTCATCGTGCCTATTCTCGTGCAGCTGGTTGCCGGCGGCGTCGGCGGCAACATCCTTGCACAACTCTCCAAATCGCTCAGCCTCGGGACGACCGGCAATTCGCTTGTCGGCGCCGTCGGCGGCATTGCCGCGACCTGGCTGGCCGCGATGATTCCGGGGCTTGATGGCTTGGTGGGGGCGACTGCGGGCGCGGCCGGTGCGGCCGGCGGGCTCGACTTCGGCGCGCTGGCGGGTCAGGGCGTGACGGGCCTGGTCGGGGGCGGCATCCTGACCGCCATTGCCGGCCTCATCAAGTCGAGCATGGCCAAAGCCTGAGCTTTGCGATAGCGCTTCTGGCGCCCCGGCACCCTGAAGGGTCGGGGCGTTTTCATGTCCAGCCGATTGCACACACATGTCCTCTTCCATTGCCGACAGCCGCACCGACAATGTCGGCCGGGCCATTGTTCTGACCCTGATCACCATTGGCGTGTTCGGCGTGCAGGACGCGGTTTCCAAGGTGCTGGTGCAGACCTATTCGCCATTCCAGATCACCATGATGCGCTATTGGGGCTTTGCGGCCTTTTCGCTGGTGCTGGTGATGCGGCAGGCGCCGCTGCGCCAGGCGCTGAACTCGAAGGTGCCGCTGTGGCAGGTGCTGCGCGGCGTGTTGCTGATGGCCGATATCTGGCTGTTCGCGCTGGCGCTGAAGTCGGTGCCGCTGGGCGAGTTGCAGGCCATTACGGTGGTCTATCCGCTGCTGGTGACGCTGTTTGCCATTCCCATCCTGGGGGAGAAGGTCGGCATCTTCCGCTTTGTCGCGGTTGCGGTGGGGTTCGTTGGTGCGCTGGTCATCGTGCGGCCGGGCGGGCTGCCGCTGGATTGGGGCGTGGTGTTCGCGCTGAGTTCGGCGACGCTTTATGCCATCTATATCGTCATCACCCGCAAGGTCAGCCAGTATGACAGCGCGGCGACCAGCATGACCTATGTCTCGATCATCGGGCTGGTGCTGTCTGGCATGGTCGGGGTGTTCTTCTGGCAGCCGATGGGCTGGGGCGATGTCCTGCTGGTGGTCACCATCATGGGCACGACCTGCGCCGGGCACGGCCTGATGGTCTTTGCGCTGTCCATGGCGCCGGCCAGCGTGGTGCAGCCGTTCAACTACTTCTCGCTGCCCTGGGCCATCGTGCTGAGCGCGGTGGTGTTCAATCACTGGATTGACCCGATCTCGCTGATTGGCGCCGCCATCATCGTGGCGGCGGGACTGGTGGTGATGGCGCGGGAACGGATCAGGCGCGTGCCGGTGGTGGCCGACCCGCGCCTGCCGGGGAAGGAATGATCAGGCGAAAAACTTGGCGATCCAGACGCCACCCGCCGCGCTGACGGCGGTGAGGGCCGTGCCCCAGGCCATGTCCACCATGGCAACGGCGGGGGTGAAGCCGTTGACGGTCGACAGGTTGGTGAGGTCATAGGTGCCATAGGCGACAAAGCCGAGGACGGCGCCGAACAGCAGGGCCTTGAGCACATCGCCTTCGGCGGGCGCGACAACAAGGGCCACCACGCCGACGAGGTAGGCGAGGTAGAACAGGCCGGCAATGACGAGATTGGGATTGGGCAGGAGCAGGCTGCCCAGTTCACGCTGATAGAAAGTCTTGCCCATGGTGGATAGCCAGATGAAATCAAGCGGAAAGAATACGACAGCACAGGCCGCGTAGAGGATCAGGTATTTGGTCACTATGCAGTCTCCGCGCCGGGGTGATGGGCCAATCGTCATCCAGCAGATGCTGGCCATTGGCTTTTGTTACGCATCACCCCGGCGGGAAGATCACAAGACGACTTTGGCGTTTTCGCCGATCTTGGGCGAACGGCCGGTCACGGCGGCGGTCAGCATGGACAGCGTCGTGACGATGCGGCCCGGGCTATCCCACAATTCGGCATCCTGCGGGACCATCTTGATGACGCGGATGGCCGGATCTTCCGGGCTGTCCCACCATGCCTTGGCGAAGGGGGTCCAGAGCTCCTTGATGCGGGCGCGGTCATTGGAGACAGTCGCCTTGCCGGAGAGCGCCACATATTTGGAGTGCTTGTGATCGGCGAAGCTGACGCTGACATGGGGGAATTCGGCGAGCTGATCGTCCTTTTCGCCATTCACGTCGATGAGGAAATAGATGGCGCCTTCGTCCTTTTCGACGGTGGCGGCCAGCGGGCGGGCGCGCTGTTCCTTGCCATCCCAGGTCACGAACATGGCGATGCCGATGCGCTTGGCGAGTTCCCAGACGCGATCGACGTGATCGTCATGTTCCTTGCCGGTCATGCTGGAATCGCGGGACTGGCGATTGGCGGGCTGGGCGGCACGATTGGCCGCGGCGGGCTTGGATGACTTGGCAGTCTTGGGCTTGGACGCCGCCGGTTTGGTGGCCGGCTTGGCTGTCGCGGCCTTGGTGGTGCTGGACGATTTGGCGCTGGCGGACTTGCTGCTGGCGGGCTTGGCGCTGGCAGTCTTGGTCGCGGCGCGGCGGGCGGGCTTCTTGTCGTCGGTGGTTGCGGCGGTGGCCATGGGGCAATCCTTCCTGCTGGTTGGTTGGACAACGAAAAAGGCAGGAGCAGGTTGCGCGGGACGTGAAAACGCCGCCCCGAAGGGCGGCGCATGTTTGGCGGCGCTTAATTGCCGACGCAGAAGTAGCCGTTGGGGCCGTTAAAGCAGACGCTGCCGCCACTACCACCACCGTAGCCCGGCCAGGGCTGGGGACGCGGCGGACGCGGGTTCCAGTGTGGCGGACGCGGGGGACGCGGATTCCAATGCGGCGGGCGCGGGGGCGCGGGGTTCCAGTGGGGCGGGCGATCCCAATCGTCATCCCAGCCGGTGCGGCTGAGATAGTTGGCCGACACCCAGCCATCGGGGCCGCGCTTTTCGACATAGCACCAGCTGCCGCGGCACTGCTGCACATCGACGCGTTCGCCACGCTGAAGCGTATCGACGCGGCTGTAATGCGTGCCGGGGCCCGAGCGCACATTGACGTTCCCTGTCGCGTAGGCCGGGGCCGCGAAGGCCGTTGCAGTCGTCGCGAGAAGCGCCAGCGCTGCGAGGCCACCAGCCATGAGTTTCTTGCTCAATGCCATAGTAGATCTCCTTTGCCTGTTGGGCACCAAATGCCTGTGAGCCCAGAAGACAACTTTGCGGATGAACCCTAGCTGAACGGTCCGCTCAGAATTCGATCAGAGACGCAGCAGTTCCACAAAGCGCTTGAGACGCTCGCCCAGCTTCTTGCGGCTCTTCGGCTTGAGTTCGCCCATCAGGGCTTCCTCGAGCTGGGTCCAGTGATCGGCAAGGCCATTGCGGATACGAACGCCGCGCTCGGTCAGCGCCACGCCGGGGGCCAGTTCGGGGCCGACCGCCTGGCGGGTAACAAGGCCGCGATCAAGCAGCCGGGACAGGCGGATGGTGAGGGCGACTTCGTCGAGGCCCAGCTCGGCCGCGAGCTCGATCTCGGTCGTCCCGGCCCGGCCCAGCTCGAACAGGATGGCGTCATCACCGGGTTCGAGGCCCCGTTCGAGCAAAGGCAGCAGCAGCGCCTTGTGCGCGAGCTGCCCGGCTTCGATCAGCCGGTAGAGTGTGGAACGGGATGAAGGTCTGGACATGAGCGGGAAAATAGTCCGAACTCCTTGGGGACGTCGATTGGCCATTCCATCCTATCGTTAATCGAGGAAGGACCAAGACCAGTTATTGTTCGCTCCATGCAGATGAGTTATGCGTCCCTTACGCCGCTAGAGCCTTATGCGATTTGACTAAATCATGTCGTCGGCTCCTGGTTTTGGGTCGCAGGGTTGCAAGCGAAAGGCCGTTTCGCATCGTTTCGCGCCTTGCTCATGTGAACGGAACATCATGACGCAGGACCTCGCCCGCATCCGTGCTTTCGTCCAGGTCTTTGATTCTGGCGGGTTTTCTGCTGCGGCGCGGCAGCATGGCCGCTCCAAGGCGCTGCTCAGCAAATATGTCACCGACCTGGAAGATTATCTCGGCGTGCGGCTGATGAACCGGACCACGCGCAAACTCAGCCTGACCGAGGCGGGCGAGGCCTATTACCGCGAAGCAAGCGCTCTACTGCAGCAGCTGGACGATCTCGATGCCACGATCACCGACCAGACGGCCGAACCGCGTGGCCTGCTGCGGGTGTCGGCGCCGCGCAATTTCGGCGAGACGACGCTGGCGCCGGCGATCTACGACTATCTCAAGAAGCATCCCAAGGTGACGCTCGATCTGCGGTTGGAGGATCGCTATGTCGACCTGGTCGATGAAGGGATCGATGTGGCGCTGCGGATATCGACGATGGCCGATTCATCGCTGATCGCGCGCAAGATTGCCGATATGCATGTGGTGGCCGGCGCCGCGCCGGAACTGCTCAAGCAGCATGGCGTGCCCAAGCATCCCGAAGACCTCCGGCACCTGCCATGCATTGTCGATGTGAACCTGCAGGGACAATCGAACTGGCGCTTCATCGAGGATGGCAAGACCATATCGGTGCCGGTCAATGGACCGCTGCGGGTCAATTCGCCGCTTGCTGCGCGCAAGGCGGCGATAATGGGTCTCGGATTTGTCGTATTGCCGTCCTATCTGGCCGATCCCGCCGTGGCGAGCGGGGAACTGGTTTCGGTGCTGGAGGACTTCCTGCCGACCGGGCAGACGCTGCAGGCGGTCTATCCGCATCGGCGGCATCTGGCCGGCAAGGTGCGGGCGCTGATCGACCACCTGGTTGAGTGGTTCCAGGTTCATCCTATCCATTAGGCGACGTTGGGGCATGACTTGAATACTCGCAGCATGGGACGGCGGCTGGTCGCCGGGGCACTCGGTCTGCTTTGCCTGACGGCACCGGCACTGGCGCATCCGCATATTCTGATCGATGCCAAGGTCGCGGTGATGTTTGACCCCAATGGCGCCGTCACGGGGCTGCGGCATGACTGGAGCTTCGACACCGCCTTTTCGGCCTGGATGATCCAAGGGCTGGACACCAATGGCGACCGGCAGACCAGCCCGGAAGAGCTGCAGGGCCTGGCGGACGAGAACATGGTCGGGCTGGCCGACTATGGCTTTTATACCTATGCCGGGGAGGGGGACGCGCTGATGGCGTTCACCCCATCTGGCGACCAGCGCATGGTCTATGAGGACGGGCGGGTGACGCTGTCCTATTCGGTCGCGGCGGAAACGCCGCTGCCGGTTACGGGGCGCTTCGAGCTGGCGGTCTATGACCCGGAATATTACGTGGCGATCAGCTTTGCCGATGTGAGCGCGGTGACGCTGGACAATGCGCCTGCTGCCTGCCGCGCCGAACTCGAACCGCCCAAGCCGATGGACCCGGCCGTGGAAGAGCGGCTCTATGCGCTGGGGCCTGAAGTGCTGGAACTGCCGCCGGACCTCGCCGCTGCGATGCGCGGCACCCAGGGGCTGATCGTGGTGACCTGTGATGGCGCTGTTGCCGAGGTACCGGCCACGGCGCTGGAGGCCACGGAAGAGGTGGCGCAGGCGAGACCCAGCCTGCCATTTGGGGGGCCGCCGGCCGAGCCCGGCCTCAACCTTCCGCGCACCGGCTTTTTCGGCTGGCTGCAGGACCAGCAGCGCAGCTTTTATGGGGCGATGACCACTTCGCTCGACGCGCTGCGCACTGACTGGACAGCCTTCTGGGTACTGGGCGGGCTGAGTTTTCTCTATGGCGTGTTCCACGCGGCGGGGCCCGGCCACGGCAAGGTGGTGATCTCGTCCTATATGCTGGCCAATGAAACGCAGCTGCGGCGCGGCGTTACGCTGAGCGTGGTGTCGGCGCTGCTGCAATCGCTGGTTGCGGTAGTCTTCGTGCTGATCGCCGCGGGGCTGCTGGGCATGACCAGCGTGGCGATGGGCGACGCGGCCAACTGGATCGGCATTGCCTCCTACGCTCTGGTGGCGCTGCTGGGCCTGTGGCTGGTGGCGCGCAAGGTGTTTGGCTGGGGCCATCACCATGGCCACGACCTGGCCGACAAGGCGCATGCGCATCTGCATGCCGATGAACACCACCATCACGACCATGCGCACGAGCATGCCCATCATCACCACGACCATGACGAGCATGTGCATGTGGTGACGCCGCAGGCGACCACGGGCAGCCTGCGTGAACAGCTAGGCGTGGTGCTGGCGGTGGGGCTGCGGCCCTGTTCGGGGGCGCTGGTAGTGCTGGTGTTCGCGCTGTCGCAGGGGCTGCTGGCGGCTGGCATCGCGGCGGTGTTTCTGATGGGCGTAGGGACGGCGATTACCGTGGCGGTGCTGGCGACGATCGCCGTGACGGCCAAGGGACTGGCAAGCCGGATCGGGGGCGTGGACAATCCGCTGACGGCCGCCGTGGTCTGGTGGGTGGAACTGCTGGCGGCGGTGGCCGTGCTGGCGTTTGGCGTGCTTCTGCTGATCGCGAGCCTCTAGATCACCCAGGCATGCGCGACCCATCGCCGCCTTGCGGTTGGCGGGGGAGACGCTATGGTGCGGCCAGCCTAGAACCCCTCCAAACTGGCAATCCATGTCCGATCACCTGCCGCCCAACCACCCCGTCGTCAAGGCGCCCAAGATCGGCGTGCTGCTGCTCAATCTGGGGACGCCCGACGCTACCGACTATTGGAGCGTGCGGCGCTATCTCAAGGAATTCCTCAGCGATCCGCGCGTCATCGAGACGCCGAAATGGCTGTGGTGGCCGCTGCTGAACCTGGTGATCCTCTTGGTGCGGCCGCAAAAGAGCGGCCATGCCTATGCGCAGATCTGGGACAAGCAGGAAAATGCCAGCCCGCTGCTGGTGATCACGCGGCGGCAGACGGCGGCGCTGGCCGAGCGGCTGGCCGGGCATGACAATGTCATGGTGGATTTTGCCATGCGCTATGGCAATCCGTCGACGCAGAGCGTGCTGGAGCGGATGCATGCGGAGGGCTGCAGTAAGATCCTGCTGGTGCCGCTCTACCCGCAGAATTCGGCGACGACGACGGCTACGGCCAACGACAAGGCCTTCGATGTGCTCAAGACCATGCGCTGGCAGCCCGCCGTGCGTACGGCGCCGGCCTATTTCGAAGACCCCAAATATATCGAGACGCTTGGCAATTCGATCCGCGACGGCGTGGCGGCGCTGGACTTCGAGCCGGACGTGGTGCTGACCAGCTATCACGGCATGCCGGTGACCTATCTCGAGCGCGGCGATGTCTATCACTGCCAGTGCTACAAGACGACGCGACTGGTGCGCGAATATCTCGGCTGGCCCAAGGAAAAGCTGATGGTGACCTTCCAGTCGCGCTTCGGCCCGACCAAGTGGCTGGAGCCCTATACCGACAAGACGCTGGAAGCGCTGCCGGGCAAGGGCATCAAGAAAGTCGCCATCCTGGCGCCGGCCTTTTCGGCCGACTGCATCGAGACGCTGGAAGAGATCGCCATGGGGGGCAAGGAAACCTTCATGGAGGCGGGCGGGGAGCAGTTCGCCTATATTCCGTGCCTCAATGACAGCCCGGCGGGCATGGACATGATCGAGGCGATGGTGCGGCGGGAATTGAGCGGCTGGCTCTGAGCGGTCGCAAATTCAGCTGATGCTGGCCCGCAAACGGCGGCTACTGCCGAGGGATCGGAGGCCCCCACCTAGCCTCCCCCTCAAAGGGGGAGAGACCGCGCGGTGGGCGGGCGCGATGATGCCAAGTACGCGACCCTTAGGCGGGTCGACCTCTCCCCAAAGGGAGAGGTGAAGAAGATGTCTCAGATCAGCTTGCCGCCCTCGATGATGGCTTTGACTTCCACTTCCACCGTGTCGAGCAGGCGGTTGATGGCTGCGACGGCCTGCTCGGCGTCCTCGGCGAAGATGGCATCGGCCAGTTCGCGGTGGATGGGGAAGGATTCGAGGCCGAAATTGTCGGCGGCGAAGGGCGAGGTGCCGCCGCGCTCCAGAGCGTGGTCGAGATTGACCAGCAATTGCCCATACATGGGATTGCCCGAGGCGTCATAGATGGCGCCGTGGAAGGCGTGGTCAGCCTTGCGCCAGGGGCGGCCGGCATTGACCTCCATCAGCAACAGGTCGCAGAGCTCGGAAATCTGCCGGCGCTGGCTGGCGGTGGCATTGATCGTGGCCTTGCGGACTACGTCGTTTTCCAGCGTGCGGCGGATTTCCATGAGACGGAGCAGGGCTTCGCCTTCGAGCCGCACCATGGTGGGCACGAGGCCGCGCGAGGTCTGGACGCGGGCCGAGAGGTAGGTGCCGTCGCCGCGGCGGCGGCGGATGATGCCGAGGCCTTCCCAGCGGTTGAGCGCCTCGCGAATGGTGGAGCGGCCAACGCCGAGCGTGGCGGCCAGCGAGACTTCGGGCGGCAGGCGATCGCCGATCTTGAGGCCGGAGCGCTCAACCATATCAGCCAGCGCGTCGAGCACCGCGACCCCCCTGGTGCGGGTTTCGAGCGGCTCAAGATAGCTCAATGCCCCTTGTCTCACTGCGCCATATCCTCCGGGAGCGGTTCACCGAACCGCGCCAATAGCTGTGCCATGCAATCGATACGACACACACCACAGTTCGCGCCGTTTGTCAGCCTCGCTATGAAACCCGGCGCTCTGCGGCGCCCTCGAGATGCAGCAGATCGGTCAGGGCCGTGAGCAGCAGGTCCATCTGCGGCTTGGAATTGTAGCCCTGAACCGACAGGCGGACGATGCAGGTGTCCTGCCATCTGAAGACGGGGATTTCGATGCTGTATTTGTCGAGCAGGGCATCCTTGATGGCGTCGACGTCGCAATCGGGCACAGGCATGGCCACCATCTGCGGGGCGCAGAATTCGGGCGCGCTGAGCGGGGCGAGGCCGGTCAGTTCGCCCAGGCGCCGGGCGGTGTCCTGCGCCAAAGCGTGGCAATGGGCCTGGACGCTGGGCCAGTCATTGTCGCGGCGATAGGCGAGCGCGGCAGGGACAGTGAGCCAGGGGGCGGGGTCGCGGGTGCCCTGCATTTCGAGTTCATCGATGAAGGGGGAATTGCCGAAGGCGCCCTTGGCGCCGGGTTCCTTGGAGTTGGCGGTCCAGCCGTGGCTGATGACGAGCGGATTGATCAGGCCCTGGACTTCGGGACGGGCATGGAGGAAGGCGGAGCCCTTGGGGGCCATCATCCATTTGTGGCAATTGCCGGAATAGAAATCGGCGCCGAGAGCATCGAGTTCGAGCTTGATATGGCCGGGCGTATGGGCGCCGTCGATGACACTCCAGATGCCGCGTTTGCGGGCCTCGGCGATGGACCGATCGATGGGGAAGAGCAAGGCGGTGGGCGAGGTGATATGGCTGAGGAACAGCACGCGCGTGCGGTCGGTCATGCCGGCGATGACCGTATCGGTGAACTGCGCCTCGGTGGTCAGCGGCATGGGGATCTTGACCACGACGATCTCGGCACCGGTGCGACGGGCGACATAGGCCCAGGTCTTTTCGAGGGCCGAATATTCGTGGTCGGTGGTGAGGATCTGGTCGCCAGGCTTGAGATCGAGCGACTGGGCGACGATGTTGAGGCCGAGCGTGGCATTGGTGAGGCCGACGATGTTCTCGGGCACGGTGCCCAGTTCGGCGGCCAGCGCAATGCGGGGCTGGCGCATGGTCTCGGTCAGGTTGCGGCCAAGGAATTCCACCGGCTGGCGCTCGAGTTCGAGCTGCCAGTTCTGATAGGCGGCAAAGACCGGGCGGGGGCATGCGCCGAAGGAGCCATGGTTGAGGAAGACGACGTCCTCGCGAATGAGGAACTGCCGGGCGAGATTTTCAGACACTTCAGCGGCCTTTCAAAGTCGGGTCGAGGGCATCGCGCAGGCCGTCACCGAAGAGCGTGGTCGCCAATACGGTGATGGCGAGCGCAGCTGTCGGGAAGACGGCCATGTGCCAATAGAAAAACATGAAATCGATGCCTTCGTTGATCATCTGGCCCCAGGTCGGGGTGGGCGGGGGCACGCCGATGCCGAGGAAGCTGAGGCTGGCTTCGAGCATCATGGCCAGGGGGATGGCGAGCACGAAGCCGACAATGATCGGGGAGATCGAATTGGGGATCAGGTGGCGGCGGATGATGTACCAGGGCGAGGCGCCCAAGGCCTGCGCAGCGCGGACGAATTCCTTCTCGCGGAAGGCCTTGATCTGGGCGCGGACGAGGAGACACACCTGCACCCAGCCGAAGAGCGCGGCGATGAGCACGATGGTGAAGTAGCCACCGCGGGTGAGGGCGCCGAGCAGCATGGCAGCCAGCAGTGGCGGGACCACCGAGAACAGCTCGATGACGCGCATGATGAACCAGTCGGTCTTGCCGCCGAAATAGCCGGCCAGCGCACCGAGCGGAATGCCGATGAGGACGCTGAACAGGGCGGCGGTGAAGCCGATGGTCAGGGAGACGCGGGCGCCATAGACAACGCGGGTATAGAAATCGCGGCCCAGATCGTCGACGCCGAACCAGTGCTGCGCCGAGGGGAAGGCCAGCGCTTCGGTGAGGAAGAGCTGGGCCTCGGGCGGGCTGGGGGTGATCAGCGGGGCGAAGATGGCCATCAGGATGAGGATGGCCAGGACGACGCCGGCGGCGATGGCGGCCTTGTTGCCGATGAAGCGCTGCCAGGCGAACCAGAGCGGGTTGCGCTGACGATATTTCGGGGCGATGGCGGCACTATCCACGGTCATTGGCCGCCTCCGACGCGGATGCGGGGATTGATGAGGGCGTAGACCACGTCGCTGAGCAGGTAGGCGATGCAGTACATGAAGGTGATCATCAGCATCAGGGCCATTTCGAGCGGGTAGTCGCGCGTCTCGATGGAGGAGACGAAATAGGCGCCGAGGCCCGGCACGCGGAACATGGCTTCGACGAAGATCGAGCCGGTGGCGGTGCCGATGAACATGGGCAGGAAGACGGTGACCAGGGGGATGGCCGAATTGCGCAACACATGCTGGAAGACGATGCGGCTTTCGCTGAGGCCCTTGGCGCGCAGCACGGTGACGAACTGCTTGTTGAGCGTGTCGAGCATGGCCGAGCGGGTATAGCGGGCATAGGTGGCCAGCGGGATCAGCGCATAGGCGGTGATCGGCAGGATCCAGCGCTCGGGCTTGCCCCATCCGCTGGCGGGGAGCCAGCCGAGCCACACCGCAAAGACCAGGATCAGCAGCATGGAGGTGACGAAGACGGGGATGGTGAGGCCCAGCGTCGCCAGGGTCGAGGCGAAATAGTCGATCCAGGTATTGCGGTTGAGGGCGGCGGCCATGCCGAGCAGGATGCCGAGCGGCGCGCCAATGAGCACGCCCAGGCCGCCGAGGACCAGGCTCGGAATCCAGGCGCGGGAGAGCAGCTGGGTGACGGTTTCGCCGGGGCTCTGGTAGGGCACGCCGAAATCGAACTGCAGTACGCCCCACATGTAGCGGGTGTATTGCACCCAGAGCGGCTGATCGAGGCCGAGCCGGGCCATCAGCTTGTCGCGCACGGCCTGGGAGACCGGCATGTCATTGCCGTCGAAGGGGCCGCCGGGAATGGCGTGCATCATGAAGAAGATGATGAGCGAGACGACGAAGAAGGTGACGGCGACCGAGACGAGGCGGCGGAGGATGAAGAGGATCATTGTGTCAGTCGCTCCACTGTTTCGAGCGCGTGGCTCCACCCCCTCCTGCCTCCCCCATCAAGAGAGAGGTTTCTCTCCAATTCCAGAACGCTATAGAGCCCCAGCCACGGAACGGCACCTCCCCCTTGATGGGGGAGGGTGGGAGGGGGTGAGCTGAGGGCAGGGGGCATCTGTTCTTCCCTCATGTCGTCACCACGGCTTCGACGCGGTGGCCGGGGGCGATGGTGACCAGTTGCGGGGTGGCGTTGGGGGCGAGGCCGGTCTGGATGGTGGTGTAGCGCGGGGTCTGGGCCTCGAGGTCGCCGGCGGCGAGGAAGGTGCGTTCGCGCTTGTCGCGCGGATTGGCGGCCGGGATCGCGTCGAGCAAAGCGCGGGTATAGGGGTGCTGGGGATCCGAGAAGATGCGCTCGGTGGGCGCCTGCTCGACGACGCGGCCGCGATACATGACGACGACGCTGTCGGTGAGCGATTTGACCGTCGACAGGTCATGGCTGATGAACAGGATGGAGAGGCCCATCTCGGCCTGCAGTTCCTTGAGGAGGCCGATGATCTGCGCCTTGACGGTGACGTCGAGGGCGGAGGTCGGCTCGTCGGCGACGAGGACGGAGGGGCCCAGGATCAGGGCGCGGGCGATGGCGACACGCTGGCGCTGGCCGCCGGACAGTTCGTGCGAGTAGCGCGAGCCGAAATTGCGCGGCAGGCCGACGCGTTCGAGCCAGTCGAGGGCCTTCTCGGTCTGCTCGCGGGCCGAGCCGATGCCATGGATATGCAGCGGCTCGGCGATGATCTGGCTCAGCGTCATCATCGGATCGAGAGCGGAATAGCTGTCCTGGAAGACGATCTGCATGCGGCGGCGGAAGGATTTGAGTTCGTCGGGACCGAGGCCGGAGATGTCAGCGCCGTCGACGAGGATCTGGCCGGTGCTGGGTTCGGTGAGGCGCATGGCCATCATGCCGGTGGTGGTCTTGCCGGAGCCGGATTCGCCGACGAGGCCGACAATGCTGTTGCGGGGCAGCACGATGTCGACCGGGCGCACGGCGTGGAAATCGGTGTAGGTGGTGAAAAACCCGGAGCGGCGCTTGATGCGATAGGCCTTGGCAAGGCCGCGCAATTCGAGGGCGGGCGCGGGAGCGGTATCGTCGCCGCGCGAGGGATCGAAACTGGTGTTGAGGCTGGCGAGGAGGGCCTTGGTATAGTCGTGCCGGGGTGCGTCGAAGATCTGCTGCACCGGGCCTTCTTCCATCACCTCGCCGCCATACATGACCAGGACGCGGTCGACGGTTTCGGCAATGACGCCCAGGTCATGGGTGATCATGATCAGGGCCATGCCGAACTCGGCCTGCACCTTCTTGATGAGCTGGAGGATCTGCGCCTGGATGGTGACGTCGAGCGCGGTGGTGGGCTCGTCGGCGATCAGCACCTTGGGGCGGCAGGAGAGGGCCATGGCAATCATGGCCCGCTGCAGCATGCCGCCGGAGAGCTGGTGGGGGTAATAGCCAAGGATGTCCCTGGCGTTCTTGATCTCGACGCGGAGCAATAGCTGCTCGGCTTCGGCGAGGGCTTCGCGCTGGCTGACCTGGCGGTGCGCGCGGATGGTTTCGGCAATCTGGTGGCCGATGGTGAAGACCGGATCGAAGGCGGTCATCGGATCCTGGAAGATCATGGCGGCGGTGCGACCGCGCAGGCGAATGAGGTCTTCCTTGCCGGCCTTCAGGACGTCGATGCCGTCGAGGGTGATCTTTTTGGCGCTGACCCTGGCAGTGGCGGGCAAGAGGCGCAAAAGCGCGCTGCAGCTGACCGACTTACCGGACCCGGATTCGCCGACAATACCAAGGCTCTCGCCTTCATTGACGGAAAAGCTCACGCCGCGGACCGCGTCGACCTGGCCGCCATACTGGCTGAAGCTGACCTTGAGATCTTCGATTTCCACGAGGGGCATGGGCAACCTGACTTTGGGGTGTGGGGGCGCTTCCCGGCCTGGACGCCGGGAAGCGCATGCGCGATCGGGATTACTGCTTCGTCAGGTGCGTGAAGAAGTAGTGGCCGAGACGATCGAGCGAGGTGAAGCCCAGAGCGTTGGGCGTCGAGGCATCGCCACCGAGTTCGTCGGAGATGACGGCGATGGTGATGGGGTGGACGAGCGGGACGATCGAGGCGTTGTCGATCAGCACCTGCTCGGCCTGGGCATAGAGGTCGTAGCGCTCTTCCCAGACGGGGTTGGAGTCGGCGGCGGCGACCAGTTCGTCATAGGCTGCGATGTGGTGGTCGTGACGGCCGCCATTGTAGAAGATGCCGTAGAAGTTGGACGGATCGAGATAGTCGTATTCATAGGGCGCGATGAAGATGTTGTTCTCCTTGTTGAGGAGACCCTGCATCCAGTCCTGAGTGGGCAGGACGCGGATGTTCATGGTGATGCCCAGAACTTCCTTGAATTCGGCCTGCAGATACTGCGCCATGGCCGGGATGATGGCGCCGTTATAGCCGCCTTCTTCGCGATACCAGATCTCGATCTCGGGGAAGCCTTCGCCACCGGGGAAGCCGGCAGCAGCCATGTGCTCGGCAGCCTTGGCAGGGTCGAACACGGCCTGGGCGACGACCTCTTCATTGTAGCCAGGATAGCCGGGCGGCAGGATGGAACCAGCCGGGATGGCGATGTCCTTGAGCACGGTCGAGGTCAGCTCGGCTCGGTCGACGGCATAGTAGAAGGCCTTGCGCACATCGACATTGTTGAACGGCTCGGAGTCGAGGTCGAACGAGATATACGAGGTGGCAAAAACGGCATTCTTGCGGATGCCATCGGGATAGCGCTGCGTCGCCACAGGCACCTGGCCGGTATTGAGGAAGGAATAATCCGCATCGCCGGCGAGGAAGGCCGGCAGGCCGACTTCGGGAGCACCGAGGGTGGGATCGACTTCGAGACGGTCGATCTGGGCCTGCCAGGGACCGGTATAGGTCTCGGACTTGGTCAGCACGACCGAGTTGTTGGACTTTTCCCAGCTCTCGAGATCGAAGGGGCCGGAGGAGACGATGGTGTCGACATTGACAGCCCAGTCATCGCCGAGCTCGTCCACTTTGTGCTTGGGCACGGGGTACCAGAGGCTGGTGACAGAGGGCAGGTAAGGCTTGGGCGCGACGGTGGTGACCTCGATGGTCAGGTCATCGACGGCCTTGAGGCCGAGGGTGGACACGTCGGCAGTGCCTTCGGTGACTTCCTTCCAGCCCTTGATGCCGCCAGCAAAGTCCCAATACCAGGCAAAGTCATAGCCGGTGGTAGCGGCGCGCTGCAGGGCGAAGACATAGTCTTCGGCAGTCAGCGGCTCGCCATCGGACCAGACGAGGCCCGGGCGCAGCTTGAAGGTCCAGGTCAGGCCATCCTCGGACTGGCTCCAGCTTTCGGCCGCCATGGGCGTGAGCTCGAATTCCTTGTCGAAGGTCGCGATCGGCACCTGCAGCAATTCGGCGAAAGTCGCGCGGGCATAGACCGTCTTCATGTAGTCCATATAGGTGCCGGACGTGGACTGTCCGGGCGCGACGATGGTGGTCTGGGCCAGCGCCGGTATGGTCAGGGCCGTGGCGACAGCCAGTGCCGCGGTGATCTTCAGAGTTAGGTTCATTTAGAGACTCCCTCCTTGTTGCAGAGCCAGTTCTTGGACGTTTCCCATGCGCCGGTCCCTTGCCATGGGGCCGGTCATTCTGCGTGCAGCAGAGCTGCGTTCGACAGATCGATTTCCCCTCGAAATCTGTCCAATGACATATGTCTGACAAATGCGAATGGGGTTGGCAAGGCGGTCTGTGGATAGAGTGCTCATTTCCTATGCCTCAGCGGTGGGGCGACGTGGAAATGGGCAAAGGGTCGCGGTGGTGTGGCTTGCGTTGGCCGCCGAGCCATTCCCGCGAAGGCCCCACCTGCTGTTCAGGACACGGGCGTACAAAAGCGAGGTTCCCGCTTTCGTGACACCGTTGCGAAGGGCGATTTCGTGCATCATCTGGGGCGAGCGATCACGCTGCGCGCGGCGGTCTCGATGGCGGCGGCGTCGATGCCGAAATGGGCGTAGAGGTCGTTGACGGTGCCGGTCTGGCCGAAGTGTTCAACGCCAAGGGTGATGGTGCGGTGGCCGAGTACGCTGCCGAGCCAGCCCATTGTGGCGGGGTGGGCGTCGATGGCGGTGACAAGGCCGGCGCGGAAGGGGATATCGGCGAGCAGGATCTCGATATGGCTGCGGGCGGCGGGCTCGCCATGGAGGCGCGCGCGCTGGGCGGCGTGCCAGCCGGCATTGAGGCGATCGGCGGAGGTGACGGCGAGAACGGCGACGTTGCGGCGGTCACCACCAATGCGGGCAGCGGCCTCGATCGCTTCGTTGGCAAGGACGCCCTGATAGGCGATGACGACTTCACATTGCGGGGTGGGCGGATTGAGCCAATAGGCGCCGCGGATGATGCCATCCGACAGAGACTTATCCACCCTGCGGGACGGTTGCTCGATACTTCTGGTGGACAGCCGGAGATAGACCGAGCCGCCGGTGACGTCGCGCGGCCAGTCGGCCAGGTCGGGGCGGGCATCGCCGGAGCGCTGCATGTAGTCGAAGGCCCAATCCATGATGATGGAAAGTTCGTCGGCAAAGGCGGGCTCGAAGCTGGCGAGGCCATCCTGCGCCATCCCGATCAGCGGGCTGGCAATGGACTGATGCGCGCCGCCTTCGCCGGCCAGCGAGACGCCGGAGGGCGTGGCGACGAGCAGGAAGCGGGCATCCTGGTAGCAGGCATAGTTGAGCGCATCGAGGCCGCGCGAGATGAAGGGGTCGTAGAGCGTGCCGATAGGCAGCAGGCGCTCGCCGAAGAGAGAATGGCTGAGGCCGGCGGCGCCGAGGGCGAGGAAGAGGTTCATCTCGGCAATGCCGAGTTCGAGATGCTGGCCTTCGGGCGTGAAGCGCCATTTCTGAGCGCTGGGAATGGCTTCCTTCTGGAAGACGTCGACCATTTCCCGGGCAGCGTAGAGATTGCGGCGGTTCACCCAGGTGCCGAGATTGGTCGAGACGGTCACGTCGGGCGAGGTTGTGATGATGCGGCGGGCGAGATCGCTGTCGGTCTTGGCGATGGCGTCGAGGATCTTGCCAAAGGCGGTCTGGGTCGAGGTGGCGCCAGTGCCGACGAATTGCGGCCCGATGGTGGCCACGGCGGGCGAGGTGTGGCGGCGGCCTTCGGTGGTGTTGAAGGGCACTTCTGCAAGGAAGCGTTCGATGCCGGCCGGGTCAGCCATGCCTTCGAACTTGTCCCATTCGTGGCCGGGGCGGACATGCATCGACTGGCGCAGGGTATCGATCTGCGCGCCGGTCATCTGGCCGGCGTGATTGTCTTTGTGCCCAGCGAGCGGCGTCGCCCAGCCCTTGACGGTATAGGCGATGAAGACGGTGGGCCTGTCACTGCCGGCGGCTTCGAACTGTTCCAGCAGGCTCTCTGTGCAATGGCCGCCGAGATTGGCCATGAGTTCGGCGAGCTCGGCATCGCTGCGGCGGGCCAGCAGGGAAGACACGTCGCCCTGGTCGCCGATCTCGTCATTGAGGCGCTCGCGCCAGGCGGCGCCGCCGCGGAACATGAGGGCTGAATAGATGGCGTTGGGGGCGGCATCGATCCACGCCTTGAGCTTGTCACCACCGGGTTCGGCGAAGGCGGCGCGCTGCAGGGCGCCGTATTTGAGGGTGACGACATCCCAGTCGAAAGCACGGAAGATGGCTTCGATGCGGTCGTAGAGGCCCTCGCGGACGACGCCATCGAGGCTCTGGCGGTTGTAGTCGATGACCCACCAGGTGTTGCGCAACCCGTGCTTCCAGCCTTCGAGCAGGCATTCGTAGACGTTGCCCTCGTCGAGTTCGGCATCGCCGACAAGCGCCACCATGCGGCCCTCGCGACGGGATTTGTCGGCCCAGGGCTTGGCGCGGACATAGTCCTGGATCAGCGAGGCGAAGGCGGTGAAGGCCACGCCCAGGCCCACCGAGCCGGTAGAGATGTCGACGTCGTCGGTATCCTTGGTGCGGCTGGGATAGGACTGCGCGCCGCCGAACGCGCGGAAGTTTTCCAGCTTTTCCAGAGTCTGCTTGCCGAAGAGATACTGGATGGCATGGAAGACCGGCGCGGCATGCGGTTTGACGGCGACGCGGTCCTCGGGCCTGAGCACGCCGAAATAGAGCGCGGCCATGATCGCGGCCATGGAGGCGGAACTGGCCTGATGGCCGCCGACCTTGACGCCGTCGACATTGGGGCGGATGTGGTTGGCGTGATGGACCATCCAGTTGGAGAGCCACAGGGCCTTCCTGGTCAGCGCCGCGATGGAAGCGATACGCGTGTCCGTCGATCCGCCAATGCCGCCGCTATCCATGAGACCTCCCCAGTCATTGTCCTGACTTTGCGCCTTGTCCAATGGCAGTTCTCGTCTATTTTGACCCTTCAAGCGCAGGTTTGCGCAGGATTTGAACAGTTCGGAGCACGAAAATGGCGGAAACCTCCAAGATCGAGCTGACGACCATTGACCGGAAGATCCTGCGGGCGCTGCAGGAGGATGGGCGGATGACCGTACAGGCCATCGCCGACCGGGTGGGGCTCAGTGCCTCGCCCTGCCTGCGGCGGATCCGGCAGATGGAGACGGCGGGGATCATCGCCGGCTATAGCGCCACGGTGGACCAGAAGGCGGTGGGGCTGCCGGTCTCGGTGTTCATCTCGATCAAGCTGGAGCGGCAGCGGGCGCATGAGCTGGATGCCTTCGGGGCGGCGATCAGCCGGTGGCCGGAGGTGATGGAGTGTTACCTCATGACCGGGCAGTTCGACTTTCTGCTGCGTGTCGTCTGCGCCGATCTCGAGGCCTATGAGCATTTCCTGCGCGAGAAGCTCACGCAGGTGGAGGGTGTCGCGTCCATCGAGAGCAGCTTCTCGCTGGGGCAGGTGAAGTATTCGCGGGTGCTACCGCTCTAGTTGAGGCGCTGGCCCGTGTCGGCGTCAAACAGGTGGACCAGGTCGAGATCGGGCAGGACGTGAATGGTTTCGCCCGGCCTGGCGCGGAGGCGTTCGCGGAAGATGCCGATGACCTGGTGCTCGCCGATCTGCATGCTGACCTGGGTCTCCGAGCCCATGGGCTCGACCAGCAGGACGGTAGCGGGGATACCGGCATCGGTCAGCGCGAAATGCTCGGGGCGGATGCCATAGACGGCATTGCTGGCGGGCAGGTTGCCGGCGGGCAGGGGCAGGGTGATGCCGGCCGCGGCGAAGCCTTCGGGCGTGATCCTGCCGCCGATGAAGTTCATGGCGGGCGAGCCGATGAAGCCGGCGACGAAGAGATTGGCCGGCCGGTCATAGAGATCGAGCGGGGCCCCGATCTGTTCGACGCGGCCGGCATTCATCACCACGATCTTGTCGGCCATGGTCATGGCTTCGATCTGGTCATGGGTGACATAGACCGTGGTAACGCCGAGGCGCTGGTGCAGGCCCTTGATTTCGCCGCGCATGACGACGCGCAGCTTGGCATCGAGGTTGGAAAGCGGCTCGTCGAACAGGAAGACCTGCGGATTGCGCACGATGGCGCGGCCCATGGCAACGCGCTGGAGCTGGCCGCCGGACAGCTGGCGGGGATAGCGATCGAGCAGGGGCTTGAGGCCCAGAATGTCGGCGGCCCAGTTTACCCGCTCGGCGATTTCGGCCTTGCTGGCGCCGCGATGCTCCAGCGAGAAGGCCATGTTGGTGGCGACGGTCATGTGCGGGTAGAGCGCGTAGTTCTGGAACACCATGGCGATGTCCCGGTCCTTGGGCTCGAGTTCGTTGACCACGCGGTCACCGATGGAGAGTTCGCCCTCGGTGATGGTTTCAAGGCCGGCAATCATCCGCAGCAGGGTGGACTTGCCGCAGCCAGAGGGGCCGACCAGCACGACGAATTCGCCGTCGGCAATATCGATATCGACGCCGTGAATGGTGGCGACGTTGCCGTAGTTCTTCTTGATGGATCTGAGGCTTACGGGAGCCATGGCAATCTCCTTGTCAGCCTTTGAGGCCGGTATGGGCGAGGCCCTCGACGAACTGCTTCTGGGCGATGATGAAGACGACCAGCACGGGAATGGCCGTCATGGTGGCGGCCGCGAGCTGGATGTTCCACATCGCGCCGCCATAGGCGTCGGTGAACTGGGTCAGGGCCTGGGGCAGAGTGAACATCTGGGTCGAGGACAGGAACACGATGGGTTCGAGATAGAGGTTCCAGGAATGGAGGAAGGTGAAGATGGCCACGGCGCCGAGCGCCGGCTTGGCCAGTGGCAGGGCGATGAGCCAGAAGATCTTGAACCGGCCCAGGCCATCGACGCGGGCGGCTTCCTCCAGCTCGCCAGGCAGGGCGATGAAGAACTGGCGCATGACGAATGTGGCAAAGACCGAAGGCGCGCCGAATACCGGCACGAGGATCAGCGGCCAATGCGTATTGATCATGCCCCAGCCCAGGAACATCTGGAACAATGGGACGATGGTCACCTCGGAGGGGATCAGCAGGCCCAGCAGCACAATCATGAACATGGTATTGCTGAAGGGGAATTTGATCCGGGCGAAGGCGTAGCCGGCCATGGACGAGACGACCATCGTGCCAAGGGTGACGATGGCGGCGATATAGGCGGAATTCCAGTATTGCCGGGCAAAGGGCTGCAGCTCGAACACCTTGGCATAGGTGGAAAAATCGAACCGTCGCGGCCAGAGGTCGGGCGGGAAGGCAAAGATGTCGCTGATCGGCTTGACCGAGGAGGTCAGCATCCACCAGGTCGGGAAGACGAAGGGGATGAGCAGCACGCAGAGCAGCCCGTAAAGCGCGACCCGCAGGCGGGGGGAGAGGTCAGTTTTCATAGAAGACGATCCGCTTGCGCATCTGCCACTGGACGAAGGTGAGGACCGCCACGATCACGAAAAGCAGGATCGACAGGGTCGAGCCATAACCGAAGAAGTGAAACTGGAAGGCCTGCTGATAGAGGTAGTAGACCAGCACGGTGGTGGTCATGCCCGGGCCACCCTGGGTCAGCACGGCGATCTGCGCGAAGACCTGCAGCGAGCCGACAATGGTGATGATCGAGGTCAACAGGATGGTCGGCGAAATCATCGGCAGGGTGATGCGGCGGAACTGCTTGAAGTGCCCCGCGCCATCGACGCGCGCGGCCTCGTAGAGTTCCTTGGGCACGCCCTGCAGCGCGGCGAGGAACAGGATCATGTTCAGGCCGACATTCTTGAACACCTGGACGACGATGACCGAGATCATCGCGGTTGTGGGATTGCGCAGCCAATTGGGGCCTTCGACGCCGATCATGGCGAGCATGCCGTTGATGCCGCCATTGTTCTGCAGCAGGAAGCTCCAGACGATTGTCCAGGCGACGAGCGACACCACAACGGGCGAGAAGAACAGGGTGCGGAAGACGGTGATGCCCTTGAGCTTCTGGTCGAGCAGCACGGCCAGCAGCAGAGCTAGGCTCATATTCAGCACGACGAGGCCCACCGAGAAGATGGCCGAGGAGAGCAAGACCTGCGGCAGGGCGCGGTCAGCGAGCAGCATCTGGTAGTTGGCGGCGCCGACGAAATTGAAGGTGTTGGCGAGCACGTTCCACTCGTGCAGCGAATAGTAGAACACCAGGCAAAGCGGGATCAGCACGAAGGCGATGATGCCGATGAGCTGCGGCGCGATGAAGAGATAGCCGGCAGCGGCGTCACGGCGCGCCATCGTCCAGAAGGGACGTTTTCTTGGGGGTGTCTCTGTCATCAGGCTCATTTTCGGTGGTTCCAGCGTCTTCTTTTCCTGAGGGGCAGAGGTGGCAGCCAGGAGTGTAGGGCTTGCATGCACGCCCGACCCTTCGGGACACCCTCCCCTGTGTGGGGAGGGTGTCGAGTTTGCGATCAGCGCGCGAGCAGTGGGCCGACGCTGTCGCAGACCGATTGCAGGACGGCAGGAACGTCGGCATCGGCGACCCAGAGCGCGTCGAGCGAGGAGCGGACGGTCTGCTGGATCTGGGCAAAGTTGGTATGGCCGGGCAGGACCATGCCATAGGAAATGCCATCGATCACCACGTTCTCGATCTGCTCGGCTGAGAGCAGGGGATTGGTGGCGCCCAAGGTCTGGGCGTTGAGCAGGCTGGCGCGGGCAGGCGGGAAGAACTGGGCCAGCTTCTGGCTGTTTTCCGGATTGGTCATGTAGCCGAGAAAGGCAACGGCCGTTTCCACATTGGGGCTGGCGGCGAAAGCGCCGACGCCGGCCTGGCCCACCACGGCATAGGTGCCGACCGGGCCGCTGGGCAGTGGGACCAGATCCCAATCGAAGGGATCTTCCTTGGGCAGCAGCGAGGCGCGGCTGATCTGGGTGATGGTCATGCCGGTCTCGCCGGTAAAGAAGTCGATATCCTCGCCGGGACCGGGCATGGCACCGTCAACGAAGATCGCCTTGTGGATGGCGGTCATGGCGTCGACCATGGGCTGGTCGGCAAAGGTGCAGGTCTTGCCATCGGCGCTCCAGGGCGTGGCGCCCCAGGCGTTCCAGATCGACGCCATGTTCTGCCAGACCTGATACTTGAAGTCGCGGACGACGAGGCCCGTCTTGCCGGACTGGCCAACGGTTGCCGCAGTGGCAAAAGCATTGTCCCAGGTCCAGGCATCCTCGGCGATCAGCTCGGCCGGGGTCTTTGCGCCTGCGGCCTTGATGACGTCGTTGTTGACGAAGATGGCGAAGGGCGAGGTGGAGAAGGGGTAGGCGTAGAGCTGGCCGTCCTTTTGCCAGAGCGCCGTGGCCTGCTCGCTGACATCGGCCATGTCATAGCCTTCGGTAGCGGTGAAGGCTTCGGTCAGCGGGGCCAACGCGCCGGAATTGACGAAGTCGGCGGCGTTGGATTCCAGGATCCAGGCCAGATCGGGCGGGTTGCCGCCGGCGATCTGGGTGGTCAGCGTCGTGGTATAGTTCTCGAACGGTATGGGTTCGAAGGCTATGCTGACATCGGGGTTGCTTGCCTTGAAGCCCTCGGCAATCTCGTTGAACATGGCCAGATGCGCCTCGTTGGCGCTCCAGATGGTCATGCGCAGGTTGATTGCGTCCTGCGCGAAGGTGGGGGCGGTGAGCCCGGTGGTGATCGCCAAGGCGGCGAATGTAGAGCCTAGGATAGTCCTGCGCATGGTTGTTTCCTCCCTGTTCATGCGTATTAGCTAGTAGCCGCGAATATCGGGCCAGTGCAGTTCGACGCCCTGGTATTCGAGGTGAGACTGGAATTCGGAGAGCCGTGCATCGTCGGCCTGCACGCTGTGCGGGGTGGTGCCGGCGTCGAGGCAATGGGCGGCCAGCATGCCGGCGACTTCGCCGATGTTCCACTCGACCGGATGGAGCCGGTAGCAGCCATTGGTGATGTGGGTGGTGCCGACATTCTTGCAGGCCGCCAGCAGGTTGGTCATGCGGCGTGGGATGAGCGCGCCCAGCGGGATCTCGAAGGGGCAGGCACCGACGTCGATATAGTTGTCGCCACCGGTCGATGGGTGCAGGTCGATGCGATACATGCCGACGCCGACGCTGTCGCGATAGCGGACGGCGCCGCGATCGCCGCGCACGGCCAGGGACAGGTCCTGCTCGACGACCGTGGTTACGGCGCGGATACGTCGGCTTTCGCGGATATAGGGAGCCATGGCAAGGCCATGCTCGGTGCCGGTGATATCGCCGCGCAGGCGCAGGCCCGGAAAGCCCTGGCCGCCATCGAGACGCGGCGCTTCGGTCTGCATCCAGTAGAACATGGAATAGGACAGGCTTGCCGCATCGGCGAGGCGCTCGGCATATTGCTGCTCGCTGACATCGATGATGGGCTGCTCGAAATAGTCAATCATTGGCCAGTTCACGAGGCAGATATCGCTGTTGTAGGCGCCCGGGCGGAAGTTGCTGCGCGCGGCGATGCGGCGGAAGATCCACAGGCTCATGTCGCCGGCATCGCGACGCTGATCGGCAACCATGCGCGCGCCGCTTTCGACCGGGTTGGGGTCAAAGGAGCGGCGGCTGCGCTCGAGCGTGCGCGGATTGGGCGAGTTCCAATCGATCAGCGGGCCGCCCCAGAAATCGGGAGCGACAGCACGCCAGTGCTCATATTTGGCCGGCTTGTCGATGGTGTGATTGCCATCGACATGGTCGACGGCAAAGCAGATCGATACGGCCTGCTGGTTGTGCGGCTGGGCCTCGGCCGGCGCGTTGGGTTCGCCGGTTTCGGACTGGGCCTCGAAGCCGGTGACATATTCGGTGCCGGTCAGCGGCAGCAGGTCGCCCAGTTCGGTGGCGTCGATGACATAGTGGGCCGAGCAGGTGACAGTGCGGCCGGTGTCGCGGTGGCGCAGGGTGACGGCGCGGACCTTGTCGCCATCGACATCGGCCGACACCGCGCGGTAGGGCTTGAGTATGGTCAGCTTGCCCCCGGCGGCATAGGGTGCGAGCCAGGCCTGCATGACGGCGAGCGACACGCGCGGTTCATGGCAGAGGCGGGACACATTGCCATTGCCCGGATTGAGCGTGGGATTGGCGCGGGCGGCATCGGTCAGCGGATAGTGGTCGCGGTAATACTGGCGCACGCCTTCGCGCAGGGCGCGGTAGCTGGCGGTGACGCCGAACTGCTCGACCCAGCTGTGTTCGTCGGGGGGGACGGCCTGGCTGGTGAGTTGCCCGCCAATCCAGTTGTGTTCTTCGGTCAGGATGACGGTGCGGCCATTGCGCAGGGCGCCAAGGGCCGCCGCGACGCCGCCAAGGCTGCCGCCGACGACCAGGATATCAGCATGGTATTCGGTCAATTCGGGAAATCTTTCGTGGTTGTGGGTGGCGCGAGGGTTTCGCCGGGGACGAGCGCGCAATCGAGCAGGGTCTGCTGCACGATGGTGGGATCGACCAGGGTCTGGATCAGCATGGCAGTGGCCTGGCGCCCCATGTCTTCGCGCGGGATGGCATAGCTGGCGAAGGCGCGGCGGTTGCGTTCGATGCGCAGGCTGCTGCCGAGCGCGACGATGGACAGATCGCCCGGGACGGACAGGCCGCTGGCACGGGCGCAATCATCAAAGGCAATGGCGTCGGCCAGTTCGCCGAAGAAGACGATGCTGGCGCCGGCCTGCCGAACGGCGGCCAGTTGCGCCTGGGGGGCGGAACCGGTCCGGCTGTCCAAATGCACCAATTGCCCCTGGCCCTGCAGCGCGGTCTTGAAACCCTGCCAGCGGTCGCGGACGGATTCGCTGATGTCGGTCTGGCCGATGAAGGCGAAGGCGCGGTGGCCCATGGCGAGGGCGCGTTCGACCAGGGCGGCGGTGGCGGTGACATAGTCGGCGCCGACATAGCGCACCGGGCCGCCGGCATCGTCGCGGCGGCCGACGGCGACATAGGGATAGTCGCTGGCGACCAGCTGGGCGAGTTCGTCGGGATCGAACTGGGCGCCCAGGATGAGGCAGCCATCGGCGAGGCGCAGGCGGCTGTTGTCGCCGAACATGCGCTTGCGGCCGGCGGCGTCGCGGCCGGCGCCGGTCATCAGCAGCAGGTCATAGCCGAACTGCTCGGCCGCCTCCTCGATGCCGAGCAGGAAGGGGGTGTAGAAATCGGCCTGGGCGGAGGGAAAGGCGGGTTCGTAGGTGAAGACGCCGAGGATGCGGTTGAGGCCCTTGACCATGCGGCGGGCCACCGGATCGGCGACATAGCCGGTTTCGCGGATGACCTTGATGACGCGGTCGCGCGTCTCGGCCGGGATGCGGCCTTCGGCGGAGCTGGCGCCGTTGAGCACCAGCGAGACGGTGGCCTGGCTGACGCCGGCGAGGCGGGCGATATCGCGCTGTGTGAGGCGTTTGACGGCGGCCACGTGATCCTCCCCGATCCCGGTTCCATGCGCTAATGCGTATTAGCAAGTTATGCGTATTAACAGCAGGGGTTGGGTGGGAGTCAAGGGGGAGGGAGGGGTATTTGCGGGTGGGTATATCTGCGGCGGCGGCGAGTGGGAGGCGAGGGGGCGGCGGCGAGGAGGCGGTCGCGGTGGTGGATCGCTCGCGGGGGTGGACCCGGGGGTGAGCCGGGTTACCAGCCGAAGAAGCTGTCGTCGTCGTCCGGGCCGAGCAGGGGGCCGCTGAAGGTGGGCGGGGTGACGGGGATCTTGGCGGACCAGCCGACGAGATAGGAACTCAGCACCCAGCCGGTTCCGGTGACGAAGCACCACTGGTCGTCGCGGGTGCAGTAATCGAGCGTCACCTCGCTGCCATTGGCGAGGCGCCCGATGGCGGGATAGTGGTAGCCCGGTCCGGTGCGCACCGCGATATTGCCGCCGCTGACCCGCGCAGTGGGCGCGGCCAAAGCGGGCGCCACGAGCAGCATACAGGCGAGGACAGCGAGGATCGCGCGCATCAGGGGCTCCGGAAACGGGGTTCCGGAGTCATGCATCGGGCAGGCGGCGGTTTCAAGGCATGGCGCGACGACGCACGGCGCGGGCGCCTGCGGTTTCACGGTATGAAGCGGCTTTCGCCCCGACGGCTTGCGCCGCCAATTTGTTCAGTTTGAAGAGGCGAAAGCCGCTTCACACGATCCGGTTTTTCCGGCGCACGCATCGAGCGGCCACCCGATCTTTCGGGGTTGGGCCCGGCGAGGTGGGGCGGTTGCCAATCAGGCCGAAGCCATCACGGACCTCCTTTCTGCAAGGAGCCGCAGTTCCCCACACGCCAGACCGGCCGGTGGTCAGCATACACGCCGGTGCCAGGCGACCCCGGCTGCCAGTCCCCCCGCCCGATGCTTCGTCGGCACCGCGTGAATGGCGGGGATGGGTTCATTATGCGCCCGGCCTCAGAAGCGGGGATAAGTTTTTCGGTCTTCCCGAAAAGCATCTGCTGCGCAGATCACCGGCGAAGTCACCTGAAATCGCTCCACCGGAGCGATCTTGCCGCCAGAGGCGGCCGGTTCGGTACAAGGCCCCCTCACCCGACCCTTCGGGTCGACCTCTCCCCCAGAGGGAGAGGTGAGAGGGAGTTAGCTGACCTCGCCTGAGAGGGTATCGAGCTCCATTTCGCGAAGGCGTTTGACCTCGTCCCGCAGCCGCGCCGCCTTCTCGAACTCCAGGTTCGTCGCGGCCTCGCGCATCTGGGCTTCCATGTCCTTGATGACCGCCGCCAGGTTGGCGCCGACCTGGACCTGTTCCTTGCCGTCGCGACCCTTGCCGATCGAAATCGTGACGTGGTCCTGTTCGTAGACGCTGTCGACGATGTCGTGGATGTTGGAGCGGACGGATTGGGGGGTGATGCCGTTGGCTTCGTTATAGGCGAGCTGTTTCTCGCGGCGGCGGTTGGTTTCGGCGAGGGCGCGTTCCATCGAGCCGGTAATGCGGTCGGCATAGAGCACGACCTTGCCGTCGACGTTACGCGCGGCGCGGCCGATGGTCTGGATCAGCGAGGTTTCGGAGCGCAGGAAGCCTTCCTTGTCGGCGTCGAGGATCGCCACGAGGCCGCATTCGGGGATGTCGAGACCTTCGCGCAGCAGGTTGATGCCGACGAGGACGTCGAAGGCGCCCAGGCGCAGGTCGCGGATGATCTCGATGCGCTCGATGGTATCGACGTCACTATGCATGTAGCGGACGCGGATGCCCTGTTCGTGCAAGTATTCGGTGAGGTCCTCGGCCATCTTCTTGGTGAGGACGGTGAGCAGGGTGCGGTAGCCGGCCTTGTTGGTCTGGCGGATCTCGTCGACCACGTCATCGACCTGGGCCTTGGCGGGACGAATTTCCACGGGCGGGCCAATAAGTCCGGTGGGGCGGATGACCTGTTCGGCGAAGACGCCGCCGGTCTGATCCATTTCCCATGAGCCGGGCGTGGCGGACACGTAGACCGATTGCGGGCGCATGGCGTTCCATTCCTCGAAGCGCAGGGGACGGTTGTCCATGCAGGAGGGCAGGCGGAAGCCGTATTCGGCCAGGGTCGCCTTGCGGCGCAGGTCGCCGCGATACATGGCGCCGAGCTGGCCGATGGTGACGTGGCTTTCGTCGACGAAGACCAGGGCATTGTCGGGGAGATATTCGAACAGGGTCGGGGGTGGCTCGCCCGGCTTGCGGCCGGAGAAGTAGCGCGAATAGTTCTCGATGCCGGCGCAGGAGCCGGTGGCTTCCATCATTTCGAGATCGAACAGGGTGCGCTGCTCGAGGCGCTGGGCTTCGAGGAACCGGCCGGCGCCGTTGAGCTCCTGTAGGCGCGCGGCCAGCTCGGAGCGGATGGCCTTGATGGCCTGGTTCATCGTGGTGCGCGGCGTCACATGGTGACTGTTCGCGAAGACGCGGATGAAGGTGAGGTCGGCCGACTTCTTGCCGGTCAGCGGGTCGAATTCGGTGATGGACTCGATCTCGTTGCCGAAGAGGCTGACGCGCCAGGCGGCGGCTTCATAGTGGGCTGGGAAGATTTCGACCGTATCGCCGCGCACCCGGAAGGTGCCGCGCACGAAGCCGGTATCGCCGCGCTTGTATTGCAGGGCCACGAGCTTGGCGAGCAGCTCGCGCTGGTCGATCTTCTGGCCCTTCTGCACGTCGATCGTCATCGCCGTGTAGTCTTCGACCGAGCCGATGCCGTAGATGCAGGAGACAGAGGCGACGATGATGACGTCGTCGCGCTCGAGGATCGCCCGCGTCGCCGAGTGGCGCATGCGATCGATCTGCTCGTTGATGGTGGATTCCTTCTCGATATAGGTATCGGTCCGCGGCACGTAGGCCTCGGGCTGGTAGTAGTCGTAGTAGGAGACGAAGTATTCCACCGCATTGTCGGGGAAGAAGGACTTGAACTCGCCATAGAGCTGGGCGGCGAGGGTCTTGTTGGGGGCGAGGATCAAAGCCGGGCGGTTGGTGGCGGCGATGACCTGGGCGGCCGTGAAGGTCTTGCCCGAGCCGGTGACGCCGAGCAGGACCTGGTCGGTCTCGCCATTGTTGATGCCCTCGACCAGTTCGGCGATGGCGGTGGGCTGGTCGCCGGCGGGCTGGTAACTGGTCTGCATGCGGAAGGGGCGGGCGGGGCTGCGCTTTTCGAGCCGGTTCTGCGCCTTGTGCGGCACCCAGGGGGAGGAACCTTCCACCTCCTTGCGGCCATGCAGGATGATCTGCTCGAGCGCCTTGACGGTGGCGGTGACGCCGACGGTCTGGGCGTTTTCGAGGCTCTCGCCCTTGCGGGCCTTGTTCTTCTTCACCGAAGCGTCGAGCGCCTCGCGCAGGCGGGCCTGGGCCTCCGGATCGGCCGCGGCGGCGCGGGAAATCTCCCGGGCGCTCGGCTTGTGGCCGAAGCCGGCCTGGGCCGGTTCGCCCATGCCGTCGAAGTCGATGCGATCGACGGAGTTGATCTTGGTCTTGGAGGTCTTGGCCGACATGCCGGTGGCGGTGTCGTTATTGGACTTGGTGGAGCGGCGCTTTTCCAGCGCGGTCTTTTTCTTTTCCGCCTGCTGGGCGGCCTTCAGCGCAGCCGCCTCGGCTTCGGCAGCGTCGGAGGCGAGCTTCTGGTCGGCGCGGTCGAGCGCGCGCTTGTTGCGCATGCGCTCGGCATAGAGCGGCTTGGACGCGGCGATATCCTCGGCCTTCTCGATCTCGCCGAGGAAGTCGTCGATGGAAAATTCGGCTTTGCCGGGGCGGGCGGATTTGTCGGCCATGGGGATTGCTCGCGTTCGAGTTGTCGCGCTTCCGAACCGGATGACCGGTCACCACTTTACCTGGAAGCGCTCCAGCGCTGGATAAGGCGACTCAGATGGGGAACGAGGCGCGGTTGTGCAATGTCCCGGCAGCATAACGGGTCTCGAACGGAGAGGGAACGGGGGCTGCTGACAGACGGTGGCAGCAGCCCGCGTGGGGTCAGTCGGCGCGGGTGACGCGGACAATGGTCGAGGTGCCGGCTTCGGGGTCCTCGGTTACGGCATAGACGGCGCCATCGGGGCCGACGCGCACGTCGCGGACACGGGCGTCGAGCGGCACACGTTCCTCGAAGGCGACGCGGTCACCCTCAAGATGCGTAACGACAATGCCGGTCGCCACCAGACCGCCGATGAGGAAGGCGCCATTCCATTCGGGGAATTCCTCGCCCTCATACCAGGCCATGCCCGATGGGGCGATGACCGGATCCCAGTAATAGACCGGCTGCTGGGTGTCGGCATCGGCGGTGATGCCCTCGCCGATCGCCTCGCCGCTATATTCGATGCCATAGGCGACATCGGGCCAGCCATAGTTGAGGCCGGGCTCGGGCCGGTTCAGCTCATCGCCGCCGCGCGCGCCGTGTTCGACAAGCCACAGGCGGCCGTCACCATCGAGCGCCGCAGCCTGCACATTGCGGTGGCCGAGGCTCCAGATTTCGGGCAGGGCGCCCTCGGTATCCGTAAAGGGGTTGTCCGCCATGGGCTGGCCCTCGAGATCGACATGGAACACCTTGCCGAAGCCGCTGGCCAGTTCCTGGGCCTGGACGCGCGTCACCTCATCGGAGCGCTCGCCGACGGTGATGTAAAGGGAACCATCATCGGTCGGGACGATGCGGGAGCCAAAGTGCTTGTCGCCGTCATAGGTGGGCTGCTGCTGGAAAATGACGGAGACATCTTCGAGCGTGCCGCCGCCGGCATCGTCGAGGGCCAATGTGGCGCTGGCAACCGCGGTGCCGTTGCCGCCATCGCGCGGCTCGGCATAGGACAGGAAGATGCGGCCCGAGCTGTCGAAATCAGACGCCAGCGCCACGTCGAGCAAGCCCCCCTGGCCGCGCGCATCGACTTCGGGCACGCCTGGGATTTCCGGGCCAAGCTCGCCGTCTTCGCCGACAATGTGCAGCGTGCCCTGCTTGGCGGTGACCAGCATGCGCCCATCGGGCAGGAATTCCATGGCCCAGAGCTGCGGCAGGCCTTCAGCCACCACTTCACTGGTGGTCTCCACCAAGTCGGCCGGCTGGGGAGCGCGGGTCTGGCCGGGGAAGGCCGGAACCTGATCGGGGGCATTGGCAGGCTGGGTCTCGACGGGTTCGCCCGCCGGGGCTGCATCGCCTTCGGCAGGTGCGCTGCCTTCGACTGGTGCTTCAGGAGACGTCGCATCGGTCTGCGCCAATGCGGGAGTGACCAGCAGGGCCACCGAAAGTGCGGTGCCGGCCAGAAGGCGTGAGGTCTTCAGCATGATATATCCTATCCGGAATCATCAAATTGAGGGGCTTTGGCAGTCGCTGCATGCAGCGTGTGAGAGACCTAAGGCGTGAGGGCGCGGTCCGTTGCAGCGCCGGCGATCACTAATCCTCGAACGGGCGCAGGCGCCGCTGCTGGGCCGCCGAAGGAATTTGGGTGGGGCGTGTCGAAGGCGGCGGGGGCCGGTCGTCGTGGAGGCAGAGGGCGGCATGGGCTGCCGGTCGGGAGATGACGATGAAAACAGCGGGATGGGTATTGAGCGGGCTGATCGGCCTGTTCCTGGCGGGGGCCTCCGCGGCGCCGAAATTGCTGGGTCTGGCGGTGGCGCGAGAGCCCATGGAGGTGGTGGGGTGGCCGGCAAAATACCTGGTGCTGATCGGCCTGATCGAGCTGGGATGCATGGTGCTGTTCCTGATCCCGCGAACGGCGCTGCTCGGCGCGGTGCTGACCACGGGGCTGCTGGGCGGCACGCTGGCGGCAAATCTGCGGGTGGACAATCCGCTGTTCAGCCATACTCTGTTCTCCATCTATCTGGGGGCGGCGGTGTGGCTGGCGCTGTGGCTGCGCGACACCAAGGTCCGGGCCGTGTTTCCAGTGATCAAGAAGGGGGAACTGGCATGACCGACCTGCATTGCGGCTGCGGCAAGGTGCATCTGGACGTGCGCGAGGCGCCGATCATCGTGGCGGAATGCCACTGCACGTCCTGCCGCGAGGCGAAGCGACGCATGGAGGCGCTGCCCGGTGCACCCAGGGTGGCGGGCCGGAACGGCGGCTCGCATTACGTGCTCTATCGCAAGGATCGCGTGCGCATCGTGGCCGGCAAGGAATGGCTGCGCAATTTCCGGCTCGGGCCCAAGTCGCATACGCGGCGGGTGATCGCCAGCTGCTGCAATACGCCGGTGCTGACCGAATTCCAGGGTGGCCACTGGGCGAGCCTCTACGGCAATCTGTGGCCGGCCGGGACGCTGCCGGCGCCCGACCTGCGCACCCAGACCGGCAATGTGCCGGCGGGCGTGACGCTGGATGACAGCGTGCCGGCGGGCGGCTGGGAGACGACGAAATTCTACTTGGGCCTGCTGCTGGCCTGGGCGGCGATGGGTTTCAAGTCGCCGGCGCTGGCGCTGGATACGCCGGAGGTCGAGCTGCGGGGGTAGGGGTGTTTCGCCGACTGAATTCGCCCCTGTGGGCGCACTAACCAGCCGAAGCCGGACGGCTTCCGGAAGATGCCGGGCGAGGCCCGGTCCGGGACGGACGGCTTGGCGCGGTTCCAAGTTGTCGGCACGTCGCGATGTGGTTCGCCAACAGCGATTACTGCATGCCTCGCTTGCTCGAATGAGCACGGTCTGGTTTAGGAATAGCGAACACTTCAATGATACTCATGCAGGCTAGCCCGGGTCTTGCCCGGGCCATGCGGGCCGTGGCGGTCCGGTGCGCGAGGTGAAGTGGTTTGACGTCCACTTGGCAAATCCTGATCGGCAATGTCGCCGTGGTGATGCTGGTCGTATTCGGCTGGGGCTATGCCCGCTCGCGGCTCTTTGGCCTGTCCGGCGCGATGCGCGGCGCGCTGTTTGGCGCGACCATGGGCGTTGGCGCCATTGCCACCATGGCCATGTCGGTGGAATTCGAGCCGGGCATGTATGTGGACATGCGGGCGACGCTGCTGGTGGTTGCCGGCCTGTTCGGGGGCCCGCTGGCGGCTGTTATCAGCGGTCTGCTGGCGCTGGGCTGGCGCATCGGCATGGGTGGCGCCGGCATGGTGCCGGGCATCGTGGTCATCACCCTGTTCGTGCTGGTGGGCCTCGTTGGACGGCTGCTGATCGGCCGTCGCAGAACGAAAGTATGGCATTGCCTCGTGGCGGGGGGCGTTGCGGCCCTGGTCTGGATCGGGGCGCTGGTGGCGGTCTCGCAGGGGCCCATCGTGCCGCTGCTGCTCAATATCAGCGTGCCGCAGATGCTGCTCAATGTGGTCGCGACGGGGCTCGCCGGCATGGTGGTGCTCGAGGCGCGGCGGCGCTCGGCGGAGCGCGACCTGCTGGCCGCCGCCTTGGCCCAATCGCCCGACTTCAACTATATCAAGGACCGGCATGGGCGCTTTGCCGCGGTGAACAATACGGTCGCCGAATTCAACGGCTTTACGCGGCCGGCCGAAATGGTCGGCAAGACCGATTTCGACCTGACCACACCCGAGCGGGCCAGCATGCTGTCGGCGCATGAGCGGGAAATCCTCAGCGGCGAGAAACCGCGGGTGGATTTCGAGGAATTGTTTGTCGACAAGAGCGGGCGGGAGCGCTGGTTTTCCACCTCCAAGGTGCCGTTGCACAATGCGGCCGGGCAGATCATCGGCCTAGCCGGCGTGACGCGGGACGTGACGGTGGACAAGACGCTGCGCCAGGAACTGGTCGAGAGCCGGGATACGCTATCCTATGCGCTGGCGGAGATGAGCGACGGGCTGGCCATGTTCGACGCCGAGGGGCGGCTGGTGTTCTGCAACGAGCAGTATCGCGCCTGTTTTCCCCATACCGGCAGGCTGCGGCAGCCGGGCGCCTATCTGCGCGATATCCTGCAGGCGGTGGTGGAGACCGGGGAGCAGATCACCGTGCCGCGGCACAACCCGGAGGCGTGGATCGACGCCATTGTCGCCAACCTCGCGGTGGAGAGCGAGGAGGAGATCAACCTGTTCGATGGCCGCTGGCTGCAACTGCGCACGCGGCCGACCAGTTCGGGCTCGACCATGGTGGTCATCGCCGATGTAACGCGCATGAAGCTGGCCGAGCTGGCGCTGCACACGACGACCAACCAGCTCAAGGAACTGGTGCGCACCGACAGCCTGACCGACCTGCTCAACCGCCGGGCTTTCGACGAAGCCATCGAGACCGAGACACGGCGCAGCGCCCGGGCGGGCACGGCGCTCAGCCTGTTGCTGGTGGATGTGGACCACTTCAAGGCCTTCAATGACCGCTATGGCCATCCGGCGGGCGACGAATGCCTGCGGCTGGTGAGCCAGCATCTCAAGGCCAGCATCAGGCGGCCGACCGACCTTGCCGCGCGCTATGGCGGCGAGGAGTTTACCGCCATCCTGCCCGATACCGATGCCGAGAGCGCCCAGCAGATTGCCGAGGCCTTCCGCAGGGCGCTGGCGGAGTCTCGGCTGCCGCATGAGTCGATCGAGCGTGGCTATGTGACGGCCAGTGTCGGGGTGGCCACCTATCCGCCAGAAAACCTGCACCGCGACCCGCTGGAGCTGGTGCGCACGGCCGATGAGGCGCTGTACCGGGCCAAGGCGGCCGGCCGCGACCGCGTGGTGGGCACGCGGATCATCGGCAAGGATCGCACGGCGGCCTGACGGTCAGACCAGGCGCCGGCCGGTCGCGTCGATGATGACTTCGCCATCTTCCTTGGTGAAGGGGCCGATGGCGGGATTTTCGAGGATATCGAGCACGACTTCGGAGGGCCGGCAGAGGCGTGTGCCCAGCGGGGTTTCGACGAAGGGCCGGTTGAGCAGGATGGGATGGGCCGCGATGGCGTCGAGCAGGGCATCGTCGCCCAAAGCGGGATCGGCCAGGCCCAGGTCGGCATAGGGCGTGTCCTTCTGGCGGATGGCGTCGCGCAGGCGCATGCCGGCGTCGGTCACCAGCTGCATGATGCGCTCGCGATTGGGCGGGGTCTTGAGATATTCGACCACGACCGGTTCGACGCCGGACTGGCGGATCATGGCCAGGGTGTTGCGCGAGGTGCCGCAATCGGGGTTGTGGTAGATGGTGACGGTCATTGCGCCGGCCTTTCCTTGTGCTCTTCGCGGGCATTGGCATCGAAGGCGGTGCGCGTCCGGTTGGCGAGGGCCACGAGGGAGAGCATGACCGGCACCTCGACGAGTACGCCGACGACCGTTGCCAGGGCGGCGGCCGAGGACAGGCCGTACAGGCTGATGGCGACGGCCACGGCCAGTTCGAAGAAGTTGGATGTGCCGATCATGGCGCAGGGGGCCGCGATGCGGTGCGGGATGCGCAGCAGCCAGGCGGCGCCGTAGGCGATGGCGAAAATGCCGTAGGACTGGATCACCAGCGGCACGGCGATCAGCAGGATCAGCAGCGGCTGGGCCAGGATGACATTGCCCTGGAACCCGAAGAGCAACACGACGGTGGCGAGCAAACCGGCCATGGAGGCGGGCTTGAGCCGGGCGGTGAAGGCATCGAGGCGGGTCGCCGAACCATCGGCCGCGAGCAGTTGCCGCCGCGTGACTATGCCGGCGGCGAGGGGCACGACGACATAGAGCAGGACGGACAGGAGCAGGGTTTCCCACGGCACGGGAATGTCGGTGACGCCCAGCAGCAGGGCCACGATGGGGGCATAGGCAAAGACCATCACCACGTCGTTCACGCTGACCTGCACCAGGGTGTAGTTGGCGTCGCCGCGGATCAGCTGTGACCAGACGAAGACCATGGCTGTGCAGGGAGCAGCGCCGAGCAGGATCAGCCCGGCGATATAGCCATCGGCGTCGGCCGGCGGAATCCAGCCGGCGAAGACCCCCTTGAAGAAGACGACGCCGAGCAGGGCCATGGTGAAGGGCTTGATGAGCCAGTTGACGACCAGGGTCACGATCAGGCCGCGGGGCTGTTCGGCAATGCGGTGCAGGCTGCCGAAATCCACCGCGATCATCATCGGATAGACCATGGCCCAGATCAGCAGGGCGACAGGCAGGTTGACCTTGGCCACTTCGAGGGCGGCAAGAGCGGAAAAGACGCCCGGAAACAACTGGCCCAGGGCAATGCCGGCAACAATGGCCAGACCGACCCAGACGGAGAGATAGCGCTCAAATATGGACATGGACTAAGCGACTTCCCCATGGCTGCCGGTGGTGCCTTCCATGGCGCCGATGTTGCGGAGCCTCGAGGCCATGGTCAGGCGGTCGATGCTGGACAAAGGCAGGCTCATGAAGGCGGTGATGCGGTTGCGCATGAAGCGGAGGGCGGCGTCGAAGGCTGCCTGCTGCTGGAAGGGCGTGCCCTGAACCGCGGCGGGGTCCTCGATGCCCCAATGGGCGGTCATCGGCTGGCCGGGCCATACCGGGCAGGTTTCGCCCGCGGCATTGTCGCAGACGGTGAAGACGAAATCCATGTTCGGAGCGTCGGGCGTCGCGAACTCGTCCCAGGCCTTGGACCGCAGGCCGTTGGTGGCGATGCCGGCGGTGCGCAGCGCTTCGAGCGTCAGGGGATGCACGTCGCCCTTGGGGCACGATCCGGCGGAGAAGGCGCGAAATTGCCCCTTGCCGAGATGGTTCATGATCGCCTCGGCCAGGATCGAGCGGGCGGAGTTGCCGGTGCAGAGAAACAGGACGTTGTAGATGCGCTCAGGCATGGCTGGAGACCTTTGGCGGACAGCATGGGGTGAAATCGGCGACCAGGGGTTCGCACAGCTCGGGCCGGCCGCCGCAGCAATCCTGGACCAGGAAGCTGGCGATCTCGCGCACCCGGTCGATGACGGCGCGATAGACGATTGAGCGGCCCTGGCGATCGGCCTCGATCAGGCCGGCGCGGGTGAGAATGGCCAGATGGGTGGACATCGTGTTCTGCGGCACATCGAGCCGGCGCGCGATCTCGCCAGCCGGCAGGCCCTCGGGCTCCTGCGCCACGATGAGCCGGAAGGCCTCGAGGCGCGTGGGCTGGGACAGGGCGGCGAAGATGTCGATGGCGATGCTGGATTCCATATATCGAGATTAATCGATATATGTGAGGTGTCAAGACGGGCTGATGGGCGGGAGGATGGGGATGCAGGCGGGCATTCCGCCTGCATCGGTGCAGCTATTCGGCTGCCCGCGGGGTGGCGTGAACCCCAGCGCCGGCAGGCATGAACACCACCCAGGCGAAGAGCAGGACGCCGGCGAAGGTGATCAGCGAGCTGGCGGCCACGATGGGCTCCATGCCCAGATTGCCCTGCAGGAGCAGGTAGAGAGAGACGCCCATGATGACGACGCCAATGGTGTAGATGAAATACTGCACCATGGGCAGGCGGCCGGTGGCCTTGGCCGGGTTCAGCGCATAATAGCCGCCGAACAGGGCGCTGGTGACCCAGCCGAGCAGGTTGATATGGGCGTGGGCGCCGATGACATTGTGATTGCCGCTGACCGACATGTGGATGCCGACGCTGATGCCGACAATCAGGAACACAATGGCGCTGCGAAAGTAGAGATGTGACAGTCCTGGCATGCTGAGTAATCCCCCCTTGATGGCGCGAGGCGCCAGGATGGCGACTCGGGCGCACCAGCAGAAGCTAGCGCCGTCGCGGGGCGGGTGGAAGATGGTCGATTCTGGGTGCTGTGCCAGCGCAGTCACATCGGGCAGGCTGTGGAGGGCGGCTGCCGTGCCGCCCCCGAGTGTGGGCGAGGCTGACTAGTAGACCCGGATGGAGGACAGGCTGCGGCGAAGGTAGCGGTCGAGGACCGGCTGGGAGGTGATGATGCGCTCGCAATAGCTCTGGAAGAAGCGGTCGCGGCAGACGGCGGCGGAAACGTTGCCGTCGATGCGGACCGAGGAGAAGCCGTTGTCGAGGCCGAGCAAAGCCAGATCCTGGATGACACGACCAGAGCCGACGCACAGCGCGGTGCCGGTATAATTGGTGCCCTGGTAGAAGCAGACACTGCCCGGGCCGCCGGACGGGTAATCGGGATTGACGCCGCCGGGCCAGGGGGTGGGCGTCTTGCCGAAGGAAATGTGCCGCTTGTAGGTCCAGCCACGGCCGCCGTGGCCATCGACCAGGCACCACAGCCGCTGGCAGCGCAGCACCTTGATCTCGAGCTTTCCGGCGATCTCGCCCGTCAGGTCATAGGCCATGCCCGGTCCATTGCGCAGGGTCAGCGTGTCGGTACTCCAGGCGTGGGTCCCTGACAGCGACGCGGCCATGGCCGGTGCCTGGCCGAGAGCGAGGATGAACAGGAAGCCGGTAAGGGCGGTCAGCAGGCGGCCGAAGTGACGCATCGCAATAATCCTGTGCCTTGATGGGTGTTTACACTATCGCGGGAAGGGCTGGCCTCATAGGGGACAAAAAAGGGCGCAGCCGAGGCTGCGCCCTGTTGGTCCGGAGCGCTGGATCAGCGCACGCGAACAGAGACGACATAGTCGTCGAAATCGCCCAGCGAGGATGCGCTGGTGGTGTAGGTGCGGCAGTTGCGGAAGCTGCTCTCGGAGCAGACCTGGACCTGCAGGCCATCCTGGTTGTCGATCGAGGAAATCCGGTCGGCCCAGTCACCCAGGTTGCGGATGCTCTCACCCTCTTCGAGGCAGAAGCTGGCGCCGCGGAAGCGGGTGCGATCATAGAAGCAGGCTTCGCCGAAGGTCGGCTGGACGACCGGCGGACGAATGACAGGCGGCTGCGGCTGCTGGCCGATGCCGAAATTGAAGGTCGGGCCGCCCGGGCCGGTCGAGAAGCCGAAGGAGAGGCCGGGCTGCTGCGGATTGACGGGTGCACCGCCGCCAGCGCTCAAATAGTTGGCCGAGACCCAGCCATCAGGACCGGGCTTGGCGATATAGCACCAGGAGCCCTGGCACTGCTGCACGTCAACGGTGGTGCCGCGACGCACGGTATCGACCACGCCGTAATTGGTGCCCGGGCCGGAGCGCACGTTGACATTGCCGGTCACGGTGCCCGGCGCCGCATTGGCGGCAGGCAGGAAGACCACGACGGCGGTGGCGGCAACGGCGACGCCGGTGGCGATGTTCAGCAACATCTTGCGGGTATGGCGGTTCATTTCAGGCGCTCCTCTGCGCTGGGCCGGCCAGTCCCGGGGCGGGACGACGCTTGGTGACCGGAACCAGCCTTGTTTGTCTAAGAAACGGGGAGTCAGATGAAAGAGTTCCGGCTCCCCGGAAATTGCTCTGACGGGGTTAATACACGTCGATGGACGATGCCCTGCGATCAAGCTCGCTCGGCAGGCGCGACGTGTCGCGACGCAAGGTCACGCAGTAGCCGCGATAGTTGGAATCCGAACAGAGATCGACGCGGGCGCCGCCGAACACTTCCACCGAACGGATCATATTGTCCCAGTTGCGAAGGCGGGTGAAGGATTCGCCCTCGTCGATGCAGAAGCTCGTGCCGCGGAAATTGCGCTCACTATAAAAGCATGCGCCGGGGGCGTCATCGACCACCGGGGGAGGGGTCGGACGCGGTGGCTGCGGATTCGGCCAGGGCCAGCTGGGATTGGGCTGGGGCTGCGGCAGGGGTTGAGGCTGTGGCTGCGGCTGTGGCTGGGGCGCCTGGGCAACATATTGCTGCTCGACCCAGATCGTCTGGGTCCCGTAATAGACCATGCAGAAATTGCTTTCGCAGTGATCGAGCGTGACGGGCGTATTCGCGCGGATGGTCCCGGCATAGCCGGTTTCGAAACCCGGGCCCTTGTAGGCGTTGGTGTTGGCGGTGATGGTGACAGTCTGCTGCGCCATGGCGACAGCCGTGCCAGCGAGCACCATGAGGGCGGAAAAGAGACCAATGCGAACCGGTTTCACGGACAATACTCCGAAACTAAACGGCCAAATTTGACCTTACGTGCTTTGACCACACGCTAGCTGAACGCTGTCTGAACGGATTTGTTCAGGCGCCTGGTTCGATCCGGCGCTTGGAGCCGTCTTCGGCAAGGGCGACATAGACGAAGCGCCCGTCGGTGACCTTGACGCGGTCGGCGATGCGGTTGCGGCGGGCCCAGGCTTCCATGCTGATGGTGATGGAGGTGGTGCCGACGCGCTCAACGGTGGTGTAGACGCAGAGGATGTCGCCGACCTTGACCGGGGCGATGAAGGTCATGGCCTCGACGGCCACGGTGACGACGCGACCCTGGCTGCGCTCGACGGCGGCGATGGCGCCGGCGATGTCCATCTGGCTCATCACCCAGCCGCCGAAGATGTCGCCGGCGGGATTGGTATCGGCGGGCATGGCCAGGGTGCGGATCGTGAGGGCGCCGGTGGGCTCGGTGGCGGCAGGCTGCATGATCAAGGTCCTTTCACCGGCCAGCGGCCGACGGCTTCTTCCCAATGCTTGCGACAGAGCGAGACATAGACGGACTTTTCGATCGACACCTGATCGCCGTCGGTCAGCACACGCCCCTCGGTGTTCTGGCGCACCACCATGGTGGCCTTGGCCCCGCATTCGCAGATGGTGCGAATTTCCCGCAGCACATCGGCAATGGCAAGCAGCTGTTGGCTGCCGGGGAAGAGATTGCCCACAAAGTCGGTGCGCAGGCCAAAGCACATGACGGGAATGCGCAGTCGGTCGCTGACGCGGGCCAGCTGCCAGACCTGCTCGGGGGTGAGGAACTGGGCCTCGTCGACAAAGACACAATCGACCTTGCCGGCTTCCTGCTCGTCGCGTATCGACTGATAGAGATCGTCGCCCGCCGCATAGAGCGCGGCCGGCTCGGAAATGCCGATGCGCGAGGAGATGAGGCCGACACCATCCTGCACATAGAGCGAGGACGTATAGAGCAGCGGCCGCATGCCGCGCTCGCGGTAGTTATAGGCAGCCTGCAGCAGCAAGGTGGACTTGCCGGCATTCATCGCCGCATAGGAGAAGTAGAGCTTGGCCATGGCCACGTTGTGCCGGAGCGGATGGCGGTGCGCGAGCGGAAAGACGGGCGCTCCACAAAAAAGAGGCCGCCCAACCGGGGCGGCCAAAGATGCCGATCAAATCGGCGGAGAGCCGGGGTTGGCGGCCGAGCTCTCCAAAAGGCCGGGCGCGACGTTGGGGACGTGGGGCGCGGCGGGGTCCGGGCCGAGTGGGGGAGGCCGGGAACACGATGACGCTAGCGGGCTTGTATGACGTGGGCATGACGCTGTTTGCTGGCGGCCGTTCAGCTGCAGTTCAGCTTGGCGACGGCAAGCTGATCATCCCCGGTATGGAGTGTGTTGCGATGCGGAAAGCGGTTCTTGTTGGTGGTGTATTGGCCATGCTGGCCCAGCCGGCGATGGCCTCGCCCGAGGGGACCTGGGAAATCGAAATGCGCGATTCCCGCTATAGCGTGGAGCTGTGCGGCGATGGCACCGCGCTGTGCGGCACGCTGATCTGGCTGGGCAATGGCGCCGACAATGCGGAAAACCTGCCCTATCTCAACACGCTGATGATCGACCATGCGCGGCAGGTGAAGCCCAACCAGTGGAAGGGTGACCTGCATATCTATGGGCAGACGGCGGGCGGCACGATCACCCAGGTGAGCGAGGACCAGATCACGCTCAAGGGCTGCGTGGCCTTCGTGATCTGCAAGACCTACCAGATGTATCGCTATCAGGAGTAGGGCGGCCCCCATTTCCTCCTTTTCAGTCAGTTGGTCGTCTTCGCCATATGCGCCTGTCGCCTTGACCAGAGCGGGGGGATGGCTTCGACGGCGACAATGGCCGCAAAGATCAGCGCCGCGCCGGCATAGCCGATGGGCGGCAGGCGATCACCCAGCAGCAGCGCGCCACCGATGGCGGCGAAAAGGCTCTCGGCCGAGAGGATGATGGCCGCATTGGCCGGCGGCACATATTGCTGGCCGATGGCCTGGAAGGTGAAGGCCACGGCGGTGGAGAGGATGCCGGCATAGGCGATCTCCAGCCAGCCAGCGCCGATGCCTTGCAGCGT
Organism: Alphaproteobacteria bacterium; assembly: GCA_018828145.1. GTDB lineage: Bacteria > Pseudomonadota > Alphaproteobacteria > Rhizobiales > Devosiaceae > Devosia. The sequence goes on along the minus strand of JAHJWO010000017.1, from coordinate 78,431 downwards.
CGGCGTTTCGATGACGAAGGCGAGGCCCAGCGCCACCGCGCCGGCAAACAGGAAGCTGATGGCGGAGACGAAGATCGGCAGGCCGGTGGCCCGCGCAATGTGGCCCAGCAGGATCACATGCATGGCCCAGAACACGGCGCTGATGACGATGAGACCGTCGCCGCCATTGAAGCTGTCGAGGCCGCCGCCATTGAGGTAGTAGATGCCGACCAGGGCCAGCGGCACGCCGGCGAAGATGATCGGATGCGGGCGGCTGCGGAAGATCAGGAAGCCGAGCAGCGGCACGAAGAAGACATAGAGCCCGGTGAGGAAACCGGCATTGGTGGCGGTGGTGGTGGCCAGACCGGTCTGCTGCAGCCAGGAGCCGATGAAGAAGACCAGGCTCATGGCGATGATCAGCGCCCAATGGGTGGAGCTCAGCGGCGTGGGGCGGCGACGGCGTTCCCACAGGGCCAGCGGCAGCACCAGCAAGCCGCCCAGCAGATAGCGGACGCCGGCAAAGGTCAGCGGACCCATGGAATCCATGGCGGATTTCTGCGCCACGAAGGCAAAGCCCCACAGCATGGTGCAGACCAGAAGCATAAGGGCGGCGAGAGGGCGGGACATTGGAATCGCCTTGTCAGAAAGGGATCGGGCACTTCACCTCTCCCTTTGGGGGAGAGGTCGACCCGTCTTCGGGTCGGGTGAGGGGGCCTTGCTGCGGTGTGATGGAAAGGCCCCCTCACCCGGCCTTCGGCCGACCTCTCCCCCAAAGGGAGAGGTGAAGAGGGGTCTACTTCAGTTCCGCATCCAGCGCCGCGATGAGCTGCTGGATCTCTTCGGCGCTGGTGTAGTGCACGAAGGATAGTCGCAGCACGCCGTGATTGGGGTCGATGCCAAGGGCCTCGAGCAGGCGGTAGGCGTAGAAGTGGCCGCCGGCGGCCATGATGCCGTGGCGGGCCAGTCGCGCAGCGACGGCGGCGCCGGGTTCGGAGAGGCCCAGGGCGATGGTGGGGGCCCGGCTGGTGGGATTGTCGGGGCCAATGATGCGAATGGAGTTCTTCTGGCGCAGATAATCGAGCAGGGGCGTAGCCAGGGCGATTTCCTGCGCGCGCATGGCGGCGTGAGCGCGGCGGAAGGGATCGGCGCCTTCGACGCTGTCGCCGGCAATAGAAGCGACGGTTTCGAGATAGTCGACAATGCCCGAGCAGGCGGCGATCTGGGCGTGGTCGGGACCGGCCGGGGTCAGGCGGTAGCGCAGCTTGGCGTCGTTGAAGTAGTGCCCCTGGTTGGGCAAGGCCTGCGCCAGTTCGGGGCGGATGGCCATGATGCCCTGGTGCGGGCCATAGACCTTGTAGGCGGAGAAGAAATAGATGTCGGCGCCGAGCGCCTGAAGATCGGGCAGGCCATGCGGGGCATAGCTGACGCCGTCGATGGCGGTGACGGCACCGATCGCCTTGGCGCGCGCAGCAATTTCGGCGATGGGATTGATCTCGGCCGCCACGTTGGAGCAATGCGGCGCCGCGATCAGCCTGACCTTGCTGTCGAGCAGGGCATCGAGGGCGGCGAGCGACAGGCGGCCGGTCTGCGGATCGACCAGCCATTCGCGCACTTCGATGCCGGCCTTGGCCAGCTTGCGCCAGGCGCCGGTATTGGCCTCGTGATCCTGATTGGTGACGATGATCGCGTCGCCCGGCTTCAGCCAACCGGCAAAGGCATTGCCCAGCACATAGGTATTGGCCGAGGAGGAGGGACCGAAATGGATCCAGTCGGCAGTGACGTTGAGGGCCTGGGCGAGGCGCTCGTAGCTGAGATCCATCGCGGCGCCGGCTTCATGGGAGGCCGGGTAGACCCCATAGGGCTGCACCTTGGTGGCGCGATAGTAATGGTCGAGCCTGGTGAGAACCGCCTGGGACGTATAGGAGCCACCGGCATTTTCAAAGAAGGCCTGGCCGCGCAGGGATGGTTCGGCAAAGGCCGGGAATAGCGCGCGGATGCGGGCCGGATCGAGGGGCAGGGTGGTCATGCAATATCCAGTCGGTGGGTCGCCGATTGGTAGAGGATGAGCGGACAAAAGCAAACCCCGGCCGTTGAGGGCCGGGGCCTGCCCGACGCCTGCTCGGGGGCGACAGGCGTCGTCTGGCGGGTCCGCAGCCGAGAAGGAGGTCGGCAAGCGGCAGCGAACCCGAAGCGGCTAGCCGTTGGTCGGGGCTTCCGGAGCGGTCGCGGGCGCGCCCATCGGGCCCTTGTGCATGCCCTGGTGGCGCATGTTGCCCTTGCCGAAGCCGGGCATGCCATCGCGGCCGGGACGCTGCGGGGCCAGTTCGGCCTTCTGCTCGTCGGTGAGGCTGTCGAAGAAGGCGGTGGCTGCCGGCTGCACGGCCTCAAGGGCGGCCAGCTTGGCGGTCTCGAAGGCAATGCGGTTTTCGAGGCGCTCGGACATGTCGGGCAGCTCGGCCGTCTGGCCGGCAACCGGCGCGGCGGGGCGCAGGGAGTCCGTGGCAGTCGCGAAATCTGCAGCGGCGCCGAGGGCGGCGGTCTTGAGAGTGTCGAACAGGCCCTGCTGCTCGTCAGTCATCTCGATGGCGTGGCTGAGGCGCACAAGGGCGATCTCGATGGCTTCGGCACCACGCTCGAAGCCGAGGACGTCGCCGCCGCCCATGCGGCCACCCTGGCGGGGGCCGTCATTGTGATGGCGGAAATTGCCCTGAGCTTCGGCCTGCGCGGGCGCAGCCATCTGCTGGGCATAGGTGGGCGCAATGGCGGTGAGGCCAATGGTTGCGGTCATCAGGGCCACAATGGCGGTCATGGGAAGCGTCTTCATGGTAGGTCCTTTGCATGGGAGCCGGGTGATCCGGTATGAGGACACTAGCGGGCGCCACATGGTCACGACCTTGCGGGCGCATGAAGACTTGGTCACATTGGTAAGGGAGGGTGCGCCCGTGCAGGAGATTGTCGACGATCCATTTCCCGACGATGAGGCGATGCGCCGCCTGTGGCTGGCGGCCTGGGGTGACGCAGGGCCGGCGAGCTTTCAGCCCATTCTGGCGCGCAGCCTCGCCCATGTCTGCGCCCAGGACGGGTCAAGGCTGATCGGCTTCGTCAATGTCGCCTGGGACGGCGGCATTCACGCCTTCATCCTCGATACCTGTGTCGACCCCGACTACCGCCAGCGGGGCATCGCGCTCCGGCTTGTCGCGCGAGCGGCGGAGCTGGCGCGACAGCGCGGCGCGCAGTGGCTGCATGTCGATTTCGAGCCGCATCTGGAAGCCTTCTACCGCAAGGCCGGCTTCGGGCCGACGGCGGCAGGGCTGATGCGGCTGGCGCCCTAGCTGGCGATATATTCCTTGAGCACTTCGGCCTCGTGCTCGGCCTCCTCGATCTTGCGCTTGACCACGTCGCCGATCGACACGATGCCGGCCAGCTTGCCGTTTTCGGTGACCGGCATGTGGCGGATGCGAAGGCGGGTCATGCGCTCCATGACATCGGCGATTTCGGTGGTGCGCGTGCAGGTGATGACGCCGCGCGTCATGCAGTCGGCGACCGGCAGGGCAAGGGCGCTGGACACGTCCTCGCCGATGCGACGGACGATGTCGCGTTCGGACAGGATGCCGGTGATGGCGCCATCTGCGCCGACGATCACCAAGGCACCGATATTGTGGGCGTTGAGCGCGGCGACAGCCTGAGCCAGGGTGGCAGTATCAGGCAGGGTGTGGACAGCGGCGCCCTTGGTTTGCAGGATGGTATCGACAAGCATGCTGAAGTCCTCCTTGGCGAGAGTGTGGACCTGTCGCAGGCGGGCGGCAATAGGCTGATCGTCTGAGGAGACGGCAAAGAAAAGGGCCGGCGCGAGGCCGACCCATAAGTGACTTTGGTCAGGAAACTGAAGGTCAGCCTTCGCGCTGGACGGGGGACCAGTGGCGGAGGGGGCGCCGGCGCGTCGGGGTTGTCTCGTCCGGCAGGGTGCCGCGCAGGGCAATGCGCGCAACTTCATACAAGACGGCGACCACCAGAATGGTCAGCGGCACCATGAATACGGCAATCTGAGCGTCCGGCTGTGCGGCTAGGTTGGCGGCCGTCGCGGGGGTGACCCCAGCCATCAGGGCCGCGGCAGCGCCGCCCGATAGCAGGAGCGTCGTGGCAATGGCGAAGCGCTTGAAACTTTTCCGCCGGGGAGACGTAGATTTATGCATGGGATCGCCGTCTTCCTGCTCATCACGTTGGCTGCACTTAGCCATGTGAATGCGGTTCGAGTTTGGGTCGAATCTGGTCGGACGGGTACCATTTGAAGGCGAAACTGTGGCGGCCGGACGAAATCGGCGGCAAGGAGGCGGATATGCGCGTGCTTTTCGCAATGATGGTCCTGATCGTGTCACTGGCCGCTCCGGCCCTGGCTCAGGATGATGCCGCGCCCTGGCAGGCGACCATTACCGGGCAGGTCGAGGCGTTCCGCGCCGGGGATGGCGAGGCGGCCCTGAGCTTTGCCGGGCAGGGGTTCCAGACGCAGTTCGAGGGGCAGCCGGAGGTGTTCCTGGGAGCCATCCTGGCATCGGGCTATGGCGCCATCGCCGAGTCCCGGTCGCACAGCTTTGGCGAATTCAACAAGGTCAGCGACACGGCCGTGCTGCAGGTGGTGAATTTCGTGGGGCGTGACCAAAGCCTCTATGAGGCGCTTTATCAGCTGGCCGACGAGCCGGGCGAAGGCTGGCGCTTGCAGAGCGTGGCGCTGCGCAAGGAGGCCGGCCTGGGCATTTGAGCCGCAGGCCGGACGCTTGCGCGGGTTTCATTCATAGACGTGGCGATGCGGCACGGCGCGGTGGTTTTCGCGGCGGGCCAGGACGGCGGCAATGGCGCTGGCGATAGGCGTCATCAGGCCATCGATGAAGCGGTGGTTCTTTTCGATATGGGCCGAAGCTTCCGGGGCCTCTTCCCAATGCTGGTGATAGATGTCCTTGAACAGATAGCTGGCGGGGATCATGTCTTGCTCCAATCTTGAATCGATTCAATCAACAGCCGGGAAGGCGTCTTGAATCGGTTCAATCTGACTCTGCGAGCGGGGTTGAGTCAAGCGAAAATTGAACCGATACAAAAAACGTGCTATTGCGATCGGTATCGGCAAGAGGAAGCAAGTGTGGCTAGACAGGCCCAGGCCAGCATCAAGCTCAAGGACGTTGCCAAGGCGGCGGGGGTGTCCCAGGGTACGGCGTCCAATGTGTTCAGCAAGCCAGATCTGGTTCGCGAGGAGGTCCGCGACCATGTGCTCACTGTCGCTAGAGAACTGGGATATGCCGGACCAAGTGTCACCGGGCGCCTGCTGCGGCAGGGCAGGGTCAATGCCGTGGGTGTCGCGGCCATCGAGCCGCTGAGCTACTTTTTCGAGGACTTGTGGGCCCGCCAGCTCATGGCTGAGATTTCCGACATCTGCGACGCGCGCGGGGCCGGGGTCGCGCTGGTTTCAGCGCGAAGTGACGAGCGGCTGGACTGGAATATCCAGTCGGCGCTGGTTGATGGTTTCATCCTGCTCTGCGTCGAGGGCGGCGAGCGGCTGGTGGAGATCACCCGGCAGCGGCAATTGCCCTATGTAGCGCTGGCCATAGGGGCTGAAGACCAATCGATTCCGGCCATCGGAGTGGACAACCGGGCTGGTGCGCGCGTGGCGGCCGAGCATCTGCTCGCCTTGGGGCACCGGCGCTTCGGCATTGTCTCGACCATGTTGAAGGACAGTCATGCCGGACTTGCAGACCAGGCGTTGGTGCGGCAGGCCCGGTATTCCACTTCACGCGACCGTGCGCTTGGCTATTGGGATGCGCTGGAAGCGGCGGGAATCGACATCGATGGCGTGCCGGTCTTCGGGACTCTGGAAGACGAGGCCAGTACGCATGCGGCCATGGCAGAGATGTTTGCAGTCAAAGTGGTGCCGACGGCCATACTCGCCATGTCGGACAAAATCGCCATGTGGGCGGTGGACTGGCTTTTCCGGTCGGGCCGGACGGTGCCGGGCGATGTATCGGTCGTGGGGTTCGATGGCGTGCCCGAAGGTGCAGTAGCGACGCCCAAGCTCACCACCATGGCGCAGCCGATGACCGAGATAGCCCGGCTGGCCGTGGAGGCGGCGCTGGAGGGGAGGCAAGTCGAGGGGCGCCGCGTCCTTTCCACCGAGCTGGTGGTGCGCGAAAGCACCGCTCCGCCCAAGGCATAGCTTGCCGGGCACGCCTCGGGGCCTTATCAGTCGGCCCTGCATTTCCGGGAGAGTTGATATGGGTTTTCTGTCCGAGGCATTGGAGCGCGTGGCGCCATCCGCGACGGTGGCGATCAGCCAGAAGGCGCGCAACCTGGCGCAGGAGGGCCGCGATATCATCGCGCTCTCGGCCGGTGAGCCGGATTTCGATACACCGCTGCATGTGCGCGACGCCGCCAAAAGGGCGATGGACGAGGGCAAGACGCGCTACACCAATGTCGACGGCATTCCCGAACTCAAGGAGGCCGTGGCCGCCAAGTTCCGCCGCGACAACGGGCTCGACGTTACGGCAGCGGATTGCTTCGTCAGCTCGGGCGGCAAGCAGATCATCTTCAACGCGCTGATGGCGACGCTTAATCCGGGCGACGAAGTCGTGGTGCCGGTGCCCTATTGGGTGAGCTATCCCGAGATCGTGCGGCTATGCGGCGCCGAACCGGTGTTCGCGGTGGCCGATGCCTCGACGGGGTTCAAGTTCAAGCCGGACGTGCTGGAAGCGGCGATCACGCCCAAGACCAAGTGGCTGATCCTCAATACGCCGAGCAATCCGACGGGCGCGGCCTATACGGCCGAGGAGCTCCAGGGGCTGGCCGAGGTGCTGATGCGGCATCCGCATGTGCACATTCTCACCGACGATATCTATGAAGTGCTGGTCTATGACGGCGGCACCTTTGCCACCATTGCGCAGGTGGAGCCGAAGCTGCAGCCGCGCACGCTGACCATGAACGGCGTTTCCAAGTCCCATGCCATGACCGGCTGGCGCATCGGCTATTGCACCGGGCCGCGGCCCCTGCTGGCCGCCATGACCAAGCTGCAGAGCCAGTCGACGACCAATCCGAGCTCGGTCTCGCAATGGGCGGCGGTCGAGGCGCTGAACGGACCGCAGGATTTCCTCGCCGAATGGCGGCAGGTGTTCCAGGCGCGGCGGGACCTGGTGGTCAAGGGGCTCAACGCCAATACCGGGCTCGATTGCCTGACGCCGGAAGGGGCCTTCTACGTGTTCCCATCCTGCAAGCGGCTGCTGGGCAAGACCAGCGCCGGAGGCAAGCGGCTTGAGACCGACGAGGATTTCGTCATGGCGCTGCTGGAAGAGACCGGCGTGGCGCTGGTGCATGGCACGGCGTTTGGTTTGCCCGGGCATTTCCGGCTGAGCTATGCGGCGAGCAATGCCGAGCTGGAAGAGGCGGTGCGGCGCATCCAGGGGTTCTGCGCGGGGATTGTGTAGCGGTGCCTTTACCTCTCCCCCAAAGGGAGAGGTGAAAGAAGGCCTACTTTCCCATCCAGCTCAAGAATCCGGTGCTGTCGCCGCCGGCGTCAGCGAACATCTGCAGCAGCTGGTTGGTGGATTCGTAGCTGGCCGCGGCGGCCTGGTAGAACTGGTCGCTCCAGCCGGCGGCCTGGCGTTCCTCGGCGCTCATCGAGGCATAGATGGCCATGATGTTCTGGCTGAAGGCCGTGGGATCACTGGACTTGGCGGCGTTCTGGAAGCCGGCCAGCAGGGCGGCGCCACTCTTGCTGCGCAGGGCTGCCTCGGCGTGGCGGACTTCTTCGGTGGTGAACTTGTCGCCGGTATTGAGCGCGATGGCCGAGAGGCTGCGGCTGTCGAACTTTGACAGGTCGATGTAGGTGCCGACGGTGGTCGTCTTGTTGAAAGTGGGCGCCTTGCCGGCCTTGATCGCGTCGGCATAGAGGCTGTCCAGCGTCTTGCGGGCGGTGGCGGCGACATCGGCGATGTCGGTGGGCTTGATGGTCTCGCCGGCCTCGACCAGAGCGAGGTAGAGCGCCACGGGGTCCTCTTCGCCGGCATCGGGCATGGTCTTGGGATCGGACTGCAACTGCTTGAGCGCGTCGGTGACGGCAGCGCGGCCGGCAATCCAGTCAGCACCGGCCTTTTCCTCGGGGCCCAGACTATCGAGATATTCCGCGGCGGCCTTGTAAAGTCCGGTGAGATTGCCGGTGACCTTGGCGAGAGCGGCAGGGCCGGCAAGGGCTGCCTCGAAGCGGCGCTGCATTTCGAGGCCGGCAGCCGTGCGCTCGTCCTCGGTGAAGCTGTCGTCGCTCGCCATGGCGAAGAGTTCGCGGGCATCGAGACTGGAGAGGTCGAGCGCCAGCTTGTCGTCCTGCAGGGGCGAGGTGCGGTCAGCCTCCGTCAGCAGCGTGGCCAGCTTGGCGCGGGCGTCGGCCACTACAGTGGCAAAGTCCTTTGTCGCCAGGGCCGCCAGTGCGGCGTCGGAGAGGGTGACCGATGTCGCGGCCTGCTCGGTGGTGGTCGTGGCCGTTGTCGCGGTCTTGGCGCTGGCGGCGGTGGCGGCCGCCTGGTTCGAAGCCGCTGCCTGATAATAGGTGTTGGTTGAATAGCCCGTATTGATGGCAACCATCGGACGCTCCTGCGATCGGTCAGAGACCGCCTTGCAAGCTGCGTGCCGACAAAAAACGCTGATGAATCAAGGGAAAGTCGGGGCGTTTGCACCGTCGCGCGGCAGAATTTGCCGGGGCGGGGCGAAAATGCTGCCGAAAAATAGAAAAGGCCCCGCCCGAGGGGATGGGCAGGGCCCAGGGGTCAGCAGCCGAAGCGACTGACCTTGGAGGAGCGGCGCCACGACCGCCGCTAAACTGGTCAAAGCCACTATCCTATGCCGGGTGGAAACGCACAAACGCGCAATGGGAAGTGCTGCCATGCAGATTCGCAAATGGGCAAAAAAAGAGGCTCCAACCGAAGTTGGAGCCTAATGATAGGGCCGAAGCCAAATCGTAAGTATGGCCCAGCGCAAGGGAGGAGGATATGCGCCGAACCGGTTGGACCCAGGCCGAGGGAGGAGGATACGGCCGAGATCCGGTGTCGCAAGAAGCGGGTCCGAGGGAGGAGGATACGGAGCGGCTTCACCAGCGACATTGGCAATATAGGTTTTGACCGTTTGGTCAGCAATGCATAGGTCAACATGACTGCCATGCATTTTGCACAGCGACAAATTGTCAAGCCGACGCGCTGGGGGCGGGCCCCGGCCCATACGGCCAGAGGCTTCAAATCGCTCCAGTGGAGCGATTTGCCCTGCGGGATGACTCCAGGTTCACGGAGCGAATTCAGTCTTGGCGTCGCCTAGAAGACGGCGAGATACTTCAGCATGGCGATGATGCCGATGACGATGACCACGATCTGAATGATCTGGCGGATCTTGGCCTCGACCGGCAGGCGCTGAACCAGCCAGAGGATGAGGACGATCACCAGGAAGGTGATCAGGATGCTGATAAGGACGGAAGTGCCCACGGAATTCTCCAGGCGCATGGATCGCGCGTTCGGTAACGCGCTCGTGAGCAGATCGTTGCGTTGCTGCCCCCCCCCAAGCGCGAATAGGCCCCGGCGTCGCGTGATGAGCAAAAAAAAGCCCTGTCCGAAGACAGGGCTGATGACTGGGCCGAAGCCAAATCCAAAGTGGGGCAGAGAGCAAGGGAGGAGGATATGCGCTCTGCCAGTGAACCTTGATCGAGGGAGGAGGATACGATCTCGGTTCGGTGTCGCGATACGGGGTCCGAGGGAGGAGGATACGGAGCACGCCTCAGCGACCCCGTTAATATGAACTCTATCGGGCCAGTCGACAATACAATGTCTGACATGTCAGCCATGCAGTTGGTGCACGGGGCCGAGAAAAAAATGTGGCCCCGCTCGAGGGGAGAGCGGAGCCACAAAGTTGCGGGAACAGGTCCCGCAAGGAGGGAACGCAGCAGGGCGCAAGGGAGGGAGGAGAACGCACCCGCTGTGTATGCGGGCATATAGGAGGGTTGATCGTGCCCAACAATTGGGCAGGCAGCATACAAGCTATGCAGCGAGTGCATGCGATTTGGAATAATCGTGATAAATCAAACGACTATGGACGAAATCGTCGATCCTTGCGGGATCAAACCCTGGCGGCCTGGACCTTTGCCTCGAAGCCGGCAAGGGCGCCTGCGAGCTCGCCCAGATGGTCGATTCTGGCATAGCGGGGTTCGTCGACCGGTTCCTCGGCATGTTCGTAGGACCAGGTCAGGTCGTGCGGGACATGGACGGCAAAGCTGCCGGCCTCCAATGCGGGCAGGATATCGGACCGCAGGGAATTGCCGACCATGACGGTGTGTTTCGGCCCATCGGTATGGCGCTCGAAGATGCGCGCATAGGTGGCGGCGTTCTTGTCGGCAACGATCTCGATGGCGGCGAAGTAGTCGGCAAGGCCGGAGGCGGCCAATTTCCGCTCCTGGTCGAATACATCGCCCTTGGTGACCAGGATCAGGCGATGGGTCTGCTGCAATTGGTCGAGTGTCTGGTCGACATAGGGCAGGGTCTCGATGGGGTAGGTCAGCAGTTCGCGTCCGGCGGCGAGGATTTCGGCAATCACCGTCCCGGGCACGCGATGGTCGGTTACGTCGAGCGCGGTCTCCACCATGGACAGGGCAAACCCCTTCATGCCGAAGCCATAGAAGGAGAGGTTCCTGGTGACGGAGGCGATCAGCCGGTCGGTGAGATCGGGTGCGTCGGTATAGTCCCTGAGCAGATCGGCGAAGCGCTGCTCGGTCAGGCGGAAGAACTGCTCGTTCTGCCAGAGCGTGTCATCGGCATCGAGGGCGATGGTGGTGATGGGCATGGGCGTGACCCTTGCTTATGGAAGGACGTGCTCCGTCATTCGGCCATAGGCCTCATGGCCTTCCAGCCTCAAATCGTGCCACTGGCGCGATTTGCACTGCGGGACTGCTAGAAGCTCCACTCTCTCGCCTTGGCGACGAGGAAGTCGCGGAAGACGCCGACCCGCTTGGAGTTCTTGAGGGCCGGCGGATAGACGAAATAGGCTTCGTAGGCAGGCAGCTCGATCTCGGGGAGGACTTGGATGAGATCGTCTTCCTTTTCGGTGACATAGTCGGGCAGCATGGCGATGCCGATGCCGGCGCGGCAGGCCTGCATCATGCCGTAGATCGCATTGACCTTGAGGGCGGCGCGGCGCGGGCTGGAATCGGTGCGCCCCATGCGCTCGAGGAAGTTGATGTCGCCCAGATAGGACGGCACCGGCTCGCCGAAGCTGATGATGCGGTGATTGTCGAGCTGTTCGGCGCTCGAGGGCATGCCGTGATCGTCGATATAGGCATTGGATGCGTAGAAGTGGTTGTGCACCGTGAACAGCTTGCGCTGGATCATTTCCGACTGGTTGGGGCGATGCAGGCGGATAGCCACGTCGGCCTCGCGCATGGCCAGGTCGAGCTCGGCGTCGTTCAGGCGGATTTCGAGCTGGATCAGCGGATAGAGCTTGAGGAATTCGTCGAGCCGCGACGACAGCCAGGTCGAGCCGATACCTACAGTGGTGGTAACGATGAGCGGGCCGGTCGGGACATCCTGGCTTTCGGACATCTGGGTTTCGACCTGCTGCAGCTCCCAATGCATGCGGTGCGCAGTGCGGAACAGCTGTTCACCGACTTCGGTGAGGACGAGGCCGCGGGCATGGCGGATGAAGAGCTTGAGGCCGAGATCGTCTTCCAGCGCGGAAATCTGGCGGGACACGGCCGACTGGCTCATGCCGAGCTTTTCGGCGGCATGGGTGAAACTGCCCGACTCGGCGGCGGTGTGGAAGATCCGGAGCTTGTCCCAGTCGAGCATTTTTCTTGACGCTTTCTACTTGTCGATCAGCCGGGGTGCGGAACCTTGCCCGCCATCACGGCGGAGACATGGCAGGATGCAAAATGAGTGGGGCGTGGATCGCACATCCTGGCAATCTACTCCGCCGCTTCGGCAAGTTCGTGTTCGGCCAGGTATCGTTCGGCTTCCAGCGCCGCCATGCAACCCATGCCTGCGGCAGTGATTGCCTGACGGTAAACATCATCAGTCACATCACCGGCAGCAAAGACCCCGGGAACGTTGGTTTCGGTGGTCCCGGCCTTCACCTGCAGGTAGCCGCCCGGCTTCATGTCGAGCTTGCCGGCAAAGATCGCGGTGGCCGGTGCGTGGCCGATGGCGATGAAGATGCCGTCGATGGGCTGCTCATAGGTGCGGTTGGCCGCAATGTCGCGCAGGGTCACCGAATTGACCGAGGGTGGCATCGCAGAGCCGCCGATATCGGCGATCTCGGTGTTCCAGCGCACTTCGATCTTGGCATGCTTGAACAGGCGATCCTGCAGGATGCGCTCGGCGCGGAATTCGCTGCGGCGATGCACCAGAATCACCTTGGAGGCGAAATTGGTTAGGAACAGGGCTTCCTCGACCGCGGTATTGCCGCCGCCGACCACCAGAACTTCCTTGTTGCGATAAAAGAAGCCGTCGCAGGTGGCGCAGGCGGACACGCCGAAGCCCTGGAACTTCTGCTCGCTGGGCAGGCCCAGCCATTTGGCCTGGGCGCCGGTCGCGATGATCAGGCTGTCGGCGGTGTAGATGTCGCCGCTGTCGCCGGTCAGCACGAAGGGACGGCGGTCGAGATCGACGCTGACGATGAGATCATTGACGATCCTGGTGCCGACATGCTCGGCCTGGGCCTTCATCTGGTCCATGAGCCAGGGGCCCTGGATGACGTCGGCAAAGCCGGGATAGTTCTCGACATCGGTGGTGATGGTCAGCTGGCCGCCGGGCTGCAGACCCTGGATCATCACGGGCTCCAGCATGGCGCGCGCCGCGTAGATCGCAGCGGTGTAGCCGGCCGGACCGGAACCGATGATGATGACTTTCGCGTGCATCGCAACGCTCTCCGACAAAAGCGAGTACTCCTCGGCCGCTAGTTAAAGGGCGAAGGAGTAGTCTTTCAAGGCAAACTGTTCCGCCGCTGGACAAGTCCTGTGGAACAGACCGAAATGTCACACCCGACTTGGGCAAATGCCCAAGTTTTCAGCGTCACGCATACTTTATCTTGATGATTTCGTAGCTCCGGGCACCACCTGGAGCGGCAACCTCGAACGAATCGCCCACCGACTTGCCGATCATCGCGCGGGCGATGGGCGAGGAGATCGAGATGCGGCCGGCCGAAGCATCGGCTTCGGGATCGCCCACGATCTGGTAGGTCTTTTCTTCCTCGGTGTCCTCGTCGATATAGGTGACCGTGGCGCCGAACTTGACCTGGTCGCCCGACAGCTTGCTGACGTCGATGACATCGGCGAGCGCGAGGATGGTCTCGAGTTCCTTGATGCGGCCCTCGTTGAGGCTCTGCTGTTCCTTGGCGGCCGAATATTCAGCGTTTTCGGACAGATCGCCATGGGCACGCGCTTCCGAGATCGCCTCGACAATGCGACGGCGCTCGCTGGCAGTGCGGTGCTCATATTCGGCGGCCAGGGCCTTTTGGCCTCCAACCGTCATCGGGATCTTTTCCATTATCGTCGCCTCCAATCGGCACGGCAGTTCAATAGCTATCCCCAGCCAAAATCCGTTCGGCGTGCGCTTCACGATTAGTTTTGCGGGGAGATGCGCCCAAATTGCCCGCCTGCCGCGTTCCGGTCAAGCGGTGTCGTCATGAAGATGGTCATGTCCACACCCGCATTCAAGTTTTGGGACTCCAAGCGTCGAAAGGCCCCAACGATGACCGATCATGTTTCCGTCGCCGTCGCGACTGCCCTTGCAACCCTCGCGCTGGCCATGCCGGCGCAGGCGCAGACGGTGGAGTCCAGTGCGGGCAATCTCAGTGCCACGGTGATTGCCGAGGGGCTGGATCATCCCTGGGCACTGGGCTTCCTGCCGGATGGCCGCGTGCTGGTCACCGAGCGGAGCGGGCAATTGCGGGTCATCAACAACGGCATCGTCGGGGAGCCCATTGCAGGCGTGCCCGATGTCTATGACCAGGGGCAGGGCGGCCTGCTCGACCTGGCGCTGGCGCCGGACTTCGAGACCAGTGGCCGGATCTACCTTACCTTTGCCGAGCGCGCCCAGGATGCCGGCCAGCAGCGCGGGCAGGGTACGGCGCTACTGTCGGCGAGGCTGGTGCTGGAGGGTGACGGGGGACGGCTGGAAGACCCTCAGGTGATCTTCCGCATGAACCGCTTCACCAATTCGAACCGGCATTTCGGCTCGCGGGTGGTGATCGGCAATGACGGCAACCTGTTCGTGACGCTGGGCGATCGCGGCGACCAGGATCGCGCCCAGGACCTGGGTGATCTGGCCGGCGCCATCGTGCGCATCGCACCGGATGGTTCGGTGCCCGCCGACAATCCCACGCCGGAGGGCTGGGCGCCCGAGCTGTGGAGCAAGGGTCATCGCAATCCGCAGGGGGCGACGCTGCGGGCGGACGGGGCGCTGTTCACGGTCGAGCACGGCGCGCGGGGCGGCGACGAGGTCAACATGCCCCAGCCGGGCGCCAACTATGGCTGGCCCGTCATCACCTATGGCGTGGACTATTCGGGCATTCCCATCGGCGAGGGCACGGAAAAGCCGGGGCTCGAGCAGCCGCTGCATTACTGGGACCCATCCATTTCGCCGTCGGGCCTCGACTTCTACGAGGCTGAGCTGATCCCGGGCTGGGAAGGCGACTTGCTGTCGGGCGGCCTCAGCGGGCAGGTGCTGGTGCGGCTTGATATGGATGGCGACGAGATCGTGGGCGAGGAGCGGCTGTTTGCCGGCCAGCTTGGCCGCATCCGCGACGTGCGGGTGGGGCCGGACGGGGCGATCTACCTGCTGACCGACGCGGACAATGGGCGGCTGATCCGCGTGGCGCCCGAGGGCAACTAGACGCCAGGGCAGAATGTGACGTTGCGCGGCTTGCTTGTCGCGCGACGTCGCCAGACAATGCAGGGGCAGCAAGCCGGAGCAGTGCATTGGCCGATACCAGCCATATCGTCGGAGGCGGACCCAAGAAGGTTCTCTATACGCTGGCCACCATTGCCCGCATGGGCGTGGGCAAGGCGGGCAAGGCGCTGACCGCCAAGAATGCCTGCAAGGCCTGTGCCTATGGCATGGGCGGGCAGCGCGGCGGCATGACCAATGAACTCGATGAGTTTCCCTCGGTCTGCAACAAGAGCGTGCAGGCGCAGTCGACCGATATCCAGCCGGCCATTCCGCATGAGATATTCGCGCATCCGCTTGCCGACCTGCAGGAGCTGACCGGTCGCGAGATGGAGCATCTGGGGCGGCTGGGCACGCCGCTGTGGAAGGCGGCCGGCGCGGACCGCTATGTGCCGGTGGACTGGGACTTTGCCATCGACCACGCGGCCAAGAAACTGGCGGCGACCGACCCGAAGCGGAGCTTCTTCTACTCGTCGGGGCGGTCATCCAACGAGGCGGGATTCATCTTCCAGCTGCTGGCCCGGGCTTACGGCACGAACAATGTCAACAACTGCTCCTACTATTGCCACCAGGCGACCAGCGAAGGGCTGGCCACGACGATCGGCAAGGGTACGTCCAGCGTCGAACTGGAGGACCTGACTGGCGCGGACCTGATCTTCGTCATCGGCGCCAATCCATCGTCCAACCATCCCCGCTTCATCCACATGCTCAAGAACTGTCGCGAGCGGGGTGGCGAGGTTATCGTCATCAACCCGGCAAAGGAGCCGGGGCTGGTCAAGTTCGCGGTGCCCAAGTCGCCCAGCTCGATGCTCAAGGGTGGCAGCGAGATTGCCTCGCACTATGTGCAGCCGCGCATCGGTTCGGATATTGCCCTGATGAAGGGCATCGCCAAGGCGGTGCTGGACATGGGCTATGAGGACCGCGCGTTCATCGCGGCCTACAGCAGCGGCTTTGCCGGCTTCGAGGCGGATCTCAAGGCGCTCGGCTGGGACGAGATCACGGCCGCATGCGGCATCGGGGTCGATGAGATCAGGCATATCGCCACCCGATACGGTGAGGCCAAGCGGGTCGTGTTCGCCTGGGGCATGGGCATGACGCACCACATCCATGGCGTCGCCAATGTGGAGGCCATCGCCAATCTCGCGATTCTGCGCGGCATGGTGGGCAAGCGCTATGCGGGCCTGCTGCCGCTGCGCGGGCATTCCAATGTGCAGGGCATCGGCACGATCGGGGTCAAGCCGGTGCTGGCCAAGGATGTGCTGGCGAAGATGGAGGCGGAGTTCGGTGTGAAGTTCCCCGAGGAGAAGGGCTTTGACACCATGGCCTGCCTCAAGGCGGCCGAAGCGGGCGAGATCGACAGTGCCGTCATCATGGGTGGCAATCTGTGGGGCGCGACGCCGGACGGGGCCTTTGCCAGCCGGGCCATGGAGGCCATTGGTTTCAAGCTGTTCCTCACCACTACGCTGAATATGGGCCATGTGCATGGGCTGGGCGATGGCGACGTTCTGGTGTTGCCGGTGACGGCGCGCGACGAGGAGTGGGAGCCCACCACGCAGGAGTCGATGTTCAACTATGTGCGGCTCAGCGATGGCGGCATTCGCCGGCTGGACAATGTGCGTCCAGAGAGCTGGATCCTGGGGGAAATCGGACAGCGCCTGCTGCCCAATTCGCCGATCGCCTTCAAGACATTCTGCGCCCATTCGAAGGTGCGCAACGCCATCGCCGCCATCGTGCCGGGCCTCGAGGAACTGGCCGACATCGATGTGGCCAAGCAGGAATTCCACATCAAGCACCGGGTGATGCATGTGCCCGAATTCGGCACGCCAGACGGCAAGGCGCATTTCGTGGTGACGCCGCTGCCGATGTTGCAGCGCGAGCGGCTGACGCTGGCCACAATGCGCAGCGAGGGGCAGTTCAACACCATCATCTACGAGGAGAAGGACAGCTATCGCGGTGGGGCCGGGCGGCAGGCCGTGTTTCTCAATAGCCAGGACATGGCGGCGTTCGGCGTGCATGAGGGGCAGACGGTGACGCTGGCATCGGAGACCGGGCGCATGGCAGCCATTGCCACGGCATTTGACCTGCCGCGTGGCAGTGCGATGGCTTACTATCCCGAAGCCAATGTTCTGGTGGGCACGCAAGTTGATCCGCGTAGCAAAACGCCAGCATTCAAGTCAGTACCCGTGTGGATTGAGGCATAAGTACTGCCTAAATATTGAGCAGATCAGTATTTCCGCCCGTGTTTACAGAAAAGTTACCATAGAGGCGCAGCATCCCCTCTCGGAAAGCATCGCGCCGCCGGATTGCCAGCCCTGCTGACAGGCGGTCCTGCACGGCGCGTTGTCCCACGGTGCAACTGGGATCAAGCATGAGCTCGAACGACACGTCAGCGGTCAATGCATCGCCCCGCGCCATGCGCGTGGTGATGGACGGCATCAGCGGGGAATTGCAGAGCTACTCGAACAGCAACCTGCAAATCGTCAAGCAGACCAAGCTCCTGGCCATCAATGCCATTATCGAGGCGGCGCGGGCCGGAGACGCAGGCAAGGGCTTTGCCGTGGTGGCGGACGAAGTGCAGCGCCTGGCCGACCGAGCCGCCGATATCGCGGTACGCTTTCAGGACGTGCTGGTGGGGCGGATATCGCTGAGCCGCACCATGAGCGAGACCCTCGTCGACGAGATGGAAGGCGTGCGCCTCATCGACCTGGCGCAATCGCTGGTCCAGCTGATCGTGCGCAATCTCTATGAACGCACGGCCGACGTGCGCTGGTGGGCCACCGATACGGCGCTGTGGCAGGCGCTGGACGAAGGGGCCGATGCCGACGCGGTGGCCTTTGCCGCCGAGCGGCTGGCCACGATCAACAAATTCTACAGCGTCTATTGCGACCTCGTGCTGACCAATGCGCAGGGCAGGGTGGTGGCCAGTGCCAATCCGGCGCATGCGCGCGCCCTCATGGGCATCGACCTGTCGCGCGAGGCCTGGTTTCGCGCGGCGCGCAACACGACGTCGGGCGACGACTATGCGGTGGGCGACGTGATGGAAAGTGCGCATCATGACCGGCAGGACGTGCTGGTCTACAGCACGGCGGTGCGGACCAACGGGCGGGCCAATGGCCAGGTGCTCGGCACGCTGGGGGTCTATTTCGACTGGCAGAACCAGGGCCAGTCCATTGTCGAGACCGAGGCGGCCCTGCCGCCCAAGATCGCCGAGAGAACGGAAGTCATGCTGCTCGATGGCAAGGGCAAGGTTATCGCCTCGACCCGGCCGGCCAGCCGCTTCACCACCTTCGACCTGCGCCATGAAGATCGCCAGCGTGGCAGCTATTACGACGGGCAGGGCAATATCATCGCCTTTGCGCGTACGCTGGGCTACCAGGAATATGACGGGCTGGGCTGGTGGGGCGTCGTCATGCAGCGCACCGAGCAGGATGACAGCATCCGCCAGGCCCTGGGCATCACCAGCCGCTAAACAGGCTCCTAGTGCTTCGGATAGGCGACGTAAGCCAGCCGCTGGCTGTCGGGTGCCCAGCTGTTGACGTTGATGGTGCCCTGGCCGCCGAAGAAGCTGGCCAGGGTGCGCATGGGGCCACCTTCCGGCGCCATGAGCCGCAGCAGCACATCCTTGTCGGCGGGGTGGCCGGTGGTGCCCTGCGGATAGCTCAGCACCGAGACATGCCGGCCATCGGGCGACAGGTGCGGAAACCAGTTCACGTAGCTGTCGAAGGTCAGCTGTTCGAGCCCGCTGCCGTCGGCAGCGTGCATGCGGAACACCTGGGCGTGGCCCGGGCGGCTCGCCGCCAGTTCCGAGTTGAAATAGATCCAGCGGCCATCGGGGGAATATTCGGGTCCGTCATTGGGCATGGACAAGTCGGTCAGCCGCGTGTCGGGCCCGCCGGCTGCGGGAATGGTGAAGACGTTGACCTGCCGCTCGTCTTGGCGCTGTTCCACCGCAACATAGGCCAGCGTTTCGCCATCGGGCGAAATGCCATGCAGATAGTAGTGGAAGGGCGTGGCATGCGTGTTGGAGACGCGGCGCGGCGTGCCACCGGCAAAGGGCACGGCGTAGAGGTGGCCGTCGTCGGAGCTGACATAGATGGTGCTGCCATCGGGTGACAGGACATGGTCATTGTTGAGGTCGGCCAGCGCGCCGGTATCAATCTGCTCGGGGTCACCGCCCGTGGGGGCAATGCGGAACAGCCTGCCACCGGCATTGAAGACCAGCCAGCGGCCATCCGCGCTCCAGTTCGGCGCCTCGATCACCTCATCGGCGGTGTAGACCAGTTGCTGGCGGCCAGCCAGATCGATGACGATCAGTTCGGAGCGCTGGCCGGGCGCCAATGAGCGGCCACGACGCGGAAAAATGACGGACATGGAGAACCTGGAAACGATGGCGAGACGGGGAGCCTAGATGAGAAGACCCTCGCCCGCCAGCCATTGGCCGAGCTATGCGGCCACGGCTCCGCCCTGGCCAAAGCGCTGGACCAGATCATCGGCCGCGGCCTGCAGCTGGGCGATGTCCTCGGGGCCGAATTCGCGCGGCTCGTAGTCGAGCAGCGCCAGGGCACCGATGCAGCTCCCGTCGTCGAGGATCAGCGGGACGGCGGCATAGAGGTCTATGCCATTGGTCTGCAGATAGGCATTGTCCCCCACCAGGGGATGCGGCGTCTGCGACTGGACGATCAGCGGCTTGCGGGTTTCGGCTACGATGGTGGTCAGGCGGAAGGCGGCTTCGTCTTCGGCGTGCCGATCGTCATGCAGCAGGTTGATGGTGGCGAAGGGAATGCCGAAGGCATCGGCAATCTGCTCGATGGCCTGGCCAAGCGCATCGTCGCCGCGGCCGGCGCCGGCGAAAGGCTCGACCTTGCCGCTGGCATGCAGCTCGCTGATTTCCAGCTGGTGCAGGTTGACCAGGGCGCCTTCGACGGCATCATCCATCGTGCGGAAGATGGTGTCCACATGCAGGGTTTCAGCGGATTCCTGGGCGCTGGACTCGTGCAGCGCGCAGACGATGACGCGCGTATCGGGTGCCATGCGGCGGATGCGGCGGGCGGCATAGCGCGTCTGGGCACGAATATCGTCGCCCATGAATACGAGCACGACTGCCTCGACGCCATCGAGATCGAGGCGGCCGATCGCCTCCTGCCGGATCGCCACCGGCGGCAATACGCGGCTGGCAATGCCTTCATTGGCAAGACGGATGCCCAGCAGCGTTGCTGCGCATTCGTCGATTTCGGTGCGGCCGCCGATCAGCAGCAGCGCGCTCTGCTCGGGCCAGTCGACCTTGGCGACTTCGTCCACCAGCGCCTCGAAGGACTGCACCAGCTGGCGGCGCTGCGGCAGGGCCTCGGGGCCATCGGCCAGCTCGCTGCTGGCCAGGCGCAGCGCCGGCATCATGACCTCGTCGAGGTAATGCTGGGTGTCGTGCGCCTCGATATGATCCTCCGTCATCTCGATGGCGTCCTCTGTATTGCCCCGCAGCATGCGCTGGTAGAGCCGTTCAGGCGGCGACAGCACCGGCTCGCTGCCCAAGAGGGTTTCGAGGAACTGGAACTGCGGTAGGTGGCGCCCGATGACGACAAGGCACACTGTCATGGGCGTGGCGAGGATCAGTCCCACCGGACCCCACATGGTGGCCCAGAACATGGCAGAGAGCAGGATGGCGATGGCCGAGACGCCCGTGCTGGAGCCATAGAGGCGCGGCTCGATGACATTGGCGGTGGTGAGATCGAGCACCAGAAACAGGCCCACCGACAGCAGCAGCATGTTCCAGCCCGGATCGACGGCAAAGGCCAGCAGGAACGGCACCATGGCGATGATCAGCGCGCCGACGAACGGAATGTAGCGGAAGAGGATGATGAGCAGGCCCCAGAGCACTGCGCTGGGCACGCCGATGAGCCAGAGGCCGATGCCGAATATGGTGCCATAGACGGTGTTCACGGCCAGTTGGATCAGCAGGTAGCGTCCGACGCGCTGGCTGGCGTCGGCAATGGCCATGTTGGTCTTCGAATAGCGCCCGGCGCTGACGAGGCGGATAAAACGCTCCTGCAGGTCGCCACGACCCATGAGCAGGAAGATGAGGAAGACGGCGACGATCGCCACGGTAGCGACGGGGCCGATGATCGACCCCAGCACCGAGCTCAGGATGCCGAGCGGACCGATTTCGTTGGAAATGGTGACGGGAATGGGCGCGCCGGGCCGGGTTTCCCCTGCGCCTTCCATCTCGGTGGTGAGCCGTTCGATGGCGCCATTGATCTGGTCGATCAGGGAATTGTTGCCGAACTGCTCCTGCAGGCCGGACATCTTGGCAATGATGGTTTCCTGATAGCCCGGCAATTCCGCGGCCAGCTTGGCGACCTGCGTGCCCGAGATGAAGGCGAAGCCGCCAAGGGCAGTCAGCGCCAGGGCCACCGCGAGGATGACCGCGACGGGGTCGGGCAGGTGCAGCCGCCGGTTGAACCAGGTAACGAGCGGCGCCAGGGCGAATGCCAGCAGGATGGCGAGGACCAGCGGGACCAGGATGCCCGCGCCGAGATAGAGCAGGGCCGCAATCAGCGCGAAGGTCGCCACGCTCTCGAATACGGAGGGGCGGTTGGGCATTTCGGACGGGAACGGCAGTTGACGCTGAGGCAAGGCTGTTATCTCCCGGCCACAGGTAACGCAGCAGTGGGGGAAATGTTCCGGCCGCCGGGGGCGTCACGGTCCTGCCCAATGTGCCAGGGTGCCCGTTGCCCCTGCGCCCCTCTTGGCCTACATAGACGGCCAAATCCACGGAAGTCTCGAAGAGGTCCGCAAGCCTATGGCTCGCCAGTTCATCTACCACATGCACGGAATGTCCAAAGCCTATGCCGGCGGCAAGAAGGTCCTGGACAATATCCATCTCTCCTTCTACCCCGACGCCAAGATCGGCGTGCTGGGCCCCAATGGCTCGGGCAAGTCGACGCTGCTCAAGATCATGGCCGGCATCGACACCGAGTTTCAGGGCGAGGCCTGGGCCGACAAGGGCGCCCGCGTCGGCTACCTGGCGCAGGAGCCCGAGCTCGACCCGGCGCTGAACGTGCTGGGCAATGTGATGACCGGCGTCAAGGAAAAGAAGGCCATCGTCGATCGCTACAACGAGCTGATGATGGACTATTCGGACGAGACGGCCGACGAAGCCACGCGGCTGCAGGACCAGATCGATGCCGAGAATCTGTGGGATCTGGAAAGCCAGGTCGAAGTGGCCATGGAAGCGCTGGGCTGCCCGCCCGCCGAGTCCGATGTGACCACGCTGTCGGGTGGCGAGCGGCGCCGCGTGGCGCTCTGCGCGCTGCTGCTGAGCAAGCCCGACCTGCTGCTGCTGGACGAGCCGACCAACCATCTCGATGCCGAGACCACGGCATGGCTCGAACGCCACCTGCGCGAATTTGCCGGCGCCGTGCTGATCATCACCCACGATCGCTACTTCCTCGACAATGTCACCGGCTGGATCCTCGAGCTCGACCGCGGCCGTGGCGTTGCCTATGAGGGCAACTACTCGGCCTATCTTGGCGCCAAGGCCAAGCGCTTCGCCCAGGAAAAGAGCGAAGATGCTGCCCGCGCCAAGGTGCTGGAGCGGGAAAAGGAATGGATGGGCCAGAGCCCGCAGGCGCGCCAGACCAAGTCCAAGGCCCGTCTCAAGGCCTATGACGAACTGGTCAAGATCAATGAGGCGCGCACGCAGTCATCCACCGCGCAGATCATCATCCCAGCCGGCGAACGGCTGGGGAACAATGTCATCGACGTCGAGGGGCTGTCCAAGTCGTTCGGCGATCGCCTCCTGATCGACAATCTCAGCTTCAAGCTGCCGCCGGGCGGCATCGTGGGCATTATCGGCCCGAACGGCGCCGGCAAGACCACGCTGTTCAAGATGCTGACGGGCCAGGAACAGCCCGATGCCGGCACGGTGACCGTGGCCGAGAATGTGCATCTTGGCTATGTCGACCAGAGCCGCGACAGCCTCAACCCCAACAAGACCGTCTGGGAAGAAATCTCGGAAGGCGACGAGGTGCTGATGCTGGGCAAGCGCGAGGTCAATTCGCGCGCCTATACGTCCTCGTTCAACTTCAAGGGCGGCGACCAGCAGCAGAAGGTGGGCAACCTCTCGGGCGGGCAGCGCAACCGCGTGCACCTGGCCAAGATGCTCAAGAGCGGCGCCAACGTGCTGCTGCTTGACGAGCCCACCAATGATCTGGACACCGAAACCCTGGCCGCGCTCGAAGAGGCACTTGAGGAATTCGCCGGCTGCTGCGTCATCATCAGCCACGATCGCATGTTCCTCGACCGCCTGGCCACGCATATGCTGGCCTTTGAAGGCAACAGCCACGTGGAATGGTTCGAAGGCAACTTCGCCGATTACGAAGCGGACAAGATCCGCCGGCTCGGCGCCGACGCGGTGAACCCCAAGCGGGCGACGTACAAGCCGCTGACGCGGTAGTGATACTGGAAGGCCGGCGGGGCAACCGCCGGCCTTCATGTTAACGAACGCAGTCGAACCCCATCCCGATAATAGTGCGGGATGGCCAAAACTGTGCGACATAGATTTCAAACGGTATGATGACTGCCGGGCGATCCATTGGGTTCGCGCGTTGCTGTGGGGGCAAAATGAAATTTCTGACGGCGACCCTGATCTGGGCCGCGATGGTGGTAGCGGCCTCAGCGGCGCCGGGGCAGTGTTCGGTGACGGGGTATGACAGCTTCGATTGCGACGTGGCGCTGGATGGCGGCGGGCTGACATTCGAATTGCCCGATGGCGGTATTTTTGCCTTCACGGTGATCGAAGAAGACCTGGGTGAGGTTTACCTTATCGCGGCGGATGCGGCGCCGGGACAGCCGCCTCGGGTCTTGCGCGATTTCCGCCCGCTGGACGGGCAGCCGGGATGCTGGGCCCGCGACGACGACTACCAGTTCTGCGTGCTGCTCGAGCAATAGGAGGCTTTCGATGAAGGTCTTGATGGCAGCGGGCCTGATGGCGCTGCTGCTCGTCGCGGAGGCGTCCGCCAAGGACGCGCTGTGCGAAACCACCGATGATCTGGCCTATCCCTGCACTTTCGAAGTGCTCGACGATGCCGGGAGCTTCGAAATCTCGGCGAAAGGCAAGCCGACCTATCAGGTCTGGGTCGACGCCCCCGGGCTGGCCACGGTCGGCGCGGTGTTCGAGCCGGGCGGGCGCTCGGTGGCGCTGCCGGGTGTCTATCATCGATCCGAGGACGATGGCGCCTGCTGGGTGGGCGACGCCACCGGGACGCAGATCTGCGCATGGTAGGCGAGGTATTTTCGGTGACGGTCGGCCAGGCGCGCCTGGCCGGTTGGCAGGCGGGCGAAGGCCTGCCCGTGGTGTTCCTGCATGCCGGGGTCTGCGACAAGCGGATGTGGGAAAGCCAGATGGCGGCCGTCGCCGAGGAGGGCTGGCAGGCTATCGCCTATGACCGGCGCGGCTATGGCGAGACGGTGAGCGCCGACGAGGCGTTCAGCCATGTCGACGATCTCGAGGCGGTGCTCAAGGCGCTCGACATTCATGCGGCGGTGTTTGTCGGCTGCTCGATGGGCGGCGGGCTGGCGCTGGACTTTGCGCTGCGCCATCCGGGCCGGGTGATCGGGCTGGTGCTGATCGGCACCTCGGTCACGGGGGCGCCCTGGAGCGCCACCGATGCCGAAAGCCAGATCGAGGCGGCCGAGGAAGACGCGTTCGAGCGTGGCGATCTCGACATGCTCAACCGGGTGCAGGCGCATGAATGGCTCGACGGGCCGCGCGCGCAAAGCGGTCGCGTGGGTGGTGCGGTGCGCGCCCTGTTCATGGACATGAATGCCATTGCGCTGGCCAAGCCGGCCCTGACTTTGGAAGAGCGTTCGCCCCATGCCTGGACGCGTGTGGCCGAGGTGGGGGCGCCGACTCTGCTGCTGGTGGGCGACGAGGATTTCACCGCGCTGATCGACCGGCATGAGCATCTGTCGGAGGAAATGCCCAATGCCTTTGCGGCGGTGCTGGAGGGTGTGGCGCATATTCCCAGCATCGAACGGCCGGAACTGGTCAATTCCATGCTGCTCGAATTTCTCGACGCCATCGAGGGTGGCGACGACGAGGAAAACATCGACGATACAGACGATTAGGCTATGGCGCTTTGCCTGGGCGGTTGCTTGCGGCCTGATTCAACGCCTTGCCATGCCGATTCAAGTCATTGAGAAGCCGATTCAACGCGATGAAACGTTGAATCGGCTTTTGTCTTTAGTTCGTTGAAAATGAAGCGTTTTTGCGGTCTGCGGTTCAGGCCGCAATAATCCCGTCCAGGTGCTGGTCGAGTTCTGCGGTGGGCAGGTTGGTCAGGTCCTTGTTTAGCTCGGCAATGATGGTCTTCTTGACCGCCGGAGACACCGCCTTGCGGATTTCGCCCAGAGCATCCGGGCCGGCGGCGATCACCAGGCGGTCGAAATCGCCCTGCTGCTGATGGCGATCGAGCACGTCGGCCAGCGACTTGAGGAACTCGGCTTCACGATGTTCCACCGGGTCGGTCTTGGGTTCCATGGCGCTGCGGCCATGGCCGACGGCGGAGTGGCTGCGACCGGGCCGGTCGGACATGATATCCTGCGCGGAAAACGCACCGATGGTCCAGTCGAGTCCGCGAACCTGCTTGAGCCCCTTGCCCGGTCCGGTATTCTCGAGGACACGACCCTGCGTGCCGTCGGCGATCAAGACCCAGGTGACGGTTTTTTTCATGATGTGCTCCTGCTGGTGTCGGTCGTGGTGGGAGCGCCGGACTGGCGCTGCCCCCTCAACGCCCTTGCAGGTGAAAGGTTGGCCTTTCCCATCAGCAATGCAAGCCCGGCGGATCACAAACTCTGATTGGCGGCGCGGCGGGCGCCCTGCTATCAGGGCACTTTCAGGCACCCGATGCGGGTGCGGAGTTTTTAATGTCTCTTCCCGAATCTGCTCCGGAGGCCATCGCGCCGCCTGCCGTGGCCGCACCATCCCAACTCGCCAGCACCGACACACGCAATGGCGTGCTCGCGGCACTGGCGGCTTACCTGTTGTGGGGCTTCCTGCCATTGCTGTTCAAGCAGGTCGAGGCGGCCGGCTCGGTGCTGATCGTGGCAGAGCGTACCGTGTGGTCGCTGGTGCTGCTGGCGGTGATCCTGCGCTTTTCAGGTGGCTTCGGCGATGTGCGCGCGCTGCTCGCCGACCGGAAGCGGGCGCTGGGCACGCTGCTGTCGGCCGTGCTGCTGGCCGGCAACTGGCTGCTCTATGTGTGGGCGGTGGAAACCGGACAGGTGCTGGAAGCCAGCTTCGGCTATTTCATCAATCCGCTGGTCAACGTGCTGATGGGCATGATCCTCTTGGGCGAGCGGCAGAATCGCCTGCAGACCGTTTCCATCCTCATGGCTGCGGTGGCCATTGCCATCCAGGCGATAGCCTTGGGCACCATTCCCTTCATCGCGCTGGGCCTGGCGCTGTCTTTCGGTTTCTATGGCTATTTCCGCAAGACGGCGCAGCTGGGGCCTGCCTCCGGGCTGTTCGCCGAAACGGCCATGCTGACGCCGGCAGCGCTGGCCTTTGTTGGCTATAGCCTCATCACCACCGGTCCCGGCATTCATGCCGATCCCTACCTCATGACGTGGATGGTGCTCACCGGTCCGGCCACGGCCATTCCGCTGCTGCTGTTTGCCTTTGCCGTGCGGCGGCTGCGGCTGACGACGATCGGCATGTTCCAGTATCTGGCGCCGTCGATCCAGTTCCTGCTGGCGATCCTGGTGTTCGGCGAGCATCTAGACGGGTTGCGCCTGCTCAGCTTCGCGCTGATCTGGGTTTCGCTGCTGGTGTTCAGCTATGACAGCTTCCGCAGGCGGGGCCGGGCGGCAACGGCCTGAACAGCGTCAGCGCGCCTGGGTGGCCTGGATAACCTCGGCCATGCGTTCGAAGGTCTTGCCGAAGGGGGTCGCCTCGCGCCAGACCAGCGAGAGCACGCGCCCCGCGCCGGGTGAGCCCAGCGCGTGAATGGCAATGCGCGGGTCGGTCGCCTCCTTGCGCAGGGCAATGCGCGGCAGCAGGGTGACGCCCTGGCCATTGGCGACGAATTCCACAATGGTCGAGAGCGAGGTTGCGGCGAAGGTGCGGGACGACGGGTCCCCGTTCAGCCGGCAGGCCGCAATGGTCTGGTCGCGGAAGCAATGGCCTTCGTCGAGCAGCAGGATGCGCTCGGGCGCCAGATTGGCGAGCGACACCGGCTCGATAGTGGTTTCGTCAAGGCAGGTGGCCAGGACGAAGGGATCGTCAAACAGCGGACGGCTGACCAGCCGAGGCGTGTGCTGGGGCGCCTCGGTGCCGATCAGGGCGACATCGAGCGTGCCATCAACCAGACCGGCGAGCAGCGCATCGGTGCGGTTCTCGCTCACGGTGAAGTCGAGGTCGGGCAGGGCTGCGGTCAGTGCAGGAAAGATCTCGGGCAGCAGGTAGGGCGCGACGGTAGGAATGAGCCCGAAGCGGATGGGGCGGCCCGGCTGGCTGGCATGACCATGCGAGAAGGTGGAGAGGGCGTCCGCCAGGTCCACGATTTGCCTGGCGCGTCGCACGAATTCACCGCCAAACGGCGTCAGCTGGGCGCCGGTCTTGAGGCGATCGAACAGCGGCATGCCGCATTGTGCCTCGAGCGCCAGGATCTGCTGGGACAGGGCGGGCTGCGTCACGGCGCAATCCTGGGCAGCGCGGCCGAAATGACCCGTCCGCGCCACGGCGACCGCATAGCGCATCTGCTTGAGCGAAATTTCCAAGATAAGCCTGTCCTATCGAGATCGGAAGAATTATCGATTGGTCTAATCGATCAGGGCTTCCTATAGAAGCTCCCAGAAACAAATTTGGAGCCCCAAGATGGACGATAAGCCAAACGCCGAAGCGCAGGGCGCAGCCGCCGAAGCCAAGTGCCCGGTCAACCATGGCGGCGGCGGGGGCGGCAGCAAGAGCCGCGGCAATCGCGACTGGTGGCCCAAGCAGCTCGACCTGCAGATGCTGCACCGCAATTCGCCCATGTCCAATCCGATGGACGATGATTTCAGCTATGCCGAAGCGTTCAAGACGCTCGATCTTGAGGCGGTGAAGCGCGACCTGCATGCCCTGATGACCGACTCGCAGGATTGGTGGCCGGCCGATTTCGGGCACTATGGCGGTCTGTTCGTGCGTATGGCCTGGCACAGCGCCGGCACCTATCGCATCACCGACGGGCGCGGCGGCGCCGGGCAGGGGCAGCAGCGCTTTGCGCCGCTCAATTCCTGGCCGGACAATGCCAGCCTCGACAAGGCGCGCCGGCTGGTCTGGCCGATCAAGCAGAAATACGGCAACAAGATTTCCTGGGCCGACCTGATGATCCTGACCGGCAATGTCGCGCTGGAATCCATGGGCTTCAAGACATTCGGCTTTGCCGGCGGTCGTGCCGATGTATGGGAGCCCGAAGAGCTGTTCTGGGGTCCTGAAGGCACCTGGCTGGGCGACGAGCGCTATAGCGGCGAACGCCAGCTGAGCGAACCGCTGGGCGCGGTACAGATGGGCCTCATCTATGTCAATCCGGAAGGCCCGAACGGCAAGCCCGACCCGGTGGCAGCGGCGCGCGACATTCGCGAGACGTTCAGCCGCATGGCGATGAATGACGAGGAAACCGTGGCGCTGATCGCCGGCGGGCACACCTTCGGCAAGACGCATGGCGCGGGCGACCCGTCGCTGATCGCGGCCGAGCCGGAAGGGGCCGATCTCGAAGACCAGGGCCTGGGCTGGAAGAGCAAGCATGGCACTGGCGTTGGCGCCGATGCGATCACCTCGGGCCTCGAGGTGACCTGGACGCAGACGCCGACGCGCTGGAGCAACTTCTTCTTCGAGAACCTGTTCAAGTATGACTGGCAGCTGACCACCAGCCCGTCGGGCGCCAAGCAGTGGGTCGCCATGACGACCGATGCGGTGATCCCCGATGCCTTCGATCCGGCCCGCAAGCGCCTGCCGACCATGCTGACCACCGACCTGTCGCTGCGCTTCGATCCGATCTACGAGAAGATCTCCCGCCGCTTCCTCGAAAATCCCGACCAGTTCGCCGATGCCTTCGCCCGCGCCTGGTTCAAGCTGACCCATCGCGACATGGGCCCCAAGGTCCGCTATCTCGGGCCGGAAGTGCCGGCGGAAGACCTGATCTGGCAGGACGTGATCCCGCCCGTCGATCATGACCTGGTCGGTGAGCAGGAGATTGCCCAGCTCAAGGACAAGATCAGTGCCTCGGGCCTGACCGTGTCGGAGCTGGTGTCGACGGCCTGGGCGTCGGCCTCCACCTTCCGCGGTTCGGACAAGCGTGGCGGTGCCAATGGCGCGCGTATTCGCCTGGCCCCGCAGAAGGACTGGGAGGTCAACCGGCCGACCCAGCTTGCCCGGGTGCTGGCGACGCTCGAAGCGATCCAGCAGGACTTCCAGGCGAGCGGCAGGAAAGTGTCGCTGGCCGACCTGATCGTGCTGGCCGGTGGCGTAGGCGTCGAAAAGGCGGCTGCGGCTGCCGGGCATGCGGTCATGGTGCCCTTCACCCCCGGCCGCATGGACGCGTCGCAGGAGCAGACCGATGTGGCGTCCTTCGCCGCGCTCGAGCCCCGCACCGATGGCTTCCGCAACTATCTCAGCGGCCGCCAGTTCATGGAGCCCGAGGAGGCCCTGGTCGACAGGGCGCAGCTGCTGCGCCTGACCGGCCCGGAAATGACCGTGCTGGTCGGCGGCCTGCGCGTGCTCAAGGTGGGCGTCAACAACCACGGCATCTTGACCGACCGGCCGGAAACGCTGACCAACGACTTCTTCCTCAACCTCCTGGACATGGCCACCCAATGGGCGCCCAAGCCCGGCGAGAAGGGTGTCTATGAGGGGCGTGACCGCAAGACGGGTGCGTTCCGCTGGACCGGCACGCGTGTCGACCTGATCTTCGGCTCGCATTCGCAGCTGCGGGCGCTAGCCGAAATCTATGGCCAGTCCGACTCTGCAGGCAAGTTCGTGCACGACTTTGTCGCTGCCTGGGTCAAGGTGATGAACGCCGATCGCTTCGACCTGCGCTAAGCCTGACTGAATCGAGAACCTATCAAGGCCCCGCCAGCAGGCGGGGCCTTTGCTTTTCCGCTCGGGACACTCGTTAAAATTTGAATCAATTGCCCGCCTTTGCCTTCAGCCTGCGCAAGAAGGTCCCCCTGCATGCTCATGGTTCCTAGTACGGCAGAAGCCGGGAGTATTCAGAATGAGCGAACTTGACGAAGGCCTGCGGGCGTTTTCGAGTTTTCGCGTCTTGAATGGTGAGGACAACCATTCCGAACGCGAACAGTTGTTCCGAAACATGGCGCAGCTTTTCAGCTATGTGTCAGATCGGTGCGACGACGAGCAAGTCGCTCAATATGACGAGGTGCTGTGCCAGTTGGCGGCGCTGGTCGAGGTCGAGGCGCGGGTGCATGTCGCCAAGCTGCTGGCCCCGCTTGAGCGAGCGCCCGGCACCGTGGTGGTCAAGCTGGCCAATGACGTCATCGAGGTGGCCAAGCCGCTGCTGGAATTCTCCAATGTGCTCTCGGATGACGACCTGATCGACATCATCGCCGGCCAGAGCGAGGAGCATCGCGTCGCCATTGCCGGCCGCAATACCGTGCCCGAGCGGGTGGGCGAGGCGATTGTCGAACATGGCGATCGGTCCTCGGTGGTTCGCCTCGTGCGCAATGCCAATGCCGAATTCGACAAGGCAACGCTGGAAAAGCTGGTGGAACGCGCAACGCGCGATGCCGAGATTGCCGCCGACCTGCGCAACCGCCACGATATCGACTGGAAGTCGCTGCGCGGGGAAATCGACTCGGTTTCCAACAAGGTGCTGGAGACGCTGGGCGAGGTCGACCGGCGCATCGATCCGGTGGCGGCCGGCAAGATCAACGCCGTCGTCTACAACCGCATGCGCAACCGCGCCGGCTTTTCTGCCAATGAATGGAAGGTGGCCTATAATCAGGTCAAGGCGCTCAGCGACCGCAAGCAGCTCAACGATCGGGCGCTGGCCCGCTTCGCGCGCTTTGGCTATGGGCACCATGCGGCCGCGGCACTCACGGTCATCCTGAGCGTGGCGCCCGAGGTCTTTGTCAAATGGCTCGCCAGCCAGGACTATGTGGCGGTCACGGTGGCCCTCAAGGCGGCCGGCCTGCAGCCGGACATGTTCGAGGCGATCCTGGCAACGCTGCCCTGGCGCGACCTGCCCTCGGATGCCGACAAGAAGATGGTGGTGAGCCGATTCGAGGCCCTCGATACCGATGAGGCGCAGGGCATTTTCGAGCTGTGGCGCGCCCATTCCTTCCGCAAGCGGGCGGTCAGCGAAGAACGCGGCCAGATCGTAGCCTAACATCCCTCTGGACCTCTCACGCAACTAGATATAAAGACATCTTTATATCTAGTGAGGGGCGATGGCGAAGCTCGAGGAATTGGTGACGGTGCTGAAGGCGGCGGGTGAGGGGACCCGGCTGCGACTTTTGGCATTGCTGGCCGATGGCGACCATTCGGTCAAGGACCTCACCGAAATTCTCAAGCAGAGCCAGCCGCGCGTATCGCGGCATCTCAAGCTCCTGGCCGATGCCGGGCTGATCGAGCGCAATGCCGAGGGGGCCTGGGCCTATTACGGCCTGGCGCAGGATGGCGATGCGGCCGCCTTGGCGCAGTGGCTGATCAGCCGTGTCGACGACAGCGATATCGAACGCAGCCGCGACATCGAGCGGCAGCAGGCGGCGCGCGCCCACCAGCTGGCGCGGGCCAGCGAATATTTCGCCAAGGTGGCCGGCAGCTGGGACCTGCTCAAGACCTTGCATGTGCCCGAGGAGGCGGTGGAGGCGGCCGTCGTCGAGGCGCTGGGTGGCCGGCGCGTCGAGACGCTCATCGATCTGGGAACGGGCACCGGCCGCATGCTCGAAGTGCTGGCTGGCTCCTATCGGCGCGGCATCGGTATCGATTCGAGCCGGGAAATGCTGGCCGTGGCGCGGTCGAGGCTCGCCAGCGCGGGCATCAATCATGCGCAGGTGCGGCTGGGCGATATCGGCGATGTCGACCTGACGGCCGGGCCGGCCGATGTGATCGTCGTGCACCAGGTGCTGCATTATTTCGATGATCCCGGCCGCATGCTGGCGCAGGCGCGACGCCTGCTCAAGCCGGGTGGCGAAATGATCATCGTGGATTTCGCCCCGCACGATCTCGAATTCCTGCGCAGCGAGCATGCCCATCGGCGGCTTGGCCTGTCGCAATCCCAGATGAGCGGCTGGGCCGCTGCCGCCGGTCTCGTTGTCGAGGCGGTGCGCGAGTTTCCCGGCCAGAGCAGTGAACGCGGACTGACGGTGTGCCTGTGGCGCCTCAGCGACAAGACCTGAACGGATAGACCCATGCTTGACGACAATCTCCGAGCCAGCCGCCAGACGGCGGGCCAGCGCCCCGAGCTGCAGATCTCCTTCGAGTTCTTTCCGCCCAAGACAGACGTCATGGAGGAAAAATTCTGGGACAGCGTGCACAAGCTGGCGCCACTCAAGCCGCGCTTTGTCTCGGTGACCTATGGCGCTGGCGGCACGACGCGCGAACGCACCCTGCGCATGGTCAGCCGGATTAAGGCCGAGACGGGCGTCGATGCCGCGGCGCACCTGACCTGTGTCGGGGCCTCGCGCGACGAAGTCGATGCGGTGGTGCGGGGTTACCAGGCTGCGGGCATCAACCGCATCGTGGCTTTGCGCGGCGATCCGCCCGAGGGGGTGGGCCAGCCGTTCACGCCACACCCGCAGGGCTACCAGAATGCGGCCGACCTGGTTGGCGGGCTGCGCCGGATCGGTGATTTCGACATTTCGGTTGCCGCCTATCCTGAAAAGCATCCGCAGAGCCCGGACTGGGCGACCGAAATCGACAATCTCAAGCGCAAGCTCGATGCGGGTGCCGATCGCGCCATAACGCAGATGTTCTTCTCCAATGGCGATTATCTCCGCTATCTGGAGCGCGCCCGTGCTGCCGGCATCACCGCCCCGATCGTGCCCGGAATCCAGCCGATCCACAGTTTCAAGCAGATTTCGAGCTTTGCCGCGCGCTGCGGCACGTCGATCCCTGCCTGGCTGGCCGAGCGCTTCGACGGCCTCGACGAAGAGCCCGAGACCCATGCGCTGGTGGCTTCTGCCGTTGCGGCCGAGCAGGTGACCGAGCTGCTGGACGAGGGCGTCACCGAGTTCCACATCTATACGCACAACCGCTCCCCGCTGGCGCTGGCACTGGCGCGCATTCTCGGACGACGCTCCGAGCCATGAGCGTCGAGGCGTCCTGCCATTGCGGCGCGGTGCGGCTGGTGCTCGACACCGCGCCCGCAACGGTGACGGAATGCAACTGCTCGCTGTGCCGGCGCTACGGCGTGCTCTGGGCCTATTACTCACCCAGCCAGGTCACCCTCATACCACCGACGCCGCCAACCGCGACCTACCTCTGGAATGGGCGAAACGTCGCCTTTCACCACTGCACCAATTGCGGCTGCGTGACACATTGGTCGGCGGTCAATCCGAAACGCGATCGCATGGGGATCAATGCCCGGCTGCTGGAGCCGTCCATTCTGGAGGCCGCAGAGCGTCGTTATCTCGACAAACAGGATCGCCCGTCGGGCTGATTAACCTTGCGTTCACCATGATCTGGTGCCATCAGGCCACGGCCCGCGCCGGTGAGAGGCAGAATAGCGTCGTTCAGCTTCGGTTCAGCTAGCGGGTGGCATTGCTGGTAAAGTGCGCCATTTCACAAAATGGCCATGAAAATCCGGCTCATTCGCCCTTGGAGGGCGGAGCAAACGGGACGTAGGAACCATGACAATCGACCGCCGCATCACCAATGGCCTGGCCTGGGCCGGTGTTCTTCTCGTCGTTGGCGTGCCCACGGCAGACCTGCTGTCGGCGCAGTTTGCCGGTCCATCCGCCACTGTCGTGCGCGAGCAGGTAGCCGACATCAAGCCCGTTGCCCCCATTCCGGCGCCGCTCAGCCAGCGGCCAGCCGCGCCTGTGGCCAAGCCTGTCGTTGAAGTCGCCGTTGCAGCGCCGGAAAAGCCGGCCGCACCCGCGACAAAACCGACCGTGCGCCCCGCGGCCCAGACGGCCGATATCGTCGACAATTTCCTGCAGTCGGGCAAGCCGCTGCCCAGCTACATCACTGGTGGCGGTGCTTCGGCTGCGCCGGTCCAGGCTGCCGTGACCCCTCCGGTGCGCACGCCGATCGTAACCACTCCGGCAACCGAGCCGGTCGCCGTCGATCCGGTGCAGGTGGCGTCGATCGGGCCGCAGAAGGTGGCGCCGGTGCCGATGCCGCTCTCCATGCGACCCCAGCCGGTGACGATGCCGGTTGTTGCCGTGGCGCCCGATGACATCATCCTGCCGCCCGCGCTGGTCCGCCCGCCGGCCAGCGTCACTGCCGACGAGCTGGCGGATTGGGAAGCCGGGCCGCTCTCGGAGTTCCTGGCGTCGCGCCAGCGGCAGGGCCAGCCAGCGGTGGTCGTGGATCCCGAATACGATGCCGACGGCTTCTTCCTCGATCAGGGGCCCAATCCTGGGCGCCGCGGCGATCGCGTCATCGGCTGGCAGGACGAATCCTTCTCCTTCTTCGCGGACTAAAGGCAAGGCGGCTATGCGCCGTCTGCGGTGGACCGGGTGCACCGCAATCGATAACATGCGCGTCCTGATCGGGCAGCCAGCCTGCACGATTCCCTCAAGAGGCGCTGCCGGTTCGGAAACGCATGCGCGAGCCTGAAGAGAACACCGACATGTGGCAGCGATTGAGCGACTTTGTCGGCTCGTTCAGCCAGCGCACGGGCCTGGCTGGCTCGCTGTGCAATGCGCTCGACCCCGATACCTGGCTGCCTGGCGGTCGCGACGCCGCCTTCACCCTGGCGCTGATTGCCCTGGCCGCCAAGATGGCCGTGGCCGATGGTGCGGTGACGGCTTCCGAGGAGCGCGCCTTCCGCGCCACGGTTGAAATCGCTGCCGGCCACGAGGCACAGGTGGAGCGGGTGTTCAACCTGGCCAAGCAGGATGTCGCCGGCTACGATTCCTATGCGCGCAAAGTCACGCGCTTTTTCCACGACAGTCCCGAAACGCTCGAGCATGTGCTCGACAGCCTGTTCTATATCGCCACCGCCGACGGCATGGTCCATGAGGCCGAACTGGACTATCTCAAGTCGGTCAGCGACATTTTCGGCTTCGACGAGGTGCGCTTCGAGCAGCTGGCCAGCCAGCATGTGCAGCTGGAGGCCGGGGTGGATCCGTACACGGTGCTGGGCCTTGCGCCCAATGCCGATCCCGCCGAAATCCGCCGCGTCTACCGGGTGCTGGTGGCCGAGCACCATCCCGACCGGCTGATCGCCAAGGGCGTGCCCGAGGATCTGATCGATGTGGCCACTGCGCGGATGAAGGCGATCAACCTTGCCTACCAGGCGCTGACCAAGCCACCCCAGCGTCCGCTGCTGGCCGCGCCGGGCACGGCCGACGCTTGACGCGGGGCGCTGCAACTCACTACATCACGCCAGCCAGTTGACCGGGTGACCGCTGGCAGTGGGGTAACCTGCTGCTGGAGGAAAGTCCGGGCTCCATCGAAACACGGTGCCGGGTAACGCCCGGCGAGGGCGACCTCAGGGAAAGTGCCACAGAAAGTAAACCGCTCCGGCATGCCGGAGTAAGGGTGAAAGGGTGCGGTAAGAGCGCACCGGGTGCCTGGCAACAGGGACCGCACGGTAAACCCCACCGGGAGCAAGACCAAATAGGGATGACGCGGGGCTTCGGCCCCAGCCGGTTTTGAGGCCAGATCATCCGGGTTGGTTGCATGAAGGCGTCAGCAATGGCGTCTCAAGATGAATGGTCACCACGTGCGCATCGCAAGATGCGCGCCCTACAGAACCCGGCTTACAGGTCAACTGGCTGTTGATTTTCTGGCGAGCCAAGAAGCGTCCGCCATGCTGGTGCGGGCGGTCAGGCCGAGAACTGCAGGCTCACCCGGGTGCCGGGGCCGCCGGTGCGGTAGGCGACGGTGGCGCCCAGGCTCATGGCCATGGCCTTGACGATGCGGCTGCCCAGGCCGGTGCCCTGGGCCTTGCCCTTGCCGTCCCAGCCGATGCCGTCATCTTCCACGGCCAGGTCTATGGTCCGGTCGGCATGGTGCGACATCAGGATGCGGATGTCGCCGCGGCCGATATCGGCATAGGCATATTTGATGGCATTGGTCACGAGTTCGGTGACGATCACGCCGATGGAGGCGGCCTTTTCCGTGGGAATGGAAAAGTTGTCGGCCTGCACCAGGATGCGGGTGTCGTTGCCCGTTGCCTTCATGGTGGTTTCGAGTTCGGCGGCGAGGCTATTGAGATAGTCGCCGATCTGCACCGAGCGCACGTCGTCGGACGTATAGAGGTGGCGGTGCACCCCGGCAATGGCCTGGATACGCGCCTGCGTTTCGGCCAGCGCGCGCTTGGCATCCTCGTTGACCACGGCATTGGCCTGCAGGCCCACCAGCGCCGCGACCATGGCCAGGCTGTTGGCAACGCGATGGTTGACTTCGCCCAGCAGCATTTCGGCGCGTTCGCGCGCTTCGCGCATCTCCAGCTCTGCCGTGGCCTTGGCCCGGTTGAGCTGGATCAGATCAACGGCATGCGCGATGGCGCTGCTGAGCAGCTCCAGGAAATCACTGTCGACCGTCTTGGTGACATAGTCGGCCGCACCGGCCTTGAGCGCCGCCACAGCGACGGCAGTCTCTACCGTGGCGGTGACATAGACCACGGCCGGGCGGTCGGGGAGGCCTTCCATCTGGGCCAGCACGTCGAGGCCCGTTCCGTCCGGCAGGTAATGGTCGAGGGCCACCACGTCGATGCCGCCCTGCCGGATGCGGGCCAGTCCGTCTTCGCCGGTCGTTGCCACGTGCACCACATAGCCACGCCGCTCCAGCGCCTTTTGCACAAGTCGTGCCAGGCCCGGATCGTCGTCGATATAGAGGACATTGGGCGTCCGGTTGGGCATGATCAGTCGGCTTCCGGAACCTGCATCACCGAAAAGAACAGGCCGAGCTGGCGGATCGCATTGGCGAAGCCGTCATAGTCGACCGGTTTGGTGATGTAGACATTGGCACCCAGGTCATAGCAACGCTGGATTTCGCGCTGGTCGTCCGTCGTGGTCAGCACCACGACCGGGGAGCGCTTGGTATGCTCGTTGCTCTTGACCTTTTCCAGGATGTCGACGCCCGTCATGTCGGGCAGGTTGAGGTCGAGCAGCACCAGCAACTGGCGGCCCTTGTTGACCGCGCCCGTGCCGTCGGGACCCATCAGGAATTCGAGCGCCGCCGTGCCATTGGTGAAGGGGATGATCTGGTTGGCGACGCCGGCCCGGCGGATATTCTTCTCGATGAGGCGCGCATGGCCCTCGTCGTCCTCGATCATGATGATGGTGACTGGCTTGCCGTCATGGCTCATTTGGCCTGATTCCCGATAAAGCTGCGCAGGTCGCGTGGCAGGGTGATGATGAAAGTGGTTCCGACACCGAGTTCGGATCTTAGCGTAATATCGCCGCCCAGGCTGCGGACCAAGGTC
The DNA here is from genome assembly GCA_018828145.1 of Alphaproteobacteria bacterium. Taxonomy (GTDB): domain Bacteria; phylum Pseudomonadota; class Alphaproteobacteria; order Rhizobiales; family Devosiaceae; genus Devosia. The sequence goes on along the minus strand of JAHJWO010000017.1, from coordinate 40,909 downwards.
CGCACATGCGCCAGGCCGATGCCTTCGCCCGGCTGGGTCTGCGTGCCGGCGCGGCGGAAGAGTTCAAAGACGCGCTCGTGATCGCTGGCTGCAATGCCGCGGCCATTGTCCTCGACCTCGATCTCGATGCGGTTGGCCGGTGCCTGGCGGCCGCGGATGACCATGCTCAGGGGCCGGCCGGGCTGCTGATACTTGACGGCATTGTCGAGCAGGTTGCCCAGGACCTGTTCGAGCGAGAGCTTGTCGGACACCAGGCGTGGCACGTGGATGTCGTGGGATACCGAGCCGCCATTTTCGGCAACCTGGTGCTGCACCGTGGTGGCGGTCGCCTCGGCGATCTCGGCCAGATCAAGCGATTCCGGCTTGAGCTGGCGGCGGCCCTCGCGGGAAATCTTGAGAATGGCGTTGATCAGGCTGTCCATCTTGCGCGTGGCAGCGCGAATGAAGGTGATCGCCTCGGGCAGGTCTTCGGTCGCGGCGAGCTTGGCATCGGCGAATTTGGGGTCACCATCATCGGGGCGCTCTGCCATATAGGCAGAGAGTTCGCCCACGCTGGTTTCCAGCTCGCTGGTAAAGCCCATGATGTTGACCAGCGGCGCCCGCAGGTCATGCGTCACGATATAGGCAAAGCGCTGGATTTCCTCATTGGCGCGGCCGAGGTCGGAGGTGCGTTCGCGCACCCGCTCTTCCAGCGTGAGGTTGGCCGCTTCGATCTCGCGCCGGGCAGCGGCGATCTCGTTGGTATAGGTCAGCACGGTCCAGGCGGCGCCGCCAACCACGGCAAAGATGACGAAGGCGCCCAGGATGGTCACCCAGCGCAGGGCTGTGGCGGCATTGCGCTGGTCGGCAACGCCGGTGGTCAACCGGTCGTCGGCGGCGCGGATCAGCGCGTCGAAGAAGACACGCGAGCGATCCATGGCCGCCTTGCCTGCATCGGTCCGCACGATCTCCGCGGCCTCGGCAATCTGCCCGTTCCGGACCAGGCCGATGGTCTGGGCCATTTCGGCAAGCTTGATGTCGATGTCGTTGCGCAGGTCCGCCATGGGCTGGTCCGCCTGCGGATAGGGCTCCAGCACGCGGGCCAGGTCTTCGAGGCGCTGCCCGACGACCTGCAGGGCCGCCTCGTAGGGCTCGAGATAGACTTCGTCCGCGGTGATGATGAAGCCGCGCTGGCCGGTCTCTGCGTCCTGCAGCGCCGTGCGCAGGTCGACGGTCGTGGTGCGCGCGTCACGCGCCTCGACCACTTCGTTGAAATAGACCTGGCTGCGCTCGACCAGCCAGATGGTCGTGCCGACAATGCCGGCCAGGGCCAGGAAGCCAACCAGCAGCAGGATGATGGTGGAGCGTACAAGGGTGGTCGATGAAATCGGCAAAGGCAGGGTCCGCGCGTGAGACATGTTCATGGCCCAGAAGCGGGTTGGCCACAATATGCAAATATTAATTCCCGCTGCGAATTTCCGGCCGTTTTCAGGGCGACATGTGACCAAAATTGCCCGCCCGGCAGCGCATGGGAAATAGAATCTTAAGCGTCCTCGGTCAGAGTGGCGCAAAGTTTACGAACCGGCGCCTATCAGCCGGAGTGGAGTAGTGGCATCTATGGGCAAGCGTTCCATGCCCGATACCAGCCAGTCTGCCGGCCCGCATGTTCCCGTTCTCATGGACGAGGTGCTCGCGGCGCTGTCTCCGCTTGCCGGCAAACGCATCGTCGATGGCACCTTTGGCGCCGGTGGCTATTCCCGCGCGCTGCTCGAAGCGGGAGCTATTGTCATAGCTATTGACCGCGACCCCAGCGTGCAGCCCTTCGCTGATACATTGATGGCCGAGTTCGAGGGGCGCTTCATCTTCGTTCCCGGTACCTTTTCCGAACTGGACACGCTGGCGGCAGAGCATGGCCCCATCGATGGCGTCGTGCTCGATATCGGGGTTTCCTCCATGCAGCTCGACCAGGCCGAGCGCGGCTTTTCCTTCATGCGCGACGGGCCGCTCGACATGCGGATGAGCGGGCAGGGCGAGAGCGCGGCCGATCTGGTCAACGGGCTCGAGGGCGAGGCGCTGGCCAACCTGCTCTATGCCTTCGGCGAAGAGCGCAAGTCCCGCCGCATTGCCCAGTTCATCGTCGCCGCGCGCGAGACCGCCCCGATTGCCACCACGATCGAGCTGGCCCGCATCGTCGAAAAGGCCATCGGGCGCAAGCCGGGCGATGCTCATCCCGCCACGCGCACGTTCCAGGCGCTGCGCATTGCGGTCAACGCCGAATTCGACCAGCTGGTCGAAGCGCTCTTTGCCGCCGAGAGACTGCTGGCCGAGGGCGGCCGGCTCGTCGTCGTTACCTTCCATTCGCTGGAAGACCGCATCGTCAAGCGCTTCTTCGACCCCGACAAGGGCGGCCCGGCCCAGTCGCGGCACATGCCGCAGGTGGAGACCGAGGCGCGGCGCTGGGTCGAGGTCGCCAAGGCGCGCAAGGCCGGGGAGGCAGAACTGGGCCGCAATCCGCGCGCACGCTCGGCCACTTTGCGCGCCGCCAGCCGATCGGCAGCGCCAGCGCGGCCCGTCAAGTTCGACGGCCTGGGCGTGCCGCAGGTGCGGGGTGCCGCATGATCCGCAATCTCAACATCATCCTGATCTTTACCAGCGTCTTCATGCTGGCCGGCGTCTATGCGCTCAAATTCTCCATCGAGAATACGGCGAGCGAGCGGACCGCGCTGATCGCCGAGATCGATAGCCAGGAGGGCCAGCTGTCGCTGCTCAAGGCCGACGAGGCCGTGCTGGGCCAGCCCGGCCATATCGAGCCGATCGTGCGCCGGCATGAAATGGCGCTGGCCATTGCGCCGGTCAAGCAGGAGCAGTTCGGCGCCTTTGCAGCCCTGCCCATGCGCCCGGCCAAGCCCAATAGCGCCGCCATGGACTCCCTGTTCGAATCCCTGGCTGCCGGGGTTGATCCGATCGACGCCATCCTGGAACTTGAGGGGATCGAATAATGGCGGTTGTCGGCGAAGGCTTCGGCCCCACAATCGCGCTCGATGGCGCCCGCAAGGTGCGCGGCAACCTCACCCAGGCGCGCATTCGCTGGATGGTGCTGGCCATGCTGATGGGCTTTGGCCTGGTCGGTGGACGGCTGGTGCAGCTGGGCATGGTCGTGCCCGATTCCACCATCGAGGGTCAGGCGCGCGACGTCATTACCGCCACGCGGCCGCCGATCCTGGATCGCAACGGCCTCGAAATGGCCGTGGATATCCGCGTGCCGTCGCTGTTCGCCGAGCCCCGCCGCATCATCGACGTGGAAGAAGCCGTGCAGAAGCTGCGCACGGTGCTGCCCGATCTCGACGAGGCCTGGCTGCGCAACCGGCTGACGGGCGACAAGGGTTTCGTCTGGGTGCAGCGCGAGCTCTCGCCGGTCATCCAGGACCGGGTGATGCGGCTGGGCATTCCCGGCATCGACTTCATCACCGAGTCCAAGCGCTTCTATCCGGGCATGAACGAAGCCAGCCATATCCTGGGGTCGACCAATATCGACAACCAGGGCATCGCCGGCATCGAAGCGCATATGGATGGCGAGAATGTCGCCCTGCTGCAGGATCTGGGCCTGGCCCGCGGCAATGCGCTGGCGCCGGTGGAGCTGTCGGTGGACATGCGCGTGCAGCATGTGATGCACGAGCAGCTCATCGATGCCCTCGAGCGCTACAAGGCCGTCGCTGCAGCCGGCGTGATGATGGACATTCATACCGGCGAGATCATTGCCCTGGCCTCGCTGCCCGATTTCGATCCGAACCAGCCGGCGAGTGCCCTCGTCAAGGACAGTTTCAACCGCATCACCGCGGGCATTTTCGAGCCCGGCTCGATTTTCAAGACGGTGACCATGGCCGGTGCGCTGGATAGCGGCGCGGTCTCGGTCTCGGACCAGTTCGATGCACGCTTCGGCATCCGCTTCGGCCGCTTCACCATCGATGACTTCCACGGCAAGCACCGCATTCTCAGCCTGCCGGAAGTCTACAAATACTCCTCCAATATCGGCACGATCCGCATCATGCAGGCCATGGGCAAGGAAGACTATCGGGCCTTCCTCACCCGCATGGGCTTTGACAAGCGCGTGCCGTTCGAACTGCCCGAAATGCGGCTGCCGACCGTTCCGAAGGATTTTTCCGAGGTTGGCGCCGCTACCGCATCATTCGGCCACGGGCTTTCGGTATCGCCCCTGCACATGGTCGCGGCCTATGCCGCCTTCGCCAATGGCGGCAACCTGGTGCCGCCCACGCTCTACAAGCGGGACATTGCCGACACGGAGCCCTTCTACCAGCGCGTACTGCAGCCATCGACCAGCGATGCCCTGCGCTACCTGATGCGCCTCAATGCGCTTGAAGGTTCCGGGTCGCAGATGAACAAGGCCGCGCAGGGTTATCGGGTCGGCGGCAAGACCGGCACCGCCGAAAAGGTGGTCGACGGCCGCTATTCGGCCAGCAAGGTCACCAACTTCTTCGCCTCGGCCTTCCCACTCGACAATCCCCGCTATGCCATGGTCATCATGGTGGACGAGCCCAAGGCGGAAAATCCGCAATCGGGCACGACGGCCGGCTGGAATGCGGGCACGGTCACCGGCCGGATTGTGCAGCGGGTCGCGCCCATGCTGGGCATCGCCCCCGATTTTTCCGAAGTTCTGGACCAGAACCTCGTTCCACCCGCTCTCCGATAGATCTGATCCAGAAGGATTTGCCACCGTGTCACTCAGTGTAACACAACTGCTCGAAGGCTCTGGAGCCCGCCCCAAAAAGGGCCTGGGCGCCGTCTTCGGTCTCAATTCCGACAGCCGCCGGATCGAGCCGGGCGACATCTTCTTTGCGCTGCCGGGGCATAATGTGCACGGCAACCAGTTCGTGGCAGATGCGGTCCGTCGCGGCGCGCTGGCCGTCATCACCGATACCGCACCCGTGGGTGACCCCGGGGTGCCGGTGATCATCGTCAAGGATGTGCGCGCGTCCTATGCCCGCGCCGCCTCGCGCATTTTCGAGCCGCAGCCGGAAATCACCGTCGCGGTGACGGGCACCAATGGCAAGACGTCCGTTGCATCCTTTGTGCGCCAGATCTGGAACTATGCTGGCATACCGGGCGCCAGCATCGGCACGCTGGGTGTCGAGACCGCCACGCGCCTGATCGAGGGCAGCCTCACCACGCCGGATTCGCGCACGCTGCATCAGTCCATGCGGGCACTCAAGGCGCAGGGCATCGACCACGTGGCGCTCGAGGCATCGAGCCATGGCCTCGACCAGCGCCGGCTCGACGGCATGCATTTTGAAGCGGTCGCCTTCACCAATCTCAGCCGTGACCACCTCGACTACCACGCCGACATGGACGAATACCGCAATGCCAAGCTGCGGCTGTTCACCGATCTGCTCGTCGATGGCGGCGCCGCCGTGGTCAATGTCGATGATCCGGAATACGAACCCTTCATGTTCGCCGCGCTCGGCGCCAGCGCTACGCTGCTGACGGTCGGACGCGAGGGCGCCTATATCGAAGTGCTGTCGGTCAAGCCGGAAGGCTATGGCCAGCGTGTCGAGGTGCGCCATGTCGGTGAAAAGCTCAGCTTCCATCTTCCGCTGACCGGCGAATTCCAGGTGTCCAACGCCATCGTCGCAGCAGCGCTCGCCATGTCGAGCGGCGTGGACAAGGCACAGGCCTTTCCCGCGCTCAGCGAACTGGTTGGCGCCAAGGGGCGGCTTGAACTGGTCGGCGAGCACAATGGCGCGGCGATCTTCATCGATTATTCCCACAAGCCGGTGGCGCTGGAATCGGCGCTTGCCTCGCTTCGGCCATATGCCAAGGGAAAGCTCAGGGTCGTATTCGGGGCAGGGGGCGATCGCGACAAGGGCAAGCGGCCAATGATGGGCGAAGTCGCCCAGCGCATGGCCGACGACGTCATCGTCACGGACGACAATCCGCGCACCGAAGACCCCAAGACCATCCGCGCGGAAATCCTCGCGGCGGCCAAGGGGGCCAAGGAGATCGGCGACCGAAAGGCGGCGATCACCGCGGCGGTCAAGTCGCTCGAAGCCGGTGATGTCCTGCTGGTTGCCGGCAAGGGCCACGAGGACTACCAGATCATCGGAACGACGAAGCACCATTTCTCCGACCATGAGGTCGTGGCGGAGGCGATCAAGGGGTAAGAGATTGAGAGAGCCGGAGCCACCGAGACACACCTTTCCCTTTGGGGGAGAGGTCGGCGCGCAGCGCCGGGTGAGGGAGGCTTCCCCGCACACCGCGCCTGGCAAAGGCCCCCTCATCCGACCGAAGGTCGACCTCTCCCCCGGAGGAAGAGGTGAAGACGCTAGCGGCTACATCCGACCATGACCCAGCCCCTCTATACCATCGCCGAAATCCTTGCCGCCACCGGGGGGGCGTCCGACCTCGCCCCCGATACCCCCATCAATGCCATTTCCATCGATTCCCGTGAGCTGGGCCACGATGCGCTCTTCGTCGCCATCAAGGGTGACCGCTTTGACGGGCATGACTTCGTCGACAAGGCGCTGGAAAATGGCGCGGTCGCGGCTCTCGTGCACAAGGGCGAGGGTGCCCGGCGCATCCACGTGACGAACGCGCTTGAAGGCCTGCGCGACATCGCGCGCGCCGCGCGCGCCCGCAGCCGGGCCATCGTGATCGGGGTCACCGGCAGTGTCGGCAAGACCACGACCAAGGAGGCCATTCGCGTCGTGTTCGAGGCAGCCGGGCAGACCCATGCCTCGATCAAGAGCTTCAACAATCACTGGGGCGTGCCGCTGATGCTGGCACGCTTCCCCGAGCAGGCAGAATTCGGCGTCTTCGAAATGGGCATGAGCGCGCCGGACGAAATCCGGCCGCTGGCACAACTGGTGCGGCCGCACATCGCCGTCATCACCACCATCGCCCCGGCGCATCTGGAGGCCTTCGGCTCGCTCGATGGCATTGCCCGCGCCAAGGCGGAGATCTTTGCCGGGCTCGAGCCGGGCGGCACGGCCGTCCTCAATGCCGATCATGCCCAGATCGGCGTGCTGCTCGATGAAGCCAATGCGGCCGGCGTCAGCCGGGTGGTGACCTATGGCGAGGCCCGCGGCGCCGACTGGCAGATTCTCGACATCCAGACCATTGGCGAACGCAGCTTTGCCACCATCGAGCATGATGGCGAGCGCCATGCGCTCGTTCTCAATGTGCCAGGCCGTCACATGGTGGCCAATGCCACCGCGGCGCTGGCCGTCGCCCATATTGCCGGCGTCGAGCCCGCCGTGGCGCTGCGGGCGCTGGCCGGATTTGGTGCCCAGCCGGGGCGGGGACAGCGTAGCCGGCTGGGGCCGGACGATCGTCCGCTGCTGCTGACCGACGAAAGCTACAATGCCAACACCGCCTCGATGAATGCGGCGCTCGAAGTGTTTGCCGGCCAGGCTGCCCCGGGCGGACGCAAGGTCGTCATCCTGGGGGACATGCTGGAACTGGGGCCGCAATCGGCGAGCCTGCATGCGAGCCTGGCGCCCGCTGTCACCAATTCGGGCGCCGAACGCGTCTATCTGGTGGGGCCGGCAATGGCTGCGCTGGCCGAGGCGCTGGGCGCCGGGCGTGTGGCCGCCCACACACAGACGGCCGCAGAGATGGCGGAGATTGTGCTCAACGACCTTGCCTATGGCGACGCAGTTATGGTCAAAGGGTCCAACGGCGTGGGGCTTGCGGGCGTCGTCGACAAGATCCGCCAACGGTTCGAAAACACCTGATCCCACCCCAGCGAGGACGTTTCATTTCATGTTGTACTTTCTCGGCCAGCTGGGTGACGCGCTCACGGCCTTCAACGTTTTCCGCTACATCACATTCCGCACGGCCGGCGCGGTCATAACCGCGCTGTTCTTCGTGTTCCTGTTCGGCCCCGGCATGATCGCGCTGCTGCGCCTCAAGCAGGGCAAGGGCCAGCCGATCCGCGAGGATGGTCCGGCCGGGCACCTGCTGACCAAGAAGGGCACGCCCACCATGGGCGGGCTGATGATCCTGTCCGGCGCGGTGTTCTCGACCTTGCTCTGGGCCAATCTCAGCAATGGCTATGTCTGGGTCGTGCTCTTCGTCACCGTGGGCTTTGGCGCCATCGGCTTTTATGACGACTATCTCAAGGTCAAGCGCATGAGCCACAAGGGCTTTGGCAGCAAGCAGCGGCTGCTGCTCGAAGCGCTGATCGGCGGCATCGCGGCCTTTGCCATCTCCCAGCTGGCCTCGGGCGCCTATGGCACCTCGATGCTGTTTCCCTTCGTCAAGGATCTGGCGCTCAACCTGGGTTATTTCTACATCCTGTTCGGCGGCTTCGTCGTCATGGCGGCCGGCAATTCGGTCAACCTGACCGACGGGCTCGATGGCCTTGCCATCGTCCCGGTCATGGTCGCGGCCGCCTGCTTCGCACTCATCGCCTATCTGGTGGGTAGCGTGAGCTTCTCCGATTACCTGCTGCTCAACTACGTGCCCGGTACAGGCGAGCTCTCCGTCGTGTGCGGCGCGCTGATCGGGGCTGGGCTGGGTTTTCTGTGGTTCAACGCGCCACCCGCACAGATCTTCATGGGCGATACCGGTTCGCTCGCCCTGGGCGGCGCCCTGGGCACGATCGCCGTCGCCACCAAGCACGAAATCGTCCTGGCCATCATCGGCGGGCTGTTCGTGCTGGAGACCGTTTCGGTCATCGTGCAGGTGACCTCGTTCAAGCTCACCGGCAAGCGGGTGTTCCGCATGGCGCCGATCCACCACCATTTCGAGCATCTCGGCTGGACCGAGAGCCAGGTGGTGATCCGCTTCTGGATCATCAGCTTCGTGCTGGCGCTGATCGGCCTGTCGAGCCTCAAGCTGCGCTGATTGCAGTCCGGGATCACGTCCTCGTGTTCCCGGCATTCGGCCCATTCCGGAAACTCCTGCCTCCGTCTCCCCGTAGCTGCACGGGACGATAGCACTTCGTCCCACAGCCATCCCTGGCCACAGAGTACAACGTGGCCCAAACGAGGAGACTTCCCGTGACTGCTACCGCTCGCTACGCCCTGCGCGCTGCCCTGCTGCTCGGCACCGCCACGCTTGCCACCGCCGCCCATGCCGCCCCCGCCATCGGACTTGTCGGTGGCACGACCCTGGTGATGTTCGACACCGAGATCCGCGCCGTCAGCGGCACGATGGATGTCACCGGTGTCGATGGCCTTGCCGGCATCGATGTGCGCCCCGCCGACAAGCTGCTCTATGGCGTGACGCTGGCGGGCGAAGTCGTCACCATCGACACGGCCAGTGGCGCCGCCACCATGAAATCCACCCTGTCGGAAATGCTGCCCAGCTTCGAGGGCGCCATCGTCGACTTCAACCCCATGGCCGACCGCCTCCGCCTGATGGCGACCGATGGCACCAATCATCGCGTCAATGTCGATGACGGCATGGTGACGGTCGACGGCTCGCTGGCCTATGAGGCCGGCGACATGCATGAGGGCGAGACCCCGGCCATCGTTGCCGCCGCCTATATCAATTCGATCGGCAAGCCCGAAGCCACGGCCATGTATGACATCGACGCCACCATCGCGGCACTGATCCAGCAGGTTTCCCCCAATGACGGCACCCTGGGCGCCATCGGCGAGCTTGGCGTCGAGGGCTCGAGCTACGCCTTCGACATTGCTGCCACCGAGGCCCTGGAAAACACCGCCTATCTGGTGGTCGACAATGTGCTCCACACCGTCGATCTGGAATCCGGCGCCGCCACGGAAGTCGGAGCCATTGAGGGCGTTGACGGCATGATCAGCGATATCGCCATCCTCCAGTAGGGTCGGCAGCCTCACAGCAGGGGAAAGCGCGCGGATTTGCCGGTCCGCGCGCTTTTTGCTGTCGCGGAGTCGCAAAACGCAACGCGGGTTCGGAAATCGGTAACCAACCACCTGCTACAATTGCAGGCAGTTTGTATCGAGTAGCCCGGCGTTTCCTCCATGATGTTTTCCCGTGCCGAAAAGACGCCTCTGGCGGAGTGGTGGTGGTCGATTGACCGGGAACTGCTCGGCGCGCTGATCCTGCTGATGACCTGCGGCATGGTGCTGAGCTTTGCGGCCAGTCCGCCGGTGGCCGAGCGGCTGGGCCTCAGTCCCTGGCATTTCATCATCCGCCACGCCATGTTCTGCGTGCCGGCGCTGATCGTGCTGGTGGGCACCTCGTTTCTCAGCCATCGGCAGGCGCGCATCTGGGCGCTGGTGACGCTGGTGGTGAGCCTGCTCCTGTTGTGGGCCACGCTGCGCTTCGGCACCGAGGTCAAGGGCGCGCGGCGCTGGATTTCCTTTGCCGGCCAGTCGATTCAGCCCTCCGAATTCGTCAAGCCGGGCTTTGCGGTGATCGCCGCCTGGCTGTTTTCGGAGTCCATGGTGCACAAGAATGTGCCCGGCAAGATCATCGCGACGGCCATCATGCTGGCGATTGTCGTGGGCCTGCTGCTGCAGCCCGATATCGGGCAGACGGCGCTGGTGCTGGCGACCTGGGCCGTGCTGCTGTTTCTCTCGGGCATTTCCTGGTTCATCATTTTCGGGCTGGCCGGGGCCGCGGGCGGGCTGCTGTTCGGCGCCTATATGTTCTTCCCGCACTTTTCGCGCCGCATCGATACCTTCCTCAACCCCGAGGGGGGCGGCAACACCTACCAGATCGATCGCGCGCTGCAGTCTCTGCTCGAGGGCGGCTGGTTCGGCCGTGGCCCGGGTGAATCCATCGCCAAGAAGCTCATTCCCGACGCCCATGCCGACTATGTGTTTTCCGCCGCCGCCGGCGAGTTTGGTATCCTCTTCTGCATGGTACTGGTTGCGCTGATCGCCTTCATCGTGATCCGCGCCATGATGGGGGCACAAAGGCAGACGAGCCTGTTCGCCCGCCTCGCCGCCTCCACGCTGGCGATTCAGTTTGCCATGCAATCGGGGATCAACCTGGCCGTGAACCTCAACCTCGTTCCGCCCAAGGGCATGACGCTGCCCTTTGTCAGCTATGGCGGCACGTCCATGATTGCCATTGCCTTCGGCATGGGGTTGATGCTCGCCATGACCCGCACCAAGCCCGAAGAGCGCATGGCCACCGGCCTGCCCAGCTATCGCAGCGCCGTAGCGCCACTGGCGCCAGCAGAATGAAGAAATTCATGTTGATGGCAGGCGGCACGGGAGGACACCTCTTCCCGGCCATGGCGCTGGCGCAGGAGCTCATCCGGCGTGGGCACGCGGTCGAGCTGATGACCGACCACCGCGTCGAAAGCTATGGCGCCGATTTTCCGGCCAGCGCGATCCACATCGTGCCCTCGGCCACCCCATCGCTCACCAACCCGTTCAAGTTCCTCGCCGGCGGCTTCCGGATCCTGGGCGGCATTGCCGTCGCCTTCGGCAAGCTGCGCAAGGCCAGGCCCGATTGCGTCATCGGCTTTGGCGGCTATCCAACGTTTCCGCCCTTCGTCGCCGCGAGCCTCTTGGGTATTCCCGGCATCCTGCACGAGCAGAATGCGGTCATGGGCCGCGCCAATCGCGCCTTGGCCCGCTTCGCCGATATCCTGGCGATGAGCTATGACAGGACCAAGTTCGCCGACCAGTTGAGCCTTGAAAAGCTGGTGACGGGCAATCCGGTGCGTGACCGGGTGCGCGCGGTGGCCGGTACGCCCTATCCGGCGCTCGGCGGCGACAGCCCGATCCGCCTGGTGATCTTCGGCGGCAGCCAGGGCGCCAAGGCCCTGTCGGACATCGTGCCGGCCGCCATTGCGAGCATGCCCGAAGGGCTCCGGCATCGGCTTCATATCGTCCAGCAATGCCGCGCCGAAGACCTCGACCGGGTGGCTGAAACCTATCGGCAGGCCAAGGTCAATGTCGAACTGGCGGCCTTCTTCACCGATCTGCCCGAGCGCATGTCGCGCAGCCATCTGGTGATCGGCCGCTCCGGCGCCTCGACCATTGCCGAGCTGACCGTATTGGGACGCCCGGCCATCCTGGTGCCGCTGCCCGGCGCAGTGGACGCGGACCAGAAGAACAATGCCATGGTGGTCGATACGGCGGGTGCTGGCTGGCTGGCCGAGCAGGCCACGCTATCGCCGCAATCGCTAGGCACTCGCCTCACGAACCTGCTAGACGACCCCGCCACCCTGACCAGAGCGGCCGCTGCCGCCCGCGCGCTGGGACAGCCGCGCGCCGTGGAAAAGCTGGCTGACCTCGCCGAAATGCTGTCCGGCAAGAACCTCGAAGTGGATACTCGCTCATGAAAATGCCCCGCAATATCGGGCCCGTCCACTTCATCGGCATCGGCGGCATCGGCATGAGCGGCATTGCCGAAATCCTGCACAACCAGGGCTATACCGTGCAGGGCTCCGACGCCTCGCTCAATCCCAATGTGCAGCGCCTGCTCGACATGGGCATCAAGGTGGAGATCGGCCAGAGCGGCGACAATCTCGGCCAGGCCGAGGTGGTGGTGGTTTCCTCCGCCATCAAGAAGGACAATCCCGAGCTGGTCGCCGCGCGTGCCAAGGCCCTGCCGATCGTGCGTCGTGCCGAGATGCTCGCCGAGATCATGCGCTTCAAGACCGCGATCGCCATTGGCGGCACGCATGGCAAGACCACGACGACCACGCTGGTGGCGACCCTGCTCGATGCCGGCAATCTCGATCCGACCGTCATCAATGGCGGTATCATCAATGCCTATGGCACCAATGCGCGCCTGGGGGCAGGGGAGTGGATGGTGGTGGAGGCCGACGAGAGCGACGGCACCTTCATCAAGCTGCCGGCCGATGTCGCCATCGTCACCAATATCGATCCCGAGCATCTCGACCACTATGGCGATTTCGAAGGGGTCAAGAAGGCCTTCCACCAGTTTGTCGAGAACGTGCCCTTCTACGGCTTTGCCGTGATGTGCCTCGATCATCCCGAAGTGCAGGCGCTGGTCGGCCAGATCAAGGACCGCCGCGTCATCACCTATGGCCAGAACCCGCAGGCCGATGTGCGACTGGTCGATCTCGAAACCATTGACGGCGTCAGCCGCTTCGCCGTGGAAATCCGCGACCGCATCCGCCAGACCCAGTTGCGCATCAGCGGGCTCGAGCTCCCCATGCCGGGCGTGCACAACGCGCTCAACGCCACGGCCGCCATTGCCGTGGCTGACCAGCTGCATGTGCCGGCCGAGGCGATCCGCAAGGGGCTCAAGGGCTTTACCGGGGTCAAGCGCCGCTTTACCCGGACGGGCGTGGTTGGCGGCATCACCGTCATCGACGACTATGGCCACCACCCGGTGGAAATTGCCGCGGTGCTGAAGGCCGCGCGGTCCTCGACCCGCCGCGATGTCATCGCCGTGGTGCAGCCGCACCGCTATAGCCGCCTCAACGACCTGTTCGACGATTTTGCCGCCTGCTTCAACGATGCCGATACGGTCATCGTCGCGCCGGTCTATGCCGCGGGCGAGCGGCCGATCCCCGGCGTCACCCATGAAGAGCTCGTCACCCGCATCCGCGCTCGCGGCCATCGCGACGCGCGCATCATCGACCGCGCCGAGGCGCTGGCCCCGCTGCTTGCCGGCCGCGCCGAGGATGGCGACTATGTCGTCTGCCTGGGTGCCGGCAACATCACCCAATGGGCCGCCGCCCTGCCTGCCGAACTGGGCGCGCTGATCGGAAAAGAGCCGGAATGAGCATGCTGGTGTTTGCTCATCCAAACCCCTCACCCGTCCCGGCCTGTGGCCGATCCTCCCTCTCCCGCAAGGGGAGAGGGGGAGCACAGCGCCTCCCCATCCCCGGAGCCCACCTTCTCCCCTTGCGGGAGAAGGTGCCCGAAGGGCGGATGAGGGGTCTCTCGCTCGCTGCTTTCCAGAACATCAGGACCACCCCATGACCAAGCATGTCGCCGTCCTGATGGGTGGCCTGTCCAATGAGCGCCCTGTCTCGCTGAGCTCGGGTCAGGGCTGCGCCGAGGCGCTGCGCCGCGCCGGCTACCGGGTGACCGAGGTCGATGTCGGCTATGATATTGCCGAGCGGCTGCGCGAGGTCGCGCCGGACGTGGCGTTCAATGCGCTGCATGGCCGGTTCGGCGAGGATGGCACCATCCAGGGCGTGCTGGAATTCCTGCGCATTCCCTATACCCATTCGGGCGTTCTCGCGTCCGCGCTGGCCATGGACAAGCACCAGGCCAAGATCATGCTCAAGGCCGCGGGCGTGCCGGTCACCGACCATGTCATCGCCTCCAGGGCCGAAGTGGGCCGGGCCCATGTCATGCCGGCGCCCTATGTGGTCAAGCCGGTTGCCGATGGGTCGAGCTTCGGCATCCTGATCGTCAAGGCCGACCAGTCCCATCCGCCGCAGGAAATCCTCGGCGAAGACTGGAAGGGCGGCGAGGAGCTGATGGTCGAGCGCTACATTCCGGGCCGCGAGCTGACCTGCGCGGTGATGGGCGACGTCGCCCTGCCGGTCACCGAGATCGTCACCGACCTCGCCTTCTACAATTACGAGGCGAAATACAGCGCCGGTGGATCACAACATGTTATCCCCGCTCAGATTTCACCGAAAATTTACGACAAAGTGCAGAAGATGAGCCTGAAGGCGCATGCCGCGCTTGGCTGCCGCGGCATCACCCGAACCGACTTCCGCTTCAATGACGCGGCGGGAGAAGATGGTGAGCTTGTCTGTCTGGAAATCAACACCCAGCCGGGCATGACCCCCACCTCTCTGGCGCCTGAACAGGCGCTATATGCCGGGCATTCCTTCGAAGAACTAGTCGCCTGGATGGTGGAGGACGCGAGTTGCAACAGGTAAAGAGCGAGACCTTTCTCGCCGGCGCTAGGATCGTTGATCCGCGCGCATTGCCTGTTCCTGTCCGCTCCCGCCAGCGCAAGCTGGCCAACAATATCGGCCGTGCCTGGGTGCTGCATCGCAAGGCGATGCTGCGCGCTGCCGGCGCGGCTGCGCTGCTGGTGACGGCAGGTCTGCTTTATCAACTGCGCGATCCAATTGCCGCTGGTGCCACGGTGCTGGGCGAAGTGGCGCAGGGCCGGTTCGCCGATGCGGGCTTTGCCATCGGGGAGATCTCCATTACCGGCCAGGCGCTCACCAGCGAACAGGCCATCTTTGACGCGCTGGGCGTCGAGCCCCATACATCCACGGTCTCCTTCGACGTCGAAGCGGCCCGCCAGCGCATTGCCGAACTGCCCGCCGTCAGCGCCGCCACCGTGCGCAAGACCTATCCGGGCGATGTCATTGTCTCGATCACCGAGAAAGTGCCGGTGGCGCGCTGGCATGTCGACGGCATCACCTTCGTGGTCGATGCGTCGGGCGAGCAGATCGGCGAAGACCGTGGCGCCTATGGCGACCTGCCGCTGGTCGTCGGCGACGGCGCCAATGACGATGCCATGGTGATGATCCGCGCGCTCGACCAGCATGCCGCCCTCAAGGATGGCTTGATGGCGCTGTCGCGCATCGCCGACCGACGCTGGGATCTCATCTATGACACGGGCCTGCGCGTACAGTTGCCGGAGCTGGGCGTGGCCCGGGCGCTGCGGCACCTTGAAAGCTACCAGGCCGACTATCAGCTGCTGGACCGCGACCTGACGGTGATCGACATGCGCGTCGCCAGCCTCGTTGCCGTTCGTCCGACCAAGACCGAAGAGGAACTGGCCAAGGACGAGGAGGAGCGCAAGGCGGCCATCGCCGAGCGCGCCCGCTCGACCCAACCCTATCCGCTGCCGCCCCGCAATCTCCCCTCAACAACCCTGTTTCAAGCGACTACCCCGCAATGATGACCGATGCCATGACCTCCCGGCTTCGCCCCGTCCAGCCCGGCAAGACCACGCTGGTGGCCGTGCTCGATATCGGCTCGACCAAGATCTGCTGCGTGATCGCCCGGCTGACGCCGCGGGCCGAGGGCAGGGCGCTGCGCGGCCGCTCGCACCAGGCCGAAGTGATCGGCTTTGGCTATGGCCCGTCCTCGGGGGTCAAGAGCGGCGTCGTCACCGACATCGAAAAGGCCGAGCAGGCCATCCGCTCCGTGGTCGGCATGGCCGAGCGGGCCGCGGGGCTGACGCTGGAAAGCGTCATCGTCAATGTCACCGCCGGCCGGCTGGGCTCGGAGACCTTCTCGGCGGCCGTGTCGCTCGATGGGCAGGAGGTCGAGAAGGCCGATATCCATCGCGTCCTGCGCGCCGTCAACGAGCGCTCGGTGCGTCCGGAACGCTCCATCATCCACGCGTTACCCATCGGTTACGCGATCGATGGCCAGAAGGGCATCCGCGACCCCAAGGGCATGGTCGGCGACAAGCTCGGCGTCGATGTCGCCGTGGTCAGCTCGGAAACCCTGGCCATGCGCAATCTCGAACTGGTGCTGCACCGATGCCACCTGCAGATCGAGGCGCTGATCGCCACGCCCTATGCCTCGGGCCTGTCGGTGCTGGTCGACGATGAATCCCAGCTCGGGGTTGCCTGCATCGACTTCGGCGGCGCGACCACGACGGTTTCGGTCTTCAATGACGGCCATCTGGTCTATGCCGATGCCATTGCTATCGGCGGGCATCACCTCACCCTCGACATTGCCCGCCAGCTGTCGGTCAGCGTCGACGATGCCGAGCGCCTCAAGACCTTTTACGGCTCGGTGCTGCCCGGCCAGGCCGATGAGCGCGACCTCATCGCCATCAATCCGGTCGGCGCCCAGCATGACGAAGCGCCGGGGCAGGTGGCCCGTTCGGTGCTGACCCGCATCATGCGACCGCGCATCGAGGAAATCCTCACCGCCATCCGCGACCGCATGCAGGCCACCGGCATGATGGATGTCTGCGGCCGCCGCTTTGTCCTGACGGGCGGCGCCAGCGAGATGACCGGCCTGCCCGAGGTCGCTCGCCGGACTCTGGCGCGCAATGTGCGCACCGGCCGGCCCATGGGCATTGCCGGCCTGCCCGACATGGCCAAGGGCGCCGCCTTTGCCACAGTCGCGGGCATGCTGATCTATCCGCAGGTCTGTTCGCAGGAATATTCCGAGCCGCGCAGCAGCCGCAAGCTGACCGGCACGGACGGCTATTTCGCCCGGGTCGGGAACTGGCTCAGGACCAGCTTCTAGTCACCAGGCCCGGCCGGCCGCTTCTCCCAGTGTCAATGCAAGCCGTCGCCGAGTTGCCGCCTCGAATTCTTCCGGCCAGGCGAGCCCAAGTCGTTCCGCCATGGCACGCGCCCTGGGCATGAATTCGCGAGCAATGGCGAAATTGGCTTCGATCAGCGCGTCCCGCTCCGGTCCGGGATAGGGCAGGGAGGCCAGCAGGGCCATCTGTTCGGGCGACAGGAGTGTGGATTGATGCAGGATGCCGCCCGGATCTGGCGCCGTCACGTCCTGCATCAGCAGGGCTTCAAGATGCCCGCGCATCATGCCCACGCCAAGCACCATGGTCACATATTCGCCGCGCCCCGCGCCGACGGGCATGAGCCCCAGCATGCGGATGAACTCGTGAATGAGATAGTGCACGGTGCCCGCATTCGGCTCTCTTGGCGGCAGGGCATCGGGCAAGGCCTCGTATAGTCCATCGCGGTCGATGAGCGGCTTCACCGTATTCCTGGCGCGTTGGCCGAAGTCCGTCGGCGGCACGATGATCAGGTCGCAGCGTAGCCATTCCTCGGAAACGGCATTGATCAGCAGGCCGCCTCGCGACAGCTCCTGCCAGAATACGATCGGCGTAATGGAATGCAGCAGCTGGCGCCAACTGGCCGCCAGCGCGGCGTGATCATCCGGTGCGGCAAGTGCAACGAGATCGACATCGCTCCATTCGTCGGCCGTCCCGCGGCCGAAACTGCCGGCGAGAAAGAGGCCGCGCAGGGCCTCCTGGTTCGCCATTTTCTCGGTCACTGCCGCGATTAGCCCATGCTGGTCCATTCCGCCCTCCCGATTTGTCCTCTAGCTCCGCAGGTCGCGCATGCCCCAGACCAGCAGCGTCGCGCCCAGCGCGCCGAAGGCGAGGCCGAACGCGGCCTCGATGGCGCGCCAGAAGCGGGTATAGGCGCGCATGGCGATGCCGGTCGAAAACAGCAGCCCGTAGGCGCCGTAGATCGTGATGGCCGAAATGGCGACCACAGGTCCGAAGGCCAATACCTGCGCGCTGTCGAGGCCCGCGCCGAACAGGAAGGTCGCCACGGCCGACCACATCAACGCCGCCTTGGGATTGGTCATCACCACGAAGAAGCCGCGCCGCCAGGCGCCGAGATCGCTCAACGGCGTCCTGCTGGCCGTCACCGTCGAGGTTGTGCCCGCCAGAATGGCGCGCAGCGCTCTATAGGCGATCAGCAGCAGATAGAGCCCGCCGGCGAATTTGAGCAGGGTGAGGAGCAGCGGAAAGGCCGCGAACAGCGCCCCGAGCCCCAGCGATACCGCGGCAGCCCAGACCAGCGTGCCGGTGCCGATGCCGGTGACCAGCAGCAAGGCGGGCTTGCGGCCCTGGCCGAGGGCGACGCTGGCCACCGCCATCATATTGGGGCCCGGCGAGGCCTGGGCGAGGGCCACGCCGATCCAGGCGGCGAGGAATGCTTCGAGCATGACGGGGACTCAGGTGACGTGCGCGCCAGCCTAGCCCGCCGCCAGTGCCCAGTCCAACTCAGCCCGCATAGGCCTTTTCGAGATCGGCCACGATCAGCTTCTTCATGCCCAGCATGGCTTGCATGGCCCGGCCGGCCCCGGCCTGGTCCGCGCCAAAGACCGTGCTGAAGATCTGCCTGGGCACCACCTGCCAGGAGAGGCCGAACCTGTCCTTGCACCAACCGCACATGCTTTCCGCGCCGCCATTGCCGACAAAGGCGTTCCAGAAATAGTCCACCTCTGCCTGGTCGGCGCAGTCGATCATGAAGCTCACCGCTTCGGTGAAGGGAAAGCGGGTCGGCTCGCCGCCCTGGCTGCCATTGAGCAGCATGAACTTGTGGCCCTCGAGTTCGATCACCGCGGTAAAGGCCGGGCCGTCCGGGGTCTGGCGCTTGATGTCGTGGACCTTCGCCGATTTGAAGGTGCTGGTGTAGAAATCGATCGCCTCATCGATGCGGTTGTCGAACCACAGGCAGGGCATGATCTTGTTCACGATTTTTCCTCCGCTATACAGAACCAATGCGTTATATTGCTATTTGGTTATATTAAGCCTGTCAAGCAGGTGTGCCGCATCCGGCAACGCCCGAGCGTGGTTAACGGGCGGTCAAAGGGTAACCGGCAAGTGTCGCAAATTGCGATCACGTTAACACCGGCGGGACAATTGTTAGGGGCCGGTTAACGTTTGGGAGGGTAAATCTTTACCAACCAAGCCACTATGAGGCCACCTATGACCATCAACCTCACCATCCCGGACATTCAGGAACTGAAGCCGCGCATTACCGTCTTCGGTTGCGGTGGCGCCGGCGGGAACGCCGTTAACAACATGATCGAATCCGGGCTCGATGGGGTGGACTTCGTTGTCGCCAACACCGACGCCCAGGCTCTGGCGCTCAGCAAGGCGCAGCGCATCATCCAGCTCGGCGTCGGCGTTACCGAAGGCCTCGGCGCTGGCTCTCATCCCGAAGTTGGCCGTGCGGCGGCCGAGGAAAGCTGGGACGAGATCAATGATCACCTCTCCGGCAGCCATATGGTGTTCATCACCGCCGGCATGGGCGGCGGCACCGGCACCGGTGCAGCGCCCGTCGTGGCCCGCGCAGCCCGCGAGCAGGGCATCCTGACCGTTGGCGTCGTCACCAAGCCGTTCAATTTCGAAGGCAATCGCCGTGCGCGTCTGGCCGAAGACGGCATCGACGAGCTGCATCGCCATGTCGATACGCTGATCGTCATTCCCAACCAGAACCTGTTCCGCGTTGCCAACGAGAAGACCACCTTCGCCGACGCTTTCGCGATGGCCGACCAGGTGCTGTTCTCGGGCGTTGCCTGCATCACCGACCTGATGGTCAAGGAAGGCCTGATCAACCTCGACTTCGCCGACGTGCGCGCCGTGATGCGTGGCATGGGCAAGGCGATGATGGGTACGGGCGAAGCCTCGGGCGAAGATCGTGCCCGCCACGCCGCCGAGGCCGCCATTGCCAATCCACTGCTCGACGATGTGTCGATGCATGGCGCACGGGGCCTGCTGATCTCCATCACCGGCGGTCCGGACCTCACCCTTTATGAAGTCGACGAAGCGGCCAGCCGCATCCGCGAGGAAGTCGATCCCGATTGCAACATCATCCTCGGCGCGACCTACGATCCGAGCCTTACCGGCACGATCCGCGTCTCCGTCGTTGCCACCGGCACCGATGCGACCATGGTGCAGGCGCTCGAACCGGCCAAGCCGCATGCCTCGCGCACGCCGCTGGAAGTGCGTCGTCACGTGCCGGTCGAGCCGACCCGTGCACAGGTCGAACGTGCAGCGCCCGCTGCGCCGGTGCAGCAGGCCATCGAGCATCAGGTCGAAGCCGCCGTGGCCGAAGCCTTCAGCTTCGACATGTCCGCTTCCACCTATCACGATCAGGAAGATGACGGCGTTTCCGTCGAGCCTTACATTCCCGCCGCTGAAAGCGTGCAGGAGGCCGAAGACGCCCATGTCGTCGATGAGTCGCCGATTCCCAGCGTCTACGTGCCGTCCCATGCCGCCCGCCCCGAGGGTCAGCGCCGCATGCCGCGCACCGAGGAGCTGCCGATTGTTGCGAGGCGGTCACAGGAGCCGCAGGAACGTCATGATCCGGAGCCGCGCAATGCGCGTGCCCTGTTCAAGAAGCTTGCTTCCAATGTCGGCCTCAATCTGGGTCAGCCGGCTGCGCCGGTCAAAGACGAAACCGCCTATTCCGCCGCCGATGATGCCGCTGCCCGCAGCGCCATAGAGGCCGGTGGCGCAAGGACTTCGCGCGTCGCGCCGCCCATCGAGGGGGCTCGTGGCACGCTCGATCCGCATGGTCGCCAGCCCGCACCGGCGCCGCAAAAGGACAGTCTGGAAATCCCGGCTTTTCTGCGCAAGCACGGTTAATCCGGGGTGACGATATCCTCAGAACATTGCTCGGTGCGACTTTCGCACCGAGTTTTTTTTGGCTAACACAGATTCCGGGCGTATGGGGCTTGGGGTCGGAGTTATTCGCGTATGCACAAATTGTCCACGCGCCAGCGTACCCTCGCGGCGGCGATCAGCTTCGCCGGTTACGGCGTTCATAGCGGTCAGCCCGTCACGCTGACCATCAGCCCTGGCGCTGCCGACACCGGTCTTACCATCTGCCGCCAGCAGGGCGATGGCTCCACCACGACGCCCGTGGCCGTCCATTTCTCGCGCGTCACCCGCACCACGCTGTGCACCACGCTCGACCTGGGCGACAGTGTCAGCGTCGCCACCATCGAGCATGTTACCTCGGCCCTCAGCGGCATGGGTGTCGACAATGCCGTGATCACCCTTGATGGCGGCGAATGCCCGATCCTGGACGGCAGCGCGCGGCCTTTCGCCGAAGCCATCCTGCAGGTCGGCATGGAAATCCAGCCGGCGCAGCGCAAGTTCCTCAAGGTCATCCGCGCCGTTACCGTGCGCAACAACGATGCCTTTGCCGCCCTCGAGCCCTACAATGGCCGCGCGCTCGACCTCGAGATCGATTTTGACAGCAAGGTTATCGGCCGCCAGCGCATGATCTTCGACTGGACGCCGCGTCGCTACTATGAAGACGTCTCGCGGGCCCGTACCTTTGGCTTCGTGCGCGATGCCAAGATCCTGCGCCAGGCCGGCTACGCGCTGGGCTCCAGCCTCGACAATTCCATTACCGTGCATGAGGACAAGATCCTCAATCCGGGCGGCCTGCGCTACGAGGACGAGTTCGTCCGCCACAAGCTGCTCGATGCCATCGGCGATCTGTCCCTGGGCGGTCTGCCGATCTGGGGGCGCTTCCGCTCCTACAAGGGTGGGCATGCCCTTAACGCCCATGTGTTGAGCGGTCTATTTGCCAGCGAGGCCAACTATGAGATAGTTGGTGCTGAAGACCTGCCGCTCGAATTCGAGGCGTTCGATGATCAGCCCGACGGGTTGGCGGTCAATCACTATCTGCGGTCCGTGCGCTGATCCCTTCCGGGTCGGCCTTGCGGCGCCACAGTTTTGATCCATTTGCTAACTACGCCGCAGCCAGCGGTTCCTATAATGACGGGGCAATTCGTGACAGTTGACGCATTTGGTGGTTTCACCAGCCGGGCCACCCGGTTCCTGACGATTGCCGTTCTCGCCGCTGTTCTGGCCGGCTGCAGCATGTTTGGTCCGCAGAAGGTCAAGGAAGCGCCGATCATTCCGGCCGCGACCCTCTACCAGTCGGCGCTGGACGACATGGATCGCCAGTATTTCCAGACCGCGATCAAGTCGCTGGAGCAGCTTGACCGGCAGCACCCGCGTGATCCGCTGGTCGAGAAGTCAAAGCTGATGCAGGTCTATGCGAACTATCGCAGCGGCGAGCTGGAAGAGGCCATCCTGGCGGCAGACCGCTTCATGGCGCTCTATCCCAACGGCAAGGACGCCGCCTATGTTCTCTATCTCAAGGGCAATGCCTACTTTGCCCAGATCAAGGACATCACGCGCGACCAGCAGCTGTCGACCGACGCGATCGAGACCTATCGTCTGGTGATCTCCACCTATCCCAATTCCGAATATGCCGAGGACTCCAAGGAAAAGCTCCTGGTGGCCTATGACCAGCTCGCCGGCAAGGAAATGTCGGTTGGCCGCTACTATCTCGGCAATGGGCAGTATACCGCCGCCATCAACCGCTTCCGCGTCGTGGTGGAAACCTGGCAGACCTCGACTCACATCGAGGAAGCCCTGTTCCGCCTGACCGAAGCCTACCTGTCGCTCGGTCTCACCAATGAGGCGGCCACGGCCACGGCCGTGCTGGGTCACAATTACCCGTCGAGCACCTGGTACAAGCAGGCCTTCGAGCTGCTGGGCAAGCAGGGCGTAGCCCCCTCTGTCAACAGCGGCAGCTGGATGGCGTCGCTGCGGAGCTGATCGACTCAAGTAATCTGTTGCTAGTTTGTTCCGGGGCGCTACAATGCGCCCCGGTTCGTTTGTATTCGTCAGGCCCAATGGGCGGCTGGGGAGACAGGCGCGCCGCGAGGTCTGTTGAGAAGTCGGTGCGACCGTTCGCGGTGATGACGCGGCAATGGTAGGATACCGCAGTCACAAGTGTCGCCGGGCGACACGAAGCTTGGGAATAGTCCGCGCATGCTGAACGCGCTTTCGGTTCGCAACATCGTCCTCATCGACCAGCTCGATCTGGCTCTGGACGGCGGCATGACCGTGCTGACCGGCGAGACCGGTGCTGGCAAGTCCATCCTGCTCGATGCGCTGACCCTGGCGCTGGGTGGGCGGGGCGACGCCTCGCTGGTGCGCAGCGGGCAGGAGAGCGGCCAGGTGGTTGCCGTGCTGCAGCTGGCCGCCGACCATCCGGCCCGCGCCGCCTTGCGCGACAATGCCATTCCCGACGACGAAGACGTGATCCTGCGCCGGGTGCAGTTTGCCGATGGCCGCACCCGCGCCTTCATCAATGACCAGCCGGTCTCGGCCGCCTTGCTGCAGCGGGTCGGCAGCCAGATCGTCGAAATCCACGGCCAGCACGATGATCGTGCGCTGGTCGATGTTGCCAGCCACCGCGCCGCACTCGATGCCTTTGGTGAGCTGGAAGGCGCCGTCGGCAAGGTGCGGGATGCCTTTGCGGAGGTGAGCGACGCGCAGGAGGCGGTGGCGGCGCAAAAGGCACTGGTGGCCCAGGCGCTGGCCGCCGAGGATTATGCCCGCCACACGGTCGAGGAACTTTCCAAGCTCAAGCCGGTCCCCGGCGAGGAAGACGAACTCGCCGAGCGCCGCCAGCACCTGCAGCAGGTCGAGCGCTCCGCCTCGGACGTCACCGAGATCGATGAAATGCTCAATGGCCCTTCGGCGCCCGCGCCGTCCCTGGCCAGCCTGATGCGCCGGCTGATGCGCAAGATCGATGGCGGCTCGACGCTGTTCCAGCCCATTGTCGACACCATCGACGCCTCGCTGGTGGCGCTCGACCGCACCAGCGATGCGCTCGAAGAGCTCAAGCGCGAAATGGCCTATGATCCGGCCGAGCTCGAGGGCGTCGAGGAGCGCCTCTTCGCGCTGCGCGCTGCCGCCCGCAAGCATCAGACCAGTTGCGATGGTCTGGTCGAGGTGCTGGCCAAATACAGCGCCGATCTCGAAACGCTGCAGGGCGGGGAGACAAGGCTCGTGGCCCTTGAGGCCGCCGAGGCCAAGGCGCTGGAGGCCTATCGCAAGGCCGCCCAGGGGCTGAGCGCCGGCCGGGCCAAGGCGGCCGGTGCGCTGTCCAAGGCCGTCGGCGCCGAATTGCCCGATCTCAAGCTTGGCTCGGCCAGGTTCATTGTCGATCACCAGGTCGATACGGCGCGCATTGCCGCCGCCGGTTTCGACCAGATCGCCTTTCACGTGCAGACCAATCCGGGCACGGCCGCCGGTCCGCTGCTCAAGGTGGCATCGGGAGGCGAGCTCAGCCGGTTCCTGCTGGCGCTCAAGGTGGTGCTGGCCGATCGCGGCTCGGCGCCGGTGCTGATCTTTGACGAAATCGACACCGGGGTGGGCGGTGCCGTCGCCGATGCCATCGGCCGGCGCCTGGCGCGGCTGGCGGGCAAGGTGCAGGTCCTGGCGGTGACCCATGCGCCCCAGGTCGCCGCCCGGGCGCAGCGCCATCTGCTGATCGAAAAGCAGGCGGTCAAGGAAGGCGCCTTCATGCGCACCCATGTCAAACCGCTCGATGTTTCGGCGCGGCAGGAAGAAGTCGCCCGCATGCTGGCCGGCGCCAAGGTAACCGACGAAGCCCGCGCCGCAGCGAGCAAGCTGCTGAGCGAAGTGGGGTAGGGCGCCCACCCCTTTCTTCCCTTCTCCCCTTGTGGGAGAAGGTGGCGCGCAGCGCCGGATGAGGGGCGCGGTGGCCAATCAATGCATGAGCAAGCAATGACCGACCTGTCCAGCAAACCCGTCGACGATCTCACCGAGCAGGAGGCCGATGTCGAGCTGGCGCGGCTGGCCAAGGCCATTGCCGAAGCCGATATCGCCTATCACCAGAAGGACGCGCCCGAGATCACCGACGCGGCCTATGACGAACTGCGCCGCCGCAACGACGCCATCGAGGAAGCCTTTCCCAACCTGGTGCGCGAGGATAGTCCCTCGCTCAATGTCGGCGCCCCGCCCGCCGAGGGTTTTGCCAAGGTGCGCCACGCCGTGCCGATGCTGAGCCTCGCCAAAGCCTACACCGATGAGGACGTGGTCGATTTCATCGAGCGCGGCCGGCGCTTCTTCCAGAAGGACGAGGGGCTGGAAATCGCCTTCACCGCCGAGCCCAAGATCGACGGGCTGTCGGCCTCCTTGCGCTACGAGAACGGCGTCTTCGTGCAGGGCGCGACGCGCGGCGATGGCAGCGTGGGCGAGGACATCACCGCCAATCTGCGCACCATCAAGGACATTCCCGAAAAGCTGGCCGGTTCAGGCTGGCCGCAGAGCATAGAGATCCGCGGCGAGGTCTATATGACCTATGCCGAGTTCCAGGCGCTCAAGGCCCGCTCCGCGGCCGCGGGCGGGCAGGATTATGTCAATCCGCGCAACACGGCCGCCGGCTCGCTGCGCCAGAAGGATGCCGCGGTCACCGCCAGCCGCAACCTGCGCTTTTTCGCCTATGCCTGGGGCGCGACCACCGAGGATCCGGCGCCCACCCAGTATGAAGCCGTGCAGAAGTTCCGCGACTGGGGCTTCCAGGTCTCCCCGCTGATGGTGCGGGCGAAATCGGTGGACGAGCTGATCGCGCATTATCGCCGGATAGAGGAGCAGCGCTCTTCGCTCGGCTACGATATCGATGGCGTGGTCTACAAGGTCGACCAGCTCGAATTGCAGCGCCGCTGGGGCTTTGTCACCGGCGAGCCGCGCTGGGCCGTGGCGCATAAATTCCCCGCCGAACAGGCGACCACCGTGGTCAGGAAGATCGACATCCAGGTCGGGCGCACCGGCACCCTGGCCCCGGTGGCGCGGCTCGAGCCCGTCACCGTCGGTGGCGTCGTGGTCGAGAATGTGACGCTGCACAACGAGGACTATATCAAGGGCTTCGACAGCAACGGGCTGCCGATCCGCGAAGGCATGGATATCCGCATCGGCGACACCGTGGTCATCCAGCGGGCCGGGGACGTGATCCCGCAGATCGTGCGCGTCGTGCTGAACAAGCGCCCGGCCGATGCCGTGCCCTACGAATTTCCCGATACCTGCCCGGTCTGCGGCTCGCCGGCCACGCGCGAAATCAACGAGAAGACCGGCAAGGAGGATTCCCGCCGCCGCTGCACCGGGGAGTTGATCTGCCCGGCCCAGGCGGTTGAAGGGCTGCGCCATTTCGTGTCGCGCGGCGCGCTCGATATCGAGGGGTTGGGGGCCGAGAATATCGAGCTCTTCTTCTCCAAGGGCCTGGTCAAGACCGCGGCCGATCTGTTCACCCTCAAGGATCGTCGCCCCGCGGTGCAGCAGGCGCTGGCCGAGCGGCGCGAGGAACAGGCGCGGCTGCGCGAAGCCGCCTCGGGCAAGACGCGCAAGGCCATACGCAGCGTCGAGGACCGCAATTTCGAGGGCCTCGACAAGCTCTTCGCCGCCATCGATGCGCGGCGCGAGCCGGAGCTCGACCGGTTCATCTTCGCCCTGGGCATCCGCCATATCGGGGAAACCACGGCCGCCGTGCTGGCCCGCACTTTCGGGACCATGGAAGAGCTGATCCGCGTCGGCAAGGCCACCGCCGCCGCAGAGGACCCGCTATCGGTTTTCCCCTCGGTGGATGGCATTGGCGGCACGGTGATCGAGGCGCTGGTGGATTTCTTCGGCAATGAGCGCAATGATGCGGCGCTCGATGCCCTCCTGGCCCAGGTCAGGCCGAAGGAATACAAGGTGGTGGTTTCGGCCGACAGCGTCGTCGCCGGCAAGACGGTGGTGTTCACCGGGTCGCTGGAAAAGATGTCCCGCTCGGAAGCCAAGGCCATGGCCGAACGCATGGGCGCCAAGGTGGCCGGCTCGGTTTCGGCCAAGACCGATATCCTCGTGGCCGGGCCGGGGGCAGGGTCCAAACTGAAATCGGCCGAGGCGCTGGGCGTCGAGGTGATCAGCGAGGATGAATGGTTCGCGCGGGTGGGCAGGTAGCGTGATGCGGGAGAGCGCGATGCGGAGACTGCGAGCACTGGCCCTGGCGGCGGCGATGCTGCCGGGCATGGCGTCGGCCAGCGAGGTCGGCGAGCAGCTGGCGCAACGGCTTTATGATGGCAACCTGGCCGAGATCGGCGATCTCGCCCTCCAGCGTTGCGAGCAGCTCCACACCGATGCCTGCTTTGCGCTGGGCCTGCTCGATCTCGTCACCGCCTATGAGGATCTGGCGCAGGCCATGTACCGCCATGGCGCCACCTCGCCCAATTCGCCGGCCATGGCCATGCTGTTCGGCATGGGTCTCGACATGCCCGCTGCGTCCGCCAATACCGATCCCGAGCCACTGAGCTATCAGGGGCTGGTGGACATTCTCGAGCGGTTCACTGCGACGCTCGATGTGGCATCCGGGCATTTCCAGATGGCCGAGGTCGGCGCCGAATTCGTCATCCCCATCGATCCGCTTCGCGTGCGCATCGATCTCGACGGCAATGGCACGGCCGAGGCCGGCGAAACGCTGGGCACGCTGATGGGAGCAGTCGGCAATTTTGCCGAGATTCCCACGCCCGATGCGCCGCCCCCCGGCAGCAAGAGCAAGACCAAGGACAGCGCATCAGCCCCCGACGCCACGATCGGCTTCGACAATGCCGATGCCATCTGGTTTGCCGGCTACAGCACCGTGGTCAGCGCGCCTGTCGAGCTGCTGCTGGCGCATGATTTCTCCGAATTCTTCGATGCCTATCTGCATCGTGTCTTCCCCAAGGCCGGCCTGCCGATGCAGGAGCATGCCCAGGGCGGCACCCTGTTCATAGATGCCGACAGCGATGCCTTCATTGCCGATATCATCGCGGCGCTGCACACCGCCGATTTCCCGGTGACCGATGCGGCGCGCCTGGCCGGCGTGCGCGAACGATTGCTGTCGATCACCGCTCTGTCGCGCAAGAACTGGGAGCTGATCCTGGCGGAGACGGACGATGACCGCGAACTGGTGCCGTCGCCGGCCCAGACCTCGCTGGTGCCGGACATGGCGGTGACCGAAGAAACCGTCGCGGCCTGGATGGCAACGCTGGACCGGCTCAACCAGATCCTGGCGGGCGAGCTGCTACTGCCGCATTGGCGCTTCACGCAGGGCTTTGATCTCAAGGCCTATTTCGAAACCGCCACCGAAACCGACCTGGTCATGCTGTTCGCCGGGCAGGGCGCGCTGCCCTACATCAAGCCCGGCCCCATTGCCGATGCCCAGAGCTTTGCCGAAGCCAATCGGGTCTTCGGCGATAACTGGCCCGGTTTCGCCCTCTGGTTCAACTGATCCGCCCTTCCTCCTGGAGACGTCCATGCGCCTTGCTGCCTATGCTGCCGGCCTCGTTCTGGCCTTTACCGGCCTCAGCGCCGCCCAGCCCTTCGAGACGCCCGAGGCGCTGCTCGAAGCCTTCTACGAGCCCTATTTCACCGGCGAATTCTATGACGACGAGAGCGTGTTCCGGTCGCAGGATCTGCAGGCGCTCTACGACAATGATGCCGAAATCACGCCGGAGGGCGAGATGGGCGCCATCAGCTTTGATCCCTATGTCGACGGGCAGGATTTCGAAATCACCGACTTCGACATCGGTGCTGCCGACATTGCCGGCGACTATGCCTCGGTCGACGTGACCTTCAACAATTTCGGCCAGCCGCGGAGCCTGGTTTATGAACTGGTGCTGGAAGACGGCGGCTGGAAGATTGACGATGTGGTCTCCACGAGCCCGGAAAATCAGTATCGGCTGAGCGAAATCTTTGCCGAAGCGGCGGCGATCTACCAGTAGATTACCGACAATTTAGCCTGCCGCCGCAAATTCGCCACCGCCCGATCACAGTCGCGCCGCGCCCGATCGCTAGCG
Source organism: Alphaproteobacteria bacterium (assembly GCA_018828145.1). GTDB lineage: Bacteria > Pseudomonadota > Alphaproteobacteria > Rhizobiales > Devosiaceae > Devosia. The sequence continues at coordinate 11,909 of JAHJWO010000017.1, read as the reverse complement.
AATTGGGCAGCATGATGTGAGGGCATAATGATGCGATTGAATCCGGCAGTGGTGGTGGCGGCGCTGATGCTGTCGCCTTCGGCCTGGGCGGCCGAGACCTTCAGCGACCCCAAGGCCTTGGCCTCGGCCATCTATGACGACTATCACCTGGGGCGCACCGTGGCCGACCCCTCGGTCTATTACTCGGCGCGCCTCAAGGGCCTGTTCGACCAGGCCATCGAAAACGATGTCTTTGCCAGCGATGCGGCGATGAGCGGGTCCGAATTCACGCTCGACGCCGTGTTCAACCCCTTCCTGCCCGACCTCAACGCCCTGCTGTTCGACGTGGCGATCGGCGAGGCGGCCATTATCGACGACCGCGCCGTGGTCAATGTCAGCTACCACAATTTCGATCAGCCCCGCCTGCTCAGCATCGCCATGATCCGCGAGGCCGACGGCTGGAAAGTCGACGACGTGGCCTCCATGGGCAGCGAAGAACACTGGCTGCTCAGCTGGGCCCTGACCTATGACCCGCTGGGCTTCTGACCGGCCCGCAGGGCAAAATCGCTCCAGTGGAGCGATTTTAGGTCAGAAGGCCATGAGGGCTATGCCCGAATGGCGGGGTGCCGGGCCACAGGGCCGGGTGAGGGCATGGCCCGCTTCCCTTCTCCCCTCGAGGGAGAAGGTGCCCGAAGGGCGGATGAGGGGTCTCTTACTTGGCGACTGGCATGGGATGACGCAGCACCCCTCACCCTGACATTTCTGCTGAACGCAGAAATGTCGTCCCTCTCCCTCAAGGGGAGAGGGGGGATCCAGTGGCGAACATAATCTTCCCAAGTCACCGGGCGAACTCCTCCCCCTTCAGGGGGAGGCTGGGCGGGGGCCTACAACCCAGCCGTCGCGTCCTTGAGCCAGTCCCTGACCTTGCCCGTCACCTTGGGTCCGATCTCCTTCCAGACGCGCTGGTGATAGGCATCCAGCCACTGCCGCTCGGCGTCCGTCAGCAGCTTGATGTCGATCAGCCGCTTGTCGATCGGCGCCAGGGTCAGGGTTTCGAATTCGAGATAGCCGGGAAAGGCCTTGCTCTCGATCACAGTGACGAGGTTTTCGATGCGGATGCCATATTCACCGGTCTTGTAGTAGCCGGGCTCGTTGGAAATGATGTTGCCGACCTCGAAGGGCGTGGTGTAGCGCGACGAGATGCCCACCGGTCCCTCATGCACGCCGAGATAGGCGCCCACGCCGTGGCCGGTGCCGTGGTTATAGGTCACCCCGTCCTGCCAGAGGAATTGCCGCGCCAGGATATCGAGCTGGGCGCCGTTCGTGCCCTTGGGAAAGCGCGCCATGGAGATGGCGATCATGCCCTTGAGCACGCGGGTATAGCGATCCTGCTGCTCGGGGGTCGGCTTTCCGGTCGCCAGGGTCCGGGTGATGTCGGTGGTGCCCGACAGATATTGCGCGCCGCTGTCGACCAGCATGATTTCGCCGGGGGCGAGGTGGCGGTCGGTCTTCTCGCTCACCCGGTAATGCACGATGGCGCCATTGGGGCCGGCGCCCGAGATGGTGTCGAAGCTGGCATCGACGCAGGTCTCCTCCTCGCGCCGGAACGCCTCGAGCGCGGTGACGATGCCGATCTCGGTCAGCTCGCCCCCGGGCGCAGTGGCGTCGAACCAGGCAAGAAACCTGGCCAGCGCCACGCCGTCGAGCAGATGGGCCTCGCGCATGCCGGCCAGTTCGGCGGCATTCTTGCGCGATTTGGGGAGCAGCACCGGATCGCGCTTTTCCACCAGCCTTGCGCCGGCATCCTTGAGCGTGGACGCGATGGCTTCCGGCGCCGAGGCCGGGTCGATCAGCACGGCCTTGCCGGCCTGGCCCAGCTTGGCCAAAGCTGCCGGCAGGGTCTTGCTGCTGGCCAGCCTGGCGACGCCGTCGAGCGACTTGCGGATGTCGGCGGTGATCTTGGCGGCGTCGAGATAGAGCGTGGGCTGGCCCTTTTTCGGCAGGATGGCGAAGCCCAGCACGAAGGGCGTGTTGGGCACGTCGCGGCCGCGCATGTTGAGCAGCCAGCAGATCGATTCCGGCAGCGTCAGCACAGCGGCATCGGCATGGTCGGCGGCGATGGATTTCTGGATTTCGGCGATCTTGTCGGTGGCCGTCTGGCCGGCGCGGTTGTGGCCGAGAAATTCCACGCTGCTGACCGGCGCGCCCGGCCGGTCGGTCCAGATGGCATCGACCAGGTTGGCGCCGGGGACGAGCCGGGCGCGGTCGCCGAGCTTGGCCGCCAGGTCGCGGATTTCGCCGGGGGTATGCAGCCAGGGATCATAGGCAATGGTGCCGCCCTTGGGCACATAGTCCGCCACTTCTGGCGAGATCCCGCCCAGCAGCCATTCATGCACCTTGACCTTGGCCGTGTCGGTCTGGGCCGGGGCCTGCAGCGTATAGCGGCTGTCGACGAAGAGACCCGCCTTGCGCGCACCGACGACGGCCAGCCCGGCCGATCCGGTAAAGCCGGTGACCCAGGCCAGGCGGGCTTCGCTGGCTGGCACCGACTCGCCGCGATGCGCATCGGCGCGCGGGATGAGGAAGGCATCGACCCCGGCCTTGGCCATCGCCGCGCGCAGCGCCGCGAGACGGGGGGCGACATTGGTCTTGTCGGCCTTCTCCTCAAAGCTCTGGAACTTGGCGGGCGGAAAGGTCTGGGTGGTCATGGGCAGGAAATCCTCGTGCCGGAGTGCGCTCCGGTCATGGCTGGCGTGCTGTGGCGGGGCTGGCATATCGCCGGCTGCGGCCTATCTTAAAGGCACAGCACAGGAGAACGAAGATGGCACAGGACAAGAATTTCATGGCGCGGGCCTTTGACGCGCTGCTGGCCGGTCGCCAGCGTCAGGCAGAGCGCTACGTCGAGCGCTTCGAGCGCGAATTCGGCAAGATGAACAGCAAGTTAACGAAGCGGTAAGGCGGCCTGCGCGCCTTGCAGGGCTGGTCTGACCAGAGACCCCTAACCAAGTGCAGCGCAGAAGCCTACATAGATCGTGACGGGGGCAATAGACCGTCGTCAACGTGCATGGAGACTGAAATGACCGAGAGCAAGAACGATTTCCGCAAGGCACTGGGGTCCGTCATCGACGCCCGTGGCCGTGAATCGAGCCGCCAGGTCAGCTATCGCATGCAGCACCAGCTGATCGGCGCATTCACCAAGCGCCCATAAGGCCGCTGCAGGTAACTGCTGACGATTCTGTTTGATCCCCGGAGCATGCTTCGGGGATTTTGCTATTCCACCTCTCCCTTGGGGGAGAGGTCGGCGCGCAGCGCCGGGTGAGGGGGCCTTTACCCGGTGCGGTGTTTAGGAAGGCCCTCAGCCGACCCAAGGAAGTCTACCTCTCCCTTCGGGGGAGAGGTGAAGAAGGTCTAGGGCATTTCCAGAATCAGCGTGGTCCAGTCCTTGCGCTGCAATTTCTGGTTCAGCACCATGCCCTGGCGCGCATAGGCATTGATGACGCCGCGGGCCTGGTGCTGCAGAATTCCCGACAGGATCACCACGGCGCCCTTCTGGGCGATCTTGCCGATGGCGGGTGCCAGCGCCATCAGCGGGCCGGCCAGGATATTGGCGACGATCAGGTCATAGGGCGCATTGCGCTGGATGGTGGGGTGGTTCACCCCGGTCGCCTCCAGCGCGACGATCTGCGTGCCGACCCCGTTCTGGGCGGCGTTCTCGATCGTCGTCGTCACCGAGATCGGGTCGATATCGCTGGCGATCACCGTGCTGCGCGTGCGCTTGGCCAGCGCGATGGCCAGCACGCCGGTGCCGGTGCCGACATCGATCATGTGTCGCGGCTTGCGGCGCTTGAGCACCTTGTCGATGGCCTCGAGGCAACCGGTCGTGGTCTCATGATGCCCGGTGCCGAAGGCCTGGGCGGCGTCGATCTTCATCGACGTCAGTCCGCCCGGCACGGGGCCGGTCTCGTGGCTGCCATAGACATAGAAGCCCCCGGCGATCACCGGCGCCAGGCCCTCGAGCGAGCGGGCGACCCAGTTGATCTCGGGGTCGATCGGGGCAACGGAAAAGTCCACGGCCTCGCCGAGCGTCTGGCGCGCCAGTTCGACAAATGAGTCGACATCGGGCGGGCTCTCGCAGGTGGCTTCGAAAAACCACTCGCCGGTCTCTTCATTCTCGTGCGCCGATGCGGTCAGCGCCAGGTCATCGCGCTCCATGACGGCATCGACAAGCGCATAGGCCTGGTCCTTGGTGAGCGGGGCCGAAAGCTGGTCGACGGGCATGGGCAGGCCTCTGGAATTGATTTCGCCTTGTTGCGGCAGCCATCACGACAAGTCAATGCGACCGAAATTGTCACAGAGACAATTATCGGCGTCATGACCCGTTCAGACTGGGGGCGGGAATGTGGCGCCTAGAGCTTCACCGCAGTGCCCGAGATCGAGACCATGAGCATCGATCCGCCCTGTCCGACCACCTCGTAATCGAGGTCGACCCCCACCACGGCGTCGGCCCCCATGCGCTCGGCCTCGTAGCGCAGCTCGTCATAGGCCTGCCGCCGCGCATCGCGCAATGCGCCCTCATAGGCGCCGGCCCGGCCGCCGACAATGTCGCGGATGCCGGCAAAAAGATCCTTGAAAATGTTGGCGCCGACAATGACTTCGCCGGTGACAATACCAAGATATTCCCGCACCGGGCGGCCTTCGAGCGTGGGGGTGGTCGAGATGATCATGCGGGTCTCCTGGGCCATCAGCCCTTCTTTACAAAGCTCTCCAGCACCTTCTTGCGGCCGGCCTTTTCGAAATCGATGGTCAGCTTGTTGCCCTCGATATCGGCAATGGCGCCATAGCCGAACTTGAGGTGAAACACGCGCTCCCCCAGCCCAAAGGCGGATTTATCCCCGCCCAGATCAACCGACCGCGCCACCAGATCGCCGTCAATCGTCAGCGGTCCGCCGCCCTTGCGACTGGCCTGCTGGTTGCGGGCGCGCTGCCAGCCGGGGGTTTCGTAGACACTCTCGAACGGGTCGGCCTTGTTAAAGCGCGACGACGCGCCCCCACCATAGCCATAGCCGCCATAGGACGAGCCGGTGTCGACAACCTCGACGGCGTCGGCCGGCAGTTCGTCGAGAAAGCGCGATGGAATGGCCGATTGCCAGAGGCCGTTGATCCGGCGATTCTGCGCCACCGAAAGACGCGCGCGCTTGCGGGCCCGGGTGATGCCGACATAGGCGAGGCGCCGCTCTTCCTCGAGGCCGGCACGGCCGCTCTCGTCCATGGTGCGCTGGCTGGGAAACAGGCCTTCCTCCCAGCCGGGCAGGAAGACGGTATCGAATTCCAGGCCCTTGGCAGAATGCAGCGTCATGATGGACACGGCGTCGTCGGCCTCGGCGGTATCGCGGTCCATGACCAGCGATATGTGTTCGAGGAAGCCGCCCAGGGTCTCGAACTCTTCCATCGAGCGCACGAGTTCCTTGAGGTTTTCCAGGCGCCCCGGGGCGTCCGGGGACTTATCGTCCTGCCACATCTTGGTGTAGCCGCTCTCGTCGAGGATCTGCTCGGCCAGCTGGTAGTGCGGCACAGGGGGCAGCACCTTCTCCACTTCCACGACCTCGCCGTTATCCCCTTCGACTGTCTCAATTGCCACGCGCTCGTGCAGCCGCGAGGACCAGTCGTCGAACTGGTTGATGAGGTCGCGCAAGGTGCTCCGCGGCTTGGCTTTGAGTTCCTCGGTCTGCAGCAGCATACGGGTGGCGGGCAGAAGCGCTACATTGGCTGCACGCGCAGCGTTGTGCAGCAGTTGTACCGTTGTGTCGCCCAGCCCGCGCTTGGGCGTATTGACGATGCGCTCGAAGCTGAGGCCATCAGAGGGGTTGGAGACGACGCGCAGATAGGCGATGGCGTCGCGGATTTCCTTGCGCTCATAGAAGCGCGGGCCGCCAATGACCCGGTAGTTCAGCCCCAGCGTGATGAAGCGCTCTTCGAATGAGCGCATCTGGTGCGAGGCGCGCACGAGAATGGCCATGGAGTTGAGCGCTTCACCCTGGCGCTGATAGGTCTCGATCTCGTCACCAATGGTGCGCGCTTCTTCCTCGCTGTCCCAGACAGAGGTGACCGAAAGCGGCTCGCCTTTTTCCACGGAGTCGTTGTGCAACGTCTTGCCCAGGCGATCTTCGTTGAAGGCGATGACGGCGGAGGCCGCCCGGAGAATATTGCCGGTGGAACGATAGTTGCGCTCCAGCTTGATGACCTTGGCGCCGGGAAAGTCCTTTTCAAAGCGCAGGATGTTGTCGACCTCGGCGCCGCGCCAGCCATAGATCGACTGGTCGTCGTCGCCGACGACGCAGATATTGGCCTCGCTGGCCGGCTTGCCCTGAGCCAGCAGGCGCAGCCACAGATACTGGGCGGTGTTGCTGTCCTGATATTCATCGACCAGCATGTATTTGAAGCGCCGATGATAATCGGCGAGCACATCCGGATATTCGCGGAACAGGCGGATACATTCGAGCAGCAGGTCGCCGAAATCGGCGGCGTTGATCACCTTCAGCCGCGCCTGGTAGTCGGCATAGAGCTTGGCGCCGCGGCCATTGGCGTAGGCGCCACTGTCCGCCGGCGAGACGTCCTTGGGCAGCAGCCCCCGGTTCTTCCAGGCGTCCATCATTCCGGCAAACTGCTTGGCCGGCCAGCGCTTCTCATCGATGTTCTCGGCGTCGAGCAGCTGCTTGATCAGGCGGATCTGGTCATCGGTGTCGAGGATGGTGAAGTCGGACCGCAGGTCCACCAGTTCCGCATGGCGGCGCAGGATACGGGCGCCGATAGAGTGAAACGTGCCGAGCCAGGGCATGCCCTCGACGCCCGCGCCGACGAGTTTGCCGATGCGCTCCTTCATCTCGCGGGCGGCTTTGTTGGTGAAGGTCACCGACAGGATTTCGGACGGCCAGGCGCGCTTGGTGGTGAGGATATGGGCGATGCGGGTGGTCAGGACGCGCGTCTTGCCAGTGCCCGCCCCCGCCAGCACCAGCAGAGGCCCGTCGATCGTCAGCACAGCCTCGCGCTGCTCTTCATTGAGACCCTGGAGGTAGTCAGGTGCCGCCTGCCTGCTGAACTGGCTGGTGATCGCGCCGGGGGACGGACGCTCGATTGGGTGGTTTGCACCGGACATAAAGGGCCTTTCCATCGCTGCATGCCGGGGCTGGCAGGTGCAGCGCGGGGATTGACGAATCTTACTTTGTTCTCATTGGCAATATAGGGGCTGGCAGGCCCGGTGTATAGGATGGGGCGTGTCACCGAACTGTGCGTGCGCGCGTGTATTGAGTGCACTGGCGGGGTTGCGCAGGGCGCACGCTTGCCTACACTCTGCGCGACGAACCGGGTGACCAAGCGCCGTGCTGAACCGCATCTATATCATTGTCGGCTCGCTGGCGATCATCGTCCTCGGCGGTGCTTTCATCGCTCCCTATTTCATCCATTGGAGCGATTATCGCAGCCGCATGGAGGAGTTGGCGACCAGCGTGCTCGGAACGCCCGTAACGGTGCGCGGCGAGATCGATTTCACGCTGTTGCCGCAGCCGCGGCTGCGCTTTTCCGACGTGCTGGTGGGCGAGCCCGAGGAGCCCGCGGCGACCGTCGATAGCGTCGAAGCCGAATTCTCGCTGATGGACTTCCTGCGCGACAACTACAATGTCACGCGCCTCGTGCTGCGCCAGCCGGTGATCGATTTCACCATCGATGAAAGCGGCTTCTTTGGCAGCGGCGTCTCCGTTGCCTCGACCAGCGGCGTCGGCCTGGGCAATGCGAGCATTGTCGGCGCCACGATCCGCCTGATGGACCGCCGCTCGGGCGAGAATTTCGTTGCCGACGACGTCACGGGCGAGCTGGGCCTCTCCAGCTTCAGCGGTCCGTTTTCCTTCGTCGGCACCGGCAGCCATCGCGACGAGGACTATAGTCTTCGGCTCAATTCCAGCGCCACCGACGAGACGGGAAACTCCCGCATTTCCCTCTTCCTCCAGCCCCAGTCTGCCGCCTTCTCCTTTGCGGCGGAGGGCATGCTGTCGCCCGGCATGGCGCCGAAGTTCAATGGGGACGTCGTCTTTCGGCAGAAGCCCCCTCTGGCTGACGCAGCGGAGGATATAAGGGGTGACCTGGTGCTGGAGAGCAAGGCCACCGGTTCGACAGACCGGATCGTCCTCTCCGGCTATACGCTTCAGCCTGACGAAAACCGCGCCGGCATGCGCCTCACCGGCGCGGCGAGCATTCAGCTCGGCGACGTCCGCAGTTTCGACGCCGTGATTTCGGGTGGGGTGTTCTCGCTGCCGCCGCGCGACGCCAAGGAAGATGCCACGACCCTACCTTACGAGGCGGTGCGCCTGCTGGCAGAGCTGCCGGCCCCTGTCATTCCCCCCATGGCGGGCCGCGTCGGCATCGACCTGGCAGAGGTCGGGCTGCGGGGCTTCGCGTTGCGCGATGTGCGGGTGGACGCACGCACCGACGGCACGGTCTGGCAGATCGAGCAGCTGCTCGGCCACTTGCCGGGTGATACGGAGCTGCGCGCCAGCGGTCGGCTGGAAAGCGAGAATGACCGCCCGGCCTTCCGTGGCGACCTGTCCTTAACGAGCGCCAGGCTTGACGGGCTGGCGGCGCTCTGGCGCAAGCCGGGCGACAACAACCCCCTGTTCAACGTGCCGGGCACGCTTACAGGCGGCATCATGCTGGCGGGAGACGCGGCCGCCCTCGCCGATGGCGTGCTGACCCTGGCCGGAGCAAACCACAGCCTTGAAGCACGGCTCGGCTTTGGCGAGGAAAAGCGGCTCGATCTGGTCGCGCATTTCGATGCGCTGGGCGCCGATGGCAGCGCCATGGTGGCCGCCCTGCTGCCCAGCATCGCGGTCGAGCCGGCCTTCGGCATCAGCTTCCCCTTTGGCAGCTTTTCGCTGACCGGCACCGATGCGCGGGTGCTGGGGCTGGATGGCACGGGCCTTGTCGCGGAAGGCCAGTGGGGCAGCGGTCGGGTCAACTTCTCCCGGCTTGCGGCAGCCGACTGGGGCGGCGTCGGCTTCGACGCGACGCTGGTTGCCGGTGGCACCGTAGCCGAACCCGACATATCCGGATCGGGGCTCGTCCGGATCAGCGCAGGTGACGCGGCGGCCCTGTTGGGCGCCTATGACCTGCTGGAGGTGCCGCAGAGCTGGCGCGAATTCCTGGCGAACTCGGCGCCGGCGGACCTGCTGGTCGATATCAGCGAACCGATTGATGGCGGCCAGACCATTACCCTGAGCGGGGCGCTGGGGGCGGGCGATCTCAACCTGCGGGCTGTGCTTGATGGTGGCATCGGTGCACTGACCTCCGCGCCGCTGCAGGTTACTGGCGGACTTGAATCAACCAACATAACCGCATTCACCCGCCAGCTCGGTTTCGGCGAGACCGAGCTTTTTGGCGGAGAGGGCTCGATGCTGCTGAGTTTCAGCCTCGAAGGCGAGCCAGGCGCGGGCCTTGCCTCAAGCCTCACGGCAAGCCTTGGCGATGAACGGGTCAGCTTCGACGGCACATTGCAGGCAGCGGGCAGTGGCCAGATCGAGGGCACCGGTACGCTCGATGTTGCGCTCGACGATGCGGGTGGACTGGCCGGGCTGATCGGCGCCCATGGGATGACCCTGCCGGCCGCAAATGGCCGTGCCGAGCTGTATTTCGAGGGCGATCGTCTCGCCCGGCTGACGGAGATTGCCGGCACGTCCGGGGAGACCGCTTTTTCTGGCGAACTCTCGCTGTCGCGCACGGGGAGTACCGCGGCCATTGCCGGCGCCATTGGCGTGGACTTGGTTTCGGCGGAGGGGCTGGCTGCGGCGCTGTTTGGTCCGGCGGCCCTCGTCGCCGGCGATGCCGTATGGCCGGAAGGTCCGATCGTGCTGGGCGAGCAGGGCAGGCAGACGCGCGGCTCGGTTGCGGTCACTGCGGGGGCCTTGGCAGCCGGTGGCGTCGAACGCATGGGCGCGACCAGTTTCGAACTGAGCTGGGATGAAACAAGGACGCGGCTGGCACGCTTTGAAGCGGTGGCAGGCGAGGGCCGGTTGGGTCTCGATATCGCCGTATGCTGTGCCGGCCCCCTGGTCGACAAGACCGTCAGCGGCCGGATAACCCTCTCAGACATGCCGATCGAAACGGTGGCGACGCCAGCCATTGCGGCGGCGCTGGATGGCGTGCTCGATGGCGGCGTGAGTTTTGAGGGGAATGGCCCCAGTCTCGCCGAGATCATGGCCGCGGCGTCGGGGGAGGGCAATTTCACGCTGACCGGGCTTTCGGCAGCGCAGCTGTCGCCCAGTGTCTTTCCCACCGTGGCCGGTCTAGATGACGTGCTCAATACCGAGCCTGACGCCATGGGCGCCATCATGGGCTTGGCGCTGGGGCAGGGTCCGTTCACGGCGCCGGCCGCGACCGGGGCCTTCACCCTGGCCGGCGGCGTGGTGCGGCTGGCCAATCTCATTGTGGAGGGCGAGGGTGCGGGCCTTGCCGGAAGTCTCAACCTGGCACTCGCTTCGCTTGGGCTCAATGGCAGTTTCGTCATGACCCCGCGCGATTTCGAGGATGCCAACGGGCTGGTCGGACCTGACACGTCCCGCATCATCACCCGCCTGGCGGGTACCCTCCTGGCGCCCGAGGTGACACTCGACCTCGACGAGATGATCGCGGCCGTGCTGGTGCGTGCCAATGAACTGGAAGTCGATCGCCTCGAAGTCCTGCGGGCCGAGGACGAGGCGCGCCAGCGCGCTGCGGCGGCCGAACGCAACCGGCTGATCGAGGAGCAGCGGCGGCGGGCTGCCGAAGAGGCGGAAGCGGCGCGGCTGGCGGCCGAAGAGGAAGCAAGACGGCAGCAAGAAGAAAGATTGCTGCAAGAAGAACAGACCAATCTGCCAGCAGAACCGCAGCAAACTCCGCCATTCTCGGGCCCTCTGGACCTGGGTCTGCCGCCGCCCCAGGTCAATCAGCCCCTCGGCACGGGCGTCAACCAGCCGCTGTTCTAGCCGCCCTCGAGCCGGCGCTGGTACCAGCGCAGCACGGCCAGCCGGGCGGCCGATGACAGGTTTTCCGTCTGCCGGTTTTCGTCGATGTCGCGGATCAGGCCGGCCATCGGCTGGGCCTTTTCAGCCGCCATGGCTTCAAGCGCCGCCCAGAATTCGGGCTCCAGCGCGATGGATGTGCGGTGACCGGCGATGGACAGGGAACGTTTGTCCATCCGTGGCTTATCAGGGTTTCTTGCGGAAAGCGTCTAGGCTCACGACCTTTTCGCCCGGCTTTTCCTCGCCGCCCTCGGAGGCGGAAGCTGCCGCGGCGACCGCGTCGTCGGCTTCCGATTCCACCGCTGCAGCGCCGGGCGCCGTCGCCGGATCGAACTGCAGGCCGAACTGCACTGAGGGGTCGAAAAAGCCCTTGATGGCCGAGAAGGGAATGACCAGCGTTTCGGGAATGCCATCGAAAGACAGCCCGACTTCAAAGGCCGTCTCGTTGACCTTGAGGTCCCAGTACTGGTTCTGCACGACGATGGTCATTTCCTTGTCGTACTGGCCAAGCAATTTCTCGCTCAGCCGCACACCGGGCGCGCGGGTCAGGAAGGAAATGAAGAAGTGATGCTCGCCGGGAAGGCCGGTCTTGGCGACTTCGGACAGCACCTTGCGCACGACGCCGCGCAGGGCTTCCTGGGCGAGAATGTCGTATCGCATGTGATCTTCGGCCATCGGCAACCTTCCAGTTTGGGGACAGAATCCCGAACGATCCATATCAGCCTCACGTTCCGTGAGATTTCAAGGCCAAAGGCGCGGAAAGAGCGTAAAGGTGCAGGCTTCTGTTGCCAGGTGCCTGCGGACCCCGCCTGTCACCCGGCTAGGGGTGGAGGACTTAATTTCCCAATGCTAGCACTGCTTACGCAGCGAGAGCGACTGGAGCCTTAT
>JAHJWO010000016.1 GCA_018828145.1 Alphaproteobacteria bacterium | reverse complement strand
TGGGCGGCCTGCAGGCGAACAGTGGCGGGGTGGGCCGGGCGCGGGCTTTGCCTCTCGCGCAGGTTCGAGATCCGGCCGCAGCATGGCGAGCGATCATGCGGCGCGATAACCGGGACTGTTCCAAAAACCGGCGCCCCGAGGCGGTTGTCGTCTCGTTTTTAAATTACCAGGGGCGGCATCCGCCTCGGGGCCCGTCTCTCTCGATAACCGCGATCCAGGCGGCGCTTGCGCACGTCCTTTTCTCCCCGCCCGCATTGCCCCCATGCCGCCAAGCTTGTAGATCGGGGTTGGGTTGACCAGATACGGTCATTCCATTGCCAAGGGCCGACCAGCTATGACCGACCTGAAACTTCTCGCGCTTGATACCGAAGACCTCGAAGTCATCTCTACCCATGTGCAGGATGCCGTCGTGCGCGTCGCCGATATGGGCTATGCGCGCGGCGATCGCCGCTTCGCGCTGCTGATGAACCGCTTCGATTGGGAATCCGGCCAGGGTCGCCGCGACAAGGGCGTGCGCAAGCGCGCGGCGCTGCATTTCGATGCCGTGCAGTCCGTCGTCACCAACGGCTTCGATCCATCCGCGCCCGAAGGCGTGCTCGAATTGCTGGCCATCACCTTCAAGCCCATCGATGGGCCGGCCGGCATTGTCGAGCTGAGCTTTGCCGGTGGCGGCACCGTGCGCCTCGGCGTCGAATGCCTTGAGGCCAGGCTCTCCGACCTGGGCGCCATCTGGGCAGCCTCCGCCAAGCCCGCCCACGCTCTGGACTAGGATATCCATGCCCATCCGCCTCGATAGCGCCGACTCGGATTTCGAGCAGCGATTCCAGGATCTGCTCGCTGGCAAGCGCGAGTCCAGCCAGGACGTCAACGACACCGTCGCCGGCATTATTGCCGATGTCCGGGCGCGGGGGGACGTCGCTCTGGTCGAATTGACCAACAAGTTCGATCGCTCGGGCGTCACCGCTCAGACCCTGCGCATCACCGAGGCCGAGATCGACGCAACCGCCGCGCGCGTCACCGACGAGGTGCGCTCGGCGCTGCAGACGGCGCATGACCGCATTCGCGCCCATCACGAAAAGCAGAAGCCGGTTGATCACATCTATACCGATCATCTGGGCGTGACCTTGGGCACGCGCTGGACTCCGGTCGATGCCGCCGGCATCTATGTGCCGGGGGGGCTCGCCTCTTATCCATCCTCCGTGCTGATGAATGCCGTGCCCGCCAAGGTCGCCGGGGTCGAGCGCATCGCCATGGTGGTGCCCACGCCCAATGGCCAGATCAGTTCCGCCATCCTGCTCGCCGCCCAGATCGCCGGCGTCACCGAGATCTACCGCATCGGCGGCGCCCAGGCCGTGGCCGCGCTCGCCTATGGCACCGCCACCATCCCTCGGGTCGACAAGATCATGGGTCCCGGCAATGCCTATGTCGCCGCGGCCAAGCGCCAGGTCTTCGGCCAGGTCGGCATCGACATGATCGCCGGGCCGTCAGAAGTGCTCGTCATCGCCGACGGTTCGGCCAATCCCGCCTGGGTCGCCGCCGATCTCATCGCCCAGGCCGAACACGGCTCCGGGGCCCAGTCCATTCTGGTCACCACTGAGCCTCGCCTCGCCGACGCGGTGGAGGCCGAGGTCGATCGCCAGCTTTCTCTCCTCCCCAAACAGGATATCGCCCGCCAGGGCTGGGATGAATTCGGCGCCGTCATCACCGTCGCATCGCTCGCCGAGGCCGCGACGCTGGCCAACCGCATCGCTTCCGAGCATGTCGAGCTGGCCGTCGACGATCCGCAGTCGCTGCTGGGTGCCATCCGCCATGCCGGCGCAATCTTCCTCGGACACCACACGCCCGAAGCCATCGGCGACTATGTCGGCGGCTCCAACCACGTGCTGCCCACCGCCCGCTCGGCCCGCTTCGCCTCCGGCCTCGGCGTGCTCGATTTCATGAAGCGGACCTCCATCCTCGGCTGCGATCCCTCCTCGCTCGCTGCGCTCAGCGAGGCTGCGGTGACGCTTGCCGAAATCGAAGCCCTCGACGGCCATGGCCGCTCGATTTCCATAAGGCTCAACCGTTGAGCATTTCGATGGAAAGCCAGGCCAAGCCCACCGACACCGATCGCCTGGTCACCGTCACGCTCGACCCCAATACCATCACCTCGATCAATCCCGACGAGGTGCATGAATGGCGCATCGCCATCTATGACCTGCTCGAAGACAACAGCTTCCGTCCGGCCCGCGTTGCCGCCAAGGGGCCCTTCGCGCTGCATATGTCCATCGTCGGCAATTCCATCGTGCTCGACGTGCGGCATCCCGAGACCTTCCAGCCCATTGCCGCGCATTACCTGTCGCTGACCCCGTTCCGCCGACTCATCCGCGATTATTTCCGCATCCGCGACGCCTATTACGAAGCCATCCGCTCCGCCCAGCCGTTCCAGATCGAAACCGTCGACATGGCCCGCCGCGGCATGCACAACGAAGCGGCTGAACTGCTGCGCACCCGGCTCGAAAACAAGCTGATCATCGATCTCAACACCGCCCGGCGCCTCTTCACGCTGATCTGCGCCGTCCAGCCCTATGCAAGCCGCATCGACGAGAGCAAGAGCGAGCTTCCCACCGTGCTTTTCGTCTGCTCGATGAATTCGGTGCGCTCGCCCATCGCCGCGGCTCTGGCCCGCCAGGCCTTTCCCGGCCGCATTATTGCCCGCTCGGTCGGTGTCAATGGCGGCAAGGCCGACCAGTTCGTGCATGAGGTGATGGAAGAGATCGGTATTGATATGAGCGTGCACACGCCCCATATCCTGGACGAGCTCGTTGCCAACCGCTTCGATCTGGTCATCACCCTTTCCGACGACGCCCTGGAAGCCGTGGCCCGCAAGGGTCTGGAGGCCGGTGCCGTCGAATCCTGGCAGGTGGCCGATCCGTCCCTGGTGGAGGGCAGCCGCGAGGTCGTGCTGAGCGCTTATCGCGAGTTGCGCGACAGCCTCAGGAAGCGGGTGCGCGAGCGCCTTGAGCCGCTGGTTTCCGGTGGTTCACAAATCCATTGAATTGAAGTAGGTTCCGGCCAATTTCCGACCCCCGGCCGGCAAATCAATGCCCCATGGGTCCTTCAGGAGACAGTATGGCGAAGGAAGAAGTGCTCGAATTTCCGGGCGTGGTGACTGAATTGCTTCCCAATGCGACGTTCCGCGTCAAATTGGAGAACGAGCACGAGATCATTGCTCACACCGCCGGCCGCATGCGCAAGAATCGCATCCGCGTCCTGGCTGGCGACAAGGTCCTGTGCGAAATGACGCCATATGACCTGACCAAGGGCCGCATCACCTACCGTTTCAAATAGGGCTCCAGAGATGGCCAGCCGTCCGGACCTGATCCTGGCCTCCGCCTCGCCGCGCCGGCTCGCTCTGCTCAACCAGATCGGCATCGAGCCCGAACATCTGGTGCCGGCCCATGTCGATGAGACGCCCGAAAAGGGCGAACTGCCGCGCAAGCTGGCCATCCGCCTGGCCGATCTCAAGGCGCTGACCGCCCAGCACAAGGCGCGCTCCGCCGGCTTCGGCAGTGGTGCGCTGGTGCTGGCCGCCGATACGGTGGTTGCCGTGGGCCGGCGCATCCTGCCCAAGGCCGAGACCATGGAAGAGGCGTCCGAATGCCTCCGCCTGCTCTCCGGCCGCGCCCACCGCGTCTATACTGCCCTCACCGTGCTGACGCCCTCCGGCGCCAAGCGCCAGCGCCTGGTCGAGACCCGCATCCGCTTCAAGCGCCTCTCCACCCGCGAGATGGAAGCCTATCTGGCCAGTGCCGAATGGCGCGACAAGGCCGGCGGCTACGCCATCCAGGGCATTGCCGGCGCCTTCGTGGTCAAGCTGTCCGGCTCCTATACCGGCGTGGTCGGCCTGCCGCTGATGGAAACCGCCCAGCTTCTCGCCGGCGAGGGCTATCCGGTGCATTTCAACTGGCTCAATCAGTCCACCCTGTCGGGCGTCTGATGGCCGCCGAACGGAAATGCCCGATCTGCGGCAAGCCGAGCGTCGAGGCCTTCAAGCCCTTCTGCTCCAAGCGCTGTGCCGATGTCGACCTCAACCGCTGGCTGACCGGCAGCTACGTCATCCCCGCGCGCGACGACGAGCCGGAAACCGGTGACGGCGACAATGTTATCCCCGATTACGACGAAGACGATAATATCTAGCCTTCACCTCTCCCTCTGGGGGAGAGGTCGGCGCGCCGCGCCGGGTGAGGGGGCCTGTTTTATCTTGCGCGTATAGCCGTCCGTCAGCTGCCTGCTGCAAACTCCTTTTCCACATGCCCTTTTCCCGCTTGCACGGGCAAAACCCATCACCTATAAGGCCCGTGGCTTGTCGCCGGGCGGACCTTTCCGCCCCATTGCCCGGGTAGCTCAGTTGGTAGAGCAGCGGATTGAAAATCCGCGTGTCACTGGTTCGATTCCGGTCCCGGGCACCATTTTTCCCCATACGAATCTGTCTGCCGGCCGGTTCTTTGCCTTAACGAGGCATTGCCGCGTCACCGGCAATTCCAGCGATCTTCGGAACGCCGGCTTCACGTGCTCGCACTATGCTGCCACAGGGTGTGAGGTGGTTTGATGGTCACGGATAGCGCTCTGCTATTGCAGCTCCAGACGGATGTGCTGGAAGCGGTTGCCTGTGGCGAACCGCTGGTGGTGGTTGCCGATCTTCTGTGCCGCCGCGCCCAGGCTCTGGCGCCCGGCGCCATCTGTTCCATTTTGACGGTCGATGCCGAGGGCATCCTGCATCCCCTGGCCGCGCCAAGCCTGCCGCTGAGCTATTCGAGCGCCCTGGAAGGGGTCGCCATCGGTCCCGGTATCGGCTCCTGCGGCACCGCGGCATTTCGCAACGAACCAGTCATCGTCACCGATATTGCCACCGATCCGCTCTGGGACGGCTACCGCGCGCTCACCGAACCGCTCGGCCTGCGTGCCTGCTGGTCTAGTCCCATTTGCGATCATGACGGCAAGGTCGTCGCGACTTTTGCCTTCTACTATCGCACCAACCGGGGGCCCGATGCGCTGGAGCACAGCATCGTGCAGACCTGCGTGCATCTCTGCACCATCGCCATCGCGCACGACCAGGCCAACCAGCGCAACCATCGCCTGGCCTATTTCGATGCGCTAACCGGCCTGCCCAACCGGGGCCATTTCAACGAACTGCTGAGCCGTGCCATTCACATGGATGAGCCGTTCGGCCTGCTTCTGGTCGATATCGACCATCTCAAGCTGGTCAACGATACGGTCGGACACGTCTTTGGCGACATGCTGATCCGCACCGTGGCCGAGCGCATCGCGGACTGCCATGCCGGGCTGACCGCCTGCCGCCTCGGCGGCGACGAGTTTGCCGTGCTGGTGGCCGACTGTCATTCCGATGAAGCACTCAAGGATGCTGCGACGCGGATGCTGGGCGCGGTACGCGGGCTGATCGAGGTGGGTGACCAGACCATCGACCCCCATATCACCATTGGCGGCGCCCTGTACGGGCCCGATGGCGTCGACGAAGGCTCGCTGAGCCAGAATGCTGATTTCGCCCTCTACCACGCCAAGGAAACCCGCCGCGGCGGTTACGTACGCTTCGTGCCAGGCCTGCGCACCTCCATGCTGGAACGGGCCACCATGGTGCGCAATGTCGACCAGGCCATGGGCGAGGGTCGCATCCTTCCCCACTATCAGCCCATCGTGCGGCTCGATACGGCCGAAGTCGTGGGGATTGAGGCCCTGGCCCGGATGCGCCTGCCGGATGGCCGCATCGCCACGGCCGGGGAATTCCACGCTGCCCTGGCCGATCCGCGGATCGCCTGGCAGCTGACCGGCCAGATGCTGACCCGGATTGCGGCCGACATCCGTCACTGGCTCGATATGGGCATTCCGTTCCAGCATGTCGGCATCAACGTCACCACGGGCGATTTCCAGCGCGGCGATCTGGAGTCGCGCATCGTCGATACCTTCGGTCGCGCCGGCGTGCCGCTCAAGCACCTGATTCTCGAGGTCAATGAATCGGTCTATATGGCCGGCGGCGACCAGATGGTGCCCAAGGCCGTCAGTGCCTTGCGCCAGCGCGGCCTGCGCGTCGCCCTCGACGATTTCGGTACCGGCTTTGCCTCGCTCACCCATCTGCTCAGCTTTCCGGTCGACATCATCAAGATCGACCGTTCCTTCGTGGCCCGGCTGGGCATCGACCGGGCCAGCGATGTCGTTGTCGGCTCGCTCATCGATATTGCCCGCAAGCTGGATATGCGTCTTGTGGCCGAGGGCATCGAGACCACGGCGCAGGCCAGCATGCTTTCCGAACTGGGCTGCACGATGGGGCAGGGCTATCTCTTCTCCCGGGCCTGTTCGTTCGAGGATACGACCCAGCTACTCACCCTGTTTGCGCAGACGACCGATGACCCCGTGCTGGAGCGCTACTCGGCCTGACGCGACGCGCCGTTGCCGTTGCAATTGTGGCCATGCTGGCGCACTCTGGTGCCGAAATATCCAACTGAACCAAAGTCGCACGGCGCGCGCGCCGTGGTGACAGGACGGTGACAGGGACAGGCCCTATTGTCCCAGCTCACGAACGCAGAGACGTTCCGGATATGACATGGGAGGACTTATGAACAAGCTGCTTTTGGCCGCGCTGATTTCCAGCGCTATGGCTGTTCCCGCTTTTGCTGCTGACTACACCATCATGGCCCCCGCTGCCCCTGGCGGCGGTTGGGACCAGACTGCCCGCTCCATGCAGGAGGCCCTCCAGGCCGAGGGCATTTCGGGCAATGTGCAGGTCACCAACGTTCCCGGCGCCGGTGGCACCATTGGCCTGGCCCAGTTCGTCAATCAGTCTGCCGGCAACCCCGACGCGCTGATCGTCGGTGGCTATGTGATGGTGGGCGCCATTCTCACCAATGCTTCGCCCGTTACCCTTGATCAGGTCACCCCGATCGCCCGCCTCACCGGCGAGGCCGTGGTCATCGTGGTTCCCGCTGCTTCGGAGCTGCAGACCATGGATGACCTGGTTGCCAAGCTCAAGGCTGATCCGGGCTCGGTTGCCTGGGCTGGCGGTTCTGCCGGCGGCGCCGACCACATCACGGCTGGCCTCATCGCCAAGACCGTGGGCGTCGACCCCACCACCGTCAACTACATCGCCTATTCGGGCGGTGGCGAGGCACTTGCTGCTCTGCTCGGCGGCCAGGTCACCGTTGGCATTTCGGGCTATTCCGAGTTCTCGGGCCAGATCGCAGCCGGCGAACTCCGCCTGCTGGCCGTGTCCAGCGACACCCGCATCCCCGGTGTCGATGCCCCGACCCTGCAGGAAGCAGGCGTCGACATGGCGCTGCAGAACTGGCGCATGGTTGCTGCCGCTCCCGGCATCACCGACGAGCAGAAGGCCGCCATCACCGCCGATATCGAAAAGATGGTGAACTCCGCCGCCTGGCAGGCAACGCTCGAAACCAAGGGCTGGGTTAACACCTATCTCGCCGGTGACGAGTTCACTGCCCAGCTCGCCGCCGACACCGAGGCGACTGCTGCCATCCTGAAAGACATCGGGCTGGTGCAGTGAGCACTGGCGAACCCAATCTCTCGCGCCGCCCCGATGGGGCGGCGCTTGTCATAGCGGCCATACTCGCCGCCATCGCCGCCATCATCATCTGGCAGACCAGCCAGATGCGCGTGCCACCCATCCAGGCGCGCGTTGGCCCCACGGTCTTCCCCTATATCATCGCGGGGGGGCTCATCCTGCTCTCCCTCGGTACGGTCGTCTCGGCGCTGCGCCATGGTTTTCCGGCGCGCGAGGACGACAACATTCGTCCCATCATGTGGATCGTGGGTGGCTTGATAGCCCAGCTCCTGCTGCTGTCCACTGCCGGCTTTTCCATCGCCACGGGCGTATTGTTCGCCTTCACGGCCAAGGCCTTCGGCCGTGGTCCGCTGTGGCAGACCATTCCCATCGGGGCGGTATTTGCCTTCCTCGTCTGGTTTGCCTTCGCCAAGGGCCTGCAGCTCTCGCTGCCCTCCGGTCCTCTCGAACGCCTGATTCCCTGATCGGAAGCTGCCGCCATGGATACTTTCGGACTTCTCGCCCAGGGTCTCGTCGCTGCAATGCAGTGGCAGAACCTCCTCTACGCCCTGATCGGCGTCACCCTCGGTACCGCCGTCGGCGTGCTGCCCGGCATCGGCCCGGCCTTGACGGTCGCGCTGCTGCTGCCTGTCACCTACAAGCTCGATCCGGCTGGCTCGCTCATCATGTTCGCCGGCATCTACTATGGCGGCATGTATGGCGGCTCGACCACCTCGATCCTGCTCAATACGCCCGGTGAAAGCGCCTCGATCGTCACGGCGCTCGAAGGCAACAAGATGGCCCGCAAGGGCCGCGGTGGTCCCGCGCTAGCCACGGCGGCAATCGGCTCCTTCGTTGCCGGTCTCATCGCCACGCTGGCGCTGGCCTTTGTCGCCCCCTGGGTGGTCAAGTTCGCCCTGGCCTTCGGGCCGGCAGAATATTTCGCACTGATGGTCCTGGCCTTCATCACCGTGTCGGCGGCGTTCGGCGACAGCGCGCTGCGCGGGCTCACGGCGCTGTTCATCGGCCTTGGCCTGGGCATTATCGGTATCGACCTGCAGACCGGCCAGGCCCGCATGTCCTTCGCCATCCCGGATCTGCTCGACGGTATTGAGGTCACCACGCTGGCCGTGGCGCTTTTCGCCATCGGCGAAACCCTCAAGATGGCCGCCGACCGCAACCAGGTGAAGGATGAGGTCCTGTCCGTCAAAGGTTCGGTCTGGATGACGAAGGAGGATTGGAAGCGGTCCTGGTTGCCCTGGCTGCGCGGCACCGCCGTGGGCTTTCCGATCGGCGCCATGCCGGCCGGCGGCGCCGATGTGGCCAGCTTCCTCTCCTACAGCACCGAAAAGACCTTCGCCAAGAAGCCCGAGGAATTCGGCCATGGCGCCATTGAAGGAGTGGCGGGTCCCGAGGCTGCTAACAACGCCTCGGCCGCCGGCACTCTGGTGCCGCTGCTGACGCTGGGCCTGCCCACTACCGCGACCGCAGCAATCATGCTGGCTGGCTTCCAGCAATTCGGCCTGCAGCCTGGCCCGCTGCTCTTCGTCAACAATGCGAGCCTCGTCTGGGCGCTGATTGCCAGCCTTCTCGTCGCCAACTTCATGCTGATCGTGCTCAACCTGCCGCTGATCGGCCTCTGGGTGAAGCTGCTGACCATTCCCAAGCCTTGGCTCTATGGCGGCATCCTGGTCTTCGCTACTCTGGGCACGCTCGGGGCAAACGGCGCGATGTCGGGAAACCTCTTCGGTGTCCGGTTCTCGTTCGAGCTGATGCTGCTGCTCGCCTTCGGCATATTGGGTTACCTGCTGCGCCGCTTCGGCTATCCCATTGCGCCGGTCGTGGTCGGTCTGATCCTCGGGCCCATGGCCGAACAGCAATTGCGCCGCGCCCTCGCCATCAGCCAGGGCGATCCACTCGTGCTGTTCCAGTCGCCGATCGCCATCACGCTCTATGTCCTGGCCGCGGCAGCGGTGCTGCTGCCGCTCTGGTTCCGCCTGCGCGGCAAGGGCCAGGTCCTGGGGCAGCTGGCCAGCGACGAGGATTGAGCCACTAAATCGCGCAGACAAAGTAAAAGCCCGGACGCCCATTCAGGGCATCCGGGCTTTCTCACGCCAGATCGACCGCTCAGCGCTGCGCCCAGGGAGGGGAGCGCTGCGCCAGGGAGACTTAGAGCTTGCCGATCGAACGGAAAGCGCCAGGATCGATGCCCAGGGTCCGAAGGTGCTTGGCCTGAGGAGCGCGCCCGCCCTCCACCGCGTTCGAGACGGCAGCAGCGCTGCCGAACACTTCGACGAAGGTGCTAAGGGTCGCAAACAGGGATTTGCGGGGGGTGCTCATTTGCCAGTTCCTCTCAAGACCCGACCGAATTGCCGGGTCGCTTTCATGAGTTGGTAGATGGGCTCATTGCTGCATTTCTACTAGGCCTGATACCACAATCCAGCCATGCGCTCTGTGCAAGTAGGCGGCGCATCGTGACATAAACGATCAATATTGCCCAAAATTGTGAGACCAAAGTCCTAATCATGCGCTCAGCGCATGGCTCTCATGGCTTAGGCGAGGCGATCTCGCCCCAGCTGTCAAGAAAGCGCTTGCGCCGCTGCTGGTCGAGCGACACCAGCAGGGCCGGCCCCAGCGGAATGGGCTGGATCACGCCGCGCCCACGCGCCGCAATGGCCTCGCTGGTCCAGTCTCCCTTGGCGCCGGTCACGACAGACCCGAGCGCCGTCGGGCCCGCCGCGATGGCCTGTCCAACTGGCGACAGGGCAAAATCCACAAACGCCCGGGCGAGGTCGGGGTAGGGCGCCTCGCGGGGGATCAGCATGGCACGCGTCAGCACCAGCACATAGTCGTCCGGCACGACGATTTCGATATTGGCGCCCGCCGCCTTGCGCGCAAAGGCATAGGAGCCCAGCACATTGTAGCCCAGGGCCAGCGAGCCATCGGCGACTCCATTGAGAATGGCCGGGCTCGACCCACTGAACCGCGCATCCACGCGCCCGAACGCTGCCGCAAGCCGCCAGAAATTGGACGAGATCAACTGGTCCTGCGAGGCCAGCAGGTAGCCAACGCCGCTTTCAGCAATGTCATAGGTCGCAATGGCGCCCCTGAACCGCTCACTCTGCGTTTCCAGCATCTCCGCCAGGGTAAGGTGGGTGCGCGGCACCTCCGCGGCAGTAATGCGGTCGGGGTTGTAGATGATGACTGCCGGTTCGAACGTGAAACCGAACACCTCGTTGCGCCAATGCGCCCAGTCCGGCAGCCCGCCGAGCCAGGGGCTGTCATAGGCCATGGCGTGGCCGTCATTGGCCAGCTTGATCTGCAGGTCAGCTGCCGAGCTGATCAACAGGTCCGGCGGCGCCATCGCGCCGGATAGGAAGTTCTCATACATGGGCAGGGAATCCTGCTCGTCATATTCCACGGTGACGTCGGGCCGCACCGCCTGGAACCCCGTCACGAAATCGGCGAACAGTGGCGTATCCGTGGTGCCGACAATGGTCAGCACCGTCCCTGTACTGCCATCGGGCGCCGGGTAGGTTGAGGAGGCTGCCCGCGCATCTTGAGGCGCCATCAGCAGCAGGCAAAGTACTACCGCCGAAAGGCTTCCCAGTGCCTTGCGCAACTGCTCCACCTGGCGCGTGCGGCCCACCAGCGGCAGGTCGATCTCGACCACGAGGCCCCCGTCCGGCCGGTCGGCCAGACGCAACGCTCCGCGATGCGCCTCCGCCACGCGCTTGACGATGGATAGCCCCAGCCCCGACCCGACCTTGCTGCCGCTGGCGGCGCCGCGCTTGAACCGCTCCAGCACCAGAGGCTTCTCCGCATCGGCAATGCCCGGTCCCCGATCGCTGACCGACATCGTCATCATACCCTCGCCGACGTGCCCGCCGATTTCGACCAGCCCATCCGAATAGACCAGCGCATTGTCCACGACATTGCGCACCATTTCACGCAGCGCCACGCGGTCGCCGCGGATTGGTGCGGCGGCCACCGCTTCGGCCAAGTCTACCACGAGCCGGCGGGCCTGGTCCGGATCAAGTCGCTGGCGCACGTCCTCCACCACCGCGCCAAAGGCGGTCGTGTCGGTCTCCTGGTTTTCTAGGCGATGGGAGATGGTGGCTTCCATCAACAACTGGCTCACCAACTGGCTGGCCTGGATGGCGCCCTGGTGGATACGTCCCACCCGCCGCCGCAGCGCCTCGGGGTCCTGCTCGTCCATCGCTACCTCCGCCTGCGCCCGAAGCGAGGCGAGGGGCGTCCGTACCTCATGGGCTGCCTCTGCGACGAGGCCCGTCACCCGGTCCATGGCACTGCCCAAGCGTGCCATGAAAGCATTGAGCGCCGAGACCAGATGGCTGACTTCGACCGGCACCGGCACATCCAGCGGTGACAGATCATCAGGCGCGCGGGCCCGCAACTCGCGCTCCAGCTGATAAAGCGGCGCAAACATGCGCCCGATCCCGAACCACACCAGCGCCACGCCCATCAGCGTCAGCGCCACGACCGGCACGATGGCATTGCCCAGGATTTCTGCCGACAATGCCTCCCGCTCGTTCTGCGTCTCGGCCACATGGATGGTCACCCAGTCGGTGTCGCTGCCCGATGACGTGAGCCGTCCGACGCTGGCCACCCGCACCAGTTCCCCACGATAGGAAGTATCGATGAAGACCGGTCCCGCCGAGTTCATCTCTGGCAGGTTTGCCGACAGATCCTCGTAGCCGGTAACGGCGCGCCCGCTCGGGTCCTCCACCGCGTAAAACACCCTGTCCTGGCCCGAAAACATGCCGAACGAGGCAAAGGGCAACTCCACGATCACCGTGTCATCCTCCACCTGCACGGCGCCGGCTATGGTTAGTGCAGAAGCGGCCAGTAACCGGTCGAAGGCCCGGTCGGACGCCCGCTCGGCGTAGTCGCGGATGAAGACAATGAGCACCACCGCCGCCGTCAGCAGCAGGGCCAGCGCCAGCGTCACGATGCGTCGCTGGATGGAAAAGGACTTAGTGGGCATGCGGCGCCCGCACGACGTAGCCCACCCCGCGCACCGTGCCGATTTCGATATTGGCGGCTTCCAGCTTCTTGCGCAGCCGCGAAATATGCAGCTCCAGCGCGTTGACCGACACGGCCTCGTCGAAATTGAACAGCTGGTTCATCAGCCGCTCCTTGGGCACGACCTTTCCGGCATTGGTGACGAGGATTTCGAGCAGCCGGAACTCCCGGCGCCCCAGTTCGAGCGATTTGCCCGCGACACTGGCATTGAGCCCGGCCAGGTCCATTTCGAGATTGCCCACGCCCAGAGTGCTTGTGGTCTGCCCGCCGGTTCGGCGGATCAGAGCTCGCAACCGCGCCTCGAGTTCGCGCAGGTCGAACGGCTTGACCAGGTAGTCGTCAGCGCCGAGGTCGAGCAGGCTGACCTTGTCGTCGATCTCCGAGCGTGCGGTGATGACCAGGATCGGCGCGTTGAACTTGCGCTTGCGCAGTTCGGCGATCAGTCCGATGCCATCGCGGTTGGGCAGCATAAGGTCGAGCGCTACCGCGTCGAAATCGTCGCCCTCGGCAGCCGAAACCACGTCATTGCCGTCGCGCACCCATTCCACCGAATGGCCGGCGCTGCGCAGGCGCTTCTCGATCGCCTCGCCCAGATCTTCATTGTCTTCAACGAGCAGGATTCGCATAGGCGGCCGGTGTTCTCCCCGGCGTCACACTAAGGTCTGGAGGGCCCTGTGTCTAAAGGAGAGTGCTCATCATTGCGGCAGCCACGGCCACGATGCCGAAAGCCGCGAGTCCCGCGGCAAGCAACATGAGCTGGACGTGCTGCAGATAGCCCGACTGGCGGGCGCGGCGACGTGCCGCCCTCAGGATGTCTGCGGATTCGTGCGTATCGAGATGCGCCATTTTCAACGTCCCCTCGGTTTGCCGGCACTAAACCGGATGTAACCCTGGGCAGCCGCTGTGCGCTGTTTCTCGCCCTCCCGACGAGACTAGTCCCGGGTGCAGGTTCGGCGAAATGCGATCCGTCAATCGCGGTTAATTTACATAAAATCCAACGCGACGCTATCTTGTATGGAAGATGATTGATCTACCACGCGGATCATGGCAAAACCCATCCATGACCCACCTTCACCCAGACCGCCTGTTCCCAGCTTCCGAGCCAGCCCAGTCTATCGCGCGCGAGCTCTATCCCGAGGTCGCTGACCTGCCGCTGATTTGCCCGCATGGACATACCGACCCGGCATGGTTTGCTAACAACGCTCGTTTCTCCGATCCGGCAGCTTTGTTCCTCACGCCGGACCACTACGCCCTGCGCATGCTCCGCAGCCGTGGCCTGAGCTATGACGACCTGGGCGTGCCGCGCAAGGATGGCAAGCCCGTCGCCGAGGGCAGGGCGGCCTGGCGCCTGTTCGCAGCCAATTATCATCTCTTCGCCGGCACCCCGTCCAAGACCTGGATCGACCATTCACTCGATTGGGCATTCGGCATCAAGGACGAGTTGTCCACGGCCACCGCCGATGCGATCTACGACACGATAGACGCGGCTCTGGCCACGCCGGCGCTGCTGCCCCACGCGCTGCTCGACAGCGCTCGGGTGGAGGTTATTGCCACCACCGAATTCGCGCTCGATCCGCTGGTCCATCACCAGAAGATGGAGGCCAATGGCACCATCGGTCGTGTGCGCACCACCTATCGGCCCGACGACGTCACCGACCCCAGCCGTCCTGCAATTGTCGAAAACCTGCAGAAATTCGGTGAGATCACTGGCGAGAACATCACGACCTGGTCGGGCCTGATCAATGCCCACCGCAACCGGCGCGAATATTTCCGTCGCTTCGGCGCCGTCGCCACCGATCATGGCGTCCCCACCGCCAACACGGCCGACCTGTCTGCCCCCGAAAAGCAGGCTCTGCTCGACAAGGTGCTGGCCGGCAGGCACGACGCCGCCGACGCCGAGCTGTTCCGCGCCCAGATGATGACCGAAATGGCGCTGCTCTCGGTCGAAGACGGCATGGTGATGCAACTGCATGCCGGCTCGCGCCGCAACACCGACCCGCTGCTCTTTGCTGAGCGCGGCACGGATCTGGGCGCCGACATTCCCGGCTCCACCGATTATGTGAATGGCCTCAAGGCCCTTCTATCCCGCTGTGGGAACGAGCCGAACCTGCGCCTCATCATGTTCGTTCTCGACGAAACCACCTATGCCCGCGAACTGGCACCCATGGCCGGCTACTGGCCCAGCCTGATGATCGGCCCGCCCTGGTGGTTCCATGACAGCCCGCAGGGCATCCGCCGCTATCTTGATCAGGTTGTGGAGACTGCCGGCTTCTACAACCTTGCCGGCTTCAACGACGATACCCGCGCCCTGCTGTCCATTCCCGCCCGCCATGACGTCTGGCGGCGCGAGGTTTGCGGCTTTCTCGGTCGCTGGGTGGGCGAGAACCGCATCACCAGGTCGACTGCCCGCGATATCGCCAGGCACCTCAGCTACCAGGCGGCCAAGGACGCCTACAAGATCAAGTAGACGCGCTTCGCCCCTCTCGTGTCGTGGGAGGGGCAGAACGCGCTCAGGGTGACTTCCACAGCACCAGCAGCACGACCACCACACCGGTGATCATCAGGACCAGCAGGCCACCCAGTCCGTTCATCACCTGGCGGCCGAAAGTCGGATGCGCCTCGTCGGCGGCGATGATGTCGGAAAGCCGCGCCGGTTCGCGCCGGTCGTCAAAAGGTTGATGCGTCATCGTAAGGTCCTCCCCTGCAGGTCCTCGTTTCGCGTCCGGACATGCTGCGCCCGCAAGGGTAACGAAGCCTTGCCCGGCCAGCCCTTCCTGCCGTTAGGGTTGCCATTCCGCCAACTGTCAGCCTTACCGGCAGGTTACCGCCTCGATTTCAGCAAGTTTACCGGCCATATGCGGCTACTGGTCGAATCCGCCCGCGCCTTCTGCTCTAATGCCGCCATGAATCAGTCGCCTGTCGAAACCGCGCTCAGCCGCGCCATGATCCGTTGGTCCCTGACCAAGTCGACGCCGGTGGCCGAGTCGCCGCGTAGCTGGATTTTCCGCGTCGAACAGAATGGCCGCAACTACGGTGCCATCAAGATATTGAAACCCCTCGCCGCCGAAGAAGAGGGCCGGGGCGCAAGGCTGATGCAGTGGTATGGCGGGGAGGGCGCGGCAACCATCTTCGACATTCACGGCAATACCATCTTCATGGAATGGCTCGATGGTGGAACCTTGGGCGATGCTGCGCGGGCCGGTCACGACGACGAGGCGACCATTGCCATCTGCACCACCGTCGCCAATCTCCATCGCCCCCGCGATGGCGCACCCGATGACCTGCAGCCCTTGCGCGAGCGCTTCCAGGCTCTGTTCGACACCAATGTGCGCGCCTGGCCGCATACGGCGCGCGACCTCTATGCCCGTTCCAGCGGCATAGCACTGAAGCTGTTTGACCGGCCGAGCGCGCAATTGCCGCTGCATGGCGATTTGCACCACGACAATATCCTGTCATCCGATCGCGGCTGGCTGGCCATCGATCCCAAGGGCCTGATTGGCGATCCGCTCTATGAAGTCGCCAATGTGTTTCGCAATCCGCATGGCGCGATCCAGCTCGCCGCAAGTCCGAAACGCATCAATGCCTTGGCCGATGCCTTCGAGACCCGGCTGGGCTTCAATCGCAAGCGCGTTTTGGGTTATGCTGCGGCCCATTCGGCGCTGAGCGCCTGTTGGGATCTGGCGGCCGGCAGTCCCATCACCACCGATCTGGCCGTGCTGCCCCATCTGCTCAGTGCCTATGATCAGGCCTGAAACCTTCATGGACCCACTGATGCTGAACACCACGACCCGTCGCGGCTTCATCCTGCTGACCGCGACCGCCACGCTTGCCGCCTGTTCCGCGACCATTCCTGTCCTGCCGAAATCGGCGGCCAGTACGCCGGAAGCGCTCAGTGACGAAGAAATCCTGACAGCCATCAATGCCGTGCGCCGGGCCAATGGTGCTCCGCCCTGGCGCTACAATGACCGCCTCGAAGCTGCCGCCCGCTCGCAGGCGCGACTCATGGCGCAGAAGAACACGTTGAGTCATGATCTCGGCGTCACCCTGCGCGAGCGGGTCACTGCAGCAGGTTACCTCGGCGCCGTGGGCGAAAACGTCGCCAAGGGTTATACCAGCCTGCAGGGCGCCATCGAGGGCTGGATGGCCTCGTCCGGCCACCGCGGCACGTTGCTTAATCACAAGTTTACCGAATTCGGCCTCGCTGCGGCGCGCGGGCCGGGCGGCAAGCTCTATTGGGCTATGATTGCCGGCGGTAGCTTCGAGGCGTGGATGGTCTAGCGCTTTCTCTGGCTCATTGCGTCAGCGTCCGTCGCACCGCTATGTCCCAGCCCTTGATCTTGGTCTTCCGCTCGGCGGCCTCCATCCTGGGTTTGAATTGCGCATCGCGCGCCCAGCTCTCGGCAAATTCCTTCATGCCCGGCCACACCCCGGCCTTCGAACCTGCCAGCCATGCCGCCCCCAGCGCCGTCGTCTCGAGGATCACCGGCCGATCCACTGGCGCATCGAGAATGTCGGCCAGGAATTGCATGGTCCAGTCTGACGCCACCATGCCGCCGTCCACGCGAAGCACCGTGTCGCCGCCGCCTTTCCAGTCCTTGCGCATGGCATCGAGCAGGTCGCGGGTCTGGTAGCAGACCGCCTCCAGCGCTGCCCGCGCGATCTCGGCCGGCCCCGAATTGCGCGTCAGACCATAGATTGCGCCCCGCGCCTCGGCATCCCACCAGGGGGCGCCGAGGCCGACGAAGGCGGGGACCATGTAGACGTGCTGGCTGGGATCGGCGGTGCGGGCTAGGGGGCCGGTCTCGCTGGCATGCTTGACCAGCTTCAGTCCGTCCCGGATCCACTGCACCGCGGCGCCAGCAATAAAGATAGAGCCTTCAAGGGCATAGGTGGTCTTGCCATCGAGCCGATAGGCGATGGTGGTCAGCAGCCGGTTGCGTGATCGCACCATGTCCGAACCGGTATTCAGCAGGGCAAAACACCCCGTCCCATAGGTGGATTTCAGCATCCCTGGCTTGAAGCATGCTTGCCCTATGCTTGCTGCATGCTGGTCACCTGCTACCCCCAGGATGGGGATTGGCGCGCCAAACAAGGCTGGGTCGGTTACCCCGAAGTCGTCGGCGCAGTCCTTGACCTCCGGCAACAGCGCAGCCGGAACGTCGAATAGCGCGAGCAGTCCCTTGTCCCAGCTATTCTTCGCAATGTCGAACAGCAGGGTCCGGCCCGCATTGGTCGCGTCCGTCGCATGCACCTTGCCACCGGTCAGCCGCCAGATCAGGAAGCTGTCCACCGTTCCGAAGGCTAGTTCGCCCTTTTCGGCCCGCTTGCGCGCGCCCTTCACATTGTCGAGCAGCCACCTGACCTTGGTGCCGCTGAAATAGGGGTCGAGCAACAGCCCGGTCTTGCGGGTCACCAGCTTCTCGTGCCCCGCCTTTTTCAGCTTGGCGCAATAGGCCGCGGTGCGCCGGTCCTGCCAGACGATGGCATTGTGGATGGCCTTGCCCGTGGCCCGGTCCCAGATCAGCGTGGTCTCGCGCTGATTGGTAATGCCGATCGCGGCAATATCCTTGGCCTCGACCTTGGCATCCTTGAGCGCGGTCTTGACCGCCCAGACAACGGACTCCCAGATTTCCTCGGGGTCGTGCTCGACCCAGCCATCCTGCGGGAAGATCTGGGTGAATTCCTTCTGCCCCAGCCCGGCAATGGTCCGGTCCTTGCCGAACACGATGGCCCGGCTCGACGTCGTGCCCTGGTCGATGGCCAGAATGTAACCGCTCATGCGTCCCCTCCGGTTCAGCCGCGTTGGGCCAGGTAATCCTCGAGCCTTGCGGCTTCTTCCGTGCTCACGCGCAGCCCGAGCTTGGTGCGCCGCCACAGCACATCTTGTGCCGTCCGCGCCCATTCATTGGCAACCAGGTAATCGACCTCGGCCGCATAGAGATCGGCCCCGAAATGCAGGCCCAAATCGTCGACGGTCTTCGCGTCGCCCAGCACTGTGCGCGATTTCGTCCCGTAGAGCCGCATCAGCCGCCGCAGCAGGCCCTGCGGCATGCCGGCATGCGCCATGCCGAGCCGGCGCAGTTCGGCGTCAAAGGCCAGCGGTTCGAACTCCCCACCGGGCAGCCGGCTCGTCTTGGTCCAGGGCGCACCCTTCTTGCCGAGCAGTTCCTCGATCTTCTCGAGCACCGATTCAGCCAGCCGGCGCGATGTGGTCAGCTTGCCGCCAAAGACGTTGATGGCCGAGCCCGTTGCGGCATCGCCATCGACCTTGAGCACATAGTCGCGCGTTGCCTCCTGCGCCGCGCTTGCGCCATCGTCGAATAGTGGGCGCACGCCCGAATAGGTCCAGTGGATCTGGTCGCGCGTCACCGGGCTGGCGAAATACTCGCTCGCCGCGCCGAGCAGGTAGTCGGTCTCCCCGTCCGAAATCTTCACGTCCTTGGGGTCGCCGGTATAGTCCTCGTCGGTCGTGCCGATCAGGGTGAAATCGTCCTCATAGGGAATGGCGAAGATGATGCGCCCGTCCGCATTCTGGAAGATGTAGCAGCGGTCGTGGTCATAGAGCTTGCGCACCACGATATGGCTGCCCTTGACCAGGCGCACATTGTGCGCGCCATTCTTGCCCATAGCGCCGGTGATGACATCGTCCACCCAGGGACCGGCTGCATTGACCACGAGCCTGGCCCGCACGCTCTGCCGCCCCGCTTCGCCATCAAGCTCCACCAGCCAGCCATTCTGGTCCCGGCGGACGCTCGTCACCCTTGTGCGCACATGGATGGCCGCGCCCTTATCCGCCGCGTCGCGGGCATTGAGCACCACAAAGCGCGCGTCATCGACCCAGCAGTCGGAATATTCAAAGCCCAGCCGATAGCCCGGCTTGAGCGGCTTGCCCGTCTCGTGCCGGGTCAGGTCCAGCGTCTTGGTGGGCGGCAACAGCCGGCGCCCGCCCATATAGTCATACATGGCCAAGCCTGCCCGCAGCACCATGGCGGGCCGCAGCCCCTTGTGGTGCGGCAGCACGAACCGCAGCGGCTTGATGATATGGGGCGCCTCGGCCCACAGCACTTCGCGCTCCGACAGAGCTTCCTGCACCAGGCGGAATTCATAATGCTCGAGGTAGCGCAACCCGCCATGCACCAGCTTGGTGGCGGCCGATGACGTGCCGGAGGCCAGGTCGTTCATCTCCGCCAGCGCAACCGTATAGCCGCGGCCCACGGCGTCGCGCGCCACACTGGCACCGTTGATCCCGCCGCCAATGACGAAAATGTCGACGCTGTCGCTGCCAGCCATGTCAGGGCCCCCTGTTGCTGCTTTCGTTTGTACGCGGTTTGATTTCGTTTTGGAAGCAAAAGAGTTTCGTTTGCTGACCGCGTACCTCACGTCCAATCTACCATACAAGATGGACATTGACCCCGCCGCATCCGGCGGCTAGGCAGGGGGTCTCTCCGGCCACGGAAGCCCCGGCCATGCTCGCCATCCTCACGGTTATCGCACCTGTTTTCGCGCTGATGGCGCTCGGCTATGGCGCCGTGCGATTCCGGCTCTATCCCGCCGAGGGCATCAAGAGCCTGATCGCCTTCGTGAACAATTTCGCGACGCCCTGCCTGCTGTTCTATTCGCTCGTCACCAGCGATTTCAGCGCCGCGTTCAATCCGGCCATTCTCGGGCCATTCTATCTGGGCGCCCTCATCTGCTTTGCCATCGGCATCGTCATTGCGCTCAAGCTGTTCGGCAACACGCCGGGCGAGGCGGTTTCGGTCGGCTTTTCCGGCACCTTCACCAATACCGTGCTGATCGGCCTGCCCATCATGCAGCGCGCCTATGGGGCCGATGCCCTGCCGGTCACGCTGTCCATCATCGGCGTGCATGGCGCCATCCTGCTGACCGTCGGCATGGTCACCATGGAGCTGATGCGCCGGGATGGCGCTTCGCTCGGCAAGACCCTGGTCGTTGCCGTACGGCGCGTGGCGTCCAATCCGCTGATCTGGGGCATTGCCGCCGGCATGATCGGTTATTTCTCCGGCCTGCAGCTGATCGAGCCCGCCGAGGCCTTCCTTGTGATGATGAGCTCCGCCGTGGTCCCCGCGGCGCTGTTCGGCATTGGCGGCGCTCTCAACGAATTCAAGCTTTCCGACAACTGGAAGCAGGCGCTGGTGGCTTCAGCCATCAAGCTGATCGTTCACCCCGCCATCGCCTATGTGCTGATGATCTGGGTGTTGCGCGTGCCCATGGACATCGCCCGCTACGGCATCCTGCTCTCTGCCATGCCGGCCGGCGTCAATGTCTATGTCTTCGCCACCTACTACAATCGCAGCGTCAGCGTCGCCGCCAATACCATCCTGATCGCCACGATCGCCTCGGCCGTCACCATTTCGGGCTGGCTTTATATTCTGACCCTATAGGTCGGCGCCGCCTTTGCGGTCTATAGAGTGCCCATGAACGCATTGCTCGGACTGCTGCTGCTCGCCCTGCTGATCTCGATCGGCATCCTGATCGCCCTGGCGGAAATCGCCTTTGCCGCGGCGCGGGAAATCCGCATTCGCGCCCTGGCCGAGCAGGGTGACGTCCGCGCCCTGCGCTTCATCAAGCTGCGGGCCAGCGCCGGCAGCGTCATCACCGCCCTGCAGATCAGCACCAATGCCGTCTCCATCCTGGCCGGTATCGTCGGCTCCGAATTCCTCACGCCCCACTTCGCCACGGTGCTGGCGCGCGTCATGCCGCTCGAAACCGCCGTCGCCGTTGGCGGTCTGCTGTCCTTCGTCGTGGTGACGACGCTGTTCATTCTCCTCGCCGACCTCACTCCCAAGCGCATTGCCATGATGATGCCTGAGCGCGCGGCGCTGTTCGTGGGCGGGTTTCTCGAAATCCAGGTGCGCGTGCTCAAGCCCCTGGTCTGGGTGTTCAGCACCCTGTCCGACTGGCTGATTGCGCTGCTGCGCCTCAAGCCCGATCGCAATGACGAAGTGACCAGCGAGGATTTCCGCATGATCCTGGCCGGCGGCGAAGCCTCGGGCGCGCTGATGAAGAACGAGCACCAGCTGATCAAGAATGTGCTGGCGCTCGAATTGCGCAGCGTCACCTCGGTGATGACGGTGCGCGACGATATCGTCTATCTCGACATCCGCGACCCGGTCGAGGTGCAGCGCGAAAAGGTGCACCAGTCTCCGTTTTCGCGCTATCCGCTATGCGATGGCGGGCTGGACAATGTCATCGGCTGCGTCCGCGCCGAGGATGCCCTGGCCGCCGCTTTCGAGCATTCGAGTTCCTTCGATTTCGCCGAAACGCGCCGCGACGTGCTCTCGGTGCCGGACTCCCTCAATGTCTGGGAAGTGATGGCCGAGTTCCAGGCCCAGAATACCGGCTTTGCCCTAGTGGTCAGCGAATATGCCTATGTGGTGGGTATCGTTACCTTCAAGGACCTGATGGCTGCCCTGGTTCAGGGCCTGGTCAATCCCTTCGAGGAAAAGCCCATCCTGCGCCGCGAGGACAATAGCTACCTCATCGATGGCGTCACCCCGCTGGTCGAGGTCGCCCAGGCGCTGGGCATCAAGCATCTGCAGACCGAAGGCGCCTACGAGACCATTGGTGGCTTCATCGTCCACCGCCTGCGCCGCGCCGCCCGCAAGGGCGACCGGGTGGAGGCCGGCGGCTATACATTCGAAGTGGTCGACGCCGATCGCATGCGCCTCAACCAGCTGCTGGTCACCAAGCAGAATAGCAAGGTCGCCCCCGCCAAAACCATGAAATAGCCGCTGAGCTCGGCCAAGGACCTGGCGTTATCGTCATACGGGGTGTCCATGCTGCGTCTTCTGACCATCCTCTGCGCGTGCCTTGCTTGCCTGCCTGCGCAGGCCGCGACCCTCTGCACCCTGATTGCCGATGCGCATACCGGTTCTGTGCTGATCGAGTCCGGCCCCGGCTGCGATACGCCGACCACGCCCGCTTCCACCTTCAAGGTTCCGCTCGCGCTCATGGGCTTTGACTCGGGCCTTCTGACCGATGCGAACCATCCTGCCCTGCCATTTGTCGAAGGCTATGCCGATTGGGGTGGGCCTGACTGGCGGCAGGTCACCGATCCGCAGCGCTGGATGGAATATTCCGTCGTTTGGTATTCGCAGGTCGTCGCCAGGGAGCTTGGCGCCGGGACGCTGGGTGACTATGCCCGTGACTTCGGTTACGGCAATGCCGATTTCTCCGGCGACCCCGGGGCTGACAACGGTCTGGAGCGGAGCTGGATAAGTTCGTCGCTCAAGCTCACCCCGCGCCAGCAGCTCACCTTCATGTCCCGATTTGTCACCGGCCGGTTGCCCGTGTCTCGGCACGCGACCGAGACGACCATGTCGATCATGCAGCAGCGTCAGACGTCGGACGGCTGGCAGGTGATCGGCAAGACCGGCTCTGCCTTCCCCCGGCGGGCGGATGGCAGCTTCGACAGGGCGCGCGGCTGGGGCTGGTATGTCGGTCTGGCCCGCAAGGGCGAAGAGGTGCTCGTCTTCGTGCGGCTGGACCAGGATGAAACCCGCCAGTCGGTCAGCGGTGGCCTGCGTGCACGGGACGCCTTCCTTGCCGAATGGCCCGCGCTTACAGAGCCTCTGTCGCGTTGATTGCCACGGTCGTCACCCCATCGCCGGCCGGCACCATGCGCACCGGCTGCGCACCATGCGCGTCCAGTCCTGCGGCAAGCCGCACATGCCGGTCGGTCGGGCACAGTTGCAGCAGGGGGTCAAAACCGATCCAGCCCAGCGCCTCGTCATAGGCTTCCGCCCAGGCATGGAACGCGGCCTGGCCGTCCTCGGCATCCACCAGATAGCCCGTGACATAGCGTGCCGGAATGTCCAGGCCCCGGGCCGCCCCGATAAAGGCATGCGCATAGTCGCTCGCCGGGGGCAGGGCGGGGACCACGCCGCCCCCCTGGCTCTGGCTTTGCGACTGCGACCCATCGGCCGCCATCTGCGTCTGGGTTTCCGCCGTTTCGGCCACGCCCAGCGTCTCGCCCACCCGCGCCATCAGGGCATGCAGGATGTCGATCCGGCTGTCCTTGCTGCCGCGATACTTGCCATAGAGCGTCACCGACGCCCGGGTCAGCGCCGTCATGCGCTTGTAGAGCGCGGGCACCGGCTCGCCGCCCACCCGCCCCAGCACGCCATGCCGGTCCGTCGTTTCGACAACGCCCTTGGCGGTGATCAGCAACGCGCCTTCCGGCCTGTTCTGGTTGACCAGATGCGCACTATTGCCGAAGGCGTCGGTAAAGCGGCCGGCCTCGCCGATCCCCGCCATGTCGAGGCTCCAGCTCTCGACCTTCTGTGTCGGTCCGCTGAGCGGCGTCAGCAGCAGTTGCAGCACGGCATGCGCCGAGCCCGCTGGCGGCGTGACGCTCATCTGGTGGTGAATGGCAATGCGCATGGACCGTTACTTTTCCGGGGCTCAGTAGAAGTTGTAGCTCTCCGACAGGCTGTCGGAGACGCGGTTGTTCCGCGCCATGAACTCGGTCAGGAATTCGTGCAGGCCATGCGCGAAGATCGTGTCCATTGTCGTGCCTTCGACCATGGCCCGCAATTGCTGGGCGGCGTCGTCGCAGACCTGCTTCTTGCCGTAGAACTGGGCCAGCGTCTCCACCTGGCTCTCGATGAACCGGGCGCAGTAGATCAGCGAGCGCGGCATTTCCGGACGCAGGATCAGGAAGTCGGCGATGTTATGCGCCTTGTAGCGGTCATGATAGACGTGCCGGTAGCTGCGATGGGCCGAAGCGGCGCGCAGGATCAGCGTCCATTGCTGGATGTCGAGATCGCCGCCCACCATCTTGGCGCGCGGCAGCAGCACGTAATATTTCATGTCGAGGATACGCGCCGTATTGTCGGCCCGCTCGACGAAATTGCCCGCCTGCAGGAAGGCAAAGCCATCGTCCCGCAATATGGTGCCCAGCAGCGCCCCGCGGAATTCGTGGCTGAGATGCTTGACCCATTCCAGCAGCTCCAGCAGCTTGGCCCCGCGCACGTCGCGCGGCCTGATCTGGCTGAATTCCAGCCAGGCGCTGTTGAGCGTTTCCCACATATCGCTGGTAATGGCGGTTCGCACCGTCCGCGCATTGGTGCGCGCGGCCTGCAGGCACGTATAGACCGAGCTGGGATTGGTCGGGTCGAACATCATGAAATGGGCGACGGTGTCGACATCGGCCGGCCGGTCTTTCTTGGCGAAGTCCTCGTCCACCTCGGCGGCCTGCATCATCGAGATCAGGTGTTCTGACGAGCCGCCTTCGCGGCGGCTGGTCAGGCTCATGCGATAGCCCACTTCGAGCAGCCGGGCCATGTTCTCGGCCCGCTCGACATAGCGGCTGAGCCAGTAGAGGTTTTGTGCGGTGCGTCCGAGCATACTCAATCTTCCAGCACCCACGTATCCTTCGTGCCGCCGCCCTGGCTCGAATTGACCACCAGCGAGCCTTTCTTGAGTGCGACGCGCGTCAGCCCGCCGGGGGTGATGCGCACCTCGTCGCCCACCAGCACATAGGGACGCAGGTCCACGTGGCGCGGCGCGATGCCGGCATTGACGTAGGTGGGGCAGGTGGAGAGGGCCAGCGTCGGCTGCACGATGTAATTGTCCGGCCGCGCCTCGATCTTCTTGCGGAATTCGTTGTGCATGGCCTTGTTCGAGGTCGGCCCCACCATCATGCCGTAGCCGCCCGAGCCGTGCACTTCCTTGACCACCAGGTCGGCAATATTGGCCAGAACCCAGTTTCGCTCCTCGTCATTGGTGCAGTTATAGGTCGGAACATTCTGCAGCAGGGCCTTTTCGCCGAGATAGAATTCGACGATCTCCGGCACATAGGTATAGACCGCCTTGTCGTCGGCAATGCCGGTGCCCGGTGCGTTGACCAGGGTCACATTGCCGGCGCGGTAGGCGTTGAACAGGCCCGGCACGCCCAGCATGGAATCGGGGCGGAAGGTCAGCGGATCGAGGTAGTCGTCGTCGATGCGCCGGTAGATCACGTCGACCCGTTTCGGCCCGGTCGTGGTCCGCATATAAACCTTGCCGCCATCGACGAAGAGATCGGGCCCCTCGCACAGCGTCGCGCCCATCTGGTCGGCCAGGAACGAATGCTCGAAATAGGCCGAGTTGTAGATGCCCGGCGTCAGCACGACGATATTGGGCGAACTGCCGGCGCCCGCAGGCGACACGCTTTCGAGCGTCCGTCGCAGGTTTTCCGGATAGTTCTCGACCGGCGCGACCTTGGTGCGCTGGAACAGGTCCGGCGCCAGCATCATCATCGCCTCGCGGTCCTCCAGCATGTAGCTGACCCCCGAGGGCGTGCGCAGATTGTCTTCCAGCACGTAGAATTCGTCGGCGCCGACCCGGACGATGTCCACGCCGATAATGTGGGCATAGACCCCCTTGGCCGGCTCCAGCCCCATCATTTCGGGGCAGAAGGCCGAATTCTGCAGGATCAGCTTTTCCGGAATCCGCCCGGCCTTGAGGATCTCCTGGCGGTGATAGATGTCGTAGAGGAAGGCGTTGAGCGCCTTGACCCGCTGTTCGATGCCCTTGGCGAGCTTGCGCCATTCCTGCGCCGCGATGATGCGGGGAATGACGTCGAAGGGAATGACCTTCTCGGTGCCTTCCTCCGAGCCATAGACGGCGAAGGTGATGCCGAGCTTGCGGAAGATGGCCTCGGCATCCGACTGCATCAGCGTCAGCGCCTTGTCCGGCTGCTCCTCGAGCCACTGGGCCAGAGCCCGATAAGGTTCACGGACGCTACCGTCCGCATTGTACATTTCGTCAAACGGCGTTGTGTCGCCCATTATGCTCCGAATGGTAATACGGCTCGTCCCATCGCCTTCACATTGCTACACATTTGTGAGCCCCCGTCCAGCTTCGAGCCTGCCCCGAGGGCAAAATCGCTCCGGGGGAGCGATTTTAGGCAGGAAGCTCATGCGGACATGCCCGAATGGCGGATGCGGGTCGACTTGAATGGTAGAGGACGCTATCTGTGGCCAACCCCATTCCGTCCCGCGAGTTCCCCATGGCCATCGAAATTCTTCAAACCGGCAAGCTGTTGGCGAGCTGCGAAGCGGCCCTGGCCGAGCGCTATACGGTCCACAAGCTGCACGAACAGGCCGACCCCAAGGCTTGGCTCGCCGCCAATGGCGCCCGCATCCGTGCCCATGCCGGCTCGGGCGTTCAGGCCGATCTGATGGATGCGCTGCCCAATCTCGAAATCATCGCCAGCTTCGGCGTCGGCTACGACAATATCGACACCAAGGCCGCCAAGGCGCGCAATATCCGGGTCACCAACACGCCCAATGTGCTCAACGACGCCGTGGCCGAGCTCACGATCGGCCTGATGATTGCCCTGGCGCGCCGCATCCCGCAGGCCGACCAGTATGTCCGCCAGGGCAAATGGCCTGCCGGCAACATGCCGCTCTTTTCCGAACTCACCGGCAAGACCGTCGGCATTCTCGGCCTTGGCCGCATTGGCAAGGAAATCGCCACCCGCGCCCAGGCCATGAAGATGCGCGTCGTCTATTACGGCCGCAAGCGCCAGCCCACCGAGCCGCATATCTACTACGACAACCTGGTCGACATGGCCCGCGACAGCGACTGGCTGGTGATCATCGCGCCCGGTGGCAAGGGCACCGAACGCATCGTCTCGCGAGAAGTGCTCGAAGCACTTGGTCCCAAGGGCATGCTCGTCAACGTTGCCCGCGGCACCCTGGTCGATGAACCCGCCATGCTGGAACTGCTGCAGAGCGGCGGCCTCGGTGGCGCCGCGCTCGACGTCTTCGAAAAGGAACCGCAGGTCCCCTCCGGCTTCCTCGCCCTCGACAACGTGGTCCTCAGCCCCCACCAGGGCAGCGCCACGGTACAGACCCGCGACGCCATGGGTGCCCTCCTGGTGGCCAATCTGGAAGCCCACTTTGCCGGCGAGCCGCTGATCAGCGCGGTGGTGTGATGGGCGACGAGCGCATGGTCCGCATCGCGGAGATCGAGGTCCATCCAGATCAGCTGGATGCCTATAACTTGCTGCTCACTGAGGAAATCGCTGCCTCGGTCGAGCGTGAGCCAGGCGTTCTCATGCTCCATGCCGTGGCGCACAGGGATGCGCCGCATTACATCCGCATCCTGGAAGTCTATGCTTCCCAGGCCGCCTATCAGACTCACATCCAGACGCCGCACTTCCTCAAATACAAGCTTGGTACGGCCGACATGGTGACGGCGCTTCGTCTCATCGAGGTTGACCCAATCCTTCTGGCGGCCAAGTAGCTACTCCAGATCCTCCTGGACCATCGTCCCCGCCGCGTGCACGCAGAAGATCACCAGCCGGCCATCGCCGATATTGGTGAACTTGTGCGGCACCCCGCCTGGCACGACGGCGATGTCGTTCGGCCCGACCTCGTAGGTCTCGTCGCCCGCCACGATCCGCGCCCGGCCCGAATTG
The DNA here is from genome assembly GCA_018828145.1 of Alphaproteobacteria bacterium. Classification (GTDB taxonomy): domain Bacteria; phylum Pseudomonadota; class Alphaproteobacteria; order Rhizobiales; family Devosiaceae; genus Devosia. Next base: position 19,995 of record JAHJWO010000016.1, on the reverse strand, counting down.
ACGATCCAAGTCTCGGGGTAGGGGTGAACATGCAGGCCCGGCCCTTGCCCTGGTTCGTTGTCCACCGCGAAAAACGAGATACCAGTCCCGTAGGCGGCGCCTTCGAACCGGATCGTTCGGCTCGTGCTCGGGGGCCGGTCCGCCGCACGCAATAGATGTGTCATGGATGTCCTCCTGTTGCCTGTTGCCCACACGACGAGCGGACTCGACCGAATTCGACAGCGCGCATGCCTTTCCTGCATCGCCGCGGATTCCCTTCCATGCCCGGACCCGATAGCGTCCGGCGGCAACAGTGGAGACGGCAATGACTGAATGGTGGCGCGGCGGAGTAATCTATCAGGTCTATCCGCGCTCGTTTCAGGACAGCAACGGCGATGGCGTGGGCGATCTGCCCGGCATCATCCGGCGGCTCGACCACATTGCCGGCCTCGGGGTGGACTGCATCTGGCTGTCCCCGATCACCCAGTCGCCCCAGGACGACATGGGCTATGACGTCTCCGATTATCGCGAGGTCGATCGCCTGTTCGGCTCACTGCAGGATTTCGACAGCCTCGTCGCCCAGGCCCATGCCCGCGGGCTCAAGGTCATCATGGACCAGGTCGTGAGCCATACCTCGGACCAGCATCCCTGGTTCGCCGAGTCGCGCCTCAACCGCACCAATGCCAAGGCCGACTGGTATGTCTGGGCCGACCCGCTGCCGGATGGTTCGCCGCCCAACAACTGGCCCGCCGTCTTCGGGGGGCGCGCCTGGGAATGGAACCCCACCCGCGGGCAGTATTACCTGCACAATTTCCTTGCCAGCCAGCCCGATCTCAACTTTCACAATCCGGACGTGCAGCAGGCCGTGCTCGACATCATGCGCTTCTGGCTCGAGCGCGGCATCGACGGCTTCCGCCTCGACACCGTCAATTACTACTTCCACGACAAGAAGCTGCGCTCCAATCCGGCCAACAAGCTCAAGAACGAGCACCTGGCCTATGCGGTCAATCCCTATGACATGCAGGAGCACAAATTCTCCAAGAGCCAGCCGGAAAACCTGGCTTTCCTCAAGCGGGTGCGCGCGCTGCTCGACGAATTCCCCGGCACCACCTCGGTGGGTGAAGTCGGCGACAGCCACAAATCCATGCAGCTGATGGCCGAATACACCTCCGGCGGCGATACGCTGCATATGTGCTACGGCTTCGACTTCCTGGGCAATGACTTCACCGCCGCCCATTTCCGCAAGTGTATCGAGCAGTTCTTCAAGGCCGGTCCCGATGGCTGGCCCTGCTGGAGCTTTTCCAACCACGACGTGCCGCGCCATGTCACGCGCTGGGCCAAGCACAGCCGCTCGGCCGGCGACCTCGCCCGCCAGGCCGCCGCCCTTGTGCTCTCGCTCAAGGGTTCGGTCTGCCTCTATCAGGGCGAGGAACTGGGCCTGCCCGAAACCGACCTGCTGTTCGAGGAATTGACCGACCCGCGGGGCATCCGCTTCTGGCCCGAGGACAAGGGCCGCGATGGTTGCCGCCCCCCCATGCCCTGGGACGAGGGCGAAGCCCCCAATGGCTTTACCACCGGAAAACCCTGGCTGCCGATCAAGCCCGCCCAGTCGGTACTCAATGTCGCCAGCCAGAATGCCGACGCCAATTCCACCCTGGCCTTCTACCGAACCATCCTGGCCTGGCGCAAAAGCCAGCCCATGCTGCAGACCGGCGATATCACCTTCTACAAGACCGCCGAGCCCATCCTGGCCTTCCGGCGCGGCGAGGGCGAAGACGCCATGCTCTGCATCTTCAACCTTTCAGCCGACGACCACACCATCACGCTGGGTGGCGTGCCCAGCGGTGCCGAGCTGGAGCATGTCTCCACCAATGCAGCGCTTGCGGGCAACGCAATCAAACTCGGCGCCAATGGCTATGCCTTCCTGCGCCTGCCCGCAGGCAAGGCGCTTCGGGTGAGCTTCACCGGCTAGTCGCTCTACTCCACGCGGCGGAAGTTGGTCGGCTCGTAGAATTCCATCTGCTCGCTGCCATCAGGCTGGAGCACGAAGGCGCGGATGCAGCCGCCCCAGATCTCGGTGCGGACAACATTGACGCCCTTCGAGCGCAGCATGTCCTGATTGTATTCGTTGATGTCGGCCTCGCTGTACCACTCGCGCGACAGGCTGAAGGTGCCGGTGCAGAGCGGGGCGGCAAGCGTGGGTGCGGCCAGCAGGGCCGACAGGGCCAGGCCCAGGCCCAGGGCAATGGACTTTTTCATGCAAAATCTCCTAGTTCGATTCTATCCTTGGCGCCCAATTGTGGTGAGCCCGCGCCTGCGGATCAGCACTACAACAATGGGAATCGCAAAGCTCAACAACAAGAGCCGGATGACGTGATGCGCGGCTATGAATGCCGTATCATAGCCGAGCGCAATGCCCAGCGCGCCCATGCCTTCCAGTGCGCCCGGCGCCAGCCCCAGCCAGATCTGGCCAAAAGGCATGTCCACCAGCAGGCTCACGCCATAGGCGATCACCGTCACGATCCCCACCGTCATGGAGGTGGCAATCAACCCGCCTTTGGCGGCGGTGGCAAACTCCGCGCGTGAAATTCCGGCAAAGCGCGAGCCGATCAGCGCCCCGGTCAGGATGAACGTGATCGTCGTCAGCGGCACCGGCATGGCTTCCACATAGAGCCCGCCCAGCTTGGCCAGCGTGGCCGCCGCCATTGACCCCAGCACCAGACCAGCCGGCACCTTGAGCTTGATGAAGACCAGCCCTACCGCAAGGCAACCCGCCGCCAGCGCCAACAACTGCCCCAGGCCAAGAAATTCCGTCGCCACGGGTGGGGCGAAGTGGTCGATGGGCAGGAACAGGGTGCCGATCGGCACGCAGATGGTCAGCATCAGGATGCGGATCACCTGGATGATGACGATCTGCCGCGCATCGCCGACACCAGCCGAGGCAATGCCCATCACGAATGAGAGGTGGCCGGGAAACGAGCTGAGATAGGCGGTCCCGGTATCCAGCTTGAAGAACCGCGCCAGCATCCAGCCGGTCGCGGCGATGATCAGCACCAGTTCAATGGCAAGCGCCGCGATGCTGACCGGCCAACTGGCGATCAGCTGCAGGCTGTCCGGCGCCACGCTGGCGCCCATCGACATGCCGATCAGCAGGAATGCCAGATCGCGCAGCCGGTCCGGCATGGCGATCGGCAACCCCACCATTGCCCCCGCCGTCACCGCCAGCACCCCACCCACCATCCAGCTTGCCGGCACGGCCAGCAGCGTGGCGATCCACCCACCAGTGGCGGAGAGGACCAGGGTGAGGAGAGTGGGGAGGAGTTTTGAAAAAACGGATGGGGCGGCGTCGGTCATCAAATCTCTCGCCACGACCTCATCCTTGGACAGGCTCAGGATGACATCTACTCAAAAACCGAGGTCATCTATAGACCTCATGGTGAGCCTGTCGAACCACGGGTCGTGGCGCGACGTCACCCAACCGGCAATGCCGTTTCCGCCAGCCGCACCCAATAGGTCACGCCAACGGGGATCACCTCGTCATTGAAATCATAAGTATCGGTATGGAGCTCGGAGCTGTCGCCATTGCCGAGGAAAATATAGGCGCCGGGGCGCTCTTCCAGCATGAAGGAAAAATCCTCTCCGCCCATCGAGGGCGGGGCGTCGGTGTCGACGTGGCCGGGTCCGACCACGTCGCCGGCAACCTGGGCCGCAAACTCGGTCTGCTCCGGCGAATTGACCGTCACCGGATAGCCCCGCGCATAGCGCACCGTCGCCTGGGCGCCAAAGCTGGCGGCAAACTGCGGCACGAACTCGGCCAGCCGCTGCTCGATCTGGTCCTGCACGGCAAGGTCAAGCGTCCGTACCGTCCCGGTGATCTTGGCGGTCTGGGAAATCACATTGTCGGCCTCGCCGGCCTCCACCATGGTCACCGACAGCACGGCATTGGCCAGCGGGTCCACATTGCGCGATACGATGGACTGCAGCGCCACGATCATGTTGGCCGCCACCATGATCGGGTCGATCGTGGTTTGCGGCCGTGCCGCATGGCCGCCCTTGCCGACAATGTCGATATAGAAGCGGTCTGTGGCCGCCATGATGCCGCCGGCGCGAATACCGAAATGCCCGGCCGGCATACCCGGCCAGTTATGCATGCCGTAGAATTCGTCGATGGCGAAGCGCTCGACCAGGCCGTCATTCAGCATGGCCTTGCCGCCGGCGCCGCCTTCTTCCGCCGGCTGGAAGATCAGCGCGATCCGGCCGTCAAAATTGCGCGTTTCGGCGAGGTATTTCGCAGCGCCCAGCAGCATGGCTGTGTGCCCGTCATGCCCGCAGGCATGCATCTTGCCCGGTACGGTCGAGGCATAGTCCTTGCCGGTCTTTTCGGTGACCGGCAGCGCATCCATGTCGGCCCGCAGGCCGATGGTCCGTCCGCTCGTGTTGGTCCGCCCGTGGATGATGCCGACGACGCCCGTGCGCCCGATCCCGGTCACTACCTCGTCGCAGCCGAATTCCCGCAGCTTCTGCTCCACCACCCCGGCCGTCCGCTCCACCTCGTAGAGGATCTCCGGATGCGCGTGAAAATCCTGTCGCCAGCCGGCGATCTCCTGGTGAAACTCGGCAATGCGGTTGATGACGGGCATATCTGGTCCGAAGCGGTCAATTCTGGGTCAGTGTCGCTGTCCCAATCGGCTGCGTCAACACTAGCATGGATTTGTCGTCTTCCCCTCTTCCCTTGAAGGAGATGTGAAGGCGCCAGCACCCTTTTCCAACAATCCTCCCGCCGCTAGCCCAAATTTCCCCCCGCGCGGCTTGCCCGTGCTAGCCAATTTTGCAATGACACCGGCACCTTGCCGGAGCTGCCCATGAAAATCCTGGTCGCCATCAAGCGCGTCGTCGATCACAACGTTCGCATCCGGGTCCGTCCCGATGGCACTGGCGTCGAGACCAGTGGGGTCCGCATGTCGATGAACCCCTTCTGCAAGCATGCCGTCGAGGCCGCCATGCAGCTGTCCGAGGCCGGCCATGGCGACGAGATCGTCATCGTCTCGATCGGTCCCAAGGCATCCAATGACGTCATCCTCACTGCCCTCGCCATGGGCGCCCACCGCGGCATTCTGATCGAGACCGATGCGGAGCTCGAAACCCTTGCCATCGCCAAGCTGCTGGCCAAGGTGGTCGCCGAGGAAAATCCCGACATCGTCCTGCTCGGCAAGCAGGCCGTCGATGACGACAGCAATCACGTCGGCCAGATGCTGGCCGCGCTGACCGATCGCCCGCAGGCGACTTTTGCCTCGGAGATCAAGGTGGTCGGGCAGGGGATCGAAGTCACCCGCGAGGTCGATTCCGGCCGTGAGACCATCGCCATTCCGCTCCCGGCCATCGTCACCGCCGACCTGCGCCTCAACACCCCGCGCAATGCGGCTCTGCCCATGGTGATGAAGGCGCGCAGCAAGCCCCTCGCCGTCCGCCCAGTGGCCGAATTCGGCGTCGACCTGACGCCGCGTCTCACGATTGAGAAGGTCTCCCCGCCGGCCGAGCGTGCAGCGGGAAAGAGCGTGGCATCGGCGACCGAACTGGCCGCCTATATTGCCACTGAAGTGTCGCAGATGGAGGCCCTGTGATGAGCGTCCTGGTTGTTGCCGATCACGATCTCGGCGCCCTTTCGCCAGCCACCGCCCGCGTCATTCACGCGGTCAGCGAGCTGGGTCCGATCGATTTGCTGGTCATCGGCCAGGACATCGATGCCGTCGCGGCCGAGGCCGCCAGGGTTGCCGGTGTGACCCGGGTGCTGGTGGCCAAGGGCGCCTCCTCTTCCGACGCGGACGCATCTCTCATCGCCGCGCTGGCTGAGCCCTACCACTATATCGTCCAGTCGGCCGGCAGTGTGGGCAAGGATCGCATGCCGCGTGTCGCCGCCAAGCTCGACCTGATGCCCGTCACCGACGTGGTGAAGGTCCTCGGCCCCACCCGCTTCGAGCGCCCGATCTATGCCGGCAATGCCGTCCAGACCGTCAGCGATGGCCAGGCCAGGCATGTCCTCACCATCCGCGCCTCGGCCTTCCGCGCCGCCGCCGGTGGCAATGACGCGCCGATCGAAGTCATCGAGAATTCGGCGGCGTCCGCAGCCCGGCTGATTGCCGCGCACCGGACCGAAAGCGACACACCCGATCTTGCGACGGCCCAGATTGTCGTCGGGGGCGGCGTGGCGCTGGGATCCGCCGAAAACTTCCAGCTCATCGAACAGCTTGCCAAGAAGCTCGGTGCCGCCATCGGCGCCACCCGCGCCGCGGTGGATGCCGGCTACGCCCCCAATGACTGGCAGGTCGGCCAGACCGGCAAGATCATCGCCCCCGATCTCTACATCGCCATCGGCATTTCCGGCGCCCTCCAGCACCTCGCCGGCATCCAGGGCGCCAAGAAGATCGTTGCCATCAATGCCGATCCCGAAGCCCCCCTGGTCAAGCTGGCCGACCTGGCGCTGATCGGCGATCTGTTTGAGATCATTCCGCAATTGCTGGTGGAACTGGACAAGGCCGGGCTCAAACGTGACTGACGGAGGCCTCAGGGTGAGGTCCTCACAGAGATTGCAAAAAATCCGCCGCCGCCTATAACAACCCCGCCTCCCACCGGAACGACCCCAGACATGTTCGAGACCCTGACCAAGGCCCCCGGCGACAAGATCCTGGCGCTCATGGGCGAATACGCGGCCGATCCGCGTCCCACCAAGATCGACCTCGGCGTCGGCGTCTACAAGGACGAGCAGGGCACCACCCCGATCATGACCTCGGTCAAGAAGGCCGAGCAGAAGATCCTTGCGGCAGGCAAGACCAAGACTTACCTCGGCATTGCCGGCAACAAGGGCTATGGCGCCGCCGTGCTCGACCTGGCCTTGGGCGATAGTGTCGACCGCTCCCGCGTCCGCATCGCCCAGGCTCCGGGCGGCACCGGCTCGCTCTGGGTGCTGATGCAGCTGGTCAACCGCGCGCGGCCGGGCGCCACCGTCTGGGTCTCCGATCCGACCTGGCCCAACCATAACCCGATCGCCGAAAATTCCGGCCTCGTGGTCAAGACCTATCCCTATTTCGATACTGAAACGCGCGGCGTGAAGTTTGCCGAGATGCTGGCTGCGCTCGACAAGCTGGGCAAGGACGACGTCGTGCTGCTGCATGGCTGCTGCCACAACCCGACCGGCGCCAACCTGACGCCCGAGCAGTGGGACCAGGTTGCCGCGAGCCTGGCTCGTACCGGCGCGCTGCCCTTCATCGACCTGGCCTATCTCGGCTTCGGCGATGGCCTGCTGGAAGATGCCTATGGCACCCGCAAGGTCATCTCCTCGGTGCCCGAAGCGCTGATCGCCTTTTCCGGCAGCAAGAATTTCGGCCTCTATCGCGAACGCGTCGGCGCCGCCATCCTAATCGCCCGCGACGCTGCTCAGGCCGATATCGCCCAGTCGCAGCTGCTCAACATCATCCGCGGGGCCTATAGCCAGCCGCCCGATCATGGCGCCGAGATCATCCGCACCATCCTTGAGGATGCCGAGCTGCGCGCCGAGTGGGAAGCCGAACTCAACGCCATGCGCGGCCGCATGATCCGCCTCCGCGAAAAGCTGAGCGAAGCCATCAGGCAGCGGTCGAATTCCAAGGATTTCGACTTCATCGCCGCCCATCGCGGCATGTTTTCGCTGCTGGGCCTCGAAAATTCGGTCGTTGAACATCTTAAGGCCAACAACGGCATCTATATGATTGGTGACAGTCGCATCAATGTCGCCGGCATCCCCGAAGATCGCGTCGGCGACCTGGCCGAAGCGATGCTCGCGGCAATCAAATAGCGCCACTTCAATTCGGCTTGCGGCAAGGTCTTGCCGTGCTACACCTTGGCTAACCGGCCACGGCAGAACACATTTTCAGGAGGGAACCATGAAGTTCTTCGTCGATACTGCAGAAATCAAGGACATCAAGGAACTCTACGAAACGGGTCTCCTCGATGGCGTGACCACCAATCCGTCGCTGATCGCCAAGTCCGGCCGCGACTTCAAGGAAGTCGTCAAGGAGATCTGCTCGATCGTTCCCGGCCCGGTTTCCGCCGAAGTCGCTTCGCTCGAATATGATGGCATGATCGCCGAGGGCACCGTGCTGGCCGCTCTGGCCGAGAACGTCGTGGTCAAGCTGCCGCTGACCCTCGCCGGCCTCAAGGCGACCAAGACCTTCAAGGATCGCGGCATCAAGACCAATGTCACGCTCTGCTTCTCGGCCAACCAGGCGCTGCTCGCCGCCAAGGTCGGCGCGACCTACATCTCGCCCTTCCTCGGCCGTCTCGATGACATCAACCTCGATGGGGTCGAGCTGATCGAGAATATCCGCCAGATCTACGACAACTACGCCTTCGAAACCGAGATCCTGGCGGCCTCGATCCGTTCGCCCAACCACGTGACCCAGGTCGCGCTGGCCGGCGCCGATGTCGCCACCATCCCGCCCGACGTGATCCGCAAGCTGGCCAACCACCCGCTGACCAATTCGGGCATCGACGGCTTCCTCAAGGACTGGAAGGCAACGGGTCAGTCGATCCTGTAGTCTTTTGTTCTTCCCTTCTCCCCTTGAGGGAGAAGGTGCCCCGTAGGGGCGGATGAGGGGCTTCGAGAAGTCCCGCAGGGCAAATCGCTCCGGTGGAGCGATTTGAGACGAGAAGGCCAGGAGAGCTGTGCTCGAATGGCAGCGGCGGCCATAAAACGCGCCACCCGTCTCGGCCTGCGGCCGATCCACCCTCTCCCTCAAGGGGAGAGGGGAGGGCACCCGGCGTAACAAGGTTCCCATGGCCGATACCAAACTCGCCGCATCCATCAGGTCCGCGCTAGCTGCCGTCGAAATCCCCGGCGGCGGCGATCTGGCGACCTATGCCGGCCTCTCAGACATCATCGTCACCTCCGGCGCGGTGGCATTCGCCATCGCGGTGGCCCCCGGCATGGAGGCCGCGTTCGGCCCGGCGCGCGAAGAGGCCGCCGCGGTTGCACAGAAGATCGCCGGCACCCGCAAGGTCATGGTCTCGCTCACCGGCGGCAAGGCGCCGCCCAAGGCCGGCCCCACCTTTTCCCATGGCAAGCCGGTACCCGCCGGCAAGACGCCCGTGCCCGGCATCGCGCGCATCATCGCGGTCGGATCCGGCAAGGGCGGCGTCGGCAAGTCCACCACCGCCGTCAATATCGCCCTGGCGCTACAGGCCGAGGGACTGCGCATCGGCATTCTCGATGCCGACCTCTATGGTCCCTCCATTCCCAAACTGCTCGGCCTCGAGGGCCAGCCGGCCATTCGCGACGACGGCATCTTTTCCCCGCACGAGGCCTTCGGGCTCAAGGCCATGTCGATCGGCTCCATGCTGGTCAAGGATCAGGCCGTGGTCTGGCGCGGCCCGATGGCCACCTCGGCCTTGCGCCAGCTATTGCGCGAAACCGCCTGGGGCGAGCTCGATTGCCTTGTCATCGACCTGCCGCCCGGCACCGGCGACATCCACATCTCCCTGTTCCAGCAGGCCGAGATTTACGGCGTGGTGATCGTCTCCACCCCGCAGGACCTGGCGCTGATCGATGCCAAGAAGGCCATCGACATGCTGCCCCGCTTCGGTGTGCCGATCCTTGGTCTCGTCGAAAACATGAGCTACTTCATCGCTCCCGATACCGGTACGCGCTACGACATCTTCGGCTCCGGCGGCGCCGAGCGTGCCGCTGCCGACCTCGGCATCCCCTTCCTCGGCGCCATTCCACTGGTCATGTCGATCCGCGAGGGGTCTGACGCCGGCACGCCGCCCATGGTCGCTGCACCAGAAGGGCGGGAGGCGGAGGCCTATCGCGCCATAGCCCGAACCATCCTGGCGCAGGGCGCGCCCCCGCCGCGTTAATGACCTGTTAAGCCCCGGGCCGCACTATCGCACCCATGGCCATCATTCAAAAAGTCAGCGCCTACGACTCGATCATGCTCCAGCGCGCCAAGCGCGCAGACTATGCTGCGCTGGCTGAAGCCCGTTCTGAGGCCCGCCGGGCCGCTGCCCAGAACACCCTGGCCAAGTCCGACACCCTGCGCTACACGCTCGCCAACGCCGCGGCACAGAACAGCGCCGATCAGTCCCAGCTGATGGCCCGGATCATCCAGAGTCGCGTGGCGGCAGACGCCAAGGCCAAGGCCGCGGCCGATAAGTGGTACCGCTGAGCTGCGCCAACCCCTCTCTGCAATCGATTGCATAAACCCCGATCATCGGCTATCTGGCTTGCCTAAACACGGCAAATGCCGGCCAGAGGAGCCTCCATGTTCTCGATCGACCGCAAGGACTTCGGTCCGGATTTCACCTTTGGCGTGGCCACTGCCGCCTACCAGATCGAGGGTGGCCAGCGCGATGGCCGCGGCCCGTCCATCTGGGACAGTTTTTCGGCCACCCCCGGCAATGTCCACAATGGCGATACGGGCATTAGGGCCTGCAACCACTACGAGCTCTGGCCGCAGGACCTCGATCTGATCCGCGACGGCGGCTTTGACGGCTATCGCTTTTCCTTCGCCTGGCCGCGGCTGATCCCCGAGGGCACCGGCGCCGTCAATCAGGCGGGCATCGACTTCTACGACCGCCTCGTCGACGGCATGCTCGAACGCGGCATCAAGCCCTATGCGACGCTCTATCACTGGGACCTGCCCTCGGCCCTGCAGGACAGGGGCGGCTGGATGAACCGCGACATCGCCGGCTGGTTCGGCGATTACGCGGCGCTGATTGCGCAGAAATTCGGGGACCGTCTCACCGCCACCGCCACCATCAACGAGCCATGGTGCGTCGCCTTCCTCAGCCACTATCTGGGCATTCATGCCCCCGGCTACCGCGACATGCGCGCTGCCGCGCGTGCCATGCACCACGTGCTGTTTGCCCACGGCACGGCCATCGATGCGCTGCGCGCCAATGGCGCGAAGAACCTCGGCATCGTGCTCAATCTGGAAAAGTCCGAAGCCGCATCCGACAAGCCGGAAGACCTTGCAGCAATGGATATGGGCGACGCCCTGTTCAACCGCTGGTATCTGGGCGGTGTGCTCAAGGGCCAATATCCCGAGGTGGTCACCAACTGGCTCGGTGAGCATCTGCCCGCCGGCTATCAGGACGACATGGCTGTCGTCTCCCGTCCGCTCGACTGGCTGGGCATAAACTACTACACGCGCGGCATCTACAAAGCCTCCGAGACCCCCGTCAATCCGATCGAACAGGTCAAGGGACCGTTGGAAAAGACCGATATCGGCTGGGAAATCTACCCCAAGGGCCTCAGCGACCTGCTGGTCCGCGTCTCCAGCGACTACACCAGTCTGCCGCTCTACGTGACCGAGAACGGCATGGCAGAGGTCGAGGGGAGCGATGATCCGCGCCGCGTGAAATATTACGAGGATCACCTCAAGGCCGTGCTGTCCGCCCGCGCCGCGGGCGCCGATGTGCGCGGCTATTTTGCCTGGTCGCTGCTCGACAATTACGAATGGGCCGAGGGCTACAACAAGCGTTTCGGCATCGTGCATGTCGATTACGAGACCCAGCAGCGCACGCCCAAATCCAGCTATCGCGCCTTCCAGGGCATGCTGCACAATACGCGCTGAGGCTGCCTTGCCTCGATCATAGTCGCGAGGTTAAGTGGCGGTCAGCCCACGAGGGAAGCACCCATGACCGCCATTACGCTGATGACCGAGCCCAGGATTGCCGAGGAGCACGCCATCGACAAGGACTGGTGGCGCGGCGCGGTGATCTACCAGATCTATCCGCGCTCCTTCCAGGACCAGAACGGCGACGGCATCGGCGATCTGGTGGGCATTACCAGCCGTCTCGATTATGTCGCCGACCTGGGCGTCGACGCCATCTGGCTGTCGCCGGTCTTCACCTCGCCGATGAAGGATTTCGGCTACGACGTATCCGACTATCGCGGCATCGATCCCAGCTTCGGCACGCTCGAGGATTTCGACCGCCTGGTGCAGAAGGCCCACTCGCTGGGGCTCAAGGTCATCATCGACCAGGTGATCTCCCACTCGTCCGACAAGCATGCCTGGTTCGCCGAATCCCGCCAGAACCGCACCAATGCCCGTGCCGACTGGTATGTCTGGGCCGACCCCAAGCCCGATGGCACGCCGCCCAATAACTGGCTCTCCATTTTCGGTGGCTCGGCCTGGCAGTGGGACAGCCGGCGCATGCAGTACTATCTGCACAATTTCCTGGTCTCCCAGCCCGACCTCAACTTCCACAATCCCGACGTGCAGGAGGCCCTGCTGGGCGATATGCGCTTCTGGCTGGAGCGGGGCGTCGACGGCTTCCGCCTCGATACGGTGAACTTCTACTTTCACTCGACGGGGCTGGAATCCAATCCCGTGGTCAAGCCTGAGGATTTCAACGCCTCGACCGCCCCGGCGGTGAACCCCTATAATTTCCAGGAACATCTCTACGACAAGTCCCGCCCGGAAAACCTGGAATTCCTCAGGCGCCTCCGCGCCATGATGGATGAGTATCCGGGCAAGACCACGGTCGGCGAGATCGGCGACAGCCAGCACCAGCTCGAAGTCATGGCGCAATACACCTCGGGCGATGAGCGTCTGCACATGGCCTATACCTTCGATTTCCTCGGCGGGGAGTTCTCAGCCGCCCATTTCCGCAAGTCGATCGCGGCCGCCGAGGCGGCTGCTCCCGATGGCTGGATTTGCCTGGCCTTCTCCAATCACGACGTGGTGCGCCATGTCAGCCGCTGGGCCGTCCACGGGCAGGAGGATGTCTTTGCCCGCCTGGCCATCACGCTGATCCTGGCGATGCGCGGCTCGGTCTGCCTCTACCAGGGCGAGGAGCTGGGCCTCAAGGAGGCCGAACTGGCCTTCGAAGACCTGGTCGATCCCTATGGCATCGAGTTCTGGCCCCAGTTCAAGGGGCGCGACGGCTGCCGCACGCCCATGGTCTGGCAGGCGCATGCCGCCAATGGCGCCTTTTCCACCGCCAACCGGACCTGGCTGCCCGTGCCGGCCGAGCATCTCGTCCATGCCGTCGACACGCAGGACAAGGTCGATGGTTCGGTGCTGGAATTCTATCGTGCGCTGCTACAGTTCCGCCGCGCCCATCCGGCGCTGGTCAAGGGTTCGATCAGGCTGCTCGACGCTCCCGGCAATGTGCTGGCCTTTATCCGCGAGGCGGGTGCTGAGCGCCTGCTCTGCGTCTTCAACATGGGCGACACCGCCGCCGAATTCGCCATTCCGGCCGATCTCAGCCCCCATGATGCCGGCTGCCCCGGCGTCACTGCCGCGCCGATCGACGGCGAACTCGATCTCGAACCGTTCGGATCCTATATCGGCGTGCTGTAGCCTTCAGGCGACCTGCGGCAGGCGCGCGGCTACAAGGTCGCGCGTCAGCCGATGCTGCGGCCGCGCGAAGAGCTGATCCGGCTTGCCCTCTTCGACGATCCTGCCGGCTTCCATCACCAGCACCCGGTCTGCCATGGCATGCACCATGTCGAGGTCATGGCTGATGATGAGATAGGTCAGGCCGAAATCGGCCTGCAGGCGGGCCAGCAGCGCCAGCACCTCGCCCCGCACCGACATGTCCAGCGCCGATACCGGCTCGTCGAGCACCACCAGCTTTGGTCTGGTCACCAGCGCCCGGGCAATGGCCAGTCGCTGCCGCTGCCCACCCGAAAATTCATGCGGGTAGCGCTCCAGCATGCCGGCATCGAGCCCGACCGCCTCGACGGACTCGACCAGCCGCTGCCGCACCGTCTCAGCCGTCAGGCCCGGCTCCAGCCGCAGCGGTTCGCCCAGCGAATCCGCCACGTTCAGCCGGGGGTTGAAGCTGCCGAACGGGTCCTGGAACACCAGCGAGATGTCGCGTCGCAAGTCCTTGGGCAGGTCCGAACCATGATAGGTCCGGCCCTCCAGCCGCACCTCACCCGCCGTTGCCCTGTCGAGGCCCACGATAATCTTGGCCAGCGTGGTCTTGCCACAGCCGGATGGCCCGACCAGCGCCAGGCACTCGCCGCTGGCAATGGCAAAGCGCGCCGCGTCCACCGCCCGCAGCGGCTTGTGCCGCTGGAACAGTCCGCCGCTCTGGCGATAGTCGCGCACGATACCATCGACCTCGAGCAGGTTGCCGCCAAGCGGCGCGTGCTCCAGCGGCGGAAAGTCGAACCGTGACGCAGCCACCAGCCTTTGCGTATAGGGCTGCTTGGGCGCCGAGAAGACGCTCATGGCGTCGCCCGTTTCTACCAGCCGCCCATCATGCATCACGGCCACGCGCGTGCAGAGCGCCGCCACCGCCTTGAGGTCGTGGCTGATGAACAGCAGCGTCATCTGCCGGCGCGCACAGATATCGGCAATCAGGTCGAGCACCTTGCGCTGGGTGATGAGATCGAGCGCCGAGGTCGGCTCGTCCGCGATCAGGAGGTCCGGCCGGCTCGCCAGCGCCATGGCAGTCATCACGCGCTGCCGCTGCCCACCCGACAGCTGATGCGGAAAGCGCTCGCCATGGCGGCGTTCGAGACCCACTTCCTCGAGCAGGTTGCCAACCTTGGTCTGCGGCGCGCCATGCGCGATGTTGAGGCGGATGGCCTCCTCGATCTGGTCGTTCACCCGCATCAGCGGATTGAGCGCCGTCATCGGCTCCTGGAATACCATGCCGATGCGTTCACCGCGCAGCCTTGCCATGGCGCGCTCGGCGCGGGGCAGGGGCTCGCCATCGAGCGTGATGGTGCCGCCCACCACGGCGTCGTCGGGCAACAGGCCCGCTATGGCCAGCGTCGTCAGCGTCTTGCCCGAGCCGCTTTCCCCGATAATGCCGAAGCGCTCCCCCCGCTGCAGCGAGAAACTGACATCGGAAACCACTTCGGTATTGCCGAAACGGATGGAGAGGCCCGAGACATCAAGCAAGGACATTGGGATTCCCTTGCCGGAGCCGCGGGTCTATGGCGTCGCGCAGGCCGTCGCCCGCGATATTGAGGGCAATGACGATGAGCACGATGGCCAGCCCGGGCACCAGCGTCAGCCAGGGATGGATCAGGAACATGCCCTGGGCATCGCGCAGCATCAGCCCCAGGCTGGTCGCCGGCGGCTGGGTGCCCAGCCCGATATAGGAGAGGCCCGCTTCGGCCAGGATGCCGAGCGACATCTGGATCGTGCCCTGCACGATCAGCAGGCTCATGATATTGGGCAGCAGGTGCCGCCAGGCAATCATCGCATTGCCCAGCCCCGCCAGCCGCCCGGCCGCGACGAAGTCGAGCGTGGCAATGCTGAGCGCCCCGCCGCGCGCCACCCGCGCGAAGACCGGAATATTGAATATGCCGATGGCCACGATGGCGTTGACCGCGCCCGGGCCGACCAGCGTGGTGATGAGGATCGCTACGATCACCGCCGGGAAGGCAAAGACAAAGTCGGTCAGGCGCAGCACGACCCACTCGACAGGTCCGCCCCAGGCCGCTGCAGCAAGGCCCAGCGGCACGCCGACACCGACGCCGATGGCCACGGCAATGGCCGCCACGAGAAAGCTCGTCCAGGCGCCGGACATCACCAGCGACGCCATGTCCCGGCCCAGGTTGTCCGTGCCCAGCCAGTGTTCGGCGCTCGGCGCCAGGAAACGGCGCGGAATGTCGATCTGTTCGATGGGATAGGGCGTCCATACCAGCGACAACAGCCCGATGGCGACGAAGACCAGCGTGGCAATCAGGCCGATGACCAGGCTCGGATGGGACCAGAGCCGGTTCATGGTGCGCTCCTTTCCCGCAGGCGTGGATCGACCAGCGCATAGGTGAGGTCCGTCACCAGCATTGTAGCCGTCACCGTCACGATCAGGATGATCGTCGCGCCGCGCACCAGGATCAGGTCGCGCTCGGAAATGGCGGTGAAGATCAGCCGGCCCAGGCCGGGCAGGTAGAAGACGTTTTCCACGATGATCGTGCCGGCCACCAGATAGGCAAACTGCAGCCCCAGGATTGTCAGCACCGGCAGCAGCGCATTGCGCACCCCATGCCGCCATACCGCCTCGCCCATGGTCAACCCCTTGGCACGTGCGGTGCGGATATAGTCCTGGCTGGTCACATCCACCAGCGCCGTCCGCATCACCCGCGCCAGGATAGAGGCCTGCGGCAGCGCCAGTGCAAGGCTGGGTAGGATCAGCCCGCGCAGTGCCGCGCCGCTGTCCTCGTCCCACGGCGTGAAGCCGCCCGGCGGCAGCCAGCGCAGCGTCACCGCGAACAGCAGCGTCAGCAGCATGCCAAACCAGAAATTGGGAATGGCGATGCCCGTCTGCGCCAGCACCATCACCATCGTGTCGAGCGGCTTGCCGCGCCGCCGTGCGGCCAGGATGCCCAGCGGCAGGCCCACCACCACGGAAATCACCATCGCCATGATCGAGAGCGGCAGCGTCACGCCCAGGCGCCCCCAGATCAGCTCCGCCACCGGCGCGCGCTGCGTATAGGACATGCCGAAGTCGCCCTGCAGCATGCCCCAGATCCAGCCCAGGAAGCGCTCATGCGCCGGCGCATCCAGCCCCATCTGCGCCCGCAGCCGCGCCACGGCGTCTGGCGTGGCGTTGATGCCCAGGATGAACTGCGCCGGGTCCCCCGGCAGCAGGTCGAGCAGCCAGAAGATCACCAGCGCCGCCACCAGCAGCGTTACGGCAAATCCGAGGAAACGACGGAGGGCGAAGAGGATCATCGATGGGGCAAGGGCCAGTCGCCCCCCCTCACGGCCTTCCCCACAAGGGGGGAGGTGAAGATATGTGCTTGGCTAGAAATCGAGCCCCAACCACCGGCCGGCACCTCCCCCCTTGTGGGGGAGGCTGGGAGGGGGGAAGTCACAAACTCAATAGTCGGGATATCACTCGGTCCACTTGATATCCCGCAGCACCAGCCCTTCGATGGGTGAGTTCTGCCACATGCCCGTGAGCTTGGCATTCCAGACGCCGGTCTGCGGCAATTCGAACAGGTAGCCATTGACCGCATCATTGGCGAGAATGGTCTGCGCCTCGACCGCGAGTTCCTTGCGCTGGGCGTCGTCGGTCGTGCCATTGAGGGTCTCGATCAGCGCCTGGAATTCGGGGTTGTCATAGCCGAAGTAGTAGTCGGGGTTGGCGTAGTTGCCAATGTCGAACGGCTCGACATGGCTGACGATGGTGAGGTCATAGTCCTTGTTGGCATAGACGTCTTCCAGCCACTGCGCCCATTCCACATTGATCAGTTCGAGTCTGATGCCCACCGCGGCAAACTGGCTGGCAATGATCTGTCCCGAGAGCCGAGCATAGGCCAGCGGCGGCATCTTCAGCGTGGCGCTGAACCCATCCGGAAAACCGGCCTCGGCCAGCAGTGCCTTGGCGGCCTCCACGTCATGCGGATAGGTGCCGGTCAGGTCGACATAGTAGGGATTGTGCGGGGCAAAATGGCTGCCGATCGGCACGCCATAGCCATAGGTGGCGCCATCGATGATGGCTTGCCGGTCCAGCGCATGCGCCATGGCCTGGCGCACCTTGAGATTGTCGAAGGGCGGCTTGGTATTGTTGGTCGAAAGGATCGTCTCGCCTTCCGTCGTGCCGACCAGCACCTGGAACTGCGGATTGGCCTCGAACACTTCCAGCGCTTCCTGCCCGAAATTGTTGGTGCCATCGATATCGCCGGCCAGCAGCGCATTGATCATCGTCGCCGTGTCGCCGATGAACACATAGCTCGCCTTGGACAGGCTCACCGGCTCGCCCCAATAGGGGCCATAGGCTTCCAGCATTACCCGGCTCCCCTTGTCCCACTGCAGGAAGGCGAAGGGGCCGGTGCCGATCGGCACATTGGCATTGTTGCCGGCGCTTTCCGGCGCCACGATCACCGCGTCGCCGCGACCCAGATCGAACAGGAAGTTACCAACCACCCGGCTGAGCTTGATCTCCACCGTCAGCGGATCGATCACCGTCACACTCTCGATCGGCTCGTAGAATTCCTTGTGCGCGCTGACGCTGTCTTCCGCCAGGATGCGGTCGAAGGTGAACTTGACGTCCTCGGCATCGAAGGCCGTGCCGTCGTGGAAGGTCACTCCGTCATGCAGCTTGAACGTATAGGTCAGGTTGTCCTCGGAAATGGTCCAGGACTCCGCCAGCCCCGGCTGCACCGCGCCATTCTGGTCGACGCGGGTCAGCCCCTCGAAAATGTTCTGATAGACCACGATGTCGATGGCTTCCGCTGCCCCGGCGGTCGGGTCCAGCGCCGGTGGCTCCAGCGCCACGCCGATCCGAACTTCAGTCGGCTGCGCCAGCGCCATGCCGCCCGCCGCCGTCGTCAGCATCAGTGCCAGGCCCAGAGCCTTGATTGTCTTGTTCATCGTCATTCCCCGCGCTGCGCGCATTGCTGCGCTCTTGGCCGCATCATATAGGGAACCGTGACTAACATGGCAGCAGGCCAGCCTGTTATACTTTCCTACGGTCGCCCAGCCGGGTAGCAAGAATGACCGGAATGAGGCCCGCCAGCACGATGAACAGCGCCGGCAGCGCCGCCTGGGCAAACAGCCCGACATTGGCGCGGGAATAGACCAGTGTCGCCAGGGTCTCGACGCCGAGCGGCCGGAGCAGCAGCGTCGCCGGCAATTCCTTGACGATCTCGACGAACACCAGCGTCGCTGCGCTCAACAAAGCCGGCGCAAGGGTGGGCAGGTCGATCTTGAACAGCAGCCCCATGCCCCGTTCGCCCAACACCCGTCCAGCATCCAGAATAGAGTCACCGCGCTTCTTCATCGCCGCGTCGATGGTCGAATGGCTGACGGCCAGGAACCGGATCGAATAGACATAGAGCAGCGCCGCCATCGACCCCGAGAGGATCAGCCCCGGGCGCCACTCCCAAAGGGCCATGGTCATGCGGTTGAACCACAGGTCGGCCTGGCCCAGCGGCTGCAGCAGCCCCAGCGCCAGCACCGTGCCGGGAATGGCATAACCCAGCGTCGCCAGCCGGATCGCTCCCCTGGCCGTATTGCCCGAGCGATGCGCGAGCTTGGCTGCCACCAGCCCGACCACCACGGTGATGATCGCGCCCGCCGCCGCCAGCGTCACCGTAGGCACCAGCGCATTCAGCGTCATGGCAATGGTCTCGGGCAACATCACGCGGAATGCCAGATAGGCCAGCTGCCCCACCGGAATGCCGAAGCCCAGCCCCAACAGCAGCAGGCAGAAGCCCACCGCCGCCCAGCGCCGTCCGGCTCGCAGCGGCTCCCGCGCTGGCGGGATACGGCTGTCGCGGCGTGTCATGTAGACGCGGTCCCGCCGCGCCCGCTGTTCGGCGACGATCAGCAGCCCGATCACCAGCACCACGGTCACGGCCAGCTGTGCGGCGCCGTCGAAATCGGAGCGGTTGATCCAGGTCGAATAGATGATCGCGGTAATGGCATTGATGCCGAAATACTGCACCGCTCCCAGGTCGTTGACGACTTCCATCATCGCCAGCGTCACCCCCACCACCAGCGCCGGCCGCGAGGTCGGCAGCGTCACGGTGAAGAAGGTCCGCATGCCGCCTGCGCCCAGTGTCCGCGCCGCAATATTGAGCGACGTCGACTGCATCAGGAAGAAGGCCCGGCAGGCGACATAGACATAGGGATAGAGCACGCTGGACAGCACCAGCGCGGCACCCCACTGGCTCTTGATGTCGGGAAACCAGTAGTCCCGCAGCGTCGTCGCCCCGTTCACCGCCCGCAGCGCACTCTGCAACGGCCCCGTAAAGTCGAGCACTTCGACATAGGCATAGGCCGCCAGGTAGGTCGGCACCGCCAGCGGCAGCACCAGCGCCCAGTCGAACACCCGGCGCAGCGGAAATTCGTAATGCGTCACCAGCCAGGCGGCGACCAGCCCGACGCCTCCGGTGAGCAGGCCCACCGAAACCATCAGCAGGCCCGTCTCGCGCAGGGCCGTGGGCAGCATGTTGGCGCCCAGGCCATTACTGCCGCCAATCGCCAGCAGGGCCGACCAGCCCAGCCAGGCAATCGGCAGGCCCATCAGCGCAGCCAGCAAAAGCGGAACGACCCGGCAGGG
>JAHJWO010000015.1 GCA_018828145.1 Alphaproteobacteria bacterium | reverse complement strand
GGAAGCGATAAAATCCGAAAGGGCGGCCGCTCGATGCGTGTGTGAAAAATCCCGGCGTGATGGCGAGGCGTCTGTCTCACTATCTAAACCAACCTTCGAGGCAGTCGCCTCGCCATCACCGCTCACTCGGTGAGCTGACTGAACCACACGACAACCGCGTTGCAGGCGGCGCTTTGGCACGCCCGATTGACAAAACCGTGCGCCGGGCATCCAACACCCCCAGCAATCGGAGTGCCTGCCCATGCTGGACTATGTCCGCCGCATCCTCACCTCGTCGGTCTATGAAGTGGCCGAGGAGACCCCGCTCGACCGGATGGAGCTGCTGTCCGCCCGGCTGGGGCGGGAGGTGCTGCTCAAGCGCGAGGACATGCAGCCGGTCTTCTCCTTCAAGATCCGCGGCGCCCATAACCGCATCGCGCAGCTCGACGCCGCCGAACGCGCCCGCGGCGTCATCTGCGCCTCGGCGGGCAATCACGCACAGGGCGTGGCGCTGTCGGCCACGCGGCTGGGCATCCGTGCCGTCATCGTCATGCCCACCACGACGCCGGTCATCAAGATCAATGCGGTGCGCCGGCTGGGAGGCGAGGTCGTGCTGTTCGGCGACGGCTTCGACGCCGCCCGCGCGCATGCCGCCGAGCTTGCGGCCAAGCATGGCTATGTCGTGGTGCATCCCTTCGATGACCCCGATGTCATCGCCGGCCAGGGCACGATCGGCATGGAGCTGCTGCGCCAGCATCCGGGCGAAGTCGGCGCCATCTATATCCCGGTCGGCGGGGGGGGCCTCGCCGCCGGCATCGCCGCCTTCATCAAGTTCCTGCGCCCCGATATCAGGGTCATCGGCGTCGAGCCCGAAGAGGCCGCCAGCATGAAGGCGGCCATTGCCGCCGGCCATCCGGTGGCGCTCGACCAGGTGGGGCTGTTTGCCGATGGCGTCGCGGTACGCCAGGTGGGCACCGAGACCTTCCGGCTGTGCCGCGAGCTGCTCGATGACATCGTCACCGTCACGGCCGACGAGATCTGCGCCGCCATCAAGGACATTTTCGATGACATGCGGGCCATTGCCGAACCGGCCGGGGCGCTGGCGCTGGCCGGGCTACGCCGGCAGGTGGAGCGGGGCGAGGCGCCGGCGGGCGCGCTGATCGCCATCAATTCGGGCGCCAATGTCAATTTCGACCGGCTGCGCTATGTGGCCGAACGCGCCGAGATCGGCGAGCGGGCCGAGGCGCTGCTCAGCGTCGAAATCCCCGAGCGGCCGGGCAGTTATCGGGCCTTCATCCGCCTCCTGGGCCAGCGCGCCATAACGGAGTTCAACTATCGCTTCGCCCACGGCGCCACCGCCAAGATCTTCGTCGGCATCAAGCTGACGCAGGGCGATGCGGAAAAGCACGAGATCATCGCCATGCTGGAAAAGCATGGCCTGGGCGTCACCGACATGACCGACAACGAGGTGGCCAAGCTGCATGTCCGCCACATGGTGGGCGGCCGGGTCAATGACCTGCGCGACGAAGTGGTCTATCGCTTCCAGTTTCCCGAACGGCCCGGCGCCCTGCTGAAGTTTCTCGAAGGGCTCAATGACGAGTGGAACATTTCGCTGTTCCACTACCGCAATCATGGCGCCGACTATGGCCGCGTGCTGGTGGGGGTGCAGGTGCCGGCGGCGACGCATGCCGACTTCATCGCCCATATCGAGGCAGTGGGCTTTCCCTACTGGG
This sequence comes from Alphaproteobacteria bacterium, assembly GCA_018828145.1. GTDB lineage: Bacteria > Pseudomonadota > Alphaproteobacteria > Rhizobiales > Devosiaceae > Devosia. The sequence continues at coordinate 68,026 of JAHJWO010000015.1, read as the reverse complement.
ACGAGACGAACAACCCCGCCTATCGCCAGTTCCTTGACCACGAGCGGAGCTGAGCGGGTCGTTCATTGGGGATACATCGTTATGACGCAATAAACCGACAATAGAAATGCTGGGCCGATTTGTGACCAGAATCTATTGCAATTCAACGCTCAGCGGGCCATCTGCCATCATATGGCGCTGGTCTACTGTCGAATGCGCCCACCCCGACAAAACAAACCAGAACAAGTGCCGGAGATGACAATGAGGACAATCCAGACCGCCCGCCTGCTGCTGCTCAGCGGCGTTGCGACCACCGCCCTGATGGGCCCCGCCATGGCGCTGGAGGCCCAGGCCTTCGTCGATCGCGTGGCGGAAGTCTACAAGACCATCGGCTATGATTTCAGCTTCGGCAAAGCCACCCTCGATGGCGACACCATCACGGTCGATGGCGTGACGGTCGGCTTCGAGCCCGAAGCGGGCGTCGAGCCGATGACCTTCGACACGGAAATCACCTTCAGCGGCGTCGTGGAAGGCGCTGACGGCAGCTATACCGCCGACTCGGTGACCATTCCCGATATCGACACCGAATTTGCCAGTGCGCCCGAGCCAGTAGGCCACCTGACCCTGAGCGATATCAGCGCCGAAGGCCTCTACCTGCCCGCCGGCGAGACCATCCCTGCCGTGGCGCTGCTGCAGCTGGTGCAGTCGATCAGCACCGGTCCGTTGTCCGTCACCCGCGACGGGGTGGAAGTCATCTCCGTCGATGCGATGGAAGCCACCACCACCTTCAACCCGGCCCAGGGCAGCGCCGACCTGGTCGACCTCAGCTCGACCCTGGCCATTAGCGGCATCTGGCTCGACCTCTCCACGGTCGGCGAGGAAGACGCGACCGCCGGCGCCGTGATCGAGTCGCTCGGGCTCACCACGGTCAGCGGCGACATTACCCAGGACATGACCTGGTCCATGGCCGATGGCCACCTGGTGCTCAACGAGTTCCTGTTCGACTTCGCCGATCTGGGTGCACTCAACCTCACCACCGATCTCACCGGTCTCACGCCGGACGTGCTCGACCAGATCTATGCCATGCAGGCCGCAATGGGCGATGGCGGCGAAATGACCGAAGAGCAGGCGCAGGCCCAGATGATGAGTGGCATGGCGCTGATGCAGGGCGTCAATATCGTGGGCACCTCGGTGCGCTATGACGATGCCTCGCTGGCCGGCAAGCTGCTGGACTTCTTTGCCGCGCAGTCCGGCGCCGACCGCGCCACGTTCGTCGAAGGCCTCAAGGCCAGCCTGCCTTCCATGATCGCCGAGTCGGGCGTGCCGGCCCTGGCCGACCTGATCGTGCCCCCGGTCTCGACCTTCCTTGACGATCCGCAGAGCCTTGAAGTCAAGGTGGCGCCGGCGTCGCCCACCTCGCTGCTGGTGCTGATGGCCGCTGCCGCCAATCCGGCGGGCCTGATCACCGCCTTGGGCCTGGCCGTCGAAGCCAATAGCCCGGCCGAATAGCCATCCCGGGAGCGGCGTTCGCGCCGCTCCCGCAGACTTTATATGAAACATTCAGCATTTGAGCTCATAGTGGGCCGACCATGAATGACATGTCGTCCCCGCCTGTCCGCAGCCTCAGCCACGTTACCGATTGGGTGTTCGATCTCGACAACACCCTTTACCCGCGCAGCTGCAACCTGTTCGCCCAGATCGATATCCGCATCACCAATTACGTGATGGACCTGACCCGGCTCGATTTCGAGGCGGCGCGTGCCCTGCAGAAGACCTATTACCGGGACTTCGGCACCACGCTGAACGGGTTGATGAGCCAGCACGAGGTCGATCCGGACCATTTCCTCAATACGGTCCACGCCATCGACTATTCCCCGGTCGATGCGCATCCCGACCTGGTCGAGGCCATCCGCGCCCTGCCCGGCCGCAAGTTCATCCTGACCAATGGCGATACCGGCCATGCCCGCGCTGTGCTGAAACGGCTGGGCTGTGACGACATCTTCGAGCATGTGCACGACATCCGCGCCATGACCTATGTGCCCAAGCCGCATCGCCAAGCCTATGACGGCTTTTTTGCCCTTCACGGCATCGATCCGACCCGGGCCATCATGTTCGACGATCTGGAAAAGAACCTCGTCGTGCCGCATGCCGTCGGCATGTCGACGGTGCAGGTCGTGGCCGATGAAGGCTTCGTGCATGAACAGGTCGACGCCTGGGAGCTCGACCGGACCGCCGGCCCGCATGTGCATCACATCACGGACGACCTCGCCAGGTTCCTGCGCGAACTGCCCTGACTACATATTGTTGAGATGCAGGATATTGCCGTCCGGATCCTTGAACCAGACGGCCTTGAACCCGTCGGCGCTGTGGATGCCGTCCGCATAGTCGAGGCCCATCTCGGGATAGTGCTCGAAACTTATCCCCTTGCCCGCAAGATCGGCGACGATGGCCTCGATCCGGTCGCCAACACCCCAGACCACCGCATTGGCCTTGTTGGTGCCGGCGAGGTTGGAAACATAGACCACGAGCGTGGTCTTGCCGGTCTTGAAGGAGAGCACATCGTCGTCGCCCTGGGTCAGTTCGAGCCCGAGCTTGTTCTGGTAGAAATCCCTGGCGCGGGAGAGATCCTTGACCGCCACGATAGCGGCTGAATCGATTTCGGTTAGCATGGCCATGTCCTTGCTGCCTTTCATTGGATACGAACGCGATGGTTCGCGTCATGGTTCAAGGACGGTCGGGGCCCGGCTTTACAGACAGCGTCACAGCCAGTATTAACGCTAACTCCATCGGCGATTGCCGATGCAGCAAGGCGGCCAGCGCCGCAGTACATTCAGGGATAGTCACATGGAATATCGTCGCTTGGGCAAATCTGGCCTCAAGGTCAGCGAACTGTCGCTTGGAAGCTGGGTCACCTTCTCCAAGCAGGTGGACGAGAAGGAAGCCATGGCGCTGATGGGCCTGGCCTATGACGAGGGCGTCAACTTCTTCGACAATGCCGAAGGCTATGAGGCCGGCGAATCCGAGGCCCTGATGGGCGCGGCGCTCAACAAGCTGGGCTGGAGCCGCGATTCCTATTCGGTCTCGTCCAAGGTGTTCTGGGGCGGCAGCAAGCCGACGCAGAAGGGCCTCAGCCGCAAGCATGTCACCGAGGCCGCCCATGCCGCGCTCAAGCGCCTGCAGGTGGATTATCTCGACCTCTATTTCTGCCACCGCCCGGACATCGACACCCCGATCGAGGAAACCGTCTGGGCGATGCATAACCTGATCACCCAGGGCAAGGTGCTCTATTGGGGCACGTCGGAATGGACGGCCCAGCAGCTCACCGAGGCCTGGGGTTTCGCCCGCGCCAACAGCCTGATCGGCCCGGCCATGGAGCAGCCGCAATACAACCTCTTCGTGCGCGAAAAGGTCGAGCACGACTACCTGCCGCTCTATGAGCTGATGGGCCTGGGCACCACGATCTGGTCGCCGCTCGCCTCGGGCGCGCTAACCGGCAAATACAATGACGGCATTCCCGCCGACAGCCGCATGAACCTGCCGGGCTATGAATGGCTCAAGAAGGAATGGACCAGCGAAGAGGGCAAGGCCAAGCTCGACAAGATCAAGCAGCTGGCGGCGCTGGGCAAGGAGATCGGCCTGCCGGTCCACCATCTGGCCCTGCTCTGGTGCCTGCACAACCCGCATGTCTCCACCGTCATCCTGGGCGCCTCCAAGAAGGCCCAGCTCGAGGACAACCTCTCGGCCCTCAAGTCCAAGGCCAAGCTCACTCCCGACGTGATCGAGAAGATCGAAGCCATCATGGGCAACAAGCCCAAGGCGTTCGAGCGGTATTGAGACGCTGACATTGCAGTCGACACCCTCCCCCTTGCGGGGAGGGATCAAGGGTGGGGGGTGTTTGGCCCGGATATTCGGGGCTCTCCCCGCACCCCCTCCCAACATCCCCATCAAGGGGGAGGTGCCGCGCAGTGGGTACGGAGGCATTGTGCCTCTATCGCGCTACGCATGAGCGCAAATCTATTCCCCGCCCCTCCGGCTCCGGCTACAATCGCCGCATGACCGACCTTCCCGGGCGCCGCCCGCCACCGACGCCCGACGCCGCTCCCACCTTTCGCCAGCGCCTCGACAACCTCCGCCATCTGGGACGGCTGGTCGCGCAGATCTGGCGCACCAGCAAGCCGCTGACCGCCGCCAGCATCGGCTTGCGGCTCGTGTCCTCGCTGCAGCCGATCGCCATGCTCTATGTGGGCAAGCTGATCATCGACGAGGTCGTGCGCCTCACCGGCATCACCCCGCCCGGCCCGGACTTCGCCGACTGGTGGAGCAGCGGCGTCCTGTCCACCGTCCCGGTGCTGCTGGCCATCGAGCTGGGCCTGGTCATCGTTTCGGACCTGCTGGCCCGCGCCACCGGGCTGGTCGATTCGGTGCTCTCGGAACTCCATTCCAATACGGTCAGCGTCGAGCTCATGGCCCATGCCGCCCGGCTCGACCTGATGCATTTCGAATCGGCCGAATATCAGGACCGGCTGGAACGCGCCCGCCGACAGGCCGCCGGGCGCAACGCTTTGCTCAGCCAGATGTTCGGCCAGGCGCAGGACATGATCACGGTCGTCACCCTGGCGGCCGGGCTCTTCGTCTATGCACCCTGGCTGATCCTGCTGCTGCCGCTGTCCTTCGTGCCCGCCATCTGGGGCGAGACACGGTTCAATACGCTGGCCTATTTCATGAGCCGCTGGCGCACGCCCGAGCGGCGTGAGCTCGAATATATCCGCTATATCGGCGCCAGCGCCGAGACGGCCAAGGAGCTCAAGCTATTCGGCCTGGGCGATTTCCTCATCGCCCGGTTCAAGACCCTGGCGCACACCATCTATCTCGAGAACCGCAGCCTTTCGACCCAGCGGGCGGCCTGGGGCGCGGTGTTCTCGTCGATCTCGACCCTCACCTATTATGGTGCCTATGGCTTCATCGTCTGGCGCACCATCAGCGGCGCCTTCTCCATCGGCGACCTGGCCTTTCTCTCAGGCTCCTTCCTCCGCCTCAATGGCCTGTTCCAGAAGATCCTGCTCGGCTTCACCCAGATCGCCGGGCAATCGATGTATCTCGACGACCTGTTCAGCTTCTTCGAGATCGAACCGACCATCCTGTCGCCGGCCAATCCCAAGCCGTTCCCGCAGCCGATCCGGCAGGGCATTGTCTTCGACAATGTGGGCTTCCGCTATCCGGACACCGAGGGCTGGGCCATCCGCCATCTCAGCTTCACGCTGCAGGCCGGGGAGACGCTGGCGCTGGTGGGCGAGAACGGAGCCGGCAAGACCACGATCGTCAAGCTGCTGGCCCGGCTCTACGACCCGGACGAGGGCCGCATTACCATTGACGGCATCGACCTCAAGGAACTGAGCGTCGCCGATATCCACGCCCATATCGGCGTGATCTTCCAGGATTTCATTCGCTACAGCCTGACGGCTCGCGAGAATATCGGCGTGGGTCGCATTGCCGACCAGGACGACATGGCGCGGATCGAAGAAGCCGCGGCGCTCAGCCTTGCCGATGCGGTCATCGCCAAGCTGCCGCAGGGCTATGACCAGCAGCTGGGGCGCCTGTTCAAGAAGGGGCGCGACCTCTCCGGCGGCGAGTGGCAGAAGGTCGCCATCGCCCGCGCCTATATGCGCGACGCGGACCTTATCATCCTCGACGAGCCCACGGCAGCGCTCGATGCCAAGGCGGAAGCCGAGGTGTTCAGCCGCTTCAAGAGCCTTGCCGCCGGCAAGACCGCCGTCATCATCTCGCACCGTTTCTCGACTGTCCGCATGGCGGACCGCATCCTGGTGCTGGAGAACGGGGCGATCCTCGAATCAGGGTCGCATGAGCACCTGCTGTCCCTGCGCGGACGCTATGCCGAACTGTTCGAATTGCAGGCGGCGGGGTATCGGTGATCCTCAAGCACCGAGGCTGACAATCACCCGTCCCCGCACCTCGCCGGCCAGGATCGCCACCGCCGCCTCCTGCAGTTCCTCCAGCTTGATCTCGCGCACAAGCCCGGCATAGGCGGGCAGGTCAAATGTCGCGGCGATGCGCTCCCAGGCCGCGACCCGCCGGGCATAGGGCTGCATGACGCTGTCGATGCCGAAGAGACTTATCCCCCGCAGGATGAACGGCAGTACACTGGTCTCGAGCGCAATGCCGCCGGCATTGCCCAGACTTGCAACCGCGCCGCCATATTTGACCTGCTTGAGCAATTTTCCCAGCACCTTGCCGCCGACGCTGTCAATGGCGCCATCCCAGCGCGCCGATTCCAGCGGCTTGTCCGGCTGGGCCAGAAAGTCATTGCGGTCGATGATGCTGGCGGCGCCCAGCGCCTTGAGCGCCTCGCCATGCTGAGGCCGTCCCGAAAGTGCCGCAACCTGGTAGCCGAGCCGGGCCAGCATGGCAGTGGCGATCGAGCCAACGCCGCCGGCCGCGCCGGTCACCAGCACCTCGCCTGCCGCGGGCGTCAAACCCGCCGCCTCCAGCCGGTCGATAGCCAGCATGGCGGTGAGCCCTGCCGTCCCAACCACCATGGCGTCATGTGTGCTGAGCCCCTTGGGCAGCGGCACCAGCCAGTCGGCATTGACACGCGCCCGTTCGGCATAGCCACCCCAATGGGTTTCGCCGACACGCCAGCCGGTAAGCACCACGGCCTGCCCCACCGCGTAGCGCGAATCAGCGCTGTCGCGCACCGTGCCGGCAAAATCGATACCCCCGACATGGGGATAGGCCCGCACGAGGCCGCCGCCACCGGTCAGGCAGAGCCCGTCCTTGTAGTTGAGCCCGGCCCACTCGATATCGACAGTGACATTGCCTTCCGGCAGGCGAATATCGTCCAGCTCCTGCACGGACGATGTAACCCTGCCCTCGGGATCCCTGTCGGTGATCAGTGCGCGGAAACTCATGTTCTGTTCCTCCCTTTTGCACCCAGCTTGGCACGATGCGTCAGGCGGAGCCACCCTCTGGCGTCCTGCGGCAAAGCGCCTTACCTGTTGAGCCAGCAAGCCTCGACGAGTACCCGCATTGACCCCACCCAGCGACGCGCAGATCGCCATCATCGCGGAGACCTATCGCCTGCTGGGCGATCCGACGCGACTGCGCGTGCTGCTGGCCTGCCTGCCCGCGCCCATGGCGGTGGGCGACATTGCCAAGGCGGTCAATGCCTCGCCCTCGCTGGTCAGCCATCACCTGCGCCTGCTGCGCGCTGCGCGGCTGGTGCGCGGCACGCGCCGCAACCGGCAGGTCTTCTACGAAGCCGCAGACGACCACATTACCCACATGCTGGCCGACATGATCGAACACGCCATGGAAGACGGCAGCAAGGACAGCGACACCTGAGCGCAGGCTACCCGTCGCAATTGACTTGTTCCAAACATATGAACATGTATTCATATGTCACAACATAAGCGGAGCGGATCAATGGGTGTGGAAAGCAAGGAGCTGGGCGTCATGGGCCGCGGGCATGACCATGCCGGACATGAGCACGGCGACGACGATGCGGGTCACGATCGCGCCACGCACAATCACGATGGCCACGACCATGATCATTCCGAACATGATCATGCAGGCCACAGCCACACGCCTACCGTCAGCGCCGGCAATGAACGTGTCGTGCTGATCGGCTTTCTGCTCACGGCCGGCTTCATGGTTGCCGAGGTCATCGCCGGGCTGCTGTCGGGCTCGCTGGCGCTGATCGCCGATGCCGGGCACATGCTTACGGATGCGGCGGCACTGCTCCTCGCCTGGGCCGCCTTCCGCTTCGGCCGTCGTGCCTCCGACGGCAAGCGCACCTTTGGCTATATGCGGCTCGAAGTGGTTGCGGGGCTGATCAATGCGGTGACGCTCTTCGCCCTGGTCGCCTGGATCATCTACGAGGCGATCCAGCGTTTCATGACGCCACATGCGGTGCTGGCCGGGCCGATGTTCGTCGTCGCCGTGCTCGGCCTCATCGTCAATATTGTGGTGTTCCTTGTGCTGGCGCGCGGCGACAAGGAGCATGTCAACATTCGCGGCGCCATGGTTCATGTGCTGGGCGACCTGCTCGGCTCGGTCGCTGCGATCGCCGCGGCTGTCACCATCTGGCTGACCGGCTGGATGCCGATCGACCCCATCCTCAGCGTCCTGGTCAGCCTTCTGGTCCTGCGCAGCGCCTGGCAGCTGTTCCGCAATTCCCTGCATATCCTGATGGAGGGCACGCCGGGCAATGTGGTGATCGAGGATCTGAGCAAGGCCCTGGTCGCGCAGGTGGCAGGACTCGAGGCAGTTCGCCATGTCCATGTCTGGTCGATCACCTCGGGCAAGCCGGTGGCAACGCTGGAAATCGTGCTGGCCGAGGGCGCCAATGCGGCGATGGTGACACGGGCCGTCAAGCAGACCCTGAAGACCGACTATGGCATTACCCATTCGACGGTCGAGATCGTCTGGGACAAGGGTGGCGCCAGCTGTGCGCTGACGCCCGATGCCGTGCCCTAGCCCTTCACCGCACCACCGGTCAGCCCGGATATGATGTAGCGCTGCGCCAGGAGGAAAAAGCCCACGGCCGGAATGATGGTGAGGGTCAGATAGGCGAGGATCTTGGGCCAGTCGGAGCCATACTGACCCTGGAACTGCATGATGCCGAGCGGCCAGGTGTAGTTCGTATCGGTGTTGAGCACGATCAGCGGCAACAGGAAGCTGTTCCAGCTGCCGACGAAGGCGAACACACCCACCGTCGCAATGATGGGCAGGCTGAGCGGCAGGGTGATGTACCAGTAGATCTTGAGGTAGCCGCAATTGTCCATGCGCGCGGCGTCGATCAGTTCATGCGGCAGGCGTTTGAAGAAGCTGTGAAACAGGACGATGGAAAAGGCGAGGCTGAAGGCCACCTGCGCGATGATGATGCCGAGGTGACTGTCCAGCAGGCCGAGATCGCGCAGCTTGATGAACAGCGGCAGGATGGCCGTGGAAGCCGGGAAGAGCAGCCCGAGCATGAAGAAGCTCATGAGGAACTTGGAGCCGAAGAAGCGGATATGGGCCAGGGCAAAGGCCGCCATGGACGCAATCAGCACCGAGAGGGCAACGGTGGAGAGGGCAATGATCAGAGAGTTCCACAGCGAGCGGAACAGGGCCGTCCCGAAGATGATGCCGGTGAAATTGGCCGGATCCCAGCTTGCCGGCAGGCCGAACGGATTGGTGCGCAGCTCACCAATGGATTTGAACCCGCCGAGCACGGTCGTATAGAACGGCACGATGATGAAGGCCGCCACCAGGGCCAGGGTCAGCCACTGGAAGGGCGATATTTCGGGGCGGCGGCGCCGCTTGCGATTGGCCGTCACGTCGCTCATCAGTCGACCTCCCTCGAAAACAGCAGTCGGCGATAGACCACGGTGATGACCACGCAGGCGATGAACAGCATGACGCTGACCGCTCCACCGAAGCCGAGCTTCATGCGCAGGATTCCGAACTGGTAGAGGAAGGTCACGATGGTGTGGCTGGAATTGTTGGGACCGCCATTGGAGAGCGGGATGACGAGATCGAAAAGCTGCAGCGCGCCGATGATCGAGAAGAAGACCGAGATGACGATCGACCCCCAGATCATCGGCAACTTGATGTGCCGCACGATCTGCCACTTCTTGACCCCGTCCAGCCGGGCGGCCTCGATCACTTCACTCGGAATGGACTGCAGGCCGGCGATATAGATCATCATATGGAAGCCGAAATATTTCCACACGATCACCAGCATGATGGCCGGCATGACCCAGACCTTGTCGCCCAGCACATGCGGCAGCGAGGTGCCGAGGGCATCGCCCACCGTGGGTACGAGGCCATAATTGCCGTCATAGACGAATTTCCAGATCAGCCCGGCGGCAATCTCGGCCAGCATATAGGGCAGGAAGAACAGGGTCCGGATGGCGTTGACGCCCCAGCTCTTTTCCACCAGCGCCAGGCTCACCCACATGGCGAGCGGCAGCTGGATGGCCAGGGACACGGCGATGACGATCAGGCTGTTGCGCACTGCGGTGCCGAAGTGGCGGTGCGTCAGCACATCCTCGTAATTCTTGAGGCCGACGAAGTCGGTCATCGGCCCGTAGCCGGTCCAGTCGAAGAAGGAAAAGCTGGCCGCATCGACCATGGGCAGCACGACGAGCACCACGAACAGGAACAGCGCCGGCGGAAGGAACAGCAGCAGCGGCACGAGGCTCTTGCGGTCCATGTAGCGGCGCGCCCGGCGCGGCGGGGCAACGGCAGCAGGCGAGGTCGTTATCGTGGTCATGGGCAATTCCTTCGGCAGGAATCCCGGCGGACGCATGGGAGCGCATCCGCCGGGGGCACGGGCAAGAGCCTAGCGGATATCGGCAGCAGCCTCTTCCACCAGTTCGGCGGCCTCTTCGGCCGTCAGCGCATTGCCCGCAAGTTCGGCCGAGATGTCATTGACCACGCCACCGACCTGCGGCCCGAGTTCCTGATCAAAGAAGATCGCATGCCAATGGGCATTGTTGATCGACTGGGCGATCTGGACCTTGAAGGGGTTGGTCATGTTGTCGGCAGCACCCTTGGCGATCGGGATGAAGAAGCCGGCATTGCCGAAGCGCGACGCCACTTCGGCAGAGGTGTACCATTCGACGAAGTCCACGGCCGCATCGGGGGCGTTCTTGTGGAACAGCCAGCCATTGATGCCGCCCAGCGTATCGGTCGGATCGCCGGCGCCGCCTTCAATGGTCGGGAAGGGCAGGATGCCGAGCTGGTCATCGGGAATGCCCGCCTTGGAGGCCGAGTTGTCCTTCATGGCGCCGTAGTCCCAATCGCCCATCAGGTGCATGGCGGCCTTGCCATCGCCGAAGTAGCCGGACGCATCGCCATAGGCGGCGGCAAGGAAACCTTCCTGGAAGGGCTCAAGTGCGGCCAGTTCGAGGAACATTTCGCCTGCCTTGACGAAGGGCTCGGCGGCAAAGCCGCCATTCTCGCCCTTGCGCGCGGCGTCGAACGCGTCCTGGCCGGCCAGGCGGACGACGAGCTTGGACCACCAGAAGTGGGCGGGCCACTTGTCCTTGGCACCAACGGCGAGCGGCGTGATGCCGGCATCCTTGAACGTCTGAACGGCCGCGAGGAAGCCATCCCAGGTCTCCAGGCTCGCCGGGTCGACACCGGCCTGCTCGAACAGGGCCTTGTTGTACCAGAGCACGACTTCACTGACCTGCTGGGCAAGGCCATAGACGTGACCGTCGCGGGTGAAGGCAGACATGCCACCAGCACCTATGGCCTCGGCAACGGCGGGGTCGACCAGGTCTTCGACCGGCCGCAACACGCCGGCGGCCGCCTGTTCGGTCAGGACGCCGCCGCCCCAGGAGTAGAATATGTCCGGTGCAGCATCGGACTGCAGCAGGGTGGTCAGCTTGGCCTTGAAGGCCTCGTTTTCCAGGAACTGCATATTGATGGTGATGCCCGGATTGGCAGCCTCATATTCCGCCACAGCCGCTTCCATAAGCGCGACTTCTTCGGGAATCGAGGCGATGTGCATCCAGTCGACGGTTTCTTGGGCTGCGGCCGGCAAAATGGCGGCAACGCTGAGCATTGCGGCAAGCGCAAGCTTCTTCATGGGCTTCCTCCTCATGTCCTCACACCAACCTTCGAGACGCCTCTGGCGGGCTCTTCCCGGCTGCGACAGGCAAACACGACCTCCGCGCATTCCCTGCTTGATACTTTCTACGCATTCCGTAAAAGATAGGCAAGAGGTACGTGCCTCACTCAATGGTCAGCGATGCTGTCCAAATCTGAAACGGCCTTTAATCGTTCCTTTTCAGGACTTTAGAGGATCTGAAGGGCATTGAACGAAAGACATCGGCGAGAACCGCCTTGCCTTTTAGTTCCGATGACTCACAAAATGCAGCGCGGCGCATCGATCGCGCCGCCCGGGCGTCAGGGGGCACAGACCACCGACGCCGCGCCTACCGGAGGAGAGCAGAATGGCCGAGCTGAAACTGCGCGGAATCAACAAGAGCTTTGGCATCGTACCGGTGCTGCACAGCATCGACCTCGATATCGAGGACGGGGCCTTCGTGGTGTTTGTCGGCCCGTCGGGCTGCGGCAAGTCCACACTGTTGCGCACAATTTCGGGTCTGGAAGAGCCGACCTCCGGCCAGGTTGTGATCGGCGGGGAGGACGTGACCGATTTCGACCCGGCCGAGCGTGGCGTTGCCATGGTTTTCCAGAGCTATGCCCTCTATCCGCATATGACGGTGGAGCAGAATCTCGGCTTCGGCCTGCGCATGGGCGGCATGCCACGCGACCAGGTTGCCGCCCGGGTGGCCGAGGCCGCGCGGATTCTCGAACTCGATGCACTGCTCGATCGCAAGCCGCGACAGCTTTCGGGCGGACAGCGACAGCGCGTCGCCATCGGCCGGGCCATCGTGCGCCAGCCCAAAGCCTTCCTGTTCGACGAACCGCTATCGAACCTTGATGCCGAACTGCGCGTGCAGATGCGCATCGAGATCGCCAAGCTGCACCAGGAGCTCGGCGCCACCATGGTTTACGTGACGCATGACCAGGTGGAGGCCATGACGCTGGCCGACAAGATCGTGGTGCTGCGTGCCGGAAGGATCGAACAGCAGGGCAGCCCGATCGAGCTCTATGACGATCCGGACAATATCTTCGTAGCCGGCTTCATCGGCTCGCCGCGCATGAACTTTCTTGAGGCGACCGTGGTCGCGACGGACGGCCAGAGCGCCACGCTGCAGCCCAACGATTTCGACGGCAGCCCCGTTGTGGTGCGGACCCGCGGCAGTTCAGCGAAGGTGGGAGATGTCGTGACCCTGGGTATCCGTCCCGAGCATTTCATCGAGGAGGGTGGCACGGCCTTGTCGGCTACCGCACAGGTGGTCGAGCAACTCGGGGGCGTGTCCTATGTCTATGCGACTGGCCGCGGGGAGTCGAAGATCACCATCCAGCAGAAAGGCCATTCGCGCATTCCGGCGGGAGCCCAGGTAACCATCGGTCTCGACCCTGCGGCGTGCCTTGCCTTCGACGCGGCGGGGTTGCGGCTCTAGGAACTTGCCGAGGCAGGAAAATCGATCTGGTCTACCAGCAACCTGGCCAGGCGCAGGCTTGCGCCAGTGGCAATGACGATCCTGGGAAATGTGAACCATTCAAGGGTCCAGGCGGCGCCGGAACGCTCGTTTTCGTGGACCATTGACTGGTGCAGTGTGCCGACAAGACCAGCATTGTGGCGGGCCAGGGCAACAAGAACTTCCGCGTTCACCGGGTTGGACTTGTGCGCCATGGAGGATGAGCCGCCGCCGCCCGCAATGGAGATTGCGCCAATCTCGTTCTGCGCCAGGATCGCCACATCGGCGCCCAGCTTGCCCAGCGTGCCGCTGAGCAGCGCTAGAAGCGAGGCAAAACCGATCAGCTGATCACGCGAGGAATGCCAGGGCTCTGCAAGGCCGAGATCGAGTTGCCTGGCGAGCGCGCGGGCAACGGCCTCGCCGTAGCTGCCGAAACTGCTGCGGTCCCCGATCGGGCCGCCCAGCTGCACGACCAGCAGGCTGGGCCGAATGGCGCGGAGTTCGGCCAGGGCACGCCGGAGCGGCACAATCCAGGTCGTCAGCTTGGCGGCGACGGTGTAGGGTAGCGCCCGCTGCATGCGCGTATGAGCCATCATCGCCTGGGCGCCGTGCCGCTCGGTAAGGCCATCCAGCGCATCGAGCAGGTCGGTCAGGCGATCAGCGAATACCCCGATCACCGCAGCCAGTTGCAGCATCAAGGCCGTGTCGATGATGTCCTGGCTGGTGGCGCCCTTGTGGAGGGCCTCAGCGTGCGGGGCGGCAATGTGGCGACGGAGTTGGGCGACAAGCGCCGGTATCACCACGCCGTCTCGCGCCATCCCCGCGGCCAGATCGTCCCAATCGGGGGCGAAGCCGGCAAGGCCGGTCTCGATCGCAGTTGCCGCGCGAGCGGTGATCATGCCCGCTTCCGCTTCGGCCCTGGCCAGCGCCTGCTCGACGCGCACCATCGAAGCGATCTGGGCTGGATCGCCGAGCAGGGTCTCAATCTCTTCATCGCCGGCGAGGGCGTCGAGCAAAGTGCGGTGTGGACTCATATGAGGAGACTAGACCCGCTCGAGGGCGATGGCGATGCCCTGCCCCACGCCGATACACATGGTCGCGAGCGCGCGCCGCTGACCCGACTGCGCCAATTCAAGGGCAACCGTGCCGGTGATGCGGGCGCCGCTCATGCCCAACGGATGGCCCAGGGCGATGGCGCCGCCATTGGGATTCACATGAGCAGCGTCTTCCGCGATCCCCAGGTCACGCAGCACGGCAATGCCCTGGCTGGCGAAGGCCTCGTTGAGTTCGATGACGTCGAAATCAGCCGGGCCCAGCCCCAGGCGAGCGCAGAGCTTCTTGCTCGCCGGAGCCGGCCCCATGCCCATGATACGCGGCGGCACGCCCGCCGTAGCGCCACCCAGAATGCGGGCGATGGGGGTCAGGCCGTGTTTCCGGGCCGCTGCCTCGCTGGCGATGATCAGCGCTGCGGCGCCGTCATTGACGCCAGAGGCATTGCCGGCGGTGACGGTGCCATTGGGGAACAGGGCCCGCAGCTTGCCCAGCGTCTCCAGCGTGGTGCCGGCGCGCGGGTGCTCGTCCTTGTCGACGATGATGGGCTCCCCCTTCTTCTGGGGAATGCTGACCGGCACGATCTCCCGGGCGAGCCGGCCGTTCTGCTGGGCAGCCACAGCCTTGTCCTGGCTGCGCACGGCAAAGGCGTCCTGTGCCTCGCGCGATACGCCGAATTCCTGGGCGACGTTCTCTCCCGTTTCGGGCATGGAATCGACGCCGTGCAGCGCCTTCATCTGCGGATTGACGAAGCGCCAACCGATGGTTGTGTCGTAGATCTCGGCATTGCGCGAAAAGGCGGTCTCGGCCTTGGGCAGCACGAAGGGCGCCCGCGACATGGATTCGGTGCCGCCCGCGATAACGAGATCGGCTTCGCCCGACCTGATGGCGCGGGCAGCGGCGATGACCGCATCCATGCCCGAGCCGCAGAGCCGGTTGATCGTGGTACCGGTCACCGAAACAGGTAGGCCTGCGAGAAGCAGGCTCATGCGGGCGACATTGCGATTGTCCTCGCCGGCCTGGTTGGCATTGCCGAAGATGACGTCATCGACGGCCAGCCAATCCACTCCGGCATGGCGCTCCATCAATGCCTTGAGCGGAATAGCGCCGAGATTGTCGGGACGTACGGCGGAAAGGGCGCCGCCGAAGCGGCCGATTGGCGTGCGCAGATAGGCGCAGATGAAGGCTTCGGCCATGTCAGAGCTCCGGTACGATGAGGTCGGCGATCGGGCCATCGACAACCAGTTCGGCGCCGGTGACTGCCTGCAGGTCATCCAGGCTCATACCTGGCAGTTTCTCGCGCAGCACGAAGCGCTGATTCTCGATGTCGATGACGGCGAGGCTGGTGTAGACGCGGGTGACACAGCCAACGCCGGTGAGTGGCAGGCTGCACTGCTTGACCAGCTTGGGCTTGCCATCCTTGGTGACGTGGTCGGTGATCACCGCGACGCGCTTGGCGCCGTGCACCAGGTCCATCGCGCCGCCCACTGCGGGGATACCCTTGGGGCCGGTGCTCCAATTGGCCAAGTCGCCATTCTCGGCCACTTCGTAGGCGCCCAGGATTGCCACATCGAGATGACCGCCGCGCACCATGGCGAAGCTGTCGGCGTGATGGAATAAGGCGGCACCGGGCTTCAGCGTCACGGCCTTCTTGCCGGCATTGATCAGGTCCCAGTCTTCTTCACCGGCCGGCGGAGCCTCGCCGAAATTGAGAATGCCGTTCTCGGTATGGAAGATGGCCTGGCGTCCGGGCGGCTGGAACTTGGCCACCATTTCCGGGAAGCCTATGCCGAGATTGACATAGGCTTCATCGGCGATGTCCTGCGCAGCGCGCCAGGCGATCTGGGCGTTGGTGAGCTTGTCGGTCATGAATAGGCCACTCCGGCGCGCATCAGCGCTTCTTCCTGTTGGGCATCGGCGACTTCCACAATACGGTCGACGAAGAGGCCCGGGGTGATGACCTGTTCGGGATCGATCTCGCCTGGCTCGACGATCTGCGTCGCCTGTACGATGGTAAGGCCGGCTGCTGCCGCCATCAGGGGCGAGAAATTGCGACCCGCCTTGCGATAGGTGAGGTTGCCCTGCCGGTCGGCCAGTTCGGCCTTGATGATCGCCACGTCCGCCTTGAGCCAACGCTCCTGCACATACATGCGACCGTCGAACTCCCCGGTTGGCTTACCCTTGGCCAGGTCCGTTCCATAGCTGGTCGGCGTGTAGAAAGCAGGAATGCCGGCGCCGCCGGCGCGGATGCGCTCAGCGAGCGTGCCTTGCGGCACCAGTTCGAGCTCGATTTCGCCGGCGAGATACTTTTCCGTGAAGGCACGCGGATCAGCCGAGCGGGGAAACGAGCAGATCATCTTGGCGACCATGCCGACATCGATCATGGCCGCAATGCCGATGCGCCCGTTGCCGGCATTGTTGTTGATGATGGTCAGATTGCCCGGACTACCGGTGGCACGAAACCGATCGATGAGGGCGTGAAGGAGTTCGATGGGCGCGCCGGAGCCGCCAAAGCCTCCCACCATCACGGTCATGCCATCGGCGACGCCCTCAACCGCGCTGGCAGGATCAGCGACAGACTTGTCCATCTTCGGGTCTCCATGGGCAGGGCGGAACGTCCTGCGCTTGAGCCTGATTTATGCGCCCGAGGCTGGATGTCGCAACGCATTTTGTGCGTATTACGATATTTGTTCGAATGTCGCACATTCCTACCTTATCGCGGTGCCCGATGCCGTGGCGCCGCGAGTAGGACGACTGCAGCCGGGAAGCGGTCTAGATGTCGAAGAACACGGTTTCCTTCTCGCCCTGCAGATGGATGTCCAGCACGTAACGTGGCACCGCTCCATCTTCGCGGCATGCGATCAGGGTTGTGCGGCGGCGCGGATCGGCGATCTTGTTGAGGACGAAATCGTTCGCATTGGCCTCCGGCTCGTCCTCGAAATAGAGCCGCGTCTGCAGCCCGATATTGATGCCGCGCGCGACGATCCACAGCGCCACGTGGGGCGCCATCGGCTTGCCGTCCGGTCCGGCTACACTGCCCGGCTTGATCGTTTCGAAGCTGAATATGCCCTCGGCATTGGTGGGCTGGCGGCCCCAACCGGTGAAGGCCGGTGCGGAACTGGCGTTTGGCCCCATCGGCGCGGCGTAGCTGCCGGCGGCATCGGCCTGCCAGCATTCGACCACAGCGTCGGTGACGGGGGAGCCGGCGCCATCGAGGATGCGTCCGCTGACAACGATGCGCTCGCCCTGTGTCTCGGGCGTCAGCATGCTCGCGCCGGGGTCGGCGTCGTAGACACCCTTGATATCGCAGAAATTCGGCGTCAGCCCGATATGCACGTAGGGCCCCGCGGTCTGCGAGGGGGTCTCCTTGAGGGTTGGCACAGGGTGCAACATCAGTTTCCCTCCAGCTTGTTTTCGAACATGGTCGAACGCCGACCGCGCAGCACGATATCGAAGCGATAGGCCAAGGCATCCATCGGCGTCGTATTGTGGCGGTCCAGCCGGGCCACCAATTGGTCGATGGCCGCCTTGTCGGCGATGCTGCCGACGATCGGGCACTGCCAGATCATCGGGTCGCCTTCGAAGTACATCTGGGTAATCAGCCGCTGCGCGAAGGCATGGCCGAAGATCGAGAAGTGGATATGGGCCGGCCGCCAGTCATTGCCGCCATTGGGCCAGGGATAGGCGCCTGGCTTCACCGTGCGGAAGGAGTAAAAGCCATTCTCATCGGTGACGGCCCGACCGCAGCCGCCAAAATTGGGGTCGAGCGGCGCGAGATAGGCTTCGCGCTTGTGTCGATAGCGCCCGCCGGCATTGGCCTGCCAGAATTCCACCAGTGTGTTGGGCACTGGGCGAGCGTTCTCATCCAGCACCTGGCCGTAGACGATCAGACGCTGGCCGATGGCTTCGCTGCCATCCTGGCTGTAGTTGCGGATCAGGTCGTTATCGAGGGGATTGATGCTGGAATGGCCAAAGGTCGGCCCCGTCAGTTCCGAGACCGTCGGGCCGAGTGACAGCAGGGCATGGCGGGGTGCGCGGAAGGTCGTGCTCTTGTAGCCCGGCGTATTGGCGGGCGGGTGCCAGGCGCGGTCGCGGGGGTAAAGCGCACCATCAGCGCCGGGTAGGATGATGCCGCTCATTTGCTGTCCTCGCGTTTTGCCAGCTCTTCCTTGGCAACCTTGAATGCCCGGTTCGCTGCGGGCACACCCGCATAGACCGCAACATGCAGCAGCGCCTCCTTGATGTCGTCGGGCGAGCAACCGGTATTGGCTGTCGCACGGACATGCATGGCGACCTCTTCGTCGTGCCCCAGAGCCGCCAACAGGGCGATGGTCAGCATCGAGCGTTCGCGCTTGCTGAGGCCGGGACGTGACCATACCGAGCCCCAGGCACCTTCGGTAATGAAGGTCTGGAAGTCGTCGTCCAACGCCGTGATGCGCGCCGTGGCGCGATCGACATGGCTGTCGCCAAGCACGGAGCGCCGCGTCGTCATGCCCCGTTCGAAAAGTTCTGCGTTAGCCATGGCCAACCTCGCTCAAAAATCGCGTCATCAGTGCCGCCAATGCCTGGGGTTGCTCAATCGAAGGAATATGTCCGGAGCCCGCAATGACCTCGAAATGTGCGCCGGGAATGCGGGCCGCCGCATCGCGCACCAGGTCGACGGGCGTCGACAGATCCTGGTCGCCAACAACGACGAGCGTGGGCACGGCGATGGCGCCAATCGCATCGCGCAGGTCGGCATCGCGCAAGGCCGCGCAAGTGCCGATATAGCCCGGCACAGGCATACGCTCGAACATGTTCTGCCAGCCAGCCAGCTCGTCCGCTCGGTCGCGACGGAATGCTTCGGTGAACCAGCGTACCATCACGGCTCCGGCAATCGAGGCCATGCCATCGCGGCGCACGGCTTCCATCCTGCCATTCCACATGGCGTCGTCGCCTACCTTAGGCGCAGTGTCGCAGAGGATCAGCCCGGCCAGCCGTTCCGGGTAGCGGAGCGCAAAGCTCTGTCCGATGAGCCCACCAACCGAGATGCCCGCCAGTGCCAGTCGATCCATGCCGAGATGGTCAAACAGGCCGGCAAGATCGTCGACATGATCGTCAATCTTATAGTCGCCCCCGGGCGCGTCGCTGAGACCGTGGCCGCGCTTGTCGTAGGACAGGATGCGATAGCGCCCCTCCAACAGGGCAATCACCGCGTCCCAGATACGTGCGTCGGTGCCCAGGGAGTTGGACAGCGCCAGCACGGGCGCGCCAACAGGTCCCTGCAGGCGATAGTGCAGCAGTACGTCGTTGATCCGGGCAAAAGCCATTGTTCCCCTCGCTTCGGGAGGATTAAAGGCGGTGACGGGGAGCAAGTAAAATGATTAGTTCGGACCAGAGGATAACCCCCGGATTATAGTTCGATCGGCTACTGGACGATTTTCGGGCGGAATGCGGCCAACTCATAACTGGAGGCACTGAGAACATGGCGAAGCGTGCGATCGATCCG
Organism: Alphaproteobacteria bacterium; assembly: GCA_018828145.1. Lineage (GTDB taxonomy): Bacteria > Pseudomonadota > Alphaproteobacteria > Rhizobiales > Devosiaceae > Devosia. Next base: position 48,448 of record JAHJWO010000015.1, on the reverse strand, counting down.
CGCATCAAACTGCGCCATCTGAGCTGCTTTCTGGAGGTGGCGCGTCTGAAGAGCGTGGTCAATGCCGCAGACGCACTCAATATCAGCCAGCCTGCCGCCTCCAAGACCATTCATGAGCTGGAAGAGCTGCTGGGCGCGCCACTGTTCGACCGGAGCCGGCGCAGTCTGTTTCTGACGCCTTTCGGGGAGGTGTTCTATCGCTATGCGGGTACGAGCCTTGCAGCGCTGCGACAGGGGATTGATGCCGCTCGCGGCTCGCATGAGGCGACGGTGGTCAAGGTGGGAGCCCTGCCGACCGTGTCGGCGCGCATCCTGCCCGGCGCGGTCCGCCAATTCACCAGCGACGATCCCGGCGCCCGCACGCGCATCATAACGGGCCCGAACGCCTACCTGCTGTCGCTGCTTCGCACGGGCGATGTCGACCTGGTGATCGGTCGCATGGCCGAGCCCGAAGCCATGCTCGGCTTTTCCTTCGAACACCTCTACTCCGAACGCGTCGTCATGGTGGTGCGTCCCGACCATCCACTACTGGCAGAACGCCAGTTCAACCTGGGCATGATCGAGCCTTACCAGACGTTGATGCCGACGCCGGACTCGGTGATCCGCAGGCTGGTGGACCGCATGCTCCTGTCCCATGGCGTGACCAATCTGCGCGACGAAGTGGAGACCGTCTCCAACGCCTTCGGGCGCTCCTATATCCGGCAGACCGACGCCGTCTGGCTGATTTCGGAGGGCGTGGTGGCAGAGGATATCGCCGATGGTCGTTTGGCGCTGCTGCCCGTCGATACGGACGAAACGGTGGGGCCGGTGGGCCTGACCACCCGCACCGACACGACACAGACGTTGGCGGCGCTGAGCCTGATGCAGGCTGCCCGTGACGTCGCCGCGCGACTGCGCTGACCCGCCTCAGTAGCGCGTGTGGTCGAGGTCAGAAATGTCGATATCCGGCTTCGCACCCGATGCGAGATCGGCAATGATCCGTGCCGAGCCGCAGGCCATGGTCCAGCCCAGCGTCCCGTGTCCGCTGTTGATGAAAAGGTTGCTCAGCCTGGAGGCGCCGATGATCGGGGTGCCGTCGGGCGTCATTGGACGCAGGCCGGTCCAATAGCTGGCGCTTTTTGTGTCGCCCGCGCCGGGAAAGAGCTCGTTCACGCAATGGGCCAGCGTCGCCCGCCGGCGCGGTGGCAGGTCGCTGTTGTAGCCGGACAATTCCGCCATGCCCCCGACGCGAATGCGGTCGCCCAGCCGGGTTACCGCGATCTTGTAGGTCTCATCGAGCACGGTGGAAACCGGCGCCACGCTGCCGTCGCTGATCGGCGCGGTAATCGAGTAGCCCTTGACCGGATAGATCGGCAGATCGATGCCGACCTGCCGGGCCAGCAGCGGACTGAAACTGCCTAGCGCCAGCACATAGCGATCTCCCCTGATGGTGCCAGCGCTGGTGCGCAGCCCGGTCACTACGCCACCCGAAACATCAAAACCTTCGATGCTTGTACCGTAGCGGAACACCACTCCCAGATCGGCAGCCATGGCCGCCAGGCGGGTGGTGAAGATGTGGCAGTCACCAGTTTCGTCACCGGGCAGGCGCAGCCCGCCTGCGATATTGGCCTCAGATCCGGCCAGCCCCGGTTCGGCGGCAATGCAGCCGGCCCGATCCAGCGCCTCATAGGCCACGCCATATTGCTCGAGCACCTCGATATCCTTGTGGGCGCCGTCCACCTGCTTTTGCGTGCGAAACAGCTGCAGCGTTCCCTGGCTGCGTTCGTCATAGGCGATGCCCGTTTCGGCACGGAGGGCCTTGAGCACATCCCGGCTGTATTCGGCAACGCGAACCATCCGGGCCTTGTTGATCGCGTAGCGCGATGCCGTGCAATTGCTCAGCATCTGCAGCACCCAGCGGACCAGATAAGGATCCGGCAGGGGGCGCACGATCAGCGGAGGATGCCGCATCATCAGCCATTTGATGGCTTTTTGCGGAATGCCCGGCCCGGCCCAGGGCGACGCATAGCCGGGTGATATCTCGCCGGCATTGGCAAAGCTGGTTTCCAGCGCCACGCCCGGCTGCCGCTCGATCACCTCCACCTCATGGCCTGCCTTTGCCAGGTAGTAGGCCGAGGTGACGCCAATGACACCGCCGCCAAGGATGATGATCTTCATGCTGCTGCCTCCGGCTGGCTGACATGCTGGCGGCGGGATAGTCGGGCCGGTCCCGACGAACCGTGATGATGTCCGAGAACATGCCCGCGTCGCCGCCTGCGCTTAATCAGACGACCATATCGAACAATCGGCGGAATTTTCTCTCCATTTTCGCACGAAAATTGCTATGAGAACGGCCTGTCGCAATAATATTTCAAGTTTCGGAACGAACCTGCATGCACCTCGATGCGATCGATACGAAGTTGCTGGCTCTGTTGCGCAGTGACGGCCGCATGAGCAATGCAAAGCTCGCCCAATCGGTGGGGTTGTCGCCCTCCGCCTGCCTGCGCCGGCTGCATGCCCTGGAGGAAAGCGGGGTCATTCGCGGCTATGCAGCCATCGTCGCGACGGACAGCAGCGAGCCATCCACGGTCGTCATCGTGCAGATTTCACTGGAGCGGCAGACCGACGACCTGCTGCGGAGCTTCGAGGCCGCCGTAAGGCGATGCCCCGAGGTCCGTGAATGCTACCTGATGGGTGGGATGACCGACTATCTGCTGCGGCTGGAAGCCAAGAGCATGGCTGACTATGAGCGACTGCACACCGAGGTGCTGTCCCGCCTGCCCGGCGTCTCCCGCATTCAATCCAGCTTTGCGATCCGCAATGTCATGGCCCATGCCGTACCGACCAAGGCGCGTCGATAGGCAAATAGGGGCTTGCCAGACAGATCCCGATCTATATGTTCGCAGCCATCCACAGGGGTGCTCCGTATTGCCGGGGCTGAGACGCGGGCGACATGCCTTCAAACCCTATTAGCTGATCTGGGTAATACCAGCGGAGCGAGGCGGGCGATGTTTTCTGGCGCACAGATTTCCCTTTACCCAATGACCGGCGATTTCGTCGGCGTGATCACGGGCGCATTGGGCGCGCTCGACCCCTACCGAAACCAGCTGCGGATCGAGACCGACGACATCTCGACGCTCCTGGTGGGCCCACCCGATACCCTGTTCCCGGCCATGCGCGACCTGTTTGTGGCAGCGGCGGGCGGGGGTGCACATTGTGTGCTCTCGGGCACCATCTCCCGCGGGTGCCCCGGCGAGCCGGACGATGCGATCTGCGCTTCGGTTAGCTTCGATGGACCGCGAGAGAACCTGGAGCAACGCAAGGCAGAGTCGCTGGCGTCCGTTGCGGCGGCCACCGAGACCGGCACGCCGATTGCGGCACAGTTCTCGCTCTATGTGATGGGAACTGACGATCACATGGACGAAATTTACGGCTGCATCGACTTTCTCAAGCAGTCCGGCGTGTTCGACCGCGCCAAGAACTTCTGCACAAGGCTGGCAGGCGACGCCGCACCGGTCTTTGCCGCACTCGAAGCGGCCTTCTGCCAGTTCGGCCCCCCGGCCGGCCATGTCACCATCGACCTGACGGTATCCGCGAACAGCCCGACGCCGCGCTAAGCCGCGTCTGTCTTCGTCTTTCGCAGGTACCGCCATGTCCATCGTCAAATTATCCATGCGGCTTGTCACGTCCGCACTGTTGCGAGCCGCTCCGGCCGCGCTGGCGCTCGGCGCAGTGGTGCTGGCCTGGGAGGCCTATGCCCTGTTCTCCGGCATCTCACCCACGACGCTGCCCGCGCCATCTCGGGTTGTGACGCAGGCCTGGGAACACCGGCTGGCGCTGCTCGACAATATGTTGCCAACTCTGGCCGCGACGACCATTGGCTTTGTCTATTCGCTGCTGGCGGCCTTCGCCTTCTCCGTGCTGGTGGACTTCATCCCACCCATTCGGCGGGGCCTGTTCCCGGTGTTGATCGTCAGCCAGACACTGCCGCTGGTCGCCATTGCCCCGCTGGTCGTGCTCTGGTTCGGTTTCGGACTGGGGCCCAAAATCGGGCTGGTCGCTCTGGTCGCGTTCTTCCCGATGCTGGTGGCGCTGGTTCAGGGCTATGCGGCTACCGACCGGGATATCGAAGCGCTGCTGGCTTCGATGGGGGCGGGGCGGCTGCGCGTTTTCCTGCTGGCGCGACTGCCCTCCTCCCTGCCCTATTTCTTTGCCGGCATCCGTATCTCGATCACCTATGCGGTGGTCGGGGCGATCTTCGCCGAATATGCCGGCGCAGCAAAAGGGCTGGGGATCTACATCCTCAACGCCAAGAACAATTTCCGGCCGGATCTGGTACTGGCTGCTGTCTTGGTGAGTTCTGCCCTGACGTTGATGCTGTTCGGCATCGTCGTCCTGGTCCAGCGCCTCGTCATGCCGTGGGATCGCCTCGAGAGGCGTTCGCCATGACCGGGTACAGGCTGCAGCTCCGCAATCTACGCAAACGCTTCGGTGACCTGGACGTGCTGGGAGACATTTCGCTGACGGTACGCCGCGGCGAGTTCGTTTCGCTTCTCGGACCGTCCGGCGCTGGCAAGTCGACGCTCTTCAAGATTCTTACCGGCGCAACCGAAGCCGATGCCGGAACGATCCACTTCGACGGCCAGCCGCTGGCGACGCGACCCAGCCCCTTTGCCTTCATGCCGCAGCATGATGCGCTGATGCCGTGGCGGCGAGTCCTCGACAACACGACGCTTGGCCTCGAGGTGCAGGGACTGGCACGCGCCGCTGCCCGCAAACGTGTCCAGCCACTCTTCGCCGAATTCGGCCTTGCGGGGTTTGAAAAGCATTATCCCGCGCAGTTGTCGGGTGGCATGCGCCAGCGCGCGGCCCTGCTCAGGACCGTGGTGCAGCAGCGCGAAATGCTGCTGTTTGACGAGCCGTTCGGCGCTCTCGACGCGCTGACCCGCGCCAGCATGCAGCGCTGGCTGCAAGCGATGTGGCAGCAGCACAGCTGGACGGCCCTGCTCATCACCCATGACGTGCGTGAGGCCGTGTTCCTGTCCGACCGCATCTATGTGCTGAGGGGCAGGCCAGCCCGGATGCTCACCGAAATCGCGGTGCCCCTGCCCCGCCCTCGCATCGACCTGACATCGCCCGAGGCCAGCGCCATCGAGGCGCGCCTGCTGGACACCCTGCTCAACCAAAGCCCGGACTGAAGGACCAAAACACATGCTCAACCGCCGCCTATTCATGGCCGCCGCCGTCGCCGGCGCACTTGTCACCCCAAGCTTTGCCCAGTCCGACACGGTAACGATTGCGCTGGACTGGACACCGAATACCAATCACATCGGTCTCTATGTCGCAGAGGCCGAGGGGTTCTTTGCCGAAGCAGGCCTCACCGTCGAAATCCTGCCCTATAGCGATACGTCGGCCAGTACGCTGGTCGCCAATCGCGTGGCAGATTTCGGCATTCTGGGGTCGCTGAGCCTGTTCCTGCAGCGGACCGCGGGGGCGGACCTCGTGGCCACTTATGCCCTGGTGCAGACCGAGACCGGCCGGCTGGTCTTCAACGCGGACCGCAGCGACATTCAGACTCCGCGGGACCTCGACGGCCTCACCTATGGCGGTTTCGGCAGCGCCTGGGAAAATGCGCTAATCGAGACCATCATCCGCCATGATGGCGGCACTGGTCAGTTCGAGACAGTTACGCTGGGTACCTCGGCCTATGAGGCGCTAGCCAATGGCGCGGTCGACTTCACTCTTGAGGTCTATACCTGGGAAGGCGTCAAGGCCGAACTGGATGGCGTGCCGCAGCGAGCCTTCCGCTATGCCGACTATGGGGTGCCGGACCAGCACACCAATTTCATCGGTTCGAGCCAGGCCTATCTCGATGCCAATCCCGAAACCGCCAGCGCCTTCATCCAGGCCGTGCAACGCGGCTATGCCTTCGCCGTCGCCAATCCCGATGAGGCAACCGACATCTTGCTGGCCGCCAACAGTGACAGCCTCACGGATCGCGCCTTCGTCCGTGCGTCGCTGCAGGCGCTGATCGACGGTCACTACCTTCAGGGCATCGATGGCGCTGTCGGAACGATCCAGGCAGAGAAGATCGAAGCGATCGGCGACTATCTGATGGCGGCCGAAATTCTGCGTGATGGCGACGGCAAGGTGCTGGCCGAGCGTCCAGACTTTTCCAGCTACTACTCCAACCAGTACCTGTCGGAAACAGGCGCCACCGCGCAGTAGGCGAGCCTTTGCGCCAATCTCAGGCATGTTTGCGCAATGCTCAATATTGATGCAGTCTGAACGCTTATGGTGCAAGGTGGTGACGTCACATCGCCCTGTCGGGATTCCGTAACCCATTGCCCCCAAAGCAGAAATGCGAGCTTTCTGCTTTGGCACGTTTCATGCATCACCGGAACCATAGGCGCTGACATCCAGCGCTGACCGGCACCCAATGGCGGGCGCCATCAGGCAAAGCTGCCAATCGACAGACGTTTCGGACTTGCGCCGGAGCTGCACTGTCGATTGGCAGCTTTTTTGTTTTCCCTGCGAGCAGGAGACGGCGGATTGACCGAAAAACTTGTCATCATCGGCAATGGCATGGCGCCCGGGCGCATGCTGGAGCATTTGTTCGAGGCCGCGCCGGGGCGCTACGCCGTCACCATCTTCAATGCCGAGCCACGGGTGAACTACAACCGGCTCATGCTTTCCCCGGTGCTGTCGGGTGAAAAGACCTATGAAGAGATCATCACCCATGGCGACGACTGGTATGCGGAGAACGGCGTTACCCTGCACAAGTCTTCGCCGGTCACGCTGATCGACCGGGAGGCGAGGAAGGTCATCTCCACCAACGGCATTGTCGCCGACTACGACAAGCTAGTGATCGCCACGGGCTCCTCCCCGTTCATTCCGCCGGTTCCTGGCCATCAATTGCCGGGCGTCGTGACCTACCGCGACCTTGATGACGTCGACAAGATGCTGGCCGTTGGGCCCGGAGCCCGGGTCGTTGTCATTGGCGGCGGACTCTTGGGTCTTGAGGCCGCCGCCGGCCTCAAGATGCGCGGCATGGACGTCACGGTGCTGCATCTGATGCCCACGCTGATGGAGCGCCAGCTCGACCCAGCGGCAGGCTACCTGCTGGAAAAGGCGTTCAAGGATCGCGGCGTCACGGTGATCACCAAGGCCAATACCAAGCAGGTCTTGGGCACAGACAGGGTCGAAGGTGTCGAGCTCAATGACGGCATGATCATCCCCTGTGAAATGGTGGTGATGGCAGTGGGCATTCGTCCCTCCTCTGGCCTCGCCAAGGCCAGCGGCCTGGCCGTCAATCGCGGCATCGTAGTCGACGACCAGATGCGAACCGACGATCCACACATCTTTGCGCTGGGCGAATGCGCCGAGCACCGTGGCACCTGCTACGGGCTGGTTGCGCCGCTATACGAGATGGGTCAGGTATTGGCCCACACGCTGGCTGAGCAGGAGGCGAGCTACCAAGGCTCAGTCACCTCGACCAAACTCAAGGTCACCGGCATCGACCTGTTCTCGGCCGGCGATTTCGGCGAGGGCGAGGACCGCGAGGAGATCGTGCTGCGTGACGCCACGGCTGGTGTCTACAAGCGCCTCGTGCTCAAGGACGACCGCATCATCGGCGCCGTGCTGTATGGCGAAACCGCCGACGGCCCGTGGTTCTTCGACATGCTCAAGCGGGGCGTGGACACGCGGGAGCTGCGCGATACACTGATCTTCGGCCAGGCCTATCAGGGGGGCACCCCCCTGGACCCTATGGCGGCCGTTGCAGCCTTGCCCGATGAGGCAGAGATCTGTGGCTGTAACGGCGTATGCAAGGGCAAGATCACCGGCGCTATCACCGGCAAGGGACTGACCAGTCTCGATGGCGTACGCGCCCACACCAAGGCTTCGGCTTCGTGCGGCTCCTGCACCCATCTGGTGGAGCAATTGCTCCACGCTACGCTGGGCGATGCCTATAATCCGGCCGCGGTGCAGCCGATGTGTCCCTGCACCGAATATGGCCACGATGACGTGCGCCGCCTCATCATAGCCAAGGGGCTCAAATCCATTCCTGCCGTGATGCAGGAGCTGGAGTGGAAGACCTCCTGTGGCTGTGCCAAGTGCCGTCCGGCGCTCAACTACTATCTCGTCGCCGACTGGCCGGGCGAATACGAGGATGACGGGCAGAGCCGCTTCATCAACGAGCGCGTGCACGCCAATATCCAGAAGGACGGGACCTATTCTGTCGTGCCACGCATGTGGGGCGGCATGACCAATCCCAAGGAACTACGCGCCATTGCCGATGTTGCCGACAAGTTCGCCATTCCCGCCGTCAAGGTCACTGGCGGCCAGCGCATTGATCTGCTTGGCGTCAAGAAGGAAGACCTGCCAGCCGTCTGGGCCGATCTCAATGCCGCAGGCATGGTCTCGGGCGCGGCCTATGCCAAGGGTTTGCGTACGGTCAAGACCTGCGTCGGCTCGGACTGGTGCCGCTTCGGCACCCAGGATTCCACCGGCCTCGGCATCCGCATCGAGAAGTTCATGTGGGGCGCCTGGACTCCGGCCAAGCTCAAGCTGGCCGTCTCTGGCTGCCCGCGCAACTGCGCCGAAGCCACCTGCAAGGATATCGGGGTGATCTGCGTCGACAGTGGCTACGACATCCACTTTGCGGGTGCCGCAGGGCTCGACATAAAGGGGACCGAACTGCTCTGCCATGCCGACAGCGAGGACGAGGCACTGGAGATCATCGTGGCGCTGACCCAGCTCTATCGCGAGCAGGGCCGGTATCTCGAGCGCATCTACAAGTGGGCCAAGCGCGTCGGCACGCCCTCGATCAAGGCCAATGTCGTCGATGATCTGGCCAAACGCCGGCACTATTTCGAGCGCTTCGTCTATTCGCAGACCTTCGCCCAGGTCGACCCCTGGGAAGAGCGTGTCAACGGCAAGGACGCCCATGAATTCGCCGCCATGGCCGAATTCGGCATGCCGGTCGCAGCAGAATAGGCGGGTAGGGTGGCATGACCGAGTGGATAGAGATCGGCAGCATTGACGCCATCCCTCGCCGCGGCTCGCGCTGCGTGAATACGCCGGCGGGGCGGATTGCGGTGTTTCGCACCCAGGACGACCAGATCTTTGCCATCGAGAACCGTTGTCCGCACAGGCAGGGGCCGCTGAGCGAAGGCATCGTGCATGGCGCCTCGGTCACCTGCCCGCTGCACAATTGGGTATTCGACCTGGCCACCGGCCAGGCGCTCGGCGCCGACGAGGGACAGGTGAAGACCTATCCCATCGACATTGTCGAAAGACGCATCTTCATGGCCGGTGAACGCATCTTGGTCGCGGCGGAATAGCCAGAGCAGGCAGGCCGAAACCTGCCCCCGGCAACGTCTAGCTGCCGATCGCCTTGAGGGGCTCAGTTGCCGACGTGGGGACGGCAGGGTCCCGCCTGGCGAGCCGCGCAGCCGCGATGGCGAGCATCGCCTGATGCTGGCTGAGATGTACCCCACCGGAGAGGTGCGCGAGGAAGTCGGTACCGGCGAGACGGTCCATGACCGGGCCCTTGACCTCGGACAGATGCAGACGGACTCCCAGATCGCTCAACTGGTGCTGGATCGCCTCGAGGCTTTCGAGAGCCGACATGTCGATGGCATTGACCGCCGAACACATCAGGACAACGTCCTTGAGCTCCGGGTTCTCAGCGGCCTGGTTGATGACCAGGTCCTGTAGGTAGCGCGCATTGGCGAAATAGAGGCTTTCGTCCACCCGGATAGAGAGCACATCGGGCGTGGTGTCCACCTGGTGGCGCTTGACATTCCGATAGTGCTCGGTGCCGGGCACCTGACCTACAATGGCTGCGTGGGGCTGCGACGAGCGATAGAGGAAGATCAGGATAGAGGCCCCTACCCCTAAGGAAATGCCCACTTCGACACCCAGCAGGAGCGTCCCCAGCAGCGTCATGGCAACGGCCGCAAAATCGGCCTTGGAGTAGTTCCAGGCGCGTTTGAGGATCGAAAAGTCCACCAGCGTCAACACAGCCAGGACGATCGTGGCAGCCAGCGTCGCCTTGGGCAGTATGGCAAGGAACGGTGTGAGCAGCAGGGTCGCACCGGCAATGCCGATCGCGGTGAAGGCTCCTGCGGCCGGCGTCGCGGCGCCGGCATCGAAGTTGACCACCGAGCGGGCAAAACCGCCGGTGACCGGATAGCCGCCACCAATGGCGGCAGCGACGTTGGAGGCGCCGAGACCGATGAGTTCCTGGTTGGGGTCGATGCGCTCGCGGCGCTTGGCGGCCAGCGTCTGTGCCACGGAGATGGATTCGACGAAGCCAACAACCGAAATGATCAGCGCCGGCAGCAGCAGCGCCTGGATCGTGTCGAGATTGAAGCTCGGCAGCGCCAGCATAGGCAGGCCTTGAGGCACCTGGCCCACCAGGGCCACACCCTTGTTGCCGAGGTCGAACAGCGCAGACCACGCCATGGTCAGAAAGACCACAAAGACCGGGCCAGCCCGCACAATAATGTTGGCGACGCCCTTGGGCAGGCCAAAGCGGTTGAGCCAGTTCTTGAGGTCGAGGCGGATCCACAGCAACAGCGCCAGGGCCACCGCGCCGACGGCGACGGTATTGAGGTTGATGGCACCAAGATTTTCCACGATCGACATCACCAGCTGGGGCATCGCGTGACCTTCGGTCTTGATGCCGAGAAGCCCGCCCACCTGGCTGGTGGCAATGATGATGCCCGAGGCGGTGATGAAGCCTGAGATGACCGGATGCGACAGGAAGTTCGCGATGAAGCCGAGCCTGAACAGACCCATTACCGTCAGCATGACGCCCGATAGAAGAGCGAGCAGGATGGCGGCGCTGGCGTAGTCGGCCGTGCCTTCGGCCGCCAGGCGGCCGACCGCGGCGGCGGTCATCAGGGAGACCACCGCCACCGGACCGACAGCGAGTGCCGAAGAGGTGCCGAAGATGGCATAGGCCACGAGCGGCAGGACGGAGGCGTAAAGACCCACTTCCGGCGGCAGCCCGGCCAGCAGTGCATAGGCCAGTGACTGGGGGATCAGCATGATCGTGACAATCACAGCGGCGACCAGATCGCTGGTCAGGGTTGCGCGATTGTAGCGCTTCCCCCAGTCAAGGATCGGGAAGTAGGTCTTGAGCTTCATCGGACTTATTTCGACAGAGTTGCGTAGAGGCTGCCGGCGCGGGCGCCGGAGCGGCAATAGCCAAGCATCGGCTTTGGCAAATCCTTCCAGGCGTCGTGGAAGCGGATGATCTGCCCCTCGCCCAACGGGCCTGACACTGGAATGTGCACGATCTTGAGACCGGCGGCTTCGGCAGCCTTGGCCACTTCAGCAAAGGCGGGCTGGCCGGCCTCTTCCTGGTCGGGACGGGCGCAGACGATCGACTTGTAGCCGGCGTCGACGACGGCCTTCATCTGGTCGGGCCGAATCTGGCCGGTGGCGGAGAAATCAGGGGCAATCTTGTTGATATTCATGGGTCTTGCTTTCGGGTCGGAATTGGAAAAGGGCCACATGGTCAGAGGCCGTTCACGGGGACTTTGAGGAAGGTCTTGCCGTCCTCGTCCTTTGGCGGGAGTTGTCCGGCGCGCATGTTGACCTGCAGCGACGGGATGATGAGCTTGGGCATGGCGAGCGTGGCGTCCCGCGCTTCGCGCATCTGCACGAAGGTGTCTTCATCGGTGCCCTTGCCGACATGAATGTTGTGCGCGATCTCGTCAGCCACCGTGGTCTCCCACTGGATGTCACGGCCATTCGGACCATAATCATGGCACATGAAGAGGCGCATGGCGCCCGGCAGGGACAGAACCCGCTGGATCGAGCGATAGAGCGTGCGGGCATCCCCGCCCGGAAAATCAGCACGAGCCGAGCCGCCATCCGGCATGAACAGCGTGTCGCCGACAAAGGCGGCATCTCCCACTACATGCGTCATGCAGGCCGGGGTGTGTCCCGGCGTGTGCATGGCGTAAACGGTCATGGCGCCAATCTGGTAGCTGTCACCGTCCTTGAACAGACGGTCGAACTGGCTGCCGTCGCGCTGGAATTCGGTGCCTTCGTTGAACACCTTGCCAAAGGTGTCCTGGACGGTCCGGATGTTCTCGCCGATGCCCAGCTTGCCACCCAGCTTGGCCTGGATATAGGGCGCCGCTGACAGGTGGTCGGCATGGACATGGGTCTCGATCAACCATTCCAGCTTGAGGCCACGCTCGCGGATATGGGCAATCATGGCATCGGCATGTTCGTAGCTGATGTGGCCAGAGGCGTAGTCGAAATCCATGACCGAGTCATAGATGGCACAGGCCTGCGAGGACGGATCCTTGACGATGTAGCTGATGGTGTTGGTTGCCGGGTCGAAGAAGGCGGTGACGTCCGGCTTCACGGACAGGTCCGGGGTAAAAGGCAGAGCGGTCATGGTGATCTCCTTCACGCTGGTTGGGTGATGCGCGCTTCAAGCGCGAGGCGGATGGTGCGGGCTGCGGCGATCCCCGCCAGCATGGCGCCGACGAAAATCCAGGCAGACGGTTCGCCGAGGCCCAGGGCTGGCACTGCGCCGCCGGGGCAGAACCCTGAAATGCCCCAGCCTATGCCGAAGGCCGCGGAACCGGAAAGCAAGGGCAGGTCGAGCTTACGGCCTGTCGGCAGGTGAAACCTGGCTTCCAGCACCGGCTCTGGCCGGCGCAAGACAAAGCGGTAGCCGATGGCCGAAAGCACGAGGGCGCCCGCCATCACCAGGGCCAGGGATGGATCCCAGGTGCCGGCAATGTCGAAGAAGTTCAAAACCTTGGCCGGATTGCCCATGCCGGAAATGGCAATTCCGGTGCCGAAAACGAGACCGATGAGGCCGGCAACAATAGTACGCAACATTAGAATCCCCCCAGTACGTGGCGGACGACAAAGACCGTGGCGGTTGCTGTGGCCATGAAAGTGGCCGTCGCGGCGATCGAGCGCGGCGACAGGCGAGCAATGCCGCAAACGCCATGGCCGGACGTGCAACCGGAGCCGAAATAGACGCCTCCACCCACGATAAGGCCACCTATGATGATCCACGGTGTCGGCACCGGGCTGTCGAAGGGGATGGTCTGCCCCGACAGGGTCAGAACCAGGGCCGGAGCTGCGATGGCACCGGCGACGAATGCCGCCCGCCAGGCCCAATCGCTGGACATGGGCGGCATCAGGCCGGTCAGGATGCCGGTCATGCCGGCGATGCGGCCATGGAAGGCCATGAGAAGTACGGCGGAGAGACCGATCAGCGCGCCGCCAAACAGCGACGCGAGAGGGGTGAATTCAGTCATCGACTAGGAACCTTACAGGTGGAGAGACCAAGAATGGCGTAGAGGGGGCAGAAGCGGACCAGGGCAGTCCCGATCAGCACGACGCCAACAACCAGCGACGCCCAGAACCAGAGCGGGTTGGCGAACAGGGCAATCCCGGGAAGCAGTGGCAACAGGACAAGCACGGCGCCGATGACGAGACGGGCGATACGATCCGGCGTTCCGACATTGAATTTCATGACAGCCTCCTTGAAAGCGGTGGGATTTCGATGGACATTGACTATGCGTCCAGCTGTATATAAGAACATTCTAATATGATCAAGATGGAAATCGAAAAAATGGAGGCGAATGCCGAACAGGCAACGCGCCTCCTGACCGCAATGGCAAATTCCAAGCGGCTGCTGATCCTGTGCAACCTGCTGGATCGCGAGATGAATGTGACGGAGCTGGGCGAGAAGGTGGGGTTGGCGCAGTCGCCGCTTTCGCAGCATCTCTCCAAGCTGCGCGCCTGGGATTTCGTCAAAACTCGGCGCGACGGCCAGCAGATCCGCTATAGTCTCGCCTCCGACGAGGTGAGGCGCGTGCTTGCCACGCTCTATTCTATCTATTGCGAGGACTAGAGCCATAGCCGGGAAAGTGAGCTGCGCGCCCGCTGTCCCGGTGGAAGGCGCGGTTATACCGGCTCGCTCGCCTTTTCCCGCGTGTGCCAGGCGCCATCGCGCCATTCGCGCACCGTGATGGTGATGCGGTCCGGGGTGATATCGATCAGATTGTAGGCATTGGCCTCGCCGCGCAGCCTCGTGGAAATCGCCGAAGAGGCCTGGGCCACAAGAATGGGCGCCACCGTGGATTTGCTGAGCCCGATGGGCTCGCCCTCGCGCTCGGCCGCCTTACTCTCATGCTTGCGCACATAGGAGAGGTGGAAATGCCCCGAAAGGACCAGCCGTACGCCCAGTTCGGCAAAGGTTGCGAGTGCCTCGTCGGCGCGCTTCACGCGCTTGGTCTTTTGCAGCATGGGCTGTGTGGGAAATAGCAGGGGGTGATGCGCCACGATTACCCGAACGGCATCGGGAGAGGCCTGCGAAAAGCGCTGCTCGAGATCCTCGAGCTGGCTGCGGGAGATCGTGCCATGACCCCAGTTCCACTCCAGCCTCGCCCGCCGCGACGTCCGCATGCCCACCAGCACAACGCCGTCCATTTCAAGAAATGGCTCGAGGTCGTCATCAATGTAGCGTCGGTAGAGACCGTAGGGGTTGAAGAAGCGTCGGAAGATGTTGACCGCCGGAACGTCGTGGTTGCCCGGAACCGCGAAGACCGGGGCGTGGAGCTTGTCGAGAAACTCGCGCGCCTGCTCGAACTCCTCCTTGGTGCCAATCTGGGTGAAGTCCCCGCTGGCCACCACCAGGTCAGGCTTTTGCGCATTGATGTCGTCCGCGAAGCCGGCAGCGACTGCCGGATCGTGATGGCCGAAATGCAGGTCCGAGACGTGCAGTATCTTCATGCGGCCTCAGCAGGAGTGGCAGTGTTGGCAGGCACGATCACCGACAGCGCCTTGGGTCGAATGGCAAAGACAAGCGGCGTGTGCATGGTTTCGACTTCACCATCAAACATCACCTTGATCAAATCCTTGCGCGTGTCGATGGTGACGGCGTTGACACTTTCAACACTCAGCGCCTCGTCATCGCGCCAGCGGCCGAGCAACATTTCCACGGTCAGACGGATAAAATCGCGCGCCGTGAAGTGACGAAGGACATAGAGGGTCAGGGTCCCCTGATCGAGCTTCTGGCGCGAGAAAAACTGGCCGACCCCCTCATCATATGCATTGCTCGCGACGGCCAGCGCCTGCACCCGCTCGACCCGCCGTTCGCCTGAACTTGGCTCGATGACCACGGCGATCCGCTTGCTGCGCGCAATACGCCGGAAAAAATAGCGCAAAAATCCGATCTTGGCCGCGATGTCATACCGCCCCCGGATATGTTCACGCCCGGCGGCAACACCGGGGATCATGCCGATGACGACCTTGTGCAGGAATATCCGGCCATTGACCTCGCCGACATCGATGCGGTGCATTTCGCCCGTTGCCAACGCGGCTACTGCCCCCGCCAAGTCCAGAGGAACACTGAGGTCCTTTGCCAGCGCGTTGACTGTGCCCAGCGGCAGGATGGCCAGGCTCTTGTCTCCGCCGACCAATGCGGCGGCCAGCGCGGTAATCGTGCCGTCCCCACCCGCCGCGACGACCGTAGGTGCTGGGCTGGCAATGGCGTCTGCAATGCGATCTGCCAGGGGCTGTTCGCTGCGCGCATCGACCACGGCCCGCAGGCCATTGGCCTCAAACAATTCAGCGACCGCCTCGGCGGTTACGCCTGCTGCATTGGCCGTTCCAGCATTTGCATTGAGAATGACGTAGAAAGACGGATCTGCCATGTTCGATTCTTCCACCTGCTGCTGCAGCGGAACGTGCACGCGGACCGGACGTTGCGTGTAAAAGCAAGGAAAACGGCAATGCTACACAAACTTGTGCGGTCCAAGCACTACCATCGCATCTATGGCTTCGTGACGGCGGAAGGCCCCCTGCTCGCAGCAATTGCGATTATCAGCGGGCTGGTCCTGGCCTTTCTCCAGATTGCAGATGAGATGGTGGAAGGCGAAATGGAGGCCTTCGATCAGTCTATCCTGATGCTGTTCCGCGACCCCAACAATGTCGACCAGGTGATCGGACCGGCATGGGTGCACGAAATGGTGCGGGACATAACGGCGCTGGGAAGTTTCTCGCTGCTGGGGCTGATTGTCGTTGCCGTCTGCAGCTATCTGCTGCTCGCGCGCATGCGTTCTGCCGCGCTGCTTGTGGCCATATCCGTCCTGGGCGGCACCATTCTCAGCACCGTGTTGAAGATGGGTTACGCCAGGCCCCGGCCAGATCTCACCGTCATGTCCGAGCAGTTCACGGCCAGCTTTCCGAGCGGTCACGCCATGCTGTCGGCCGTAACCTTCCTCACGCTCGGCGCCCTGCTGGCGCGCTTTGCCCCGACACGGCCGCTGCAGATCTTGAGCATTGCAGGCGCCATCGTGCTGACCATCCTGGTTGGCGCCAGCCGCCTCTATATGGGCGTGCACTATCCCAGTGACGTGCTGGCTGGCTGGTGCCTGGGCGCTGCCTGGGCCTTGCTCTGCAGCACGGTCGGTGCGGTGCTCCAGCGCAGGGGGGCAATCGAACAGCCCAAGGACGAGGCCGAACCGGCATAGGGGGGCGGACTGACGACCAGGATCAAAGCGCCAGTCGGGCCTCAAGGCGGCCCGGCTCGCCCGCTCGCACTGCGATATTGAACCCAAGGTCACGACAGAGTTCGACCATGCGAGTGTTTTCGTTCAGCACTATGCCGGTCAGTTCGACAAGACCACGCGCCCTGGCATAGTCGATCAGATGGTGCAGCATGGCCCGGCCCAGCCCCATGCCCTGAAGGTCACTGCGGACGAGTAGGCCGAACTCGGCGCGCCTGCCATCGGGCTCGGCGGCGTAGCGGACGATGCCGGCCAACTCACCTTCGGGTCGCGACAAGGCTACGAAAGCAATGTCGCGGTCGTAGTCCAGCTGCGTCAGACGGATCAGCGTCTCCGAGGAAAGTTCGGTGGTCGGCACCAGAAAGCGCAGCCGCAGATCCTCGGCGGTGACGCTTTCCAGGAAGCGCGGATAGAGTTCCACATCGAGCGGACGGATAGGGCGGATGTCGAATGTCCCACTGCCGACTTCCAGCTGCGTGCTACACTGAACCGGATAGGGGCGGATCGACAGCGCCGGATTAGGGGCTGCAATATCCAGGCGCTGCAGATCCAATTCTATGCGGGCATCGAGCGCGATGACCCCATCGGCGTCGGCGAGCAGCGGATTGATGTCGATTGCCACGATCTGGGGGAAGTCGATGAGCAGTTGCGAGATCGCCTTGAGTGCCACCACGATGGCGCTCCTGTCCGCGGCGGGCTGGTTGCGATAGGCCGCCAGCAGAGCGCTGATGCGGGTCCGATCTATCATGTCATCAGCCAGCACGTCGTCGACCGGCAGGATCTCCATGGTCGTGTCGCGAACGACTTCGACCGATACCCCACCCGCGCCGAACATCAGCACGGGACCGAAGACAGGATCCGTGGTTACCCCGATCAGCAACTCCGTTGCCGTTGGCCGGATGATCATCTGCTGCACAGCGAAGCCATCCAGTTCGGCGGCCACGCCCTTTGCCGCAAGCCGATCGAGGATTGCCTGCGCGGCAGCGCGCGCGCCTTGGGCGCTATCGAGGTTCAGCACCACGCCGCCAAAATCGGATTTATGCGTCAAGGTGGCCGACATCATCTTGACCGCAACCCAGGCGCTACCCTTCAGCAATTCGGCTGCCGCGGCTTCCACAGCGTCGACGTCAGCGACCGTCAGCGTCCGAGGCACCGCAATACCATAGGCGCTCAGCACTTCCTTTGCCTCGGGCTCCGTCAGCATTGTGCGCCTGTCGCCTGCTGCGCCCGCGAGCACAGCGGCGGCCCCCGGCCGATCGACGTGAAGAGTTTCATGGGTGGCTGGGACGCGTTGCAGGCGCGCGGTCAGCCGCCGCCATCGCGTCAGGATGCTGACCGCATCGGCAGCCTTGGCCGGCGTGTCCACGCTGGCAATGCCCGCACTGTTGAGAAGACGTCTCGCCTCTGCGGCCGCAAACTGGCCAAGCCAGGTGGCAAGCACCGGCTTGCCGCTGATCAGCCCATTCTGGACCACGTCAGCAAGCCCCTGGGCCGCGGCGGACGGCGAGGCAAGCGCGGTTGGGCAATTCATGGCCAGGACAACGTCGACGCCGGGGTCTTCAGCCACGAGGCGCATGGCGGCAAGGTAACG
The DNA here is from genome assembly GCA_018828145.1 of Alphaproteobacteria bacterium. Taxonomy (GTDB): domain Bacteria; phylum Pseudomonadota; class Alphaproteobacteria; order Rhizobiales; family Devosiaceae; genus Devosia. Next base: position 30,316 of record JAHJWO010000015.1, on the reverse strand, counting down.
TTCGGGCGGCGCGTCGCCGATAATGTCCACCGGATTGGCATGCGACCAGTTGGTTGGCAGCACCTGATCGAGTGCAGCCAGCGTTTGCGACGATAGCTCGGCCAGTTCGCATCCGCGGTCGATCAGGTGGTCGACTGCAAGCACGCCTGCGCCCCCGCCATTGGTGACGATGGCGACCCGGCCGCGTTCCAGAGGCTTGAAACGCGCGGTGATCTCAGCCGCGGAGAACAGATCCTCAAGATCATTGACCCTGATAATGCCAGCGCGCCGCATTGCGGCGTCGACCACGGCATCGGCCCCCGCGAGCGCGCCTGTATGCGTCTGCGCCGCCCTGGCAGCCTGTTCGTGCCGCCCTGGCTTGATAGCGATGACCGGCTTCAGCCGGACCGCCGCACGCGCCGCAGACATGAACTTGCGGGCGTTGGGAATGGATTCGAGATACATCAGGATAGCCGACGTCTTGTGATCTGCAGCCAGCATGTTGAGGCAATCGCCCACATCGACATCGGCCATATCGCCCAGCGAGATGATCTGGGAAAACCCGATCCCTTCGGACTCAGCCCAATCGATGATCGAGGATACGATCGCCCCCGATTGCGAGAGCAGTGCCAGCGAGCCCGCACGCGCGGGAATGTGTGTGAAGCTTGCATTGAGCCCAACAAGCGGCGCCAGCAGGCCGATCGTATTGGGCCCGATGATCCGCACGCCATGACGGCCGGCAGCTTCCAGCATGCGCTGCCGCAACTGGTCCTCACTGCCCACCCCTGCGGTGATGACGACGACCGCCCTGCCCCCGAACTGGCCGATCTCTTCGATCAGCGCCGGTATGGTCTGGGCGGGCGTTGCTATGACGCAGAGATCGGGAACCTCTTGCAGGTCGGCCACGCGCGAAAAGCAGGCGCGCCCGGCCAGCTCCCGGTATTTGGGATTGACCGGAAATATCTTGCCCTCAAATCCACCCGAGACGATGTTTGACAGGACGAGCGCCCCCAACGAGCCAGGGCGTTGCGAGGCGCCGATCAAGGCGACGCTGCGCGGCGCAAATGCATGATCGAGGTGACGGATGGTCATACGGTGTCCTGGGCTTGGGGCGGGGCGCGCCTAGTTGGAGAACAGGCGGCTTACCCCATGCGTGGCCAACAGGTCCCGGGTCATGCCACCCAGCAACCATTCCCGGAGCCGGCTATGGCCATAGGCGCCACTGACGACGAGGTCGGCGCCTTCAGTCATCACAGCCTGCAGGATGGTCTGGGCAACGCCACCAATGTCGGGAAGCACGTCGCCATGTGCCTTGACGTCATGGGATTGGAGCCAGGCAACAGCGTCGAGCATGCTGGCGCGCTCGGTCGCCAGATTGCCTTCGTCCACCACAACAAGGCTTACGTCGTCAGCTGCCTTGAGCAGGGGCAGGGCATCCATGACGGCCCGGCGGGCCTCCTTGGTGTCTTTCCAGGCAACGACGATCTTGCTGGCCTTGAGTTTGCGCGTGCCGGCGGCCGCGACGAGAACCGGGCGACCGGCTCCGAGCAGCACCGCGTCGACGTCGACTGCACGGCCGATCTGCGGCTTTTGGTCGGTCGCTCCCACAATGATCAGATCCACTGTCCGGGCTATTTCGATGATAGCGGCATCCGGACGCTGTATCGTTCCGACCCAATGGTGTTTCACACCGGGGGGAACGAGCGTGGCAAAGCTTGCCTCGGCGGCTGCCAGGGACGCCTCGATCTCGGCGTGCTGCTCCGCGTAGACCGATGCGGCCACTGCACCGCCATCCATCCCCATCACGACGAGCGGCGGCTCGGCCGCAGCTACCCCGGTGAGTGAGGCGTGATGGCGTCGGGCGAGGTCGCTTGCCAGAGCGACCAGGTCCGGATCGACAGAGTCGATGGTGAGCACGACGGCGATGTTGCGGATTTCCATCTCAAGCCTCCGGGTACGTCACCAGATCATAGCGCGGTGTGCGGCAATCTCTTTGCGCGAGATCAAGAATTCGGGGCGGCAGACATGCTTGAAAGGATGGGAACAAGCGGCCAAGCCGCCCAACTCGCCGCCTGAGGAGAGGCTCGATGGAACGCATCAAGATCACGCAACACACGTCACTTGGCGCCTTCTGGTTCGCGGGCTGGCTGTTCAGCATAGGCTACCTGCACCTCAATTTCTGGATGGGCCTGCTGGGCCTCTTCGTCTGGCCCTATTTCATCGGCGTGCACCTGGCCCCGCCCTTGAGCTGAGAGGCGCGAACCTTGTCGGCCACCACACTCTGAAGGGATCACCAATGACCAAAGCAAAGCTCTACCGCATCGAGCTCGAACTGGCGCGCGAACCGGGCCATCCCGAAGGGGACCGGAACCACAGCTATCGTCTCTTCCTGCCGTTGACAGCTGATGGGCATATCGACGCCGCCGGCTTCCGCGATATGCCTGACTGGTGCCGCGTGGTGCGGAACCGTCCGGGGGAAGACGAGGCCCGTGGTCGCATCCAGCGTGGCCCTGGTGGTCGCTGGCTCTTCGACTATTCCGATGCCAGCACGCAGGACGACGAGGTTGGTTTCCGGCTGTCCGAAGAGCGTTTCGTGCCAGGCGAATATGTGTCGATCCGCGAGGACGACGGCAAGACCCACGTCTTCCGCATCGTTTCGGTGCGAGAGGACTGACTGGAGGCAGTATGCTCGAATATTCGATCAGTGCAGAGCGTGCGGACGCTGCTGGCAGCAGCGCCATGGTCAGGCAGGCCGTCGTTGCGCTGGACACTTCCCTGGCGGGACGGACGGACGCATTCAATCCGGCAGAAATGCTGCTGGCAGCGTTGGCGGCCTGCATTATCAAAAGCGCCGAGCGGGCGCTGCCCCTGCTCGGCTTCGACATGCGCGGCATGCATGTTCATCTGCACGCCATCCGGCAGGATGCGCCGCCCCAGATCACTTCCATTGACTACCTGGTGACGGTCGATACCGACGAGAGCGATCGCCGCCTCAACTTGCTGCACAAGAATATCCGCAAGTACGGCACGATCTCCAACACGCTGGCGCTGGCGGTCGCACTGGACGGGCGGATCGTCCGGAAGATGGAATAGCGCGGCCAACGTGGCGCCGATCCCCGCTATTTGAGGCTTCGGGGAGAGGGCACGGTCAGGCCTCGCACCTCCAGCTCGCGCTTGATGGTCGCTGGCATTTCGCGGCACCCGCAGTTGGCGGCATGCACGATGTGCCAGTTCAAGCGCTCCTCCAGCTTGGCATTTCTGGGCAGTTTGTGCGTGGCATGCCACTCACTGTTGATCGCCATCACATCCTCCAGTTTGCTAGTGAGACATCAGGATCGGGAGCCGTGGCGCAGGCAGGATGGTGCGCGTGGCTCCGCCCAGAACAAATTCCTGCAGCCGGTTCCTGCCGTATGCGCCCATCACCAGCAGGGCTGCGTCCTGGCTAACGGCAACTGCCTGCAGGGTCTCGCCGATTTGGGCGCCGCCACGCTCCCTTTGCAGGTGCCTGCTGCGTATGCCGTGATGCTCGAGAAATGCCTGTATGCCGGCAACGCCCGCCGGATCGATTACCTTGTCATCGCCAATCGTCACGACCGACACCAGGTCCGCGCGTTCGAGAACCGGCATGGCATCGCGCAGCGCTCTTGATGCAGCCCGACTGCCGTCCCAGGCCACGACGACATTCAACGGCGTTGCCCGTTGTTCGGCGACCGGCACCACTGCTGCTCCTGCCGGTACAATGACGACCGGACCACCGGAGTCAAAGATCAGCGCTTCGGTCTCGGCGCGCCGCTGCGGGTCTCCACCGTCAGCTACTGTGACAGTCAAATCATGGTGGCGCGCGAGCGGTACGAGACTGTCCGAGAACGCCTCGGGCCGGCACCTTGCTGCATCAACCGTCAACGCGACACCGAGGCTCGCAGCCCGCTCGCCTATCCAGGCGGCAATATCCTCGCCGCGATCCCTGCTGCGTCGCTCGGCTTCGGCTGCCATCTTGGACACGCCCAGCAGTGCCTCGCCCAGAGCACTGTGGAGTGGCGCAATATCCACCTCCTGAATCAAGACTGTCATCCTCGCGTCCAGCCGGGCGGCCAGGCCGAGGGCGTGTCCGAGGCCAACCTTGGTTGTCGCGTCAGGGTAGGTCGCGATCGGCAGCAGAATGTCCATTCTCACCTCCTCAGACAGCGCACGTCGAAGCGTCGCAACGGACGGACGGGCTCTCTCCAAGTTCGACTATGACAGGCACGCTGGCCGACACATTGATCCGCATCAAGGGCCGAGGCGATCCCGGCAGACAGCTTTTGGGACATGCCGCCGTTAACGGGTTTTTTCGCCGGTCGGGCTTATTCCTAGGATTGCGCAGCGTAAGCAGCCAGTGGAGCCAGTCGACCGTGTGGTATGCCCTCATCGCAAATCTTGCCGTGGTGGGACTTCTGCTCTCGGCTTTCGCCCATGGCGAACCGCTCCTGCTCATGCTTGGGCCGCGCATCCGTGCAGCTGCATTGGGCGGTGTGATGGGCCTCGGCGCCATCGCCTCGATAATGCTCTCCGTCGAATTGCCGGATGGTACGGTTTTCGACCTTCGAGCCACGCTTATTGGCGTATCGAGCCTGCTCGGGGGCCCTATTGCCGGCCTCATTACGGCTGCACTCGTGGCGACGCATCTGTTGCTGGTGAGCGGGAGCGGCGCAACGGCAGACCTGGTGGGTATCGCCGTTGCGACAGGCCTGGGGCTCCTGGGCTACCGACTGCTTGGAGGGCGCCCGCCCTCCCTCCTCGTGACGATGCTCTTTGCCCTGTTGGGTACACCGCTGGCGCTGCTTGGCTTTGCCGCAGCCAGGGCACAGGGCATTGACCCGGTGCTCAGTCAGGGGGCTCTGGCGTCGCTGATACTGAGCATTGCCGCGACCTTTGTTGCCCTTCAGGTGCTGGTATTCAGCCATCAGCGGGCGGAGGAGACCATGCTGTTCATGGCCGCCGCAGATCTCGCTCCCGATTTCGCCTATGTGAAAAACCCCCGTGGACGCTTTCTGCTCGCCAATCAGGCATTCGCCTCGCTTCACGGCATTGCGCAGGCGCGCCAGCTGCGCGGCAAGACCGATTTCGATATTGCGCCACCGGATCGTGCGGAGGCCCTCTTCACGGAAGAGCAGCAGGTGCTGCAGAGCGGCCTGCCGATACTGGAGCGCGAGGAGTTGCAGGTGGATGAGCAGGGGAACGAAAGATGGTTCACTGCAACGAAGACGCCACTCTACAATAGCCGAGGCGATGCGCTGGGCCTGATCGGGGTGATGCGGGACATTACCTGGAAGAAGGAAAGCGACAGGGAGTTGCTCGCCAGCCGGGATCAGCTGGCTTTCGTCCTGACCGAAATGTCGGACGGCCTGGCCCTTTTCGACAGCGAGGGGCGGATTATCTACTGCAACGAGCAGTATCAATCGATGTTTCCAATCACCGGCAGACTGCGGGTCCCAGGCGCATTCCTGCCTGATATCCTGCGCGCCGCCGTCAGGCATGGCGAACAGCCCTATATCCCGCAGGACGATGTAGACCAGTGGGTGGACACTGTAGTGTCGGCATTGCGCACGGGCCGCGACGAGGAGGTTCATCTGTTCGACGGCCGGTGGCTGCATATTCGGACCAAGCCGCATGCCGGTGGCAACGCGACAGTGGTGGTCTCGGATATGACCCTGATCAAGCGGGCCGAAACGGAATTGCGGGGCCTTACGAACGAGCTGAAACTGCAGGCGACAACCGATGCCCTTACGGGATTGGCAAACCGTCGGGCCATCGACGAATGCCTGGCCATAGAGCTTGCTCGTACGAAGCGAAGCGGACAGCCGCTGAGCCTGGTGATGATCGATATCGATCACTTCAAGGCCTTCAACGACATTTACGGCCACCCCGCTGGCGATGCCTGTCTGCGAAGCGTTGCCAATGCGCTCGAGCAGACCGAACGGCGAGCCGGTGACTTTGTCGGCAGGTATGGGGGCGAAGAATTCTGTGCCATCCTGCCGGACACCGATGAGGATGGCGCCTATTTCTTTGCCGAAAGGCTCCGCAAGGCGGTGCGCGAACTGGGGCAAAGGCACGAGGGAAGCGAGAAGGGCGTGATAACGATCAGTGTCGGCGTCGCGACCTATGCTGCCGAGGAAACCGACCGAACCGATGTCAGACTGATCGCGCGTGCGGACGAGGCGCTGTACGTCGCCAAGGGCGCGGGCCGCGACCGGGTCAACGGATGGACCAGCGGCCGGTCGGCCCGCTGGCCTGGCGCGCAAGCCACGTAACCGGCGCGCGTTTTTGACCTGAATCAATGGCCGGGTTGCCTGGCGGTATAGGGTGATGGGCAGGGGCTTGACCCTGTCCCAACTGCTCTACCAAACCGCGAGGCGACGATGACTTTGCAGGCCCTGGTTCCTCTGTTGACCTATCCAGACGCTCCCAATGCCGAATTCGGCGCGCTTGTCGCCAAGGCTGCGCAGTATTTGGGGGCCGAAATCCACGCACTGGTCTTGGAGCCCGACTTCCGCGCACCAGCCAATGCAGTGGCGCGAGCGGTCATCGATGTGCCGGGGATGCTCAAGGGCATCAAGGATGCCTGCCATATCCGGGGACAGGAAATGTCCCACGCCATGGTGCATGCGGCCAGTGGGGCCAATGTCGCCATCCGCACCGGCCGCATTGAGGCCATTCCCGAACGTTTCGGCGAAGCGGCAGCCGGTCAGGCCCGCTATCATGATCTGACAATGTTCGGCTGGAATGGGGGCAATGAAGCAGTCCGCGGCGCTGTTGAAGCGGTCATCTTCGGATCGGGCCGGCCGGTCCTGTTGCTGCCGGAGCGCCATGAATCGCCAGACTATACGACCGTCTTTGTGGCCTGGGATGGGAGCCGCGTGGCGGCCCGGGCGGTCGCAGACGCGGAACACTTCCTGACCAAAGCCGCGCGGGTCGTCGTGGCCACGGTGACGGACGAGAAGCAGATTGCGGAACAGCAGCCGGCCGAGCGCCTCGTCGACCATCTGAAGCGGCGGGGGATCAAGGCTGAAGCCCGGGCCGTCTCGAGCAATGGCCGACCGATTGGCCAGACACTGCAGGATGAAGCGCTGGCAGACAAGGCCGGACTGCTGGTCCTGGGCGGCTATGGCCACTCGCGATTGCGCGACTTTGTGCTCGGCGGGGCGACCAAAGGCGTCCTGGACGACCTGCGGGTGCCGGTCCTGCTGTCCCACTGAGATGGCGGCACCCGCGCCGCATGCCGAGGCTGCCGACACCTGCCTAGACGCGCTCAAATCCGCGCGTGAAGGTCTGTCCACCACCGAGGCGGCGCGGCGCCTGGCCGAGTACGGTCCGAACCAGCTGCCCGAAGCTGCGCTCCGCATGCCTCTCCAGCGCTTCCTGGCGCAGTTCCACAACATGCTGATCTACGTCCTGATGGCGGCGGCCGTGGTGACGGGCGCCTTGCAGCACTGGGTCGACACCGGCGTGATTCTGGCAGTCGTGCTGGCCAATGCCCTGATCGGCTTTATCCAGGAGGGCAAGGCCGAGGCGGCAATGGTCGCAATCCGGCAGATGCTGGCGCCGCGAGCTGCCGTGCTGCGCAACGGCCAGCGCATGACGGTGGATGGCATACATCTCGTGCCCGGCGACATCGTGTTGCTGGAGGCGGGCGACAAGGTGCCGGCCGACCTGCGGGTCATCGAGGCGCGCGGACTGGCGGCGCAGGAGGCCATGCTCACTGGTGAATCGGTGCCAGTTGAAAAGGCCGTTGACCCCGTCGCTGTCGACGCGGGCATAGGCGATCGCAGTTCCATGCTTTGGTCGGGCACACTGGTCACGCAGGGCACGGCGCGCGGGGTTGTGGTGGCTACCGGCCAGGCAACCGAGATCGGGCGCATCGGCGCGCTTCTGGGCGGGGTCGAGCAATTGAACACGCCCCTGGTGGCGCAGATGGACCACTTCTCGCGCTGGCTTTCGCTTCTGATCCTGCTCGCCTCCGCCATCCTGCTCGTCTACGGTTATTTCGTCAGCCACCACGACTTTTCCGAGCTGTTCATGATCGTGGTCGGGGTCGCCGTGTCGGCGATCCCGGAGGGTCTACCTGCGGTGATGACGATCACGCTGGCCATCGGCGTGCAGGCCATGGCGCGGCGGCAGGCCATCGTCCGCCGCCTGCCCGCTATCGAGGCCATCGGGTCGGTCTCAGTCATCTGCACCGACAAGACAGGTACGCTGACTCGCAACGAAATGGTGGTCGCCGCTGCGGAGACCCCCGAGGGCGTGTTCGAGATTGCCGGCCGGGGTTATGCCCCGGATGGCGCGATTACTCCCTCTGGCGATCTTGCTCGCCTCGCCCGGGCGGCCAGCCTCTGCAACGATGCCGCGCTGCATTGCCGGGACGGCGAGTGGGCCGTCGAGGGCGACCCTATGGAGGGCGCGCTGCTGGCCTTTGCGCGCAAGGCAGGCAGCGGTGAAGCCGGACAACGGCGCGACGCCATCCCCTTCGACAGCCGCCACCGCTTCATGGCCGTATTGACCGAAACAGCGGATGGTCGCGTGACCCTCGTCAAGGGTGCGCCGGAGCGGGTCTTGCGGATGTGCGGGGATATCGACCTGCAGCATTGGCACGACCGGGCCGAGGCCATGGCCCGACGCGGCCTTCGCGTGCTTGCCTTTGCGGAGCGCGCCGAGGAGGGCGATCGGATCGACGTCTCCACGCTCGACGGCAGCCTGACCTGGCTTGGCCTTGTGGGCCTCATCGACCCGCCCCGACCGGAGGCTGTGGCCGCGGTGGCGGAGTGCCGCGCAGCTGGTATCCGGGTCAAGATGATTACCGGGGACCATGCAGGCACCGCCTTCGCGATTGGCGCACAGATCGGCCTGCAAAACTCCAATCGGGTGCTGACGGGCCTGGACCTCGACAAGCTCGACGACGCACAGCTCGCACTCGAGGTGGCGGGGACCGACATCTTTGCCCGCACGAGCCCCGAACACAAGCTGCGGCTCGTCACTGCCCTGCAGGCCAATGGCCTGTCCGTCGCAATGACCGGCGACGGTGTCAATGATGCGCCGGCACTGAAGCGTGCGGATGCGGGAATTGCGATGGGACTCAAGGGATCGGAAGCCGCCAAGGAAGCGGCCGATCTGGTGCTTGCTGACGACAATTTCGCCACCATTGCCGCTGCGGTGCGCGAGGGACGGACGGTCTATGACAATCTCAAGAAGGTCATCAGCTGGACCCTGCCCACCAATGCGGGCGAGTCGATGACGATCGTCCTGGCCCTGATCGTCGGCCTGTCGCTACCGGTGACAGCCGTGCAAATTCTCTGGGTCAACCTCATCACCGGCATTACGCTTGGCATCGCGCTGGCCTTTGAACCGACGGAGGCCGGCACCATGACCCGTCCGCCCCGTCCCCGCAACGCCCCCATCCTGACGGGAGAGCTTGTCTGGCATGTCGTGCTGGTGGCGCTGCTGTTCGTCGCCGCCGTCTTCGGCATCTTCACCTATGCCATCGACAAGGGACACTCCATCGCATTGGCGCAGACCATGGCAATGAACACACTGGTGGTGCTCGAGATTTTCCACCTGTTCTTCATTCGCAACATCTATGGCACCTCGCTGACATGGCGCGCGGTGCGGGGCACGACAATGGTCTGGACGGTGGTCATCGCTGTCACCGCAGCGCAGTTTGCGGTGACTTACTTTCCACCGCTACAGACCATCCTCGGGACAGAACCAGTGTCCCTCATGGATGGGTTGCTGATCGTTGCCACCGGCGCGGTCTTCTTTGCCCTGCTTGAGATCGAAAAGCAGATAAGGTTGGGTTTTCAGACGCGAGGCCTAGCGCCGACACGGCAGGGCGGATAGGGCACGGCCGCGCCCTGCCCCCGTTGGTGTCATCCGGTCCGGGCTATGCCTTGGGTGGATTGAGCTTTCGCCAGGCCTGATACTCATCATTCGCATCGGGATGGAGAGGATAGTAGCGCTGGAGCGGGGCACCCTCCATCAGCTTCATGCGCGAAAACTCTTCCCACTCGGCATGCTTCTGGCCATCCTCGAGGACCTGTTCGGCCATGGAGACCGGCACCACCACAGCGCCATCATCATCGGCGACGATGATGTCACCCGGCACGACGGTCACACCACCGCAGGCAATCGTTACATTGACCGCGTTGGGATAGATGTCGGTCTGCACGTGGTAGTTTGGCGACCACCCCTTGAGCCACAGTGCCAGATCCAGCTTCTCAACATTGGGCCGATCGCGCATCACGCCATCGATGATGATGCCGGCGCCGCCGCGACCCTTGAAATAGGTCGACATCATGTCGCCGAAAATGCCCGACCGCATGTCGCCCCGTGCATCGACCACCACCACGTCGCCGTCCTGCACATGATAGAGCACATGACGGTGCAACTGGGTCTCGGGGTCGGAATACTCGCCCTCGCTGAACAGGTCCGGTCGCTGCGGCAGACACTGGAGCGTCAACGCGGGCCCACAGATCGACTTGCCCTTGGTCTGGGGCAGGATCCCGGTCATGTGCGGATTGCGAAAGCCCATATGGCCGAGCGTGCCGGCGATGGTCGCCGCGCCGAGGCCTTTAAGACCCTCGATCAGGTGCTTGGGCGGCCGCTTGATGTCGGCAGTCGTGGTCATCGTGTTTCCTTCCCTTCGATCCTCAGTCTACCAGTTGGTGACCGAGCCATCATTGCGCCGCAGATGCGGCGCCTCCCAGAATGTGAAGCTCTGCTTGGCGAGAAGCGCTTCATTGACTTCAACACCTAGCCCCGGGGCGTCGCTGACCGGATAGGCAGCGCCTTCCAGTTGCGGTTGCACCGGAAAGAAGTCGCTGTTGTCGAAGCCGAGGGCCCGCTCGGGGGCACGCGTTTCGAGCCAGGCGAAATTGGGCACCGCCGCAGCGAAATGCACTGTCGCTGCCGTGCAAACGGGCCCGAGGGGATTATGCGGCATCAGGTCGACGTAATGTGCCTCGCTCCAGCCCGCCACTTTCATGGCCTCGGTCAGCCCCCCGACATTGCAGACGTCGAGCCGGTTGAACTGGTGAATGCCGCGTTCGATATAGGGCAGGAACTGCCACTTGCTGGAGAATTCCTCGCCGATCGCGAAGGGAATATCGGTCATGGTGCGGAGCGATTCATAGGCTTCCGGCGTCTCGTCGCGAATGGGCTCTTCCAAGAAGTCGAGCACGCCTCGGTCAAGCTTGCTGCAAAAGCTCGCCGCCTCGGCGACCGAGAGGCGGTGATGGTAGTCGATGCCCAGCACCACCTCGCTGCCCAGCTCTGCGCGGGCTTTGTTGAGGATCCGCGCCGTAGCGGCAATGGACTGGCGTGGCTCGAAGATGTCGCGACTATCCTGCCCGATGGGAAAGAAGCGGATGGCGTCAAAGCCCATTTCCCTCAGTTCATGCGCCCGATCGACAGCGCCCTCGCCGGCGCTGTCGCCGGTCGAGGCAAAGGCGGGAACAACATTGCGCTGCTTGCCGCCCAGCAGTTCGTAAACCGGCACGCCGAGGGCCTTGCCCTTGATATCGTGCAGCGCAATATCGATGGCTGAAATCGCCGCCTGCAGGACGCGTCCGCCCTCGAAATACTGGCTGCGATACATCTCCTGCCAGATCCGGCCGATCTGCATGGCATCCTGGCCGATGAGGAATTCACGGTAATGCTCGATGGCGCCGGCGACCGCCTTCTCCCGGCCCGTGAGCCCGCTTTCGCCCCAGCCGAAAATGCCCTGCTCGGTTTCGATCTTGAGCAGGAACTGGTTCCGTATGCCCACCCGAACCGGGTAGGGCTTGATGGCGGTGATCTTGAGCTTGATAGACATGGGTGGTCTCGAGTGATCGCTCGGGTTCAACTGGCGCGCAGCGCCATCTCGGTTTCGCCATCGAAGAGGTGGATGCGGTCTTGGTCGAATTCCAGCCAGACCATCTCGTCTGGCGCGACCTGCGCGGTTGGCGGCAGGCTGATGTTGAGGATGGCACCGGCCAGGAAAGCCTGCACGAAGGTAATGTCGCCCGTCGGCTCGACCGTATAGACGCGGGCCGGCACCGCGCCGTCGACGGCGGACTTGTGCAGCTTGATGGTGGAGTGCCGGGCCCCCAGCACGATCTTGTGCGAACTGGCGGCAGCGACCTTGCGGGCATTGGCGTCGGACAGGGGCAGGACCCAGCCTTCGGAGCTTGTCAGCGATGTCCTGCCATCGACCGTAGTCGCTTGCAGCGGCACCAGGCTCATTGCCGGGCTGCCGATGAAGCTGGCGACGAACATGTTGACCGGATTTGCGAAGACGTTGGCAGGCGTATCGTATTGCTGCAGCAATCCACCATTCATCACAGCCATCTTGTCGGCCATGGTCACCGCTTCGAGCTGGTCATGGGTCACGTAGATGATGGTGGCGTTGAGGTCCTGGTGGAAGCGCTTGATCTCGCTGCGCATCTGCACGCGCAGCTTCGCGTCCAGGTTCGACAGCGGTTCGTCCATCAGGAACACGGCGGGGTCCCGCACCAGCGCGCGGCCCAGCGCCACGCGCTGCTGCTGGCCGCCGGACAGCTCGCGCGGCTTGCGCTCGAGCAGGTGGGTGATGTCGAGCACCTTGGCAGCGTCCTTGACCTTGGTCTCGATCTCGGACTTGGGGAGCTTCCGCATCTGCAGCGGGAAGGCGAGGTTCTGGAACACCGTCTTGTTGGGATACAGCGCATAGTTCTGGAACACCATGGCGATGTCCCGGTCCTTGGGGTCCAGATCATTGACGATGCGGTTGCCAATAGTGATGTCGCCCGAGGTGATCGGGATCAGCCCTGCCACTAGGTTGAGCGTCGTTGTCTTGCCGCAGCCCGATGGGCCAACCAGGGCGACGAACTCGCCATCGTTGACCGTCAGCGAGACATCCTTTGCAGCATAGATCGAGCCGTAGGTCTTGACGAGATCCTTGAGAACCACCTGGGCCATGGATGCAACCTTCTAGTGTTTGACGGCGCCTTCGGTGAGGGCACGCACGAAGTATTTCTGAAGCAGGAGGAAGAGCACGACGACCGGCACGCTCATCATGAAGCTGGCCGCCATCAGGCCCGGGAAATCCGTGGTGTTCTCCGAAAAGAAGCGCTGGATGCCGACGGGCAGGGTGAGTTGCTCGTTCTTGGTGAGGAAGGTGGCGGCGTAGATGTATTCGTTCCAGGCACCGATGAAGGAATAGATCGCCGTGGCGATGATCCCGGGGACCGATAGCGGCATGACGATGTACAGGAAGGCCTGGAAGCGCGTGGCGCCGTCGATGCGCGCCGCCTGTTCGAGCTGGTAGGGGATGTTGTCGTAGAACCCCTTGAGCAGCCAGATGGCCAGTGGCAGGCCGAAGGTCAGGTAGGTCAGGATCAGCGATCCATGCGTGTTCACCAGGCCCAGCCAGCGCATCAGGATAAACAGCGGCACCAGGAAGATCACGGCGGGAAACATGTTGCGCAGCAGCACGGCAAAGAACAGGAACTTGCGACCCGGGAAGCGGAAGCGGGAGAAGGCGTAGGCGGCAGGAACCGCGACGGCCACCGCAAGAATGGTCGTGACGACCGATACGGACAGGCTGTTCCAGAAGAAGCGCAGGAAGTCCTGCCCGACGCTGTTCTGCGGATCGAGCAGCTTCTGGTAGCTCGCCAGCGTCGGCTCGTTGGGCCACCATTGCGGCGGGAACTGCATGGCGGCAAAGCCCGACTTGATCGAGGTCAGGAGCATCCAGACCATCGGCAGGGCGGTGTAGAGCAGCATGAAAACGAGGAAGATGCGGCCGCCCCAGCGCCAGCCGTCTATGCGCCTGCGGCTTCGCGGCGCCTCCGTTGCCGAAGTTGACGTCACGGGCCTTCCTCCTTCTTCTCATTGCCGCTCAGGGCGCGCACGTAGAAGTAGCCCAGCGACATCACGATGATGAACAGCAGCACCGAATAGGCGGCCGCCACGCCCCAGCGCTGGCGGCCGAAGGCAAGCTCGTAGATATGCGTGATCCAGATATGGGAGGCATTGGACGGTCCGCCGCCGGTGGTGATCCACGGCACGATGAACGAATTGAAATTGGCGACGGCCAGCAGAAGGATGGTGACCGTGGACACTCCGCTCAGATGCGGGAAGGTGACATGCCAGAAGCGCTGCCAGGCGGAAGCGCCATCGACCTTGGCGGCGCGCAGCAGCTGTTCGGGCACGGTCTGCAGCCCGGCCATGATCATGATCATGGCGAAGGGAAATTCGCGCCAGATATTGACCACGATCAGCGAGGGCAAGACCGTGTGGACATTGTCGATGAAATTGGGCTGACGGTCGGTTAAACCGAGCTGCACGAGCACCTGGCCGATGATGCCGAAATCGGAGTGGTACATCCACTTCCAGATGTAGGACGCGGCAACCGCGCTGATGACCCAGGGAATGATGAGTATGGCGCGCAGCACGGCGCGGCCGGCAAAGTCGCGGTGCAGCGCCAGGGCGGCAGCATAGCCGAGCACAAAGGCGATCAGCGTCGAGGCAACGGTCCAGATGATCGTATTGAGCGTGACCTTCCAGAACACCTCGCTGGACAGGATGGCGGTATAGTTTTCCACGCCGACAAAGATCTTGTCCTTGAGCTGCAGCCCGGGCGGCGTTTTGAAGAAGGACAGGTCGATCGTGTAGTACACGGGATAGGCGATGACGATCAGCATCACCACGATCGCGGGCAGCACATAGAGATAGTCGGCGCGGCTGGTCCACATCTGCCGCAGCACACTCGGGCGCGGAGGAAGAGCCTTGCGAGGAGCGCCGGCATGGCCTGCGTGGATGGTCATTGAGGTGCTCTTTCCTGGCAGGAAGGGGAGACCGGCGGCTGTGGACCGCCGGTCGTGTTTTGGCGGGAGCGGCTCTTACAGGCCGCCGCCTTCCGTCAGGTCCCGAACCTTCTGCGCCGCATCCGCAGCCGCTTCATCCACTGTCATCGCGCCGGTCAGGACGTTCTGCAGCATGTCGGGGATAATGATGTTCATGATCTCGGGCGTTTCCGGAAGCGTCGGGAACGGGATGCCATAGGGCAGCATGGCGGTCGTGACATCGAGGAACTTGATGGAGTCGAGACGCTCCTTCATCCACACGGTTTTGAAGCCGTTGAGGTTGCCGGGGTTCGAGCCGGCATAGGCCATCTTGAGCGACCATTCCGGGCTGGTCCAGAAGCAGACCATGGCCTTGGCAGCGGCCTCGTCCACTTCGCCACCCTCGACATATTCGGGGTTCAGGATGTGGATGTTGGAGCCACCGAACACCACGGCACGCTTGCCGTCCGGGCCGGTCGGGATCAGCCCATAGCGCATGTTGTCGATGACCGTCTGGGCCTTTTCCTGGTCCGTGCCCGTGGCCTTGGCCTGCAGATCGAGCATCACGTTATAGTCGGAGGGATGGCTGATCATCATGGCGAGCTGGCCGGCCAGGAACAGGGGCTGGTTGTCGGCCTGCTGGTTGGTCAGGGCGGACACCGGAACCGACTGGTCGCGGACATACATGTCGTAGGAGGCCTGAAGAGCCTGCTTGCTTGCGTCGCTGTCGAGCCGGATTTCCTCATAGGTCGGGCTCGGATCGGCTTCGTCGAACACGCCGCCGCCATAGCCCCAGAGCTGCGGCATGAAGCGGTAGGGCGTATTGCCGGCATTCTTGCGGGCGACGAGGCCATAGCCGGAAATGCCGAGCGTGTCGTGGATCTGCTTGGAATAGGCGACGACGTCATCCCAGGTTGCGGGTGGCGCTTCCGGATCAAGTCCGGCACGCTCGAAGATGTCGGCATTCCAGATCAGCGCCATCGTCTCGTTGTTGGTCGGGATACCATAGGCCTTGCCTTCCCACATCACCGACTTCATGGCGCCTGGCCAGAAGTCCTCGGTCTTCCAACCGACGTCTTCAGGGCTCAGTTCCTGCAGGTAACCCTTGGAGGCAAACTCGACGCCGCCCAGGATCTGCAAACGCACCACCATCGGACCGGCATTGCCGAGCAGCGCGGTGCGGAACTTGTCGAGCAGGTCGTTATAGGTAAGCGCCTGCTCCTCAAGTTCGATATTGGGGTAGGTCGTCCGGAACGCCTCGAAAAATTCCTTGTAATACTGACGCAGCAGGTCGGGATCGCCCTCGAACACGCCCTGATACCAGAAGGTCAGCTTGCCCTCGTAGTCGAGGGGGGTGACTGCTCCACACTGCTCAGCAGTGTTGTATTCCTCAGTGCCCGCGATCGACCGCACATATTCCGGCGACCACTGGCTGAGATCGACGCTTTGACCGAGCGCCGAAGTGTTCAGCATCGACACCGCAAGCGCAGAGACCACTGCGCCATGCGCAAGCGCACGGCCCAACCGATAATTCCTCATCTAGTCCTCCTGTCATCCTGACCGCGTCTACGCGCAGCAGGTCCCTTCCCGGCGGCATACATTGGGCTTTGCCTCTTATGTATTTTTCGCCATGCCATTACCGTTGCAGAAGCCATATTGCGTGTCAACACGGAAGGATCGTACATTGTTTGCAAGCGTCTATGTATGATAGGTACGGAAAGGCTGGCGGTTTTGGGAGCGCGATTTGGCGAGCACCAGTGAGTTCAGGATTTCACCCCCTGCGGGAATGGAGGAGGTCGACGTCTCCAGCCAGCGCGCGGTTTCGCTCTATGAGACCATTCGCGAGGACATTCTTTCAGGGCGTCTGAAGCCGAACGAGAGGCTGGTGGTTGCCGATCTCGCCGAACGGCTGGGCACGTCCACCAATCCGATCCGTGAAGCGCTGCAGATGCTCCGCGGCGAGGGCTTTGTGATGTTTTCGCCCAATCGCGGCGCCCGCGTCCGGCCGATCGACCACGACTTCGTGCGCAATATCTACGAGATCAGCGCGCTGATAGAACCGGCGCTCACCCGTTGGTTCGTCGGCATGGCCACCGATGAAGACATTGCCGAGCTCGAGCGCCTGCAGCGCCTGATCGAGGAAAACAATTTCGTCGATGCCGTGCTGCATAGCGGTCTCGACGTGCAGTTCCACACCGTCGTCTACCAGCGCCACTACAACCGCCACGCCGCCGAGATCTGGTGGAAGCATCGCCAGGTGCTGCGGTCGGTTACGCAGCGCTTCAGCTACACGCTGGCCCGGCGCACGCAGGTCCTCCGCGAGCATCGCGAACTCATCGAACTGGTCAAGGCGGGAGAGGCGGACAAGGCGGCCGAGTGTGTCGCCCGTCACGTCGAGAGCTCAGGCCGGCACATCCTCGAACAGATGCGCGCCTACGACGCCGCGCGAGCAGAATAGACCCCGCGGACGCCACCCCTCACTGAAAAGGCAACACAGCATGAAGATTACCAGCGTCAGGCCGTGGCTGATCAAATCCAGCGCATCCTACTGGGGCGAGTTCCTGTTCGTGGAAGTTACGACCGATGAGGGCGTCTCGGGCTGGGGGGAAATCACCACCACCACCTTCGTCGCCAATCGCGCGCTCTGCGTCATGCTCAAGCAGATCAGCAAGATCATCGAAGGCGACGACCCCGCCCATATCGAGCGTATCTGGCACAAGATCTTCCGCAACTTCACCTATATGGGCAGCCGCGGCGCGGCAGTGGAATGCGTGAGCGCCATCGATATCGCCCTGTGGGATATTCGCGGCAAGGTGCTGGGCAAGCCGATCTATGAATTGCTCGGGGGTCCGGTCCGCGACGAGATCCTGCTCTACACCCACCCCGACCAGCGCAAGTTCACCAGCAATGAGGGGGTGGTGCAGGAGATTCGCGACATCATTACATCAGGGCACACCGCGCTGAAGTTCGATCCGTTTCCGCAGCAGGGCGCCATTGGCAGCGACGGCTATGCGCGGGAGCAGTCCGAGGGCTATCTCGACGGCTCCATGAACCGCAGGGACGAGCGCGCGGCGGCTGAGCTCACCGCCCTGATCCGCCAGACCGCGGGTCCGGATGTCGACATCCTGATCGACGCGCATGGCCGCTTCGATGTGCCCACCGCCATCCGGCTCTGCCGCAGCCTGGAAGAGGCAGGCAGCATCGACTGGTTCGAGGAGCCGGTGCCGCCCGAGAGCATCAATGCGCTCAGGCAGGTGCGTGACAAGGTGAGTGCGGCCATCTCATGGGGCGAGCGCGGCCACACCAAATGGGATTTCGTGCCGATTCTCGAAGGTCGGCTGGCCGACTACATCATGCCGGACGTCACCTGGACCGGGGGCATTACCGAGCTCAAGAAGATTTCGGCCCTCTGCGAGGCCTATTACATCCCCGTCTCGCCGCATGACGCGGCCGGACCGATCAACGTCGTCGCCGGCGCGCAGGTGATGATGACGGTTCCCAATTTCTACCGGCTGGAAACGTCCGAGTGGAACCTGAGCAAGTACGATCACCTGATCGACAAACCGCTCGACAATTCCGGTGGCAGCCTCAAGCTCAACAAGGCGCCTGGCCTGGGTATCGAAATGAACCGGGATTATCTCGAAGCCAATCTGGTGGATATCGGCTGACGAAAAAGCGGTGGCGGAACAACACGCCTGAACAAGGGAGGACAGCATGGACCTGCATGGGGTCGGCGAGACAATCGAGAACAATATCCGCACGGCATCGCGACCGAGCGAGCTGCGCATTACCGACCTGCGTGTCGCCGAGATCGTCGGCGCGCCCTTCACCTCGGCGCTAGTCAAGATCTACACCAATCAGGGCATTGTGGGCTTTGGCGAAGTCCGTGACGGCGCCAGCGCCACCTATGCGCTGATGCTCAAGAGCCGCCTGCTGGGCGAAAATCCCTGCGATATCGACCGGCTGTTCCGCCGCATCAAGCAGTTCGGTGGTCATGGCCGGCAGGGTGGCGGCGTCTCGGCCATCGAGATCGCGCTGTGGGACCTGGCCGGCAAGGCCTATGGCGTACCCATCTACCAGATGCTGGGCGGCAGGTTTCGCGACAAGGTCCGGGTCTATTGCGATACCGACGCCGAAAAGCCCAGTGGCACGGAGACCGGCAAGCGGCTCAAGGCCCGCATGGATCTCGGTTTCACCTTCCTCAAGATGGACCTCGGCCTCATGCAGATTGCCGATGTGCCCGGCGCGGTTGTCGCGCCGGCAGGGTCCCTGGAGGGGTATCGCATCCACCCCAACCGGGATGCGGTCAAGACCATGGAAGACCGCCGCGCCCGCAATGCCGTCTACGACACGCATAATGTGCGCCACCCCTTCAGCGGCCTGCACTTCACCGACAAGGGCCTCGACCTGCTCGAGCAATATATTGCCGAAGTGCGTGAGGTCATCGGCTACGAGGTGCCCCTCGCGATCGACCATGTCGGGCACATCTCGCTGCAGAACGGCATAAGGCTGGCGCGGCGCATCGAAAAATACGTCCCCGCCTGGCTCGAGGATGTCGTCCCCTGGCAATATACCGAGCAATATCGGGAGCTCCAGCAAGCGACAACCGTGCCGATCTGCACGGGCGAGGACATCTATCTCAAGGAAGGCTTCGAGCCCCTCCTCAAGTCCGGCATCTCGGTCATTCACCCTGACCTGCTGACCTCGGGCGGGATCCTCGAAACCAAGAAGATCGGCGATGCCGCGCAGGAGCACGGGGTGGCCATGGCCATCCACATGGCCGAAAGCCCGATCGCCGCGATGGCGGCGGCCCATGTCGCCGTCGCCACCGAGAATTTCATGGCGCTCGAATATCACAGTGTTGAGGTGGACTGGTGGGACGACATCGTCACCGGCCTGCCCAAGCCCCTGGTCCAGGATGGGTTCATCACGGTGCCGGACAAGCCGGGCCTGGGGATCGATGACATTGTCGACGAGGTGATCAGCCAGCATCTGCAACCCGGCGTCACCGGCATCTGGCAGCCGACGGACCACTGGGACGATGAATATTCCTGGGACCGCACCTGGAGCTGACCAGCGCGGACGGGGCCAGACTGCAGCAATGATTTGGAAAGAGCGATGATCTACGAGTTGAGAATCTATGATTGCCTGCCCGGCAGGCTGCCGGCGCTGCTGAAGCGGTTCAACGACCACACGCTGGCCCTGTGGGAGCGCCACGGCATTCGCCAGGCCGGCTTTTTCACGACAGTCATCGGGGAAAACAGCAACCGCCTCACCTATTTCCTTGCCTGGGAATCCCTTGCCGAGCGGGAGGCGAAGTGGGCGGCCTTCATTGCCGATCCGGCCTGGATCAAGGCGCGCGACGATTCCGAGCGCGATGGCCAGATCATTGCCAATGTCAGCAGCCAACTGCTGGCGCCGACCGCCTTCTCGTCGGTGAAATAGGGTATTTCGATGAAGATCACCGATCTGCGCTGCGCCGTCATCGGCAAGCATCCCATCGTGCGGATTGTCACCGACGAGGGCCTTTACGGGCTGGGCGAGGTGGAATTCACCAAGACCTACCTCAAGCCGTGGATCCTGCATTTCCGCGACGCGCTGATCGGCGAAGACCCGACCGATGTCGAGCGCTGCATGCTCAAGATCCGCCAGCGTGGATCGTTCAAGCCTTATGGCGCCGCCGTGTCGGCCATCGAGCATGCGCTGTGGGACATTGCCGGCAAGGCGGCCAATGTGCCTGCCTACAAGCTGCTGGGCGGCAAGGTGCGCGACAAGGTGCGGGTTTATAATGGCTCGATCCGCCGCAAGCGCAGCGGAGACCGGCCGGAGGATTATGCTGCCGACGTCAAATGGATGATGGAGCAGCCACAGAACTTCTTCATGGTCAAGCAGGGCATCAGCTTCCACTCCAACATGAAGGACACCATCGACGACTTCCACTATGGCGTGCGGCAGAACAATGCCGGCTATCACGGCGCCATGGACCAGGGGCAGATCTCGGAGCGCGGCTTCAACCACATGCTCGACTGCGTCGCGGCGATGAAGGAAGTGCTGGGCGACAAGGTGAGCCTGGCGCTCGATTGCGGCCCCGGCTGGTTCCTCAACGACGCCATCCGCTTTGCCCGCGCCGTCGAAAAATACGATCTCATGTGGCTCGAGGACATGCTGACGGGCGACTATGTTCCCTGGGTCAATCCGCAGGCCTATCGCGAACTCACCACCTCGACCTCAACCCCGATCCATACCGGCGAGCAGATCTATCTGCGCCACAATTTCAAGGAACTGATCGAGACCCAGGCGGTGCGCGTCATCGGCCCAGATCCTGCCGATATCGGCGGCATTGCCGAGCTCAAATGGGTCGCCGAACACGCCTATATGCATTCCATCATGATGGCGCCGCATGGCACGGCCAATGGATTGTTCGGCCTGGGTGCCCTCATCAATGTCTGCGCAACCCTGCCCGCCAACTACATCGCCTTCGAATATCCCAGCGCCTCCGACCCCTGGTGGGAAGATATCGTGATCGGCCTGCCGGACCAGATCGTCACTGACAGCCATGTTGACCTGCTGCCCGCGCCCGGCCTCGGACTGGACATCGACCCGGAGGGCGCCAGGAAATACCTGCTCGAAGAGGATGCGGGCTTCTTCGATCCCTGAGCGGTCGACAATGGGACGAAGGCAGTTCAGGCGCGGTAGGCGTCGATAATCTCCGACCCTGTCGCAAACCACACGCCGGGAATGGCGGCTGCCGCTTCCAGGAACTTGCGGATATACTTGGCGCGAAACGGTTGTCCGGAGACGTTTGCCTGCTGGCCGAGTGTCATGACGGACCCATTGCCGTCGGCAAGAAGGCCCTCGAGGTGGTCGGTGATTGCCTGTTCGTATTCCCACGGCGTGTGGCTCTGCGCCTGTATCACTGCCGCGTCGGAAGTTTCCACGCTATAGGGCAATGCCGAAAGCCGCCCCGTCGGGACGATGAAATCATAGGGCTGGTCGTCATTGCGCCAATCGAGGGTGTAGTCGTATCGGTTTGGAAGTTACGGAGATCGCAACTGAGCCTTACTGGAATGACCTGGATCTGCGAAAAATCAGAGAGTAGCCTCGCGCCCAGACCGGCTTCCCGAGCCGGAGGCGTATCAGAAGCGGAATTGCTCAGCCAGAACCCGTTCCTCCAGACTTGTTCCCGGATCGAACAGCAACGTGACACCGCGGGAGCGATCCTCTCGGACCGTCACTTCAAGTACATTCTTGAACTCGACATTGTCGGCAACGGCGCTGACCGGTCGCTTTGCCGCTTCGCGGGTAATGAATTTGACGACGGCGCGATTGGACAGAATGGCGCCGCGCCAGCGACGGGGGCGGAACGGTGAGATCGGCGTGAGGGCAAGCAATTGCGCCTCTATCGGCAGGATCGGACCGTGCGCCGAGAGATTGTAGGCTGTGGAACCGGCAGGGGTGGAGATCAAGGCACCATCGCAGATGAGCTCGTCGAGCCGCGTCTCACCGTCCACAACGATCTGAAGCTTGGCTGCCTGGTAGGTCGTGCGAAACAGTGAAACTTCGTTCAGTGCCAGAGCCCTCCGCAGCTGGCCTGATGTATCAAGCACATCCATCGAGAGTGGATAGATCCGGGTACGCTGGACGGAGGCCAGCCTCTGGTCCAGGTCGTCCTCCGAAAAAACATTCATTAGGAAGCCGACGGACCCGAAATTCATACCATAAACGGGCAGACCCGCCTGCATAACGCGATGGAGCGTCTGCAGCATGAGGCCATCCCCTCCGAGGGCAACCACGACATTGGCCGCTTCCATGGCGTAGTCACCATAGCGCAATCTGAGGCGCGAAGCGGCGTCATCGGCCTCCACTGATCCATTGGTAACAATGCAAATGCGCGGGCTCTCATCACTACGGCTCATTGGAATTCACCTGAAGTTCACGGCCCAACGCGTGCCTTGGCTTCGCGATCCGTGTATGCCGCGGGCCGGTGAACCGCTGCTCGATTAGAGGGGCATCGGCGCCGGGGGCACCTGTTGTTATCCAATCGTCGCTGGCAAATCGTCGGCCGGTTTCCAACCGAGTAATGACCTGCTCGGCGCCGGTGGCCAGGTAGTGCTGGCGAATGGTTCGTTCACACTCTGTTTCATCATGTCCGCTGGCTTCGGAAATCTCTCGTATTGTCGCTCCGGCCCTATATGACAGTGTAATGAAGGTGCCGCGAAGATCGTGAAATGTCACCCCAGAGACGCCCGCCTGGGCAACGGCTTTGCGCCACGCGCATCTAAAGCCGCGCCGCCAAGGCTCTCCCTTCAATGTGGTTAGAATCATCCCCGGGTCAGACCCCCAGTCTAGAGGGCTGGAAAGCTGGGATTGGCCGCGTTGCTCAGATTTTATTTCTGACAGTACCCGCTGTAGTTCTGAAGATACCAGGATCTTGACGCGTCGTCCGGACGAACCGCGAGCAGACTTGCGCTGCTCAAGCCGTAGGTATTTGCCGTCATAGCAGTCCCAAGTCAGCGACAACAGGTCCGCCTGGCGCTGGCCGGTCCACACCGCAACCAGCAGAACACGCGCCAGATGTCTTGGCGCCGTGGCCAGAAATGCTGCGATCTGTGCATCGGTCCAGATGACGTCTCGTCGCGTCTTGGTGTGAATGCGGCCAATTCCTGTTACGGGATTGCGACCTATGTACTCTTCATCCAGAGCAAAATTCAGCAGCATGCGGAACACACCGATCGTGGCGTCTGCCGTTCTCGGTCGCGAGGCCAAGACCTCGTCGCGCCATTGCCTGATGGCTGTTCGCGCCCCGCGTTCCTCAAGGGCGTGAATAGGCAGATTGCCAAACTTCATCTCTATTCGGTGCAGATACAGCCTATATGAGGCTTGCGTCGTAGACTTCAGGTCGAAAAACGAGTTGGACCCAAGGTATAGCGCAATCAGATCGGAGACCGTATTTATGGATTCGATTCTTGAGGCGGGGCTTTCCCACGCGCCGTGCGGTAGTTTGGGCTGTCGTTTGCGGGCAATGGCATCGAACCACCCGCTCGGTTTGGCGTTGCGAGAAATCTGCGCGGCACGGGCCGCGACTTGATTGCGGAGGCGGTCGGTCCACGACACATTGGATTTCATCCGTCCTCCGAGGGTCCCTGAAACTGGAGGACTAGGTTTCACCTACGGCCCAGGACGTCAAGGCTGGCTGCTTCAACCTCAAGGCTTATCGTTGATGCTTCGTATCCAGACCTTCTCCCCGGTCCAAGGGTCGTCCACAGCGGGACCGCGCGGAGGAAGGACCACGCCTAAGATTCCTTGCAATCCAACACGAATTTCAGTAAGTTATTGATCTGCTTTAAGATTTCTGGTGCCGGCAGCAGGGTTCGAACCCGCGACCCCCTGATTACAAATCAGGTGCTCTACCAACTGAGCTATACCGGCGACGGGACGCATCTAGCATCACCCGCGCTTGCCTGCAACCGCGCCATTACACCGTCTAGCTTGAGTTGACCTGTCGTGCCGCATCGCGGTTCCGCACTCGCATTCGGTCCGTCACTTTGCAGGCCAACCAGCTCATGGCCGAAACCAACGACATACGCGGATCTCCCATGGTAGAGTGCGACGTCTTCGGGTTGCGAAATCAATGCTGGGTATTTTTCGACGCCGTTCCCCTATCCCGCGACTATCGAGGCCTCGTCTCAGGGCCGACGATGTTGCAGTAGTCTACGCGATTGGCGACATCCACGGGTGTTATGATCTGCTGCTTGAGTTGATCGAGCGGATACGCCAGGACGCCAAACACATCACTGGAAGGCGTATCCTGGTGACGCTGGGCGACTATGTCGACCGCGGACCCAGGTCTGCGGAGGTACTTAACTGGCTTTGTGGGCCCGCCCCCGAAGGTTTCGATAGGATTAGCCTTGCGGGCAACCACGAGGCTATGATGTTGGAATTCCTTGCCAGTCCCAGTCCCAGCTCACCATGGCTGGATTTTGGCGGCATGGATACCCTCGACTCCTATGGAGTGGATGTCCCGCGCTTTGTCCGTGCCAGACGACAGGAGCGCCTCGCCATACTGAAGGCCAGCATACCAGTGGCACATGTCAACCTTCTGACAAACCTGCCCTCGCTACTGGAGCTGGCCGAGGTTGTTTTCGTGCATGCTGGCTTGCGGCCCGGCTTTGAACTATCCGAGCAAGTAGACGAAGACCTTCTTTGGATTCGGGAGCCCTTTCTCAGCGGCCCCGCAGATCGGGGTCCTCTGGTGGTGCACGGTCACACCCCGGCCGCCGCACCGGTCGTGACAGGCAGACGAATCTGTGTGGATACGGGCGCCTTTGCTACCGGCGTGCTCACGGCGGTGCGCTTAACGGCTCAGGAGGGGCCTTGCTTCATCGACACCGCCGGGCGCCTTGCGCCCTAGTGAGCGGAGGCAGGGGATCGCAACACGACCTATGCCGGCGAGAGCGCCACCCGGCATGGACTGTCCGGGGCAATCTTGACCATCACTCTAGGTACATTCGGACAGTGCTAGATTTGCTTCGATGAAATCGACGCGGTCAAGTCTGTCGAGAGCCGCAATGATATTGAATCCGAATACTGGGATCGTCCGTTATACCCATGAAGAAAGTAACCTGTTCCTAACCACAATTGGGTTTTCGACCTTGCACACAAGGCATGCGGTGAATTTGGTGATGCGCGGACGGTATGATGACCGAGATGGAAACCGATCCCTACACACACCGGCGCGCACTCAATCCACTGGTTTGGTTGTCGCTCGTTTTTGGTGTTGCGGTGCTAATTGCAGCCGCGGTCGGAACACACTGGGCAGTTGACCAAGTAGACCGCCGCGCCGTCACTGCGGAGCGTCGCACAATCGCTGCGGCACTGGCTTTGGAACGGGAAAGCGTTGTTGCGGGAGAGCTCCGTTCAATCTGGCAAGAGGCACGCCGGAACCAGGACGAGCCCGGATCCGCAGCAGTTCTCGCCGACGTCGTGCGGGAAACATACGATCTTGCTCGTGTCTACATCCTCGCGCCGGATGGTGGCGTCGTTCGCGCCGCAGAAGGATCGCTCCTCAAGGAGGAGGTGATTGACGCCAATGACAGGGCTGCCGTGCAATTGCTGGTCGGACAGTTCGGGCAAATGGAAGGAGCGGATGAAGGCCCTGGCTTTTCCACCAGAGAGGCAAATCACACTCGCCTGGCGGACACCGTACGGCTTGAGGATGGACAACTGGCTTTTGTGGGCATTCGTCGGATTGGCCCAGACGGTGGTGGCGTTGATGAGGCCTCCGCAACCAGTTTCCATCTCGTATCAATCAAGCCAATTTCGCCCCAGCTGCTTGCCTCCGTGGCCGATCATTTCGAACTTGAGGGGCTGCACATTGCCGCGCCGCGGCCGGACCACGCGACCCTGCCGATCCTTAACAATGCTGGAAGGGTGATCGGCTTCGTTGCGTGGCAGCCGAACCGTCCTGCCGTTTCGCTTTTGTGGGAGGCGGCCCCTGCGGGGGTGAGCTTCCTCTTCCTCGCAGCGACGGGTCTCGCTTTCCTTCTGGCATGGGTGCGTCGGACCACTGTCCAATTGGCAGCAACGCAGACGAAGACGACGTACCTGGCCTTGCATGATCCGCTGACGGGCGCAGCCAATCGTGTGCTCTTCGAAAAACGGCTTTTGGAGGCAATGGCATACCCCTATCTGGCAAGAACGACGGTTGCCCTGGTCGCGATCGATTTGGACGGCTTCAAGGATGTAAACGATACCTATGGCCACGCGGCAGGCGACCAAATCATCAAGCAAGTGGCCACGCGCCTGGCGTTTGCGTTGCCTGAAGAGGCGACCCTCGCCCGATTGGGAGGAGATGAATTCGCTCTGGTGCAGCCCGGAGTTTTGAATGAGGGACAGGCGAAATGGATCTGCCAGAATCTCATGCGCGTTTTCGACACCCCTTTCGTGCTGACCGACGCGTCCATTGAGATCACGGCCAGTTTCGGCGTCGCACTCGAGGAAGGAAATGCTGTCTCCGCCACGGAGATGCGGCGGCGTGCAGATGTTGCCCTCTACGCGTCGAAGGCAGCAGGACGCAACCAGCTCAAAGTTTACGATCCCGCAATGGACAAATCGCGGCGCGAGAAACGGACCCTTGAAGTTGAGCTCCGGAATGCGTTGCTGACTGGCCAAGGTCTGTTCCTCCTCTACCAGCCCATCTTCGAGGCGGGTAGCAACGCCGTCGCTGGCGCGGAGGCGCTGGTTCGCTGGGACCACCCCGAACGTGGCAACCTGGCGCCTGACATGTTTATCGGCATGGCAGAGGAAACAGGCCTGATCAACCAGCTCGGCACCTGGGTTCTAGAAGAAGCAGCCCGCTTCGTCGTCACCTCAGAAGTGCCCTGGGTGGCGGTGAATGTCTCACCGCTACAGTTCCGAAATCCAGATTTCGCCGACAGCGTGCTCCGTATCTTGTCCACCCGGGGCCTACCCGCAGAGCGACTCCAGCTGGAAATCACCGAGGGGGTGTTGCTGCAGAATTCACGAGCCATCCAGGCGATGCTTGCGCAACTGCGGACTGCAGGCATCCGAATCGCGCTTGATGACTTCGGCACCGGATACTCGTCGATCGGCCACTTGCGGGCGCACAGTCTGGACAAGCTGAAAATCGACCAGTCGTTCACGAGGTCCATCGTTCGCGATCCCGCGACGCTCAGCATCGTACGGTCCGTGATCGATCTGGCACGGGCACTCGACATGAGCGTAACTGCCGAAGGGGTCGAGGAAGAAGCGCAACGCAGATTGCTCAAAGATTTGGGCTGTACCGAGTTGCAGGGTTTCCTGCTGTCCAGACCCCTCACGGCGCAACGCCTCTTGGGCCTGCTGGCGGAACGGCGATCTGTGGCGTAGTCAAGCCAACGATCAGGGCGATCCTGGCGCTATGCGCCAGCCTTATCCGCTCTCAATCGCGGTGTTGTCGCGGCAGATCAAACTTGCAGCGCACGCTCACCTAGCGGCTTGCCGATAGCGCTGAATTTTCTAGGGCGCCTCCTGCTCGGGCGATTGTACGCAAGTGCTGCGGGAACACTGCACGGTCGACACACAGGGTACGGATCCAGGGAAATCGTGACACGTTATTGCCACCGCAGGGATCGCGCGCGTAGTGGCTGCCACATCCGGGACTTGCCAGACCCTGCGGTGTCGCCAAGGATAGGTCATGATGCCCACTGTCCGCATACTGCTGATGGCCTGGCTGGTGCTGCTCCAGGCGCTTGCCTGCACCTCCATAGCTTTCGCTGAGGAGCCAGACGCCAAGCGCTGCTACGATTTGGCAGGACAGGATATCTGCATCTCAGAACGGAGCTTTCGCGCGGATATATGCACCGCTATCAAGGCTTACGCCTCCCATTGGAACCTGCCGGCAGGCTACTTGGCCCGACTCATCTGGCAGGAAAGCCGGTTCGATCCGGCTGCCTTGAGTCCCGCCGGTGCGCAGGGAATAGCTCAGTTCATGCCGACAACTGCCAGCCTGCGCGGCCTGCGCGATCCGTTCGACCCTGCCGAGGCCATGGCCCGGTCGGCCGAATATCTGCGCTTCTTGGAACAGAAATTTGGCAATCTCGGCCTCGCCGCTGCGGCATACAATGGCGGTGAGGGGCGGACCGGCCGCTATATCGCCAGTGGCGGCGGAACGCTTCCAGCCGAGACGCGCAACTATGTCCAGATTGTCACGGGCCATTCCGTCGAACAGTGGCTCGCCGGGACGGTGGGCGAGGTCGACTTTGCCTTAGCCGGAGGCACCGACTTTGTGGCTGCCTGTATCGACATGGCCCGGTCTGTACGCGTTCCCAATCTCACCATCAGTCCGGCGCAATGGCAGCCTTGGGGTGTGCTAATCGCACAGAATAGCTCGGCCGAGCTCGCCCGATCGAGGTTTGCCGCGGCCCAGACAGCGCACAAGACAATCCTGGGCACCGAGCAGCTGATGCTCATTGGCGTCCGCAATCCCAGCTTTGGAAATCGCCTGCGCTTTTCGGCCATGGTGGGTCGGCAAAGCCGGCAGGCGGCGCAAGCATTGTGCGAGCGCCTCCTGGCTGCGGGGGGCAAGTGCATTGTGCTCAAGAACGCGCCGTAAGGTGGCCGCCGCCGGCGCTCCCATTGCGGGGGCGGCAGCCTGGTTTGTCCATAGCTGCAGCTGCGTTGCGGGTGCCGGCCGATTCGCCCATTGCGGCGCAGTCTGAAGGCCGGCCAAGTCCGATCCAAGAGCCGGGAGCGGAAGCTGTCATCGGTCATTCTGCGCTCGGCCCCGCAGCTTATCGCGCCATGTCCGCTTGGCCTGATCAGTCACTCAGAAGCGGCCGAGGCAGGAGCGGGCCAGCGGCGGCGGGTGAAACGCGATCAATGCCCTTGGCCGATGCGCTGCCTGAGCGGTGAGGACACAGCATTCAGAGATAGACCGCGTTGAGGCATCGCGACTGAATGGGCAGCCCGCCCAGGTGGATCGTGCCGGTCGCCCGAACGGGGCGGCGTGACTTGCTCGGACGCTGATCCAGCCACCGCCTCGTCGCCCTGGCGCGGCCGCAGGACCCTCTGCCGGCGGTCAGACCAGACTAGCTACACCACCACTCCACCCCATCGGGCCAGCGGCGCGCGAGCCCCTCCTCGATCATGATGTCGCCCACGTCGCGGCCCGCGATTCTAATCGTCGCGAGAGTCCGCTCGCCGGTATTGTCGAGCCCGAAAGTATCGACGATGAATGGGTTGGTGTTCAGCAGTTCGAGTAGCCGGCGGCTTGCCTGCTTCGCCAGTTTGACCTCGGCATGTCCCCCGCAAATACCGTCATGTGGTTCAGGCGTGTCAAAGGACGCCAGCCGCAGGTTCCGGCCATCGAGCCAGATCGTATCCCCGTCGACGACGCAGTTGTAGCGGTCGCGGCCACACATTGAAAAGCTCTGCCGCCGGACGTCGGTTTCCGCCGAGGCAGAGGTCACGTCAGGGGAAGACCCCGGCCCAGGTGGAAATGGGTCAAGCACCACCCAGCCCAGAGCAGACGCTGCCAACAGGGCCATCAAGGCCAGCAGCGGGGTGACGACATCACGCCGAGGTGGACGTTGTCGCTTGCGACGGGGATCAAAGCGCACGACGCTCAAGGCTCTCTCACGAGGGCACGATGCTGTCGGTCAACGGCGCGGCGCTGGTCGCACGGCGTAGGGGCATGGCTGGGAGCGTCTCCGTTATGACCGGGGCCGGTGAACTTGGCTTCGCAATGCTCAACTAGTGCTGCAAAGCGTGGTTTGTCCCGGGCCGGGAAAGTGATTTCGAAGGCCGAGAAAGTCTTGTGATCGAGCGGGAACAACACCTTCGTGTAGAAGATCGTATCCTGGCCTTCTCCGTGATCATAGTATGTTGATTGTCGCCAGGATTTGACCCGGGATTGTCATTGAGAACTGACCCGGTTGGACGATAGTTTCCCGCGACGCGGGGGCGGTCAAGGGGCGGGTTTTTCCTTTCGTGTTTTGGGT
>JAHJWO010000014.1 GCA_018828145.1 Alphaproteobacteria bacterium | reverse complement strand
CTGCATTCGGCGCTGGTGATGGAAAAGCGCAATGCGCTCAAGATCTGGACGATCTTTCTGTCCATCATCACCTTCTCGCTGTCGCTGCTCGGCACCTTCCTCGTGCGCTCGGGCATCCTGACCTCGGTCCATACCTTTGCCAGCGATCCCACGCGCGGCCTCGTCATCCTGACCCTGCTGGCCATTGTCATCGGCGGCGCTTTCTTCCTCTTCGCTTTGCGCGCCGCCGCCCTGCGCCAGGGCGGTCTGTTCGCGCCGGTCAGTCGCGAGGGCGCGCTGATCCTCAACAACCTGTTCCTTGCCACCGCGGTGGGTGCGGTTCTGGTCGGCACGCTCTATCCGCTGCTGCTCGATGCCCTGACCGGCACCAGCATTTCGGTCGGCGCACCCTTCTTCAATCTCACCTTCGGGGCGCTGATGGCGCCGCTGCTGCTGGTGCTGCCCTTCGGGCCGCTGCTGGCCTGGAAGCGCGCCGATATCGTCAGCGCCGCCCAGCGGCTGATCGGCGCGGCGGCCTTGGCAATCTTTGTCACCATCCTGGTCTCGGCGCTGGGCGGGGTCTCCATCTCGCTCGCCCCGCTGGGCCTGCTGCTCGGCTTCTGGGTCAGCTTCGGCGCCATTGCCGAGCTGGTCGACCGCAGCAAGCTGTTCCGCATTCCCTTCGGGGAGAGCATGCGCCGGCTGATCGGCCTGCCGCGCTCGGCCTGGTCCACCGCCATCGCGCACTTTGGCGTCGGCGTGACCGTCCTGGGCATTGTCGCCACCACCGCCTGGGAGACCGAACTGGTCACCACGCTCAATCCGGGCGAGAGCGCGGCCCTGTCCGGCTACACCATCGCCTTCGAGGACTTCCAGCAGGTGCAGGGCCCGAACTATATCTCCGACCAGGGCCGCTTCACCGTCACGGCCCCTGGCGGCGGCACGCGGCAGATGCTGGCCGATCGCCGCAGCTATGTCGCCAGCGGCATGCCCACCACCGAAGCCGCCATCGAGACCTATGGCTTCTCCCAGCTCTACCTGCAGCTCGGCGAGCCGCTGGACGACACCCATGTCATCCGCGTCTGGCACAAGCCCTATATCACCCTGATCTGGCTGGGCACGTTGCTGATGGCGCTGGCAGGCATCCTGTCGCTGACCGACCGAAAGCTGCGCGTCGGTGCCCCGCGCCGTGCCGCCCGGCCCGTCACGGAGGCCGCGCAATGACCTGGCTGCGCGCGCTGCTGATCGCCCTGCTGCTCGCGGCTCCCGTCGCGGCGCTCAGCCCCGAGGAGATCCTGCCCGATCCGGTGCTGGAACAGCGCGCGCGCGACATCTCGGCCGGCCTGCGCTGCCTCGTCTGCCAGAACCAGTCGATCGACGACAGCGACGCCGACTTGGCCAAGGACTTGCGCGTGCTGGTGCGCGAGCGGCTGGTGGCCGGCGACAGCGATGAAGCGGTGCGGCAGTTCCTCGTCGACCGCTATGGCGAATATGTCCTGCTCAATCCGCGGGTAGGGGGCCACACCATTCTGCTGTGGGTCGCCGCACCGGTCTTGCTGTTCGCGGGGCTGGGCACGCTGTTTGTGGTCGGCCGCAAGCGGCGGACGGTCGAATCGGGTTTGAGTGCCGAAGAGCAGGCGGCTTTGGACGAGCTGAAGTAGCCCCTACGCTCGACGCCCAACCTCCCCCGCCTGCGGGGGAGGGGGACCGCCTTTAGGCGGTGGAGGGAGAGCCGCTAGCACGACGGTGTGCATGACCACCCCTGCCTGCGCCTGCTGCACACCTCTCCACCACGCTTTCGCGTGGTCTTCCCGTAAACGGGAGAGGTTTCCTCCCCCAGTCGCAGCGCCGGTCTGCCCCATTCCCGCCGCCAACATTGCCAAGGTTTAATGTTGGCGCAACCTCGCAGAAAGCTCACTCGTTCCATATCTAGCCCCCACAAGCTGTTGAGGGCTTGCGAAGGAGATTTATATGCGCTCGACCATTCTGAAGCGTACCAGCCGCTGGCTCGGGGCCTCTGCCCTGGCGCTGCTGGTTGGTATCGGCGGAGTTTCAACCGCCTTTGTCATGACTGGCCAGACGGCCACTGCCCAGGTGCAGAACGCTGCCCAGATCGTCGTTCCAGAGGCTGTCCAGCCCCAGGCCGGCTTTGCCGACCTTGTGGAAGCGGTCAAGCCGGCCGTGGTGTCCATCCTCGTCGAGGCCGAGGAAAGCCCGCGCGCCATGCAGCGCGGCGGCGGCCGCGAGTTCAATTTCGATTTCCCCGACCTGCCTGAGGGCCATCCCTTCCGGGACTTCTTCGACCAGTTCGGTGACCAGTTCGGCCAGCAGGGCCCCCGTGGCGGCCAGGAGCCCTCCCCCCGCCAGTTTATGGCGGCAGGCTCGGGCTTCGTGATTTCGGCTGACGGCTATATCGTCACCAACAATCACGTCGTCGAGAATGCCACCAAGGTTACCGTCGTGTTCGATGACGGCACCGAGCAGGAAGCCGAGATCGTCGGCACCGACGAGCGCACCGATCTGGCCGTGGTCAAGATCGAAGGCACCGACCTGCCTTTCGTCAATTTCGAGACCGAATCCAGCCGCGTTGGCGACTGGGTGGTTGCCGTGGGCAATCCCTTCGGCC
The DNA here is from genome assembly GCA_018828145.1 of Alphaproteobacteria bacterium. GTDB lineage: Bacteria > Pseudomonadota > Alphaproteobacteria > Rhizobiales > Devosiaceae > Devosia. The sequence continues at coordinate 50,031 of JAHJWO010000014.1, read as the reverse complement.
TTGGCGGCACCGTCACCGTGGGCGTCATCTCCGGTTCCGGCCGTAATATCGGCGGCTCCAACTATGGCGATTTCCTGCAGATCGACGCGGCCGTGAATACCGGTAATTCGGGCGGCCCGGCCTTCAACACCAAGGGTGAAGTGGTCGGCGTCAATACCGCCATCTATTCGCCCAATGGCGGCAATGTCGGCATCGCCTTCGCCATCCCGGCGGCCACCGTCAAGGGCATCGTCCAGCAGCTCATCGAAGATGGCTCGGTCACCCGCGGCTATCTCGGCGTCGGCATCCAGGACGTGAACCGTGACATCGCCGATGGTGCGGGCCTGGCGGAAGCCAAGGGCGCCATTGTCAGCAACGTGGCCGAGGACGGCCCGGCCGGTCCGGCCGGCGTCAAGTCGGGCGACATCATCACCGCCGTTGACGGTGACCCGATCGATGACGCGCTCGACCTCAGCCGCACCATTGCCGGCAAGTCCCCCGACTCGACCGTCGAGCTGACCGTCTGGCGCGATGGCGCCGAGACCACGCTCTCGGTCCAGCTCGGTACGCTGAACGAGGAAGCCGCCGCCCAGGCCGATCCGGCCCAGCCGCCGGTCCCCGAGGCTCCGCTGCCGGAAGAATCCAGCGTTGGCCTGACCCTGGTGCCCAATGCTGACGGTTCGGGCGGTCTGCTGATCCAGAATGTCGATCCTGAATCGGCTGCGGCCGAAAAGGGCCTCGCCGTTGGTGACGCGATCCTCGAGGTCAACAACACCCCGGTGAACACGGTCGAGGAATTCGAGGCAGCCCTCGATGCAGTCAAGGCGCAGGGGCGGAACACCGCCCTGGTCAAGGCCAGCCGCGACGGCAATGACACCTTCATTGGTCTGCCGCTGAGCGAATAAGTTAAGCTTGGTTATGGCACCAGGGTGCCATAACCGCCGAACGACACCTCCCCCTTGATGGGGGAGGTTGGGAGGGGGTGCGAGAGCCCCAATATATGGGCTAAACACCCCCACCTTGATCCCTCCCCACAAGGGGGAGGGTGTCGACTGAAACATCGGTGTCACGTGGAGCGTCGCGGTGAAGATTTTGCTGATCGAAGATGATCGCGAGGCCGCGAGCTACCTGATCCAGGCCCTCGACGAGGCCGGACACATTACCCACCACGCCGCCGACGGCGAAACCGGCTATGCCATGGCTTCGGGCATGGATTACGACGTGCTCATCGTCGATCGCATGCTGCCTCGCCGCGACGGCCTCTCCATCGTTGAGTCGCTGCGCGCCGAGGACGACAAGACCCCCGTGCTCATCCTTTCTGCCCTGGGCGAAGTGGACGACAGGGTCACCGGGCTGCGCGCCGGTGGCGACGACTATCTCACCAAGCCCTATGCCTTCACCGAGCTGCTCGCCCGGGTCGAAGTGCTGGCCCGCCGCTCCAGCCCCTCCGAAGCGGCCACCAGCTACCAGGTGGGCGGGCTGGCGCTCGACCGGCTCTCCCGCAAGGTCGAGCGCGACGGCGAGACCATCCTGCTGCAGCCGCGCGAATTCCGCCTGCTCGAATATCTGATGAAGAATGCCGGCAAGGTGGTGACCCGCACCATGCTGCTCGAAAATGTCTGGGACTATCACTTCGATCCGCAGACCAATGTCATCGACGTGCACATGTCGCGCCTGCGCTCCAAGATCGACAAGGGCCACGCTTCCCCGCTGCTGCACACCGTGCGCGGCGCCGGCTACATGATCCGCGAGTAGGCCTTGAACCGCTTCCTGCAACTCTGGCGCACCTCCACGGTCAGGCTGACGGCGACGTTCATCCTCATCTTTTCGCTGTTCGCCATCCTGCTGCTGGCCTTCATCACCTGGCAGTCCAGCGTGCTGATCCAGCGCCAGCAGGCCGATGACATCGACCGCGAGGTCCGCGTCTTCCAGCGCATCGATGCCAATCAGGGCGTGCGGGCCCTGGCCTTCGCGCTGGAGCGGATTTCCCGCGCGCCGGGGCCGGGCGTCTACTATCTCGGCGACGCCAGCGGGCAATACCTGCTCGGCAATGTCACCGACATTCCCGCCAATGTGCTGATCGAGCCGGGCATCCACAGCTTCGACTATGAGCGTGCCAACCCCTTCATCGATCCGCCCGACGAGAACGCTCCGCCACGGCCGGAAAAATCCGGCTTTGCCGTGGTCCGTTCGGTGGAGCTGAGCAATGGCATGCGGCTCGTTGTCGGCCGCGACGTGGTCGAACGCCGCGGCTTTTCGGCCATCATCGTGCAGAGCTTCCTGTTCGGCGTGCTCGGCATCATCCTCTTTTCCATCATTGCCGGCGGCGTCACCGCGCGCCGCGTGCTCAAGCGCATCGATACGATCCGCGATACCTCGACCAAGATCATGTCAGGCAATCTCTCCGAGCGCGTTCCGGTGACCCGGCGCAATGACGAATTCGATGGCCTCGCCACCAATCTCAACGCCATGCTCGATCGCATCGAGCAATTGCTGCAGGGCCTCAAGCAGGTCACCGACAATGTCGCGCATGACCTCAAGACGCCGCTGACCCGGCTGCGCAACCAGGCAGAATCCGCACTGCGCGAGGGGGCCGACGACGAAGCCCGCCGCCAGGCGCTTGAAACCACCATTGCCGAGAGCGACCGGCTGATTCAGACCTTCAACGCCCTGCTGATGATCGCCCGGGCCGAGGCGGGCGCCCCCTCCGGAGCCCTCAGCGACGTCGATGTCAGCGCCGTCGTCGCCGACGTGGCCGAACTCTATGGCCCAGTTGCCGAAGACGAGGGCATCGAGGTGGAGACCGCCATTGTCGAAGGCGTGCACCTGCATGCCAATCGCGAGCTGATCGGCCAGGCCATGGTCAACCTGCTGGAAAATGCCGTCAAATATGCCAAGCCCGAAGGGGAAGGGCAGGGGCGCATCACCGTCGGCCTGCGCCAGCACGACGGCCGCGTGCTCATCGAAGTCGCCGACAACGGCCCCGGCATCGCCGAGGAGGACCGCAAGCGCGTGCTCGAACGCTTCGTCCGCCTCGAAAAAAGCCGCTCCGAGCCCGGCTCCGGCCTGGGCCTGTCGCTGGTCGACGCCGTGACACGCCTCCATGGCGGCACCTTCCGCATCGAAGACAATGCGCCGGGGGTGCGGGCGGTGATCGACCTGCCGGGGGCATAGCAGGAAGACCCCCACCCAGCCTCCCCCTGGTAGGGGGAGGGGCGGATCCGGCTTGTGGCACTGTCTGCGATAAACGCCGGAGGGTTTCCTCCCTCTACCAGGGGGAGGTTAGATGGGGGCGCCCCCATCATCCGCCCTTCGGGCACCTTCTCCTCAAGGGGAGAAGGGAAGGCCACCTTGCTCCCATCCCACGGCCACGCTAATCCTCGCTCATGGTCATCAAGCTCCACGCACTGCCGCCCATCGAGACGCCGCGCTTCAGTGCCTGGCTGGACGAACTTCCCGCTGAGCAACAGAGGATTCTGGCTGCAGCATCACCCACGCTCGGCCCACTGCTGGAAGCGGCGCCCTATCTGCTTGCCCTGGCCCAGGCCAATCCCGATTGGCTGGCCGCCACGCTTTCCGACAGCGCCGACGGCGCTTTCACCGACATAATCGACATTGTCGAAACGCTCGGCCGCACCGCGACCAGCGAAGACGCATTGGCGCCGGTGCTGCGCATCGCCAAGGGCCGGACTGCGCTGCTGGCGGCCCTGGCTGAAGCCGGCGGCGCCTGGACGACGGCACAGGCCACCGCAGCCCTGTCCGACCTGGCCGACGCCGCGCTCGACGCCGCGCTCAACCTGCTGATGCGCCAGGCCGCCGAGCGCGGCCAGCTTGCCATTCCCGCCAGCGAGGCGACGGCCGCCCGTTCGGGCCTGGCCATCTTCGCGCTGGGCAAGCATGGCGGGCAGGAGCTCAACTACTCGTCCGACATCGATATCGTCGCCTTCTACGATCTCGAAAAGGGCGTGCTTGCCGACCCCGGCGAGGCGACGAAATTCTATTCCCGCATGGTGCAGAAGCTGGTCGGCCTGATGGAAGACCGCCAGGCCCATGGCTATGTCTTCCGCACCGACCTGCGCCTGCGTCCCGACCCCGGCTCGACCCCGGTCGCGCTCTCCTTCGAGGCAGCGCTCGCCTATTATGAAGTGCGCGGGCAGAACTGGGAACGCGCCGCCTGGATCAAGGCCCGCGCCTGCGCCGGCGACCTGCGGGTGGGCGAGGCCTTCCTGCGCGAACTGGCGCCCTATGTCTGGCGCAAGCATCTCGACTTCGCCACCATCGCCGATATCCAGGCCATGAAGCGGCAGATCAATATTTCCAAGAATGTCGGCGATATCCGGGTCGAGGGCCACAACGTCAAGCTCGGCCGCGGCGGCATCCGCGAGATCGAGTTCTTCACCCAGACCCAGCAGCTCATCGCCGGCGGCCGCGACAAGTCGCTGCGCGTCAAGCCCACCGCCCACGCCCTGGCGGCTCTGGCCGATGCCAACTGGATCACTCCCAAGGCGGCAACCGAGCTGACCCAGACCTACTGGTATCTGCGGGCCGTCGAGAACCGGCTGCAGATGCTGCGCGACGAGCAGACCCATGTCATGCCCGCCGCGCCCGAGGATGTCGCCGTCATCGGCCGGCTGATGGGTGAACCCAACCTGCGCCGATTTGAATCGGACTATCGCGCCGCGCTCGAGCGGGTGGTCGGTTACTATTCCGAGCTCTTCACCGAAGGCGAAACGCTGGGCAGCGGCGAGGGCAATCTCGTCTTTACCGGCAGCGACGACGATCCCGGGACGGTGGAGACTCTGAGCGCCATGGGTTTCGCCGACCCTTCCAAGGCCATCGCCACGGTGCGCAAGTGGCACTATGGCAGCTATCCCGCCACCCGCGCCGCGGCCGCCCGCGCCCATCTCACCGAGCTGCTGCCCGCCTTGCTGACCACTCTGGGCGCCGCCGGCAATGCCGACGAGGCCATGGCCAAGTTCGACAATTTCCTGTCGCGCCTGCCCACCGGCGTACAGCTCTTTGCGCTGCTGCGCAGCCATGCCAGCCTGCGCACGCTGCTGGTCCAGCTCATGGCCTCGGCGCCGCGCATGTCCGAAGCGGTCATCCACCGCGCCCATGTCATGGATGGCCTGATCGATCCGGCCTTCGCCAATGAGGTGACCCACCGCGACGTGCTCATCGCCAAGGTGGACGCCTTCCTCGCCGATTCCCGCTCCTACGAGGAAATCATCGACCGCGCCCGCATCATCGGGCAGGAGCAGAAATTCCTCGTCGCCGCCGGCCTGCTCTCCGGCACGGTCAGCGCCACCGGGGCAGGGGAGCAGTTCACAGCCCTCGCCGAAACCCTGGTGCATCGCCTGCTCGACAGCGTGAGCGCTGAATTCGAGCGCCGCCATGGCAAATTGGCCGGCGGGCGCGTTGCCCTGCTGGCCTTCGGCAAGATGGCCAGCCGCGAAATGACGGCGACGTCGGACCTCGATTTCATCCTGCTCTACGACGCCCCCGACACTGAGTCCGATGGCGACAAGCCGTTGAGCACCAATCACTACTACACCCGCCTCACCCAGCGCCTGGTGGCAGCCGTCACCTCACCGACTGCCGAGGGCGTGCTTTACGAGGCCGACATGCGGCTGCGCCCCTCGGGCAATGCCGGCCCGCTGGCGACCAGCCTGACGGGCTTCCGCGCCTATCACCGCGACAATGCCTGGACCTGGGAACATCTGGCGCTGAGCCGGGCCCGCGTAATCGCCGCCGATGCCGGCTTTGGCTACGAGGTCGATGCGGCCATTGCCGAAGTCATGTCGCGCACGCGCGATGTCGCCAAGACCATCGACGACGTCGTCTCCATGCGCGCCCTGATGGCCAAGGAGCGCCCGGCGCGCCACCCCTTCGATCTCAAGCTCGCCGAGGGCGGTCTGGTCGATCTCGAATTCATGGCCCAGTCGGCCCAGCTGGTCGCCGGCGCCACCATCGGCCTGCCGCAGGCTTTGACCACCCGCGTCCTCGCCCGGCTGGGCGAGACCGGCCTCGTGCCCGAGGGCGCAAGGTTGGCCGAAATCCACGAAACCTATTCCACCGTGCTGCAGGTGATGAGCTCGGCGCTGATCAGCCCCTTCAAGGACGAGGCCTGGACCTCCGCCTTCAAGGAATTGCTCGCCGGCCTGACGCACTATCCCGATTTCACCCGGCTCGAACTGGACCTGGTCCAGATGCGCAGCGAAGTCAGCTCCGCCGCGGCGAAATGGTACGAGAAGGCGAGGGGGCTCTAGCTCCCTAGGTGAAGGGCTAAGCCGCGACCCGTACGCTTTCCGCGCCCAGCGGCAGGGATATGGCCACGGTGGTTCCCAGCGTCGGGCTGGAATCGATGGCCAGATGTCCGCCGCTGAGTTCGGCAATGGCGCGGGAGATGGAAATGCCCAGCCCCGGCCCGACGCCCTCGCGGGTAAAGGTCGCGTCGCCCAGCGCGAAGGGTTGCGACAGGCTGGCGAGGCGTTCCTCGTCCATGCCGATGCCCGTATCGGTGACTTCGATCACCACGCCATCGCGCGCCGCAAAGGCCGCCAGCGTGATGCGCCCGCCGCCGGGGGTGAAGCGCAGCGCATTCTCCACGATATTGCCCACCATGCGCACCAGACCCAGCCTGTCGCCCAGCACCACGGCGCCGCAGGGTGCGTCCAGCACGAATGTCAGCCCCGCCCGGGTCGCCTGCGCCCGGAAGCGCTCCAGCACGCTGTCGAGCACTTCGTCCACCGCCACCGGCTCGCTGCGCAGCGACTTCTGCCCGCTTTCCAGCTCCGCCAGGTCGAGGATGGTCGCGAAGGATGCCAGCAGATGCTCGCCCGAAGTCTTGATCGACTGCACGTAGTCGGCATAGCGCGCATCGCCCAGCGGCCCATAGGTCTGGTGCCGCATCAGTTCGGCAAAGCCGATAATGTGGTTGAGCGGGGTGCGGATGTCGTGGCTGAGATGGGCCAGGAAATTGGTCTTGGACCGGCTCGCGGCCTCCGCCTTGAGCTTTTCCTCGTGATAGCGCCGGGCCAGCAGGTGCTGTTCCTGGCGGATGGCATGCAGCATCGTATCGGCGCGGCGTGCCTCTGTGACGTCGCTGACCAGCGTCATGAAGGCGCCATGGCCCAGCGGTCGCTCGTCGATCAGCAGGCACGAGCCGTCCTCGCGATGCAGCTCCAGCACCCGGCTGCCGTCATCGTCGTTGATCAGCTTGATATAGCCGCCCATGCTGAGCCGTTTCACCGCGTCCTGGTAGGTCATGCTGCCCTGGCCCAGCTGCAGCCGGTTGCGATATTGTTCGTTGCAGACGATCAGCTTGCCCGCCTTGGTCCAGCAGGCGACACCCAGCGGAATGGCCGAGGCCAGCGTGCTGAAATTGTGCCGCTGCATCAGGTCGGGCATGTCGCGGCGCCGGCGCGACGCCAGCAGCGTCATCAGCCCCGCCAGCGCAAAGACCGCGCCGCCGCGCTGCATTACGCCCGTCCAGGCCTGGCTCTGCTCGGTTTCGAGGGCCAGCACGCCATGCGGCTCGGCCGGAACGATCAGGCTTGCCATCAGCGGTGCCGGCGCGGCGGCGTCAGGGCCCAGCAGGCTGGCACGCGTGACGGTCCCGAAGCGGCGGCGCGATGCGGCGAGCACGGCGCCAGCCTCAACGGGCGAGAGTTCGGCAATTTCCGATGCCAGCGCCGTGCCGATGACGGCAAGTTCGCGCCGGGCATCGTCAAAGGTGCGGGCCGTGTCATAGATCACGAACAGCGTGGCGCAGAGCAGCGCGGTCAGGGCTACGGCAATGGTAATGGGCGACACGCCGGGGCGACACGGATGGGCGACCTGTGCCAGGCCACTGTCATCCCGACGGTGCGTATCTGCCTTGCCTTTGCCCGCGCCGAATCCGGTAACGCTGGCGCCGGATGCCTCCGCCGACCGCATGGTATTCTCCCGATTTTGTGGGTTTTGGACCCGCCCGATTTGCCCTTAACGAACAATGAATCAGCCGGACTCCGGTGTCCAGCCCCGCCCATGCGGGCGCGAGCCCCGTTCCGACAAAATCACGAGTCGGCAGAATCACTTAGCGGGTGAAGAAAAATTCTTCCAACGGTGGCGGGCGTTTGGCCGAGAGGGGCAGGACGCAGTCACACCGACCGAACGGCACCTCCCCCTTGATGGTGGAGGTTGGGAGCGGGTGCGAGAGCCCGGATATCGGGGCCAAACCCTGGTCCCTCCCCACAAGGGGGAGGGTGTCGACTGAGACTCTGCCGGTTTGCTCAGGTGCAGCCGACGCTACCCCGCCAGCATGCGCGACAGGATATCGCCCGTATTCCGGCTCAGCGTGCCGCTGTTCTGCAACCCCGTCAGCGCCGCCTTGGCGGCATCGCGGCGGCCGCTTTCCAGCATGGGCCAGATGCGGAAACCGGTCAGCACGCGGGCAGCCACCTGGGGGTTGATCTTGTCCACCTCGGCGACGAAATCGGCGACGAAGCGGAAGCCGGCGCCATCGGCCCGCGCAAACTGCGTCGGGTTGCTCATGGCAAATGTGCCCACCAGCGCGCGCAGCCGGTTGGGATTGGTCTTGGGGAAGCCGGGATCGTCCAGGATGCCCTTCATATCCTCGATAACCCCATCCCGCGGCGCCGCGGCGGTCACGGTCAGCCACTTGTCCAGCACCAGCGGATCGGCGCCGAACCGGGTGCGGAAATCCGCCAGCATGGCCGGGGCCTCCGCCGTGCCCGCCGATGCCGATGCCGCCAGCGCGGCCAGCCGGTCGGTCATGTTGCTCGCCTGCGCATATTGCTGCGCCGCCAGCCCGGAAGACCCCGCCGCTTCGCTCGCGACCAGCAGGCTCAGCAGCCGGTTGCGCAATGCCCGCCGTCCGGTGCTGGCGGGGTCGGGCGCATAGGGCGCGGCGCTGGTCAGGGCGCGATAGGCCGCCAGCAATTCCATGGCCAGCGGCTCGAACACCGCCTTGAGCAGCTGGTCCCGCACCGCGTGAATGGCCGATGGATCGATATCCTTGCCAATGGTCCGGCCGATCAGCGACTCGTCAGGCAGGGCCAGCGCCAATGCCTTGAAGGCATCGTCCAGCTCCGTACTGGCCAGCGTATCGGCCATGGCCTGGCTCAATGCCGTGATCGACTCCTGGCTCCAGGCCGTGCCACCGACCGCGGCCACCGCCAGGTCCATGCCGACATCCTGCAGCGCCTGCCAGCGGTTGAACGGGTCGCTGTCATGCCGCGCCAGGAACAGCTGGTCGGCCTGGCTCGCCCTGCTCTCGAGGATTACCGGCGCGGAAAAGCCGCGCAGCAGCGATGGCACCGGCCGGTTGGCAATGCCGGTGAAGGTGACTTCGGCACTCGGGCCGTCGAGCACGATCATGTCGTCCCGCACTTCGGCGCCGCTGACCCCGCTCCAGCCCATCGGGCTGCCATTGGGGCCGAGCAGGCCGAACTTGATCGGCACCACCAGCGCCTCCTTGCTCGGCTGGCCCGGCGTCGGCGGCGTCTCCTGCTTCAGTTTGAGCGTATAGGTCTGCGCCGCTGCGTCGTAGCTTTCATCGACGCTCAGCCGCGGCGTGCCGGCCTGCAGGTACCAGGTCTTGAACTGGTCGAGATTGACGCCATTGGCATCCGCGAAGGCGGCAAGGAACGCCTCGATCGTCGTGGCCTCGCCGTCATGGCGCTCGAAATAGAGATCCATGCCCTTGCGGAAGCCGGCCTCGCCCAGCAGCGTTGCCAGCATGCGCACGATCTCGGCGCCCTTCTCGTAGACCGTGGTCGTGTAGAAGTTGTTGATCTCGCGATACTGGTCCGGCCGCGGCGGATGCGCCAGCGGGCCGCCATCCTCGGGAAACTGCGCGCGGCGCAGCATGGCCACGTCGGAGATGCGCTTGACCGCTCTCGAGCGCTCGTCCGAGGTGAACTCCTGGTCGCGATAGACCGTCAGGCCTTCCTTGAGACAGAGCTGGAACCAGTCCCGGCAAGTGATTCTGTTGCCAGTCCAATTGTGGAAATATTCATGCGCGATGACGCGCTCTATGCCGTCATAGTCGCCATCGGTGGCCGTGTCCGGCTTGGCGAAGACCAGCTTGTCGTTGAAGATGTTGAGGCCCTTGTTCTCCATCGCGCCGAAGTTGAAATCGGAGACGGCGACGATGTTGAAGATGTCGAGGTCATATTCGCGGCCGAAGCGGCGCTCGTCCCAGGCCATGGAGCGCTTGAGGCTGTCCATGGCCCACAGGCACTGCTCTTCCTTGCCATGGGTGCAATAGATGCCCAGCTCCACCTTGCGGCCCGAGGCGGTTGTGAAACTGTCGGAGATCGAGCCGAGGTCGCCGGCCACCAGCGCGAAGAGATAGGCCGGCTTGGGGAAGGGGTCTTCCCACACGGCGTAGTGCATGCCGTCGCCGGCATCGCCCTTGTCGACCAGATTGCCATTTGCCAGCAGCACCGGGGCCAGGTCCAATGGTGCAGTCATGCGCACCTTGAAGACGGCCAGGTTGTCCGGCCGGTCGAGATAATAGGTGATGCGCCGGAAGCCTTCGGGCTCGCATTGCGTGCACCAGGTGCCGCTCGAACGGTAGAGCCCCATCAGCTTGGTATTGCCCTCGGGCTGCAGCATGACCTCGGTTTCCAGCACGAAGCGGCGCAGCGGTGGCTCGATGATGGTCAGCCCATTGGCATCGGCCGCATAGGCCGACAGCACCAGCGGCAGCCCGTCAATGGCGATCGAGGTGAGGTTCAGTTCATCCCCGTCCAGCACCAGCGGCGTGCCCGGCGCGGTCGTCTCGCGCGGCTCCACCGTCAGCTGCGCCTGCACCCGCGTCTGCTCCGCCAGGATGCGGAAATCCAGCGCCACCGACACGATCCGGTAGGGGCTCGGCGTATAGTCCTTGAGGTAGATGGTATGCTCGGTTTCGGTGCGCATGAACCTGTCCGTCAAATAATCGTCGGTCTGAAATTGACTGTGGCGCCGCCGCAACAGCAAACGCGACGCATTCGTGTATCCTGATCGGCCTGCGACCGCTCCGGTCCACTCTTCTACGCCAATTGGGACGGCATTGGGGAGGGGGCTTTCTTCGGTTGCACACGCTGCTCCTCTGCGTCAATTGAGGGCGTATCGAGCGCGGTATCCAATATTCCCGGTCGGCATCGCATCGACCCGTTCGTCCTTGTTCCATCGGAATTGGAACGCGGGACGCCGTCTGCGCGATGCTCTCCAGGCACATCTAGGTGACCTTCTATGCTGCGTTGGTTCGAACGACGTCTTGATCCCTATCCCGCTGGCGATCCGGTAGAGCCCCCCAAGGGCCTGCTGGCCTTCTGCCTGCACTATTCGCAGGGTGCCAAGAAGTGGCTGGCGCTGATGGCCTTTGCCGCGGCCGCCGTGGCAGTGGGCGAAATCGTCGTCTTCGGTTTCATCGGCGACGTAGTCAACTGGCTGGCCGATGCCGACCGCGAGACCTTCCTTGCCACTGATGGCTGGAAGCTGGCGCTCATGGGCGCCATGGTGGTCTTTGTCGTGCCCGCCTTTGCGCTGCTCTCCACGCTCACCATGCACCAGACGCTGCTGGGCAACTTCCCCCAGCGCATCCGCTGGATGAGCCATCGCTACCTCATCCGTCAGTCGATGAGCTATTTCCAGGATGAGTTCGCCGGCCGCATCGGCGCCAAGCTGATGCAGACCTCGCTCGCCGTGCGCGAAGTGGTCATGAAGCTGCTCGACATGCTGGTCTATGTCGTCGTGTACTTCACCGGCGCCGTGATCCTTGCGGCCTCGGCCGACTGGCGCCTGGCCATCCCGTTCCTCGTCTGGCTCGTCGCCTATGTGTCGATGATGGTCTATTTCATCCCGCGCCTGGGCAAGATTTCCGAGGCGCAGGCCGATGCCCGCTCGCTGATGACCGGCCGCATCGTCGACAGCTACACCAATATCGCCACCGTCAAGCTGTTCTCCCATTCCAACCGCGAGGAGAAATACGCCAAGGAGGCGATGGACCAGTTCCTCGACACCGCCTACCGGCAGATGCGCCTGTTCAGCGTGCTGAACGTCTCGGTGCTGTGGTCCAATGCCCTGCTGCTCTTCGCCGTGGCCGCCACCGGCATCTGGCTCTGGCTCAATGAGTTGATGACGCCCGGCGCGCTGGCCGTCTCGCTCGGCCTCGTCATGCGCTTCCAGGGCATGAGCCAGTGGGTCATGTGGGAAATGTCCTCGCTGTTCGAGAATATCGGCACCGTGCGCGACGGCATCTCCTCGCTCTCGGTTTCCCGCGTCGTCTCCGACGCGCCCGGGGCCAAGGCGCTGCCCGAGGTCAAGGGCGACATCAAGTTCGAGAATGTCTCCTTCCACTACGGCAAGACTGCCGGGGTGATCGACAATCTCAACCTGCATATCCGTCCCGGCGAGAAGATCGGCCTCGTCGGCCGCTCCGGCGCCGGCAAGTCGACCATCGTCAATCTGCTGCTGCGCTTCTACGACCGTGCCGATGGCAAGATCCTGATCGACGGGCACGACATCGCCCAGGTCACCCAGGATAGCCTGCGCGCCAATATCGGCGTCGTCACGCAGGATACTTCGCTGCTGCATCGTTCGGTGCGCGACAACATCCTCTATGGCCGCCCCGACGCGACCGAGGCGATGATGCGCGAGGCGGCCGATCTGGCGGAGGCAACGGACTTCATCGCCGGGCTGAGCGACGCCAAGGGCCGCAAGGGCTTCGATGCCCATGTCGGCGAACGCGGCGTCAAGCTGTCCGGCGGCCAGCGCCAGCGCATCGCCATTGCCCGCGTCCTGCTCAAGAACGCGCCCATCCTGGTGCTGGACGAAGCCACGTCGGCCCTCGATTCCGAGGTCGAGGCCGCCATCCAGGGCCAGCTGCAGCTGCTGATGAAGGGCAAGACCGTCATCGCCATCGCCCACCGCCTCTCCACCATCGCCATGATGGACCGGCTGGTGGTGCTGGACAAAGGCCGCGTCGTCGAAACCGGCCCCCATGCCCAGCTCGTCGACAGTGGCGGCATCTACAGCCAGCTCTGGCACCGCCAGTCCGGCGGCTTCATCGACGCCGACCAGCCCGAAGAGGCGGCGCAGTAAGCTCTTTCTACCCTCTCCCCTTGAGGGAGAGGGACGACATTTTCTGCGTTCAGCAGAAAATGACAGGGTGAGGGGTGCTGCGCCACCCCATGCTTCAATGTCGGGGGAAGGCGCAGCACCCCTCATCCGCCCTTCGGGCACCTTCTCCCTCAAGGGGAGAAGGAAGAACGCAGACCCAACCAATCAAAGGAGAACCCAGATGGGTGACATCATCACGATCCGAGCCAACGGCAACCCGAACCCCGGTACGCGCCGCAAGTCCAAACCCTCCGATCGTCACCGAACCTGACCTGGGACCAGAACCCTCCGTCAGGCGCGGCTCAAAAATGAGCTCAAAATGTTCAACCGCGTCATTTCCTATTTCGACCATCTCTATTCGCCCACCGCGCTTGCCGAAAACCGGCAGCCGCCCATGGGCCTCCGGCCATTCGTCGGCTACTTCATCGCCCAGTTCCGCGCCGCCTTCATCATCCGCATCCTGCTTGTGTCGATCGGCTCCATTGCCGATGCGCTGATGCCGGTCTTTGTCGGCCTCATCGTCGGCATGCTGGCTACCACCAATCCCGGCGACATCTTCGACCTGCACGGCCAGACCTTTCTCTGGATGATCGTCGTCGTCGTTCTGGTACGCCCGCTCACCTTCCTGCTCGATACGCTGATCCGCAACCACGCCATCGTGCCCAACCTGGTGGACCTGGTCCGCTGGCAGAGCCACTGGCATGTCATCCGCCAGAGCTGGACCTTCTTCCAGAACGACTTTGCCGGCCGCGTCGCCAACAAGATCATCCAGGCCGGCGAAGCCATCGAGATCGGGGTGAACCTCACCATCGACGCTGCCTGGTATGCCCTGGTCTTCGTCGTGGTCGCCATCATCGTGCTGGCCCAGCTCGATCCGGTCCTGCTGGTGCCCATCGGGGTCTGGCTGCTGCTCTATGCGGTGCTGTTCTCCATCACCATGCCGCTCATCGCCCGCTATTCGGAGGAGCTCTCGGAGAGCAAGTCGGTGATGACTGGCCGGATCGTGGACAGCTACACCAATATCCAGACGCTCAAGACCTTCTCCACCGGCGGGCACGAGGACCGCTACGTGGCCGATTCCATCGATGACCACGCCATCAGCTTCCGCAAGCTGATGCGGGTGTTCACCTATATGTGGTCGACCCTCTTCCTGCTCAATGCGGGCCTCGTGGTCTCGGTCACCTGGCTGGCGCTGACCGGCTGGAACGAGGGCGCGCTGACCGCGGCCGCGGTCGCCACCGCCATCCCCTTCGCGCTGCAGATCATGAACATGAGCGGCTGGATCCTCGAAATCGGCTCCAGCATCTTCCGCCAGATCGGCAATATCCGCGATTCCATGGAGACCATCGCCCAGCCGCTGACCATGCTCGATGCGCCCGAGGCCAAGGCGCTGGCCGTCACCAGAGGCGAGCTGACCTACGACAATGTCAGCTTCAACTACTGGCGCGGCAAGGAGGGCTCGGTCATCGATGCCTTCAACCTCACCGTGGCGCCGGGCGAGAAGATCGGCCTCGTCGGACGGTCCGGCTCGGGCAAGTCGACCCTGGTCAACCTCGCTTTGCGCATGTTCGACGTGCAGGACGGGGCGATCCGCATCGATGGGCAGGATGTGCGGAACGTGACGCAGGAAAGCGTCCGCGCCGCCATTGGCCTTGTCAGCCAGGACACCTCACTGCTGCATCGCTCGGTCCGCGAAAACCTCAAATATGGCCGCCAGAATGCGACCGATGAGGAAATGATGCGGGCCGCCGAGCAGGCCAGGATCCATGACGTCATCATGGGCCTGGTCGATCCCAAGGGCAATCGTGGCTACGACGCCCATGTCGGCGAACGCGGCGTCAAGCTCTCCGGCGGCCAGCGCCAGCGCGTCGCCATTGCCCGCGTCCTGCTCAAGAACGCGCCCATCCTCGTGCTCGACGAAGCCACCTCCGCCCTCGATTCCGAAGTCGAGGCGGCCATCCAGGAGCAGCTCACCACGCTGATGCAGGGCAAGACGGTGATCGCCATTGCCCACCGACTCTCAACCATCGCGGCCATGGACCGCCTCGTCGTGCTGGAGCAGGGCCAGATCGTGGAGGAGGGCACCCATGCCCAGCTGCTGGCCTCCGGCGGGCACTATGCGCAGCTGTGGGAACGCCAGTCCGGCGGTTTCCTCGACCTGGAGGCGTCCTGAAATCGCCCAATGACAAGTCTGCGCCCGGCCTCGCGCCGGGCGCAGCACGCTACATCTCGATCAGCTCGCAGACTTCCACGCTCCCGCCCGCTGCCAGGATCGGGCAGCCCTTGGCGATGGCATTGGCCGCGTCATGGCTGTCGGCAGTCACCACCGTATAGCCGCTGAACGGATTGGCCCCGCCGTCATTGCTGACGCTGCCATCGCTATGCACCGTCATCGACCGGCCGGCCGCTGCCCCGCCATCGGCCAATTGGCCGCCCATGGCCGCATACCAGTCCGTCCAGGCCGCCATGACCTTGGCTCCTTCCTCCTCGGTCTCGGGCATGCTGCCGCCGTGATAGGCGAATATGTATCTTGGCATCCTTGCCTCCCTTGGCTTGCCACATCTGGCCGGGTGCGGCCGGGGCCTGCGCCGCCGGATCACCTGGTTATTGAAGTCGAGAAAAACCTGCCGCCCGCCGGGGCGGTTGGACGTATCGATCAGGATGATACTGCCGCGCGACCCGCGGGTCCACGATGGCGTTGCAGCCAGTGCTGGCTAGCTTGCGGCGCCGAAGATCTGGTTGCGGTGGGCCTGCCAGCCCTTGCGCTCGCTCGACAGCTGCTCGATCACCATGTCCTCGGTCATCGGCCTGCCGAACAGGTAGCCCTGCATCACCGTGCCGCCCAGCCCGAGCAGGGCGTCGAGCTGCTGCTCGGTCTCGATGCCCTCAAACACGCAGGAAATCCCCAGGTTCCGGCACAGGTCGACCGTGGTCTTGATGATGGCCCGGCTGGTGGGGTCGCTGGTCACTTCGGCCACAAAGCTGCGGTCCACCTTGATCCGGTCCAGCGGCAGCTTCTGCACATGGGTGAGGCTCGAATGGCCGGTGCCGAAATCGTCCAGCGCAATGCGCGACCCCAGCGCCAGCAGGGACAGCAGCGCCTGGTTGGCCTGCTCCATGTCCCGCATCACTGCGGTCTCGGTGATTTCGAAGTCGATCCGGCAGGGTGCGCCGGCCCGCGTCACCATCGAGACAATGGCGCCGATGGCCGTGAAGGACGCCAGGTCATGCGCCGAGAGGTTCACCGACAGCCGTAGCGAATTGGGCAGCCGCGCCGAAGCGGCCAGCGCCTTGCGCAGCACGGTCTGGGTAATCCGCGAGATCACGCCGATGCGCTCGGCCATCGGAATGAATTCGGCCGGCGAAACATCGCCCAGCGTCGGGCTGCGCCAGCGGGCCAGCACTTCGTAGCCCGTGGTCCGGTTGAGCGCGATGTCGAACTGCGGCTGGAACAGGATATGGATTTCCTCGTCCAGGTTGGCTGTCCGCAGCGCGTGTTCGAGTGTCCGGACCTTGCTGATTTCCTTGGCGTGCCGCTCCGAGAAGATGACGGCCGCGCCGCGCGCTTCGCGCTTGGCGATGGAGGTGGCGTAGTCGGCCCGGTCATAGAGCGTATCGGCGCTGTCGCCCGGGCGTGACGTGGCAAAGCCCACCGAGGCCGACAGGTGGATGATGGCATTGGGCAGGTCGAAGCTGAGCCGCATTGCATTGCTCAACACTTCCCCGCGCGTGCGCAGGCCGGCCTCGTGCAGGTCGCCCTGCATGATCAGTGCGAAATTGTCGGCGCTGAGCCGGGCCACGAATGTGTCGGCCTTGCGCAGCGCCATGAGGCGCCTGGCGGACTCAATCAGCACGCGATCGCCGGTGATCTGCCCGAAGGTCTCGTTGATCGCCTTGAAGCTGTCGAGATCGAGCCGGGCGACAGCGATCGTGCTGCCGGCGGCCTGCGCGGCCGCGAGCGTCTCGCTGAGCTGGCGGTCAAAGGAGCGGCGGTTGGGCAAGCCGGTCAGGCTGTCCATATTGGCCAGCCGGTTGTTTTCGTCCGACAGCCGCTGCGTCTCGCTCTGCTTGCGCTCGATCGCGGCGCGCGAGGCCACCAGTGCGCCGAAGTCCTGGTAATTGCCGAACAGGATCGACATCAGCCCGGCGACGACCAGCACGAAGTTGAACGCCAGGGCCCCGAACACCGGATTGCCGCTCATCACGAAAAAGGCAGTAAAGGGCACGATGACGCACAGCGCCACCATGGTGGCCGCTGCGCGCAGATGCATCAGGCAGAACACGCAGCATATGCTGGTCAGGCCCATATAGAAGGCGACATGGGACTGCTGGTAGGCATTGCCATAGGGATAAAGGCTCAGCGCCCACCAGGAAAACCCGATCCCGAGAATGCCGGCGACCAGCACCGCGCTGACCAGGAGGCGCCGTGCCTTTTCGTGCGATATGGGGCGGCCCCGCGTGCGCAGCCACATGGTGATGCGGATAAAGCAGACCAGCGCCAACAGGCCCGGCACAACCAGTCGCAGCAGTTCGGGGGCCTCGGTATGGGTGGCGGCAAGCACCAGTGAGTTGACCAGCAGGATGCCGTACATCAACGGCACCTGGCGACTGAAGGCGCGCGCCTGCGCCTGAACCAGATCGGGATCATCCGGAACGGCAAAGAACCGCTTTATGGTCATCAGAGCCGACATTGGCCTTCTGGCCTCCTCGTATCGGCCGAAACTACCCGCACAAACCCTAATAGACACGTAAACAGAACCGTCCGACCTGCAACAATTCTGCTGAAATCGGCCGTGGCAACGATGCAATTGCCGCAAAATCTGCGTTCGAGCCCATTGGAACACTCCGCGAGTCCGGCTAGAAGGCTGCTGCAATCGATTGCAGCGGGCGATCAGGACCAGCCAAATGCGCGCTGGCGCCGCCGCAAAATGCCTTCAGGAGACGACCATGGCCATGCCAGCCACCTATTCCGCCCTCGATTTGCAGGGCACTTTCACCCTGTCGTCTCCGAGCAATGATATCACCGCGCCGATCCAGTTGCCGGGCGACGTGCACACCGCCCTTCTGGCGGAAAACCGCATTCCCGATCCCTATTTCGGCGAGAATGAAAAGACGGTGATGTGGGTCAACGAGACCGCCTGGTCCGTCGAGCGCCGCTTCACCGCCACGCCAGCCGATATCGATGGCTATCTGACCCTCACCCTGGCCGAGGTCGATTGCATCGCCACCATCCTGCTCAATGGCGAGGTCATCGCCAAAACGCAGAACAGCTTCAGCCGCAACGACATCGACGTGACCGGCAAGGTGCGCGCGGGCGACAACACGCTGCGCATCGAATTCGACATTGCCCCCGACGTCGCCAAGGCGCGCGCGGACGCCCATCCCTTCCCGATCCCCTTCACCAAGAACTACCAGACCAACGGGTTGAAGGGCATCCACATGAACTTCATCCGCAAGGCCGCGTGCCATGCGGGTTGGGATTGGGGCATCTGCATCATGCCCATCGGTGTCTATGGCACCATGAGCCTGCGCAAGTCGCGGCTGGCGCGTCAGGAGAGTGTCCAGGTCGATCAGGCCCATGGCAGCAATTCGGTCGAACTGACTCTGAAGACTCGCGTTTTTGCCTTTGCTCACGGTGAAGTGGAACTTGAACACACCATCGACGGGCAGGTGATCGCCGACAAGCTGGTGGTCAACAAGGGTGAGAACGTCTTCACCCACAATGTCACCATCCGCAATCCACGCCTTTGGTGGCCGGCAGGGCAGGGCGAGCAGCCGCTCTACGAGCTGGTCACCAACCTCGAGGGCGAGAAGACCACCCGCCAGATCGGCCTGCGCAAGCTCGAATGGATCGTCGAGAAGGACGAGATCGACCACTCCTTCAAGTGCCGCATCAACGGCCGCGACATCTCCATGCTCGGCGCCAACTGGATTCCCGCCGACGCCATTCCGTCCCGCATCACTCCCGCCGTCATCCGCGACCTGCTCGAAAGCGCCAAGGCCGCCAACATGAACATGCTGCGCATCTGGGGTGGCGGCCAATATGAGCCCGACTATTTCTACGAAATGTGCGACGAGCTCGGCATCCTGATCTGGCACGATTTCATGTTCGCCTGCATGAGCTATCCGTCCGATCGTCCCTTCCTCGACAATGTCCGCACCGAGATCACCCAGCAGGTGCGCCGCCTCAGCCATCACGCCTCGATCGCGCTCTGGTGCGGCGACAATGAAGTCATCGGTTCGCTGCACTGGTATCCCGAGACCAAGGCCTCGCCCGAGCGCTATGTCGCCAACTACGATCGCCTCAACAACATGCTCGGCAATATCGTCGAGGACGAGGATCCGGCCCGCCGCTTCTGGCCGTCCTCGCCATCCATGGGCTATCTCGATTTCTCCGACGGCTGGCATGCCGATACGCGTGGCGACACGCACTATTGGGACGTCTGGCATTCGGCCAAGCCCTTCGAGGCCTATCGCACGGTCAATCCGCGCTTTGCCTCCGAATTCGGCTTCCAGTCCTTCACCTCGATGAATGTCATCGAGACCTTCGCCGAACCCAAGGACCGCAATCCGTCCTCGCCGGTCATGGAAAACCACCAGCGCAATGCCGGCGGCAATGCGCGCATCCTTGAGACCATGACGCGCTATTTCCGCTTCCCGCGCGATTTCGATCAGATGGTCTTCCTCAGCCAGATCCAGCAGGGCCTCGCCATCAAGACCGCCATCGAATACTGGCGCTCCACCAAGCCGCGCTGCATGGGCACCCTGTTCTGGCAGATCAACGACATCTGGCCGGTGGCCTCCTGGTCGAGCCTCGACTACGGCGGGCAGTGGAAGCTGCTGCAATACATGGCCAAGCGCTTCTTCCTGCCGGTCAACGTCGTCGCCGTGCCGGTGCATAACGATGTCGCCACCAATTCGCGTGGCACCCCGGTTGAGAATGCCCCGCCGACCAGCATCGTTTTTCGCGGTATCAACGACACCGCCGGCCCGGTCAGCATCGCGCTCGAAATCAAGGCCGTGAAGATAGCCGGGGGCGAACGTGTGGTCTTTTCCGGCAATACCGCCATTGGGCCGGACGCCGCGATCACCGTCGCAACACTGCCCTTCGATGATCTGGCTGCCGACGAGTTTCTGTTCTTCTCCTGGCGAGATGCCAAGGGTAACCTGCTGGGCGAAAACGACTATTTCCCCAAGCCCTACAAGGCCTATGAACTGGTTCAGCCCAAGGTCCGGGCCGCCTGGTCCGATGTCGATGGTCAGCTGGTCCTGAGCCTCACCAGCGACCAGCCGGCCCTCTTCGTCACCGCCACCGTCGATGCGCCCGGCTATTTCTCCGACAATGCCGTGACCCTCCTGCCGGGCCGCACAACCGACCTCACCTTCACCCCCCGCCACGGCGCCACCCCCTCGGCCTCCGAGCTGATCACCTCCCTCAAAGTCCGCAACCTCAGCGAGACGTTCTAGGACGCCCAGGCGTAGGCACCGGCAATATCGCCCCATTCACCCGGCCTCCTCCTCCCCCTACCAGGGGGAGGTCGGGTGAGGCTCCGTCACCGATCCATCAACTTCCATACAAGAATGCCCGCTCGGTCATTGACATGACCTCCGCCATCTTCCATCGCTAGGTTCTCCGCGTCTCCCTCCTGCGCCGCCATCCGGACCTGCCATGTCGTCTCCCATCGCGCCCATCGAGGAGCGCCGCCTGTTCGGCATCGGGCTGGTGCTCGCGGCCTATTTTCTCTTCGTCTGTCTGGATGGCTCGGCCAAGTGGCTGGGCCTGGTCGGCATTCCCGCCCTGCAGGTGATGTTCGTGCGCTATGCCGTGCATCTGGGCCTGGCCGCGGCCATCAACCTGCCCAGCAAGGGGCTGAGCCTGCTGCGCACCAATAGCCCTGGCCTTGAACTGCTGCGTGCCGGCGCCCTGGTCGGCTCGACGCTCTGCAACTTCACGGCAGTCCGCTATCTGCCGCTCACCGTCACCGGCGCCATCACCTTCACCGTGCCGCTGATCGTCACGGCCCTGTCGGTCTTCATCCTGCGCGAAACGGTCGGCTGGCGCCGCTGGACCGCCATTGCCGTCGGACTGTTCGGCGTCCTCATCATCGTCCGGCCCGGCACGGAAGTCTTCCACCCGGCCACCCTGCTGTCACTCGGCGGAGCGGTGTCCTATGCCTGCTACGCCATGCTGACCCGGCGCCTTGCCGGTGTGGATTCGGCCGGCACGCAGCAATTCTATGGCGCGGCCCTGCCCACCATCGTTCTGGCGCCCTTTGCCATCGCCACCTGGATGTGGCCGACCAATGCCCTCGACTGGACCGTCCTGGCGCTGATCGGCGTCATCGGCTTTTCGGGCCATCAGTTCATCACCGTGGCCCATCGATTCGCGCCGGCCTCGGCCCTGGCGCCCTTTGCCTATGTGCAGATCCTGTTCTTCACCACGATAAGCTGGCTCGTCTTCAACCAGCCACCCGACATCTGGCTCTTCATCGGCGCCCCCATCGTCATGGGCAGCGGCCTCTATATCTGGCTGCGCGAACGCGCACTGGCCAGGCCCGCCAGCCCCATAACCGAGGAACGCTGATGGCCCGTCCCGTCGCCGCCATCGAGCACAATGCCAACAAGGCCATCCTCATCCTGCTGCTGGCCCAGTCGGTGCTGATCTTCCTCGACGTCTCGGCCAAGTGGCTCTCCACCACCGGCATGCCCACCACCGAGATCATGTTTGCCCGCTATGGCCTGCATGTGGCCCTGCTCCTGCTGCTGGTGCTGCCCGTCCAGGGCTGGAGCCTCTTCTCCACCGGCAACTGGAAGCTCGAGCTGGCCCGTGGCCTTTGCCTGCTCGGCTCCACCGCCGGCAATTTCCTCTCCATGCGCTACCTGCCACTGACGGTCACCGGCGCGCTGCTGTTCACCTCGCCGCTGATGGTCTGCGCTCTCTCGGGGCCCTTGCTGGGCGAACATGTCGGCTGGCGCCGCTGGCTGGCCATCGGCATAGGCTTTGTCGGCATCCTGGTCATCATCCGCCCCGGCACCGAGGCCTTCCACCCTGCGGCCCTGCTCAGCCTCGCCGCCGCCTTTTTCGGCGCCCTGTTCGGCATCCTGACCCGCAGGCTGGCCGGCGTCGACAGCGCCATGACCCAGCAGATCTATGCCGGCGGCATCTCGCTCCTCGTCATCACGCCCATCGCCTTCACCGACTGGGTCTGGCCCACCCAACCCATCTCCTGGGTGGCCTTCTTCACCCTCGGCGCAGCCGGCGTAGGCGGCCACCTGCTGATCTCGGTGGCCCACCGCTATGCCACCCCGGCCACTCTGGCCCCGTTCAACTATCTCCAGCTGCTCTACCTGGCGCTGGCCAGCTGGGTCATCTTCAACCAGCCACCCGACAACTGGTTCTTCCTCGGCGCCGCCATCATCATCGGCAGCGGCCTCTACATCTGGCTGCGCGAACGCAACCTGCACAAGGCGGCGACATCGGTTGACGAAGTGGCGGAGCGCTGACGCGCCGCTACGCCTCCGTCACTTCCTTGATCGGCGCCTTGGCCTCGGCCTCGCCCTGGGTGATCAGCCGGGCGCTGCGCTGGCCGCTGAGATAGATCCACAGCCAGCTCAGCGCCACGGCTAGCCGGTTCTTCGTGTCGATCAGGAAGTAGATATGGGCGATGCCCCAGACCCACCACGCCACCCAGCCCTTGAGCCGGATCCAGCCGAAATCGATCACCGCCGCCCGCTTGCCGATCGTCGCCAGGTCTCCCGCATGCTTGTAGCGGAACGGCTTGAGCGCCGTGTCCCCGGCCAGCCGCGCCCGGATGACGCTCGCGGCATGCTTGCCGCCCTGCTTGGCCGCATCGCCCACGCCGGGCACCGGCTTGCCATCTGGCATGGTGATACTGGCCGTATCGCCCACGACGAAAATCTCGCCATGCTCCGGCACGCTCAGGTCTGCCGTAACCTTGACCCGGCCCGCCCGGTCGGGCTCCAGCCCCAGCCATTTTGCCGCTGGCGACGCCTCGACCCCCGCTGCCCAGATGATGCATTCGGCATCGAGCCGCGTGTCGCCATAGACCAGCCCGTCGGCATCGATCGTGGTCACCGGCTTGCCCAGGATCACCTCGACCCCCAGGTCGCGCAGCGACTTGAGCGTGTAGTCCGACAGCCCCGGCTGGAAATTGGCCAGCACCTTGTTGCCCGCCTCGATCAGCACCACCCGCGCCTTGCCAGGGTCGGCGCGACGGAATTCCCCCGTCAGCGTCACCCGCGCCAGTTCCACGATGGCCCCGGCCAGCTCCACCCCGGTCGGTCCCGCCCCGATGATGACAAAGGTCAGCAGCGCCTGTCGCTTGTCCGGGTCCGGCTCGCGCTCCGCCGCCTCGAAGGCCAGCAGCAGTTTGCGCCGGATCGTCGTTGCGTCCTCCAGCGTCTTGAGCCCGGGCGCGAACTTCTCCCAGTCGTCATGCCCGAAATAGGCGTGCCGCGCCCCCGTGGCGAGGATCAGGCTGTCATAGCCAACCCGGCTGCCATCCTCCAACAACACGGCCTTGCCGGCCACATCCACGCCCGTCACCGTCGCCAACAGCGTCGTCACCTCGCTGCGCCTGCGCAGGATATGCCGGATCGGCCAGGCGATTTCCGAGGTGCCGAGCGAGGCGGTCGCCACCTGGTAGAGCAGGGGCTGGAACAGGTGGTGGTTGCGCCGGTCGATCAGCGTCACATCGACATCGGCCCCCGCCAGTGCCTGCGCCGCCGATAGCCCGCCAAAGCCGCTGCCGACGATAACCACCCTATGCCGCGCCATGCCACACTCCTTGTTGCCCATCATATGGGGTCAACGGGCCGCGTCCACATCGGTTCAGCCTGCAAGGCAGCTAGGCGATTTGCTCGCGCCAGCGCTCTGCATAGGCGTCAAATCCCGGCACATCGAGCGGCGACACCGCCGTCCCCGCCGCCGCCACGCCCTCGCCAGCCCCGAACAGCATGCTGGCCCCCAGGCTCGTCCCCGTCGCATCGCCCGATGCGCTGACCCTGACCCCCGCCAGCCGCGCCAGCGCCTGCGCGAACAGGTCATTGCGCGCCAGCGGCCCCTCGATGATGATCTCCCGGCCCAGTCCGCACAGCTCGAGGCTCGCCCGCGTCAGCAGAGCCAGATAGAGCGAGGCCGCCGCTGTCCGCTCCTCGGCCGTCAATTGCGCCGGGTCAACCGTCCAGCGCCCCGCCGCCTGCGGAAAGGGGCCGACGCCGGGCGTGAAGCTCGGCTGCACGCGGATATCCCTCTCGATCACCCGCGCAATGTCAGCCCCGCTCGGCGTGCGAATTTCAGGCACCAGCGCATCGAACTCCCGCCCGCCCATGAACCGCGCCGTCGGCACCGCCCGTCCATGGGCGTCGACATTGGCCAGGCTGTCCCGTGCCGGGTCCAGCTGCCCGGTATCCCCGCCCACCGTCATGGCAATGGTCCAGGTGCCGGTCGAAATGATGCTGAACGGGGTCGCATGCGCCCCCAGATGCGGCAACAGCGAGGCATTGGAATCATGAATGCCGCAGGTCACCGGCGTCTCGGCCCCAAGCCCCGTCGCCGTCGCCACCGCGGGCACGATAGAACCGAGGACCGACGCCGCCGGACGCACCGGCGGAAACGTCTCCACCCAGCCCTGCGCCCTGACCATGCTGGAAAAATCCCCCCGCCCCGGCGCCCAGAGATCGGTGTGGCAGCCCAGCGAGGTCACCTCGCTCGCCATCACCCCGGTCAGCCGCCAGGCCCAATATTGCGGATAGGTCAAAATGGCCGTCACCCGCGCAAACGCCGCCGCATGCGCCTGGGCCTGCCAGAAAATCTGTGCCCCCAGATTGAGGCCATTGGGCAGGCGCGGCGACAATGTCTCGGCAAAATCGGGCCGCGCCGCGCCATACTCCGCCGCACGCGCCTCGGGGCCGTCATGCTCATAGTCCAGCACCGGCATGGCAAGCTCTTCGCCCGCCATCAGCGCCGCCGTCGCCCCATGCGTGGTGATGGAAATGCCGTCCACCCCATGCTCGGCCTGCAGCGCCCTCAGGCTCTCGAGAATGAACCCCCACAGCCGCTCCACATCCGCATGCGGATAAAGCCCCTCGCGCAGCACCGTATTCGGCGTGCCTCGCGCCGCCACCTGCTGGCGCGTCGTGCTGTCGATCAACACCACCTTGGCATTGGTCTTGCCGATGTCGATGACAGCGATATGGCGGGGCAGGGGCATGGCTGGGCGCTCGTCCGGTCGTGATGCAGCGCCAATACTGGAAATCCGCAGCGGGCGCCAGAACTGACATGTTAGTTGGGGGCGGCCATGAGTTGTAAATGCATCCAGTGATCAGCGCGGGGGACAACGCATGAAGCCGACTCTGGGTCGAAGTATTTTCTGTGCCATTGTATTCATTCATTGTCTGCTGGAGGCGCCGAATGGCAACGGAAAGAAACGATTCAGGCTTGAAAGCGGTGCCGGTTTCGCTTGAGGACGTGAAGGCCGCGTACGAAGGGCCTGCCGTATCTGTGAACCGCTTCATCAGTATCCCTACATCGGGTGGTTTCCGTGTCGCTTTCCTAGAGTTCTTCGACGAAGGTTACGCTCCGGAGTTTCGATCGGCGGTACACTTAAGTTATTCAGACATGGTTTCTTTGCGAGATCTTTTGACGGCTCAAATAGAGAGGGCAGAATCCGCGGGGGGCAACCCAAGTGGCGCCGCTGAAGTCTAGAGCTGCTGAAGCAGTTGCCGCCAGTACCAAGAACAGCAGTGCAATTGGGGCTGCGGTATCTTCCCGCCCCAGCCCCGTCAGGAGAGAAAACGCCGCTAAGGGTGCTCAAGTTACCCCCAACTATCTCAACCGAGATTTGCCGACGGTGGGGGTCGCGGTAGAGGACCTAGAGGACTTCATCGAATCCTCCAAAGAGGAATTGGGACAATTCTCTGCTGGTGGTTTTCTTGTGTCTGGCTCATTTTGGCTAGGTCTTGAGCGCCTAGTTACGACACCTAACGCCTTTCAAGGAGACCTATTATTTTGGATATGCGTTGTGGCTTTCTTCGCGGGGGTTGTTGTCGGCTATTTTGGGTTTCGCCAACTTCAACGCAGGCAGCGGCGTATCGGGCGGATAATTGAAGCCGCACGACGCTAGGGAGAAGCTTCGGTAGTTTCAGCCAGCATCCAGTACGGCAGCGGGACGGTTTGCCGGGGCGCCGCGCGGCCCTCTACCGCCCAAACCGCCCCACCGGCACGCCAGGTACCTCCACCCGAAAACGCACAACCCCATCCAGCCCGTCTTCCTCCACCTTGGAATCGAGACTCGTCACATAGACCGTCCGCATATCCGCGCCGCCAAAGCATGGCATGGTCGGCAGCCGCAGCGGCACGTCCACCCAGCCCAGCAGGTCCCCGTCCGCCGAAAACCGGTTGATCCGGCTCGCCGAAGGCCCCGCCGACCAATAGGTGCCCGCCATGTCGCAGGCGCCGCCATCGGGTCGCCCATTGGCCTCGTCATTGTCGCGCAGGCGCCGCCGGTTGCTGACCGCGCCGGTTGTCGCGTTGAAGTCCCAGCAGTCCAGCCACATGCTGCCGCGCGAGTCCGAATGGTAAATCCGTGTCGCGTCGGCATTCCAGGCCAGCCCGTTGGAGATGGCGAGGCCCTCGGCGATCACCCGCACCGTGCCATCAGCGCCGATGCGATAGAGCCTCGCCGCGGGCGCCCCGTCCGGGCTCGCATCCATGCTGCCCACCCAGAAGGCGCCGTCCGGCCCCACCTTGCCGTCATTGAGCCGCATCTCGGGCTTGGCATGGCTGACGCTGGCCACCAGCTCGCGCGCGCCGGTTTCGGGGTCGAACAGCACCACATCCCGGCGCAAAGCCACCACCAGCCGCCCACCCTGCGCCAGCCCGAAGCTGGGCACCGGCTCGTCAAAGTGCCAGCGCTGCCGCGCCCCGCTCGCCACATCCAGCGCGTGGATCACCCCGGCGGGAATATCGCACCACAGCAGGCGCTGCCGCTCCGCGTCCCAGACCGGGCTCTCGCCCACGCCAAAGCGCTCGCGCACCACAAAGCTGATCTCGGGCCGCGTCATCGGCCCCCGCTACGCCCCGTCATGCGCCAGGCTCCATTCGCGATAGCGCCGGCGCCCGCCTTCCAGGTGCTGGCGCATCGCCGCCCGCGCATCGTCGGCGCGACGGTCGGTAATGGCCTCGAAAATGCGCCGGTGTTCGCTCTGGATATTCTCCAGGAACTCGGCCTTGTCCTTCTCGTCGGTAAAGCTGGCGCCCAGTGCCCGGCGCGGGATCAGCCGCTCGCCCATTTCATCCACGAACAGGCGAAACCGCTTGTTGTTGGTGGCGTCGGCAATGGCGCGGTGAAAGCTGCGATCGGCGTCGGTCGCCAGCGTATTGTCTTCCAGGTGCCGCGCGAACTGGCTCATCGCCTGCTCCATGCGCAGCAGGTTGGTTTCCGTGCGCCGCTCCGCCGCCAGTCCCGCCGCCTCGATTTCCACGCTCATGCGGAATTCGATGAAATCCAGCACCTCGCCGATATCCTGCGGCGCCTCCATGAACATCGAGCCGCCCACCGGCTTGGGTGGTTCGCTGACATAGACGCCGCTGCCGCGCAACGAGCGCAGCCGCCCCTCGGCCTTGAGGCTCGCTATCGCCTCCCGCACCACCGTGCGGCTCACCGAAAACTGCTGGCAGAGCTGGTCGGCCGGCGGCAGCTTGTCACCCGGCCGCATGCCGGCATCCACGATCATCCGGTTGAGGCCGTCCTTCACTCGGTCAGTCAGGCGTGGTGCTGCAGTGTCTGCCATGTGCGTCGTTTCGGCCATTCATTATGCGTTCATAGATGTGTTCAGACTTAGCCCGATTTATCATCCTGCGATAGCATCGGATGGTGTAACCGTGCCGATTTCGCTGCCCCGCATCGCATGGCCGCTTGTACCATGGCAAAATCTTTCATACAACTTTGGAGAAATCATAACAGGCAAGGAAACTGACCATGTATGTGGGCACCCAGCTCGGCGGCAGCAAACTCGAAGAGGTGGGTGATCGCTATCTGCGGCAGCTGGTCCAGCTCGGCATCGTCCATGTCTGCATCGATCCGCCCGGCAATCCCTATTCCTGGACGCGCGACGTGCTCAGGCGCCATATCGACCGCGTCGATGCGGCGGGCCTCGTCCTCGACATGGTGCAATTGCCGCTGCCATCCTCGGGCATCGAAAAGAACCATCAGTCACCCGGCATCGTGCTGGGGCAGGGGCCCGAACGCGATCGCGAGATCGATGGCATCTGCCGCCTGATCGAGGATCTCAGCGCCATGGGCATTGGCGCCGCCAAATACAATTTCAACCTGCTGGGCATTCCCCGCACCCCCTCCGAGCGCGGCCGCGGCGGCGCCGTTCTCTCCACCTTCCGGCAGGACCAGCTGACCGATTCCGACACATTGACCGCCGCCGGCCAGGTCAGCACCGAGCAGATGTGGGAGCGCATCACCTATTTCCTCGAGCGCGTCGTGCCGGTGGCCGAGGCCAATAAGCTGCGCCTCGCCTGCCACCCGCACGATCCGCTGACCCCGCCCGGCTATCGCGGCATGGAGGAGCGCGTGCTGGGCAGCGCCGAGGGCCTCAAGCACTTCGTCTCCATCGCCGAAAGCCCGTATCACGGCCTCAATTTCTGCCAGGGCACCATTGCCGAAAGCCTCGAAAATCCGCGCGAGGAAATCGGCGACATCATCCGCTGGTTCGGAGAGCGCAAGAAGATCTTCAATGTCCACTTCCGCAACATCAAGGGTGGTCGCTATTCCTTCACCGAGGAATTCCCCGATGCCGGCGACATGGACATGGCCGCCGCCCTTCGCCTCTACAAGGAAGTCGGCGTCGACTGCATGATCATGCCCGACCATTGCCCCGATATCGACGGCGAAGCCCCCTTCGAAACCGCCTTCGCCTTTAGCTTCGGCTACATTATCGGCCTGTTCCACGCCAATGGCTGGGATCCCTACGGGCGCTGAGGAGGTTTGCTGTTGCACAATGTCCCCCACGCACCAGTCTTCTCCTCCCCCTTCAGGGGGAGGAACCGCCCGGTGCATGGGTTTGATCGCGCCCCATGCACAATCTTCCCTCACCCCTTCAGGGAGGAGCCGCCCGGTGCATGGGCGGGATTTTGCCCATGAGTGGAGAGAAACCTCCCCCTCGATGGGGGAGGTAGGAGGGGGTGATGGGAGCCGCCATATCACGGCCAAACCACCCCCACCCTTGATCCCTCCCCACAAGGGGGAGGGTGTTGACTGACGGTCCGGCTTCCCGCCCCCCAAAGCAAAAGCCCGGACCTCGCGGTCCGGGCTTTCTGGCACCAGGGAGGCCGTGCCAGGGAAGCTCTAGCTATGCGCGGCGATCAGCTGCGCCAGCGTTTCACGCTCGCTCGCGCTGAGTTCGGTCAGCGGGCTGCGCACCTTGCCGGCGGGGCGTCCCACGATGTCTGCGCCCGCCTTGATCATCGACACGGCATAGCCGCGCTTCTTGTCGCGCAGCTCGATCAGCGGCAGGTAGAAGCTCTTGAGCAGCGCCTGCACCGTCGCGCCATCGCGCTGGCGGATGGCCCGGTAGAAGCGCAGTGCCAGCTCCGGCACGAAGTTGAACACCGCCGAGGAATAGGTGGTGACGCCCATTTCCAGATATGGCTGGGCAAACACTTCGGCCGTCGGCAACCCGCCGATATGCACCATGCGGTCGCCGATCCGGCTCGCCACCTGCACCATCAGCTGCAGGTCGCCGATCCCGTCCTTGTAGCCGATCAGGTTGGGGCAGAGCTCGGCCAGCCGCGCCAGCGAGTCCGGCGTCAGCCGCGAATTGTCGCGCGCATAATAGATGACGCCGATACCCACCGCGTCGCAGATCGCCTTCATATGGGCGATGATGCCCTCCTGCTCGGCGAACATCAGGTAATGCGGCAACACCAATATGCCCGCTGCGCCGGCCTTCTCGGCGCGCCGCGCCAGGTCCACCGCCATGCGCGTGCCATAGCCCACTCCGGCCAGCACCGGCACATTGGCCGAGCTGTTGCTCACCGCCGTGCGGATCACGTCGTCATATTCGTCATAGCCGATCGAGAAGAATTCCCCCGTGCCGCCCGCCGCGAACAGGCCCGACGCGTCGAACGAAGACAGCCACTGCAACCGCCCGGCATAGGAATCGCGGTCGAACTCGCCCGCTTCATCGAAGTCCGTCACCGGAAAGGACAATAGGCCCGAGCCGATCTTGGCCTTGATTTCGTCGAGGGTCACATCCATCTCCTGCACGCATAATTAGTATGATTACATTGAGCTAACACCGCCGCATTCGACCTGTCAACGCCCTCGCTCAGGCGCCTGTTGAAAAGAAGTATGATTCATTATTGACAAGGCTAATGCAGTCATACCACACTGCAGCCGCCATCACCTATGACGGGGATAACCCCAGCGGTGCTGCAGCTAAAAGCTTGATGGGAGGGAACATTGAAGCATCTCAGGATTGCCGCTCTGGCGGGGATATCCATTCTTGCGCTCGGCCACGCCGCCTTCGCGCAGAACTACAGCCAGGCCCCCGAACTCGACGCGCTGGTCTCCAGCGGCGACTTGCCGGCAGTAGCCGACCGCGTCGGCGCCGAGCCGCGCGTCATCGTGCCGGTCAGTGAAGTAGGCCGCTATGGCGGCACCTTCCGCGGTGGCATGGTCGGCGGCAATGACCGCAACATGCTCTTCACCCATTTCGGCTACGAGCCGCTCATCGCCTGGGATGCCGACTGGACCGGCGAAGTTGTCCCCAATATTGCCAGCGGCTACACGGCCAGCGCCGACAGCAAGGATTTCACCTTCACCCTGCGCGAAGGCATGAAATGGTCCGACGGCAGTCCATTCACCGCCGATGACGTCGCCTTCTTCATCCAGGATGTGCTGCCCGACGAAAAGCTCTTCCCCACCAAGCCAGGCTGGCTGACCGTGGAAGGGGAGCTGCCCACCGTATCGGTCGCTTCGCCGACCGAATTCACCATCTCCTGGACCAAGCCAAACGGCCTCTTCGTGGTCAATGCCGCCAGCGTCTATGGCGTGCAGCTGGCCTTGCTCAACAAGGCCTATTGCAGCCAGTTCATGCCGAAATACAATCCCGACGCCGAGGCCAATGCGACGGCCGCCGGAGCCGCCGATTGGGCCGAGCACATGGTCAATATGTGCGGCGTGGGCATCGAGAATATCCAGCGCTGGCGCAATCCGGATCGTCCGACGCTCGAGGCCTGGCGCATCACCGAGCCCTACGAGGCCGGCGCCACCCGCGTCACCCTCGAGCGCAATCCCTACTACTGGAAGGTCGATACCGCCGGGAACCAGCTTCCCTATATCGATGACCTCAGCATTTCCGTGAATGCCGAGTCACAGACCCTGCTGCTGAGCGTGCTGGCCGGCGAGATCGACTACGAATCCCGCCACACCGCCAATCCCGTCAATCTGCCGGTGATTGCCGAGGGCATGGAGACTGGCGACTACTATATCAGCGCCCGCGAATCCCGCGTCGGCAACGCCATGACCATCTCGGTCAATCTCAACTCGCCCGATCCGGTCAAGCACGACGTCTTCCAGAACAAGGACTTCCGCGTCGCGCTGTCCCATGCCCTGGATCGCCAGGCCATCATCGATGCGCTTTACCTGGGGCAGGGCACGCCGCAGCAGGTTTCCCCGCGCCAGGGCACGCCCTACTACAATGAGCGGCTCGCCACCCAGTTCATCGCCTATGATGTCGAGGAAGCCAACCGCCTGCTCGACTCCATCGGCCTCGACAAGCGCGGCGGCAATGGCTTCCGCCTCGCACCCGATGGCAGTCCGCTCGTGGTCAATGTCGCAGCCGTGACGGCGCTAGGCGCCATGGCCGACGCCGCCGAACTCTTCGTGCAATATTGGCAGGCCGTGGGTGTCGACGCGCGTTTCGCCGCCATGGACCGCACCCGCTTCTACGAGGAAAAGACCGCCAGCCAGCATGACATCGTGGTCTGGGGCGCCACCTCGGGCGGCATCGACGTCTTCATCGATCCGCGCGACTACTTCCCCTTCTCCACCGAGTCTAACTTCGCCGTCGAATGGGCCAAGTTCTATATCGGCGATGGCGGGC
This sequence comes from Alphaproteobacteria bacterium, assembly GCA_018828145.1. Classification (GTDB taxonomy): domain Bacteria; phylum Pseudomonadota; class Alphaproteobacteria; order Rhizobiales; family Devosiaceae; genus Devosia. The sequence goes on along the minus strand of JAHJWO010000014.1, from coordinate 17,799 downwards.
AGGAGCCGCCCGATTACGTCAAGGAGCAGTGGTCGCTCTACGACCAGATCAAGGCCACCTCTGACGCCGACGAGCAGGCCGCCCTGTTCCAGAAGCTGCTCGATATCGCCGCCGACCAGTTCTACCAGATCGGCGTCAGCACCGCGATCAACGGCTTTGCCGTCGTGTCCAACAATCTGGGCAACGTCCCCGAAGGCACGCCGGTAGGCTGGATTCACCCAGATCCTGGCACGCTGAGCGTCGAGCAGTTCTACTTCAAGCAGTAGCAGACGCCCCCGCGGTCCGGCCTTTGGCCGGGCCGCTCATCCAACCGGGTGCCCCGTCATGTTGTTCTTCATTCTCAAGCGGATCGCCGGCATGATCCCGGCCATGCTGGCCATTTCCGTGCTGGCCTTCACGGTCATCCAGCTGCCGCCGGGCGACTATGTCTCCACCTACGCCGCCCAGATCGCTCAGTCGGGCGAAACGGTCGATAGCGCCGTGCTCAACAATCTGCGTGAGCGCTACGGCCTCGGCGAAAACGTTGTCGTCCAGTATTTCAAATGGATGGGCGGCATTGTCCGCGGCGATTTCGGCCAGAGCTTTGAGTGGAACCAGCCGGTCACCGACCTGATCTGGGGCCGCATGGGCATGACGGCGCTGATTTCGGTGCTGACCCTGGTGCTGATGTGGGCCTTCTCGCTGCCCATCGGCATCTATTCGGCGGCCCGCCAATATTCGATCACCGACTACCTTTCCACCGCCTTTGCCTTCCTGGCCATGGCCACGCCAAATTTCCTGCTCGCCATCGTGCTGCTCTACATCACCACCATGTGGTTCGGCGTCTCCGTCGGCGGCCTGTTTTCGCCCCAGTTCGAGAATGCGCCCTGGTCGCTGGCCAAGCTCTGGGATTTCATCACCCATGCCTGGGTGCCGATCTTCGTGCTGGGCACGGCCGGCACCGCCTCGCTGATCCGCATCATGCGCGCCAACCTGCTCGACGAGCTGCACAAGCCCTATGTCGAAGCCGGCCGCGCCAAGGGCCTGCCCGAGGCGCGCCTTATCCTGTCCTACCCGACACGGGTGGCGCTCAACCCCTTCATTTCCACCGTCGGTTGGGTGCTGCCAGCGCTGATCTCGGGCGAACTCATCGTCTCGACCGTGCTCAACCTGCCCACGGCCGGCCCGCTGCTGCTGCAGGCGCTCAAGAGCCAGGACATGTATCTGGCCGGCGCCTTCATCCTGCTCAGCGGCGGGCTCGTGCTCATCGGCACCCTCGTCTCCGACGTTCTTCTCGCCATTTCTGACCCGAGGATCCGCCTGTCATGACCCTCGAAGCCCCCCTGCCACATCAGGATGATGACCTGCTCGACCGCCAGCTCAATGCCGGCCAGCTCCAGGCCGCCGGCCAGTGGACCATGGTGTGGAACAAGTTCCGCAAGCACAAGCTGGCCGTCGTCTCGCTCTTCGTGGTGGCGCTGATCTACTTCGTGGCGCTCCTTGCCGAGTTCCTTGCGCCCTACGATCCGGGCAAGTTCGACCCGCGCTACACCTATGTGCCACCGCAGTCGATCGGCTGGTTTGTCGATGATGGTGCCGGTGGCCAGAGCTTCCAGCCCCATGTCATCGGCTTTGACATCAAGCTCGATCCGGTGAGCTTCCGCCGCATCTTCACGCCCGATCCCACCCAGGTCATCCCCATCGGCTTCTTCGTCCCCGGCCAGAGCTACAAGATGTGGGGCCTGTTCGACATGAACCTGCACTTCATCGGCCCGCTCGATCCCTCCCAGCCCTTCTTCCTCGCCGGTGGCGACCGTTTGGGCCGGGACCTGTTGAGCCGCACCATCCATGGCACGCGCATTTCCATGTCCATCGGCCTGGTCGGCGTCGGCCTGTCCCTGCTCATCGGCATGATCCTGGGCGGCATTTCCGGCTATCGCGGCGGCATGGTCGATCGCGTCATCCAGCGCGTCATCGAGTTCATCCGCTCGGTGCCCACCATTCCCCTCTGGCTGGGCCTCGCCGCCGCCATGCCCAAGGACTGGCCGCCCTTGCAGGTCTATTTCGCCATCCTGATCATCCTCTCGCTGATCGGCTGGACCGAGATCGCCCGCGTGGTGCGTGGCCGCTTCCTGAGCCTGCGCACCGATGATTTCGTGATCGCCGCCCGGCTCGATGGCGTCAGCGAATTCCGCCTCATCATGCGCCACATGATGCCTTCGCTCTATTCGCACATCATCGCCGCCATCACCCTGGCCATTCCCAACATGATCCTGGCCGAAACCTCGCTCAGCTTCCTCGGGCTCGGCCTGCAGCCGCCCATCGTCAGCTGGGGCGTCTTGCTGCAGGACACGCAGAACCTGCGGGCCATCACCCAGGCCCCCTGGCTTTTCGTGCCAGGCGCCTGCGTCGTGCTGGCGGTACTCGCGCTCAATTTCCTCGGCGATGGCGTCCGCGACGCAGCCGACCCCTATGCCAAGTGAGGCTGCCATGATCGACACCGCCACGCCGATCCTGCGGGTCAGCAATCTCTCCGTCGATTTCCCGATGCACAAATCGGTGCTGCATGCCGTCAAGGATGTGAGCTTCGATCTGCATCGCGGAGAAACCCTCTGCGTCGTGGGCGAGAGCGGCTCGGGCAAGTCCGTCACCGCCCGCGCCATCCTGCAGCTGGTCGCTAAGCCGGGCGAGATCACCGCCGGCAGCATCCATCTCGCGACCGAAGCCGGCGAGGTCGACATCGTCGCCCTCGGCAATCGCGGCTCGGCCATCCGTCAGATCCGCGGCCGCCGCATCGCCATGATCTTCCAGGAACCGATGACGAGCCTGTCGCCCGTCCATACCATCGGCCACCAGATCATCGAGACCATCCTGCTGCACGAAAAGATCAGCAAGGAAGAAGCCCGCATTCGCGCCGCTGCGCTACTCGACCGGGTGCGCATTCCCAATCCCGATGCCGCGCTCGACCGCTATTCCTTCGAATTCTCCGGCGGCATGCGCCAGCGCGCCATGATTGCCATGGCGCTGTCCTGCAACCCGGAAATCCTCATCGCCGACGAGCCGACCACCGCGCTCGATGTCACAACCCAGGCCGAAATCCTTTCGCTCATCCGCGAGCTGCAGCGCGACCGGGGCATGGCGGTACTGTTCATCACCCACGACATGGGCGTCGTCGCCCAGATCGCCGACCGCGTCATGGTTATGTTCCGCGGCGAAAAGGTCGAGGAAGCCAACGTCTTTGACCTCTTCGCCCGCCCGCAACAGGCCTATACCCGCGCGCTGCTTGGCTCCGTGCTCAAGCTCGAGACCCCCGCGCCGCGTCCGGCCCGGCCGATGGCCGAAAAACCGATCGCCGAGATCAACGATCTGGCGCTGCATTTCCCGCTCAATCCGGGCTTTTTCGGCCGCCCCACCGCCTATCTCAAGGCCATCGACGGCGTCAGCCTCACCATCAACCAGGGCGAGACGGTCGGGGTCGTCGGCGAATCCGGTTCAGGCAAGACCACCCTGGGGCGCACCCTGCTGCGAGTTTACAATCCCACCGGCGGGCAGGTGCATTACTGGCGCGGCGATGGCACCTCGGTCGATATCGCCTCGCTCGGCAAGGCCGGCATGAAGTCGCTCTATGGCGAGGTGCGCATGGTCTTCCAGGATCCGCATTCCTCGCTTAACCCGCGCATGACCATCTACCAGATCATTTCCGAGCCCCTGCGCACCAATACCGACATGTCCGAGCACCAGATGATGGACCGGGTGCAGGAATTGCTCACCCGTGTCGGCCTGCCCGCCGATATCGGCGACCGCTATCCGCACGCCTTTTCCGGCGGACAGCGCCAGCGTATCTCCATCGCCCGTGCCATCGCCGTGCGGCCGCGGCTGATCATTGCCGATGAGCCCACCTCGGCGCTCGATGTGTCGCTCCGCCACCAGGTACTCGATCTGATGCGCGACCTGCAGTCCGAATTCGGCCTGTCTTACCTCTTCATCTCGCATGACATCTCGGTCATCCGCTATTTCTGTGATCGCGTGGCGGTGATGAAGAATGGCAAGATCGTCGAGATCGGCGACGTCGCCCAGATTTGCGAGCGCCCGCAGCATGACTATACTCGGCAGCTGATCAGCGCCGTACCCCGCCCCGATCCGCGCCTGCGCGCCGATGCTCCCGCCTGAGGAATAGACCTATGCCCCAAATCCTGCTGACCGGTGCCTCGGGTAGGCTGGGTAGCCATTTGCGCCAATGGTTCGCCGCGCGGGGCAGGGCCTTCCTGCCCACCGATATCGTCGCCCCCGACGATGGCTCTCCGGTCGAGATCGCCGACCTGGCCGACCGTGCTGCCATCGACCGCCTGATGGCGCGCGACATTTCCGCTGTCGTGCATTTCGGCGGCATGGCCAAGGAAGCCGGCTGGCAGACCGTGCTCGAAGCCAACATCATGGGCACCTACAATGTCTTTGAATCGGCCCGCAAGGCCGGCGTCGGCCGCGTCATCTTCGCCTCGTCCTACCATGCCCAGGGCATGTACCCGACCGCCGAAGTGCCGATCGAAATCGACGCGCCCTACCGCCCGGATTCGCTCTATGGCGTGTCGAAGGCGTTCGGCGAGACCCTGAGCCGGCTCTACTTCGATAAGTTCGGCATCGAATGCCTCGCCATCCGCATCTGCACCGCCGGCCAGCCGGGCACGCCGCGGGAAGCCCGGCTCTGGTTCAACCGTGACGACCTGGCGAGCCTGGTCGACCGCGCACTGGATATCGAGACGCTGGGGCACCGGACCATCTACGGCATCTCGGACAACCCCAACGCCTTCTTCGTCAATGCGCCGGACGCCGAATTCGGCTGGTCTCCCAGCCATGGCTCGCTCGAACTGGGCTCACCCGACCCGCGCGAGCCGCTCGACCCCGCCGACCCGCGCCACCGGCTGACCGGGGGCGTCTTTGCGCAATGGGGCCATTTCGACGACGCCTGACCCTATTTGACCACCAGCACCGGAATGGTCGAACGCGCCAGCACTTCGGCGGCCTGGCTGCCCAGCAACAGGCGGCCGAGCCCGCGTCGACCATGCGAGCCCATGACGATCAGGTCCGCGCCCTGCGCCTTGGCCGTCTCCAAGAGGGCATCGGCCGCGACGCTTGATGGCACATGGATCGGCTCGATGGTCAGCCCATCCGCCTTGGCCAGGGCCTGCGCCTCGTCCAGCGTCGCCTTGGCGGAGCTGGCCTTGGCCGCTTCCAGTTCGGCAATGAGTTCGCCGGTATTGATAGCCATCATCTCGGCCCCGGGAGAGATCAGCACCGACGGCTCGGTGACCGTCACCACGAAGAGCCGTGCATGCGATTGCTTGGCCAGCGTCAGCGCATGACGCAATGCCTTGGTTGCCAGTTCTGACCCGTCAATGCCGACGACGATACGTGTATACATGGCCTGTCCCTCTCAGTTTTCAGGGTGAGCATATACCCACGGTGCATAGCGTCCATTGATCCAGATCACTTCCAGCGCATTGCCCCGCGCCCAATTCGCGATTATGGAAACGCCATGTTGCAGAGCCCGCGAAATGATGCCGACGCTGTGAAGCGCGCCCGCCGCTTCAGTGTTGCGCCTATGATGGATTGGACGGACCGCCATTGCCGGTACCTCCACCGGCTGCTCACGCGCGAAGCTTTGCTGTTCACCGAAATGGTCACCAGCGCCGCCATCGTGCATGGCGATGCACAGCGCCATCTGCGCTTCGACCCGGTCGAACAGCCCGTTGCCCTGCAGCTGGGCGGCTCCGATCCGGCCGAACTGGCCAGGGCCACGGGCCTCGCCCATGACGCCGGCTATGCCGAGATCAACCTAAATGTCGGCTGCCCGTCCGACCGCGTGCAGTCGGGCCGCTTCGGGGCCTGCCTGATGGCTGAGCCGGACCTGGTGGCCGAATGCGTGCGCGCCATGCGCGACGCCACCGACCGGCCGGTCACCGTCAAATGCCGCATCGGTATCGACGACCAGGACACCGAGCAAAGCCTCGACCGTTTCGCCGATACCATGGTGGCGGCCGGTGTCGACGCGCTCTACGTCCATGCGCGCAAGGCCTGGCTCAAGGGCCTCAGCCCCAAGGAAAACCGCACCATTCCGCCCCTGGATTATGATCGCGTGCATCGCCTGCGCGCGCGCCTGACCCCGCTGCCGGTGATGCTCAATGGCGGCCTTGAGAGCCTCGAGGCCGCGGAAGCGGAGATGGCCCATGTCGATGGCGTCATGCTCGGCCGCGCCGCCTATCACACCCCGATGCTGCTCGCCGAGGTCGATCGCCGCTTCTTCGGTGCCACCGCCGAGCCGGTAACGCTTGAGGCCATCATGCATGCCATGGCCGATTATGCCGATCGTGAGGCCGGGCAGGGCACCCGCCTCAACAATATCGCCCGCCATATGCTGGGTCTGGCCAATGGCCTGCCGGGCGCGCGCCAGTTCCGCCAGATTCTGAGCGTCGATGCCTGCCGGCCCGGCGCCGACTCTGCGGTGATGTTCCGTGCCCTCGAAGCCGTCAACCGCCCGCGTCTGGCTGAGGCAGGCTGACCGCGCTGCCTCAGTCCACCAGCTCGAGCGAATTCTGCGTGACGCTGTAGCGGGTCAGCGTTTCGAGGAAGGTCATGCCGAGCAGGCTCATGTCGAGCGCATCCTGTTCGGTCACGAAGGCCGCCACGCCCTCGCGGGCAATGCCGCCCACCTCGATCCGCTCCAGCCGCACCCGCGCCGCCCGGCCGGTGCCATTGGCGGTGGAGACCGGAATGGTGAAGCGCAGCCCGTCGGTATCGATGCCCGCCGCTTCCGCATCGGCAATGGTCAGCACCACCGCGCTGGCGCCCGTATCGAAGATCATCGGCGTCGTATGCCCATTGACCGTGGTGTTGATCTCGAAATGCCCGCCCATGCCGCGGCGGAAGGTTGCGATCCCCTGTTCGGCATCCACCATGGCGACGCCTGGCCGCAGTTCGCCGGCCACCCGTCCGGCCATGCCGGTCAGTTCGTCGCGATAGGCATAGGTCACGGCTGCCACGCCGAAAATGCCGATCCACAGCAGCACGCTGCCCACCAGCTCCGACGCCTTGCGCCGCCGGGTGAACAGTCCGCCGGCAAAGACGATGAGGATGACCAGAAGGGGGATAAGCTGCGCCGTTTGCGCCTGCGTCAGCCCGACGAGGCTCCCCGCGTCCCCGCTGATGAGCAGCGCAATACCCACCGCGATCAACAGCGCAATGCCGATAAAGATCATGCTCGCGCCTCTGCCCGGTTTGCGGTTCTCATCAGAACGATAAAGTCATCCCCAGCGGTATTTTCAACCCTGCGGAGACAATAACGACCCGGGGAGGCCATCGCTCCATCGGACCTCACACAAATGGCAGCAGTGCGGCGAGCACCGCCACTTCCACCAGTGCCCCCAGCGCACCGATCAGGTCGCCCGTCTGCCCGCCCACCAGCCGCTTGCAGAGGGCGGCCCACCCCGTCATCACGATCACGGCCAGCATCACCGCGACCACCAGGGCAAACATGCTCGTCGCCGGCCCCGCCAGCAGGAACAGCAGCAGCGCGGCGAACACCGCCCCGACGGAAAAATTCCGCGCCGGCAACTGCCCCGCCGTCGCCGCCGCGCCATCGCGCCGCGCCGGCGGCAGCGCCACCGCCACCCATAGTGCGCCCGACCGCCCGACAATGCTCGCCGCGAGCCAGATGCTCCCCGCCGCCAGCGGATTGACCGCCGCGATGGCCCCCAGCCCCGTCACCCGCAGCAGGATGAACAGGCACAGCGCCGCCACCCCATAGGTGCCGTGCCGGCTGTCCTTCATGATGTCGAGCCGCCGCTCGATGCTGTGCCCGCCAAACAGCCCGTCGGCCGCATCGGCCAGCGCATCCTCGGCCATGGCGCCGCTCGCCAGCACCATGGCTGCGACCGCCAGTGCCGCCGCAAAATAGCTCGGCAGCCCGGTCAGTGCCCCGCCGACGAGCAGCAAGGCCGGCCCGATGCCGATGGCCACGCTCGCCAGCGGCAGGGCCATGGCGATGCGCCCCAGATTGGGTGTCTGGTGTGGCGAACTGCCCGTGGGCAGCCGCGAGAAGAACCGCAGCGCCATGATGAAATCGGCCCGCAGGCCCATGTCGTCGACGGCGCCGCGGGGGCTGCTGGGCTCACCAGCTTCCAGATTTGGTTGGTCGGCGTTCAATTGCTTTTCGCCCTGCAATCGGCAACAAGTCCGTCCTTCCTAACCCGAACCATCGCGACTCGCCATGCCCACGCTCAGCCCCGCCTACGCCGACGTCATCGAGCTTCTGACCATTGCGCCCGATGGCGACGAGGCCGCCGTCGCGGCGGTCCGCGCCCATGACGCGCAGCTGACCAAGCCGCCCGGTTCGCTCGGCGCGCTCGAGGGGCTGGTGGAGTTTCTGGCGCGCTGGCAGGGCAGGGCAAGCCCCCGGCTCGACAATCCCATGGTCACCATCTTTGCGGGCAATCACGGCGTGACCGATCAGGGCGTTTCGAGCTTTCCGCGCGAAGTGACCGCCCAGATGGTCGCCAATTTCACCAATGGCGGCGCCGCCATCTCCCAGATTTGCGCGCTGCATGAAATCAACCTGCGCGTGTTCGAACTGGCGCTGGAATTGCCGACGGGCGACATAACCCTCGAGCCCGCGCTCGACGACAAGATGTGCGCTGCCACCATCGCATATGGCATGGAAGCGATTGCCGGCAAGCCGGACCTGATCTGCATCGGCGAAATGGGCATCGGCAACACCACCGTCGCCGCCGCCATCTATGCGGCCCTCTATGGCGGAACCGGCGCCGAATGGGTCGGCCGCGGCACCGGCGTCGATGATGCCGGCCTCGCCCGCAAGGCCGATGCGGTCGACCGCGCTCTGGCCCGCCACGCTGGCGAACTCGATCATCCGCTGGCCATCCTGGCCCGCGTCGGTGGCCGCGAGATCGCCGCCATGCTGGGCGCCCTCATTGCCGCGCGCCACCAGAAGGTCCCGGTGATCGTCGATGGCTTCGTCGCCACCAGCGCCGCCGCCATCGCCCATGCGGTCAATCCCGCATCCATCGACCACTGCCTCTTCGCCCACACCTCCGCCGAATCCGGCCACGCCCGTGCGCTCGCCGCCATGGGCCAGAAGGGGCTGCTCGATCTGGGCATGCGTCTGGGCGAGGGGAGCGGCGCGGCCCTGGCCGCCGTGCTGGCCAAGACGGCCCTGCACCTGCACCACAACATGGCCACCTTCGAAAGCGCCGCCGTCAGCGGCAAGGAAGGCTAATTGCCCTATTCACCTCTCCCTTTTGGGGGAGAGGTCGGCGCGCAGCGCCGGGTGAGGGGGCCTGTACTGGGTGAGTACTTGGGAAAGTCCCGTCACTTGACCCGAAGGGTGGGTCGACCCGCCAAGAGCGAGGTGAAGGTCCTAGCCCGCCTGCGAATAGATCTCGAGGCGGTTCTTCTTCTCCACCACCGGCGCCAGCGCGTCCATCACCCGGGCACGCGGGAAGGTGGCGATGACTTCGGTGCCGAAGCGCAGCTTGCTGAACAGGTCGAACCGGCCCTGATGCAGCTCCATGATCTTCTGCACGATGGGCAGGCCGAGTCCCGCGCCCTGCTCGGCCGTCTTCTGGGCCAGCGACCCCTGTCCGAATGAGGACAGAACCGTCGCGATCTCGTCCTCGGGAATGCCGGGCCCATTGTCCTTGACTGAAACCATCTGCCCGCCATCGGCGCTGCGGGTCACCACCAGCGTGACCTTGCCATGCTGCGGCGTGAACTTGATGGCATTGCTGAGCAGGTTGAGCACGACCTGGCGAATGGCCCGCTCGTCGCCCCACAGCCGGGGCAGGTTGTTGCCCACATTGAACACCAGGTCGATGCCCTTGGCCTTGGCGCGCAGCTCCATCATGCGGCGGCAGTCCTCGGCGATGTCGACCAGCGACACCACTTCCTCGTTCAGTTCATACTTGCCCGCCTCGATGCGGCTGAGATCGAGCAATTCGTTGATCAGGTTCAGCAGATGCTGGCCGCTGGCATGGATATCCCCGGCATATTCCTTGTATTGCGGCACCTGGTGAGGCCCCAGCAGCTCCGATTTCAGCACTTCGGAAAAGCCGATAATGGCGTTGAGCGGCGTGCGCAGCTCGTGGCTCATCGTGGCGAGGAACTGCGATTTGGCGATATTGGCCTGTTCGGCATGCCGGCGCGCTTCTTCGGACATCTGCCGCGCTTCTTCGAGCTCGCTGATAAGCGCGTCCTTTTCCGACTGGTGGGAAATGGTCTCGAGCTCGGTGCTGTGCATCTGCCGCGCCAGGTAGACGAAGAAGATCTCGCCGCAGATGGCCACGGCGGCCAGCGTGTAGTTGAGTGTGCCGCCCAGCATGATGAGATTGCCCGATACCGTTACCGTCACCGGCAGCGTGCTCATCACCGTGGCAAGCGGCAGCGTATGGGTCGCGACCGCATTGGCGGCAACGCTGACCAGCACCATGGCGAACATGACCGGGGTCAGGCTCCCCGGATCGGCCACCAGCGTGAACAGCGCCAGCAGCGACCAGGACAGGCCATAGATCGTTTCGGCGACGACAAAGCTGGTCGTCCACTGGGCGGCGCTGAATTTGGCCTGCTCGGTATTCCTGAAGCGCTGCGCCATCAGCACGACGATCAACAGGCTCAGGATCACCATCCCCGCCCAGAGCGAGGCGAACACCACCGGCACCCAGAAGCTCGCGACGATGGAGAGAATGGCCACGATGGCGGCAATCGGCAGCGCGGCATCGAGCCGCGACTGCGCATAGTCCCGCATCAGTTCGAAATCGTAGTCGGCGCGGGTGCCCGAACTGGAGGTAAGACGCTGGCGCGCGTCCAGCACGGTCTTCTGTGCAGCGCGCTTGCCGTCGCGTCCCATCTGCGAACGGACGTCATCGATGACAGCCGACTGGGACACCATGAACTCGTTACTCGTTACTATATAATGCGAACAGAAACGGTGTTCGCTACGCTACGATGCAACACTAGCGACCGCGTAGTTAACGGTCGGTGAAATCCGGGGTCGGCAACTGTATCGCTTTTCTCTCTTCCGCGGTCCGCGCGGCGCCGTGCTGGCAATCGTCATTCTGGCCGGCGCCGGGCTGCTCGCCGCGCTGCTCGATCAGCCCCCGCCGCCGGTAGCGGGGCAGGCGAGGGTCAGCGATGGCGACAGCCTACGGTTGGGCGACGTGCGGATCCGCCTGCTGGGCCTCGATGCGCCTGAACTTGCTCAGGATTGCGATGCGGCAGATGGCCGGTCCTGGCCCTGCGGCCGCGCCGCACGCGATCGCCTCGAAGCACTGCTGGCCGCCGGCGCCGTCGATTGCCGGCCCGAAGATACCGATCAATACGGACGCCTCCTCGCCACCTGCACGGTCGCCGGCCAGGATCTTGGTGCCGTCATGGTGTCGGAGGGGCTAGCCATTTCCTCTGGTCGCTACTGGACCGAGGAGGCGGCTGCGCGCCAGCGCCGTGCGGGCATCTGGGCCGGTGGTTTCGACACGCCTCGCGACTGGCGCGACGACCATGCCCGGCCGCAGGGCGCCTTCGGCTGGCTGCCGGTCTTCTGGCCCTAGTGTCCCGCTCGGCTAACAGATCGTGGACAGCATGCAACCACTTGGATGGCGCAAGATTATTGCTAATCTCGCCCGGATGTGGCAGTTAACCGACCGATTTGGGGCTGGTTTTCGGGCGTAATTAGAAATCTGATTTCGCGGGGGTGGTATGGCTTTGGACAAGATCGACAGGAAGATACTGACGCTGCTGCAAAAGGATGCGACCATGCCTGTGGCCGAGATCGGTCGCAAGGTTGGCCTGTCCACCACGCCATGCTGGCGCCGCATCCAAAAGATGGAAGAAGATGGCGTCATCCAGCGCCGCGTCGCCGTGCTTGATCCGGCCAAGGTCAATGTTGGCGTCACGGTCTTCGTCTCGGTCAAGACCAACGAACACAACGACACCTGGATGCGCAAGTTTTCCGGTGTCATCGACGAGTTTCCCGAAGTGGTCGAATTCTACCGCATGAGCGGGGAAGTCGATTACCTGATGCGCGTCGTGGTGCCCGATATCGGCGCCTATGACTCCTTCTACAAAAAGCTCATCAGCCGCATCAACCTGACCGATGTGAGCTCCGCCTTCGCCATGGGCCAGATCAAATACACCACCGCCTTGCCGCTCGATTTTGCCATCGTCGTGGACGACGACAAGTAACATGGCCATAGCACTCGAACATGTCGGCATGACCTGCGGAAATATCGCGCGGACCATCGCTTTTTACTGCGACCTTCTCGGGCTCAAGCTCATCCTGCGCAAGGGCGACGAGCGCGGCGAATACATTTTTCTCGATACCGGCAATGGCATGCTGGAAATTGCCTGCCCGGTGGCCGACGTCGCCCGCTCGCGCGATGTGCCGCCGCACGAGGCGGGCATGCGCCACCTGACCTTTGCCGTCGACAGCGTGGACGACGTTTTCGCGACGCTCGAAGCTGCCGGCGTCCCGGTGATCGAGCGCCCGCGTCCGGCATTCTTCACCGAAGTGCTCCGGCGCGTCGCCTTCGTCCGCGATCCGGACGGAATTCTCGTGGAACTGGTCGAGCGCGCCCCCGGTCGCTAGCCGCCCGTCACGCTCATATGCCGGCCCAGCGCCGGCTCCGGCCGGGTCCGGTCGATGACGAAGTCATGCCCCTTGGGCTTGATCAGCATGGCCTGGTCCAGCGCCGCATCCAGCGCCACCGGGCCGCCCTCGCGCAGGGCATCACGCAGGTTGACCTGGTCGTCCTGCCCCAGGCAGAGGAACAGCTGCCCTGTGGCCGTCAGCCGGACCCGGTTGCAGCTCTCGCAGAAATTGTGGCTCATCGGCGTGATGAAGCCCAGCACGCCGCCTGTCTCGGCCACATGCACATAGCGGGCAGGGCCCCCCGTACGCTTGTCGAGCTTGGTCAGCGTATAGCGCCGCGCCAGAGTGTCATGCAGTTCGCGCAGCGGCAGGTAGCTGTCCACGCGGTCGATGCCCACTTCGCCCAGCGGCATGCCCTCGATCAGGGTCAGCCCCATGTCGCGACCATGCGCCCAGGCCATCATCGACTCGATTTCGTCGTCATTGACGCCGCGCATCGCCACCATGTTGATCTTGATGGCGAGCCCCGCCGCCTGCGCCGCATCTATGCCCGCCAGTACATCGTCCAGCCGTCCGCGTCGCGTGATGGCCGCAAAGCGCGCCGCGTCGAGGGTATCCAGCGATACATTGAGCCGCCGCACCCCGGCCTCGGCCAGTCCCTGCGCGTGCCGGCGCAGCTGGCTGCCATTGGTGGTGAGCGTCAGCTCATCCAGCCCATGCCCGATCTTGGCCCCCAGCGTTGCCACCAGGTCCATGATATCCCGCCGCACCAGCGGCTCGCCCCCGGTCAGCCGGATCCGCGTCGTCCCCCGCGCGATGAACGCTCCCGCGATCGCCTCGATTTCCTCAAAGCGCAGCACGTCCTTCTTGGGCAGGAAGGTCATGTCCTCGGCCATGCAATAGACGCAGCGGAAGTCGCAGCGGTCCGTCACCGAAATGCGCAGATAGGACACATGCCGCCCATAGCGGTCGACAAGCGGGCGAACAGGAGGCGTGGCAGTGGTCATGCTGCAAATCTACAGCCTGTTGCGCCGCGTTCAAAGCCGCCACAAAGAAAAAGGACCGCCTTTTTGGCGGTCCTTCTGGCAATTTCTGCGGAACCCTGGGCTCCTAGTGGTTGACGACGATGGTCGCGCCAACCTGGACGCGCTCGTAAAGGTCGGCCACGTCGTCATTGGTGAGGCGGATGCAGCCCGAGGAAACGGCCTGGCCGATCGACCAGGGTTCGGACGTGCCATGCACGCGATAAAGCGTCGAGCCTATATAGAGTGCGCGCGCGCCGAGCGGATTGTCCGGGCCACCGGGCATGAAGGCCGGCAGGTCGGGGACGCGCTTGCGCATCTGCGGCGGCGGGGTCCAGCCGGGCCACTCGGCCTTGCGGGTGATCCGGTGCGTACCTGACCAGGTGAACCCGTCGCGGCCGACGCCGACGCCATACTTCATCGCCTTGCCGTCTTCGAGCACCAGGTACAGCCGGCGCTCACCGGTCTCGATCACGATGGTACCCGGCTTGTGGCGGGTCTCGTAGCTCACGATTTCCTTGCGGATGGGGCTGCCGGAGCGTGGGCGGGCACGTGTTGCCAGCTCGCTGGAGTCAACCCAGCTGGCGCTGTTGGGGTCATATACCAGCGCTGCGGTCGCAGGCATGACGCTGGTCGCCGACAAGAGTATCGACAGCCCGATTGCTATCGCTGACTTGATATTGAACATCTGACGACTGTGGCCTCTGAAATAGAACGGATACTCGATTCGCCCGCCCCAAGAATTGCGGTTGCTTACGCGTTTTGTGATAGTGCGAAAAGAGGCGCTTGCCCCAAATTCGCCACACCCGCCCCACCTTCGCCAATATGTGTTGCCAGCAAGTTACAGTGTCCATTCACCAATCCGTGATCTCCCCCTTTTGGCGGCATTGACTCAGGGCCTGTCGCCTGCAATTGCCACCATGCAAATCATCGCGAGGCGACCATGAGCGAGCAATTGAAACGCCAGGCTGCGGCCATGGCCCTGGCCGGCATCAAGCCCGGCATGCGGCTTGGCCTCGGCACCGGCTCCACGGCGCGCCACTTTGTCGATCTGCTCGGCCAGCAGGTCGCCGCGGGCTTTGAATGCCTCTGCGTGCCCACTTCCGAGGCGACGGCACAGCAGGCCCGCTCGCTCAACATTCCCCTTTCCGATCTCGAAACCCTCGATCGTCTGGATGTCACGGTCGATGGCGCCGACGAGATCGATCCTCAGCTCAACCTCATCAAGGGTGCCGGTGGCGCCCTCCTGCGCGAGAAGATCGTCGCGGCTGCCTCCGACGCGATGATCGTCATCGCCGATGGCTCCAAGCTGGTGCAAACCCTGGGCCGCTTCCCCCTGCCCATCGAGGTCAACCTCTTCGGCCAGGGCGCCACGCGCCGCGCCATTGCCGACGTCATGGTCCGCCACGGCGCCGAGGGCGAACTGCGTCTGCGCGAGACCGCGCCCGGCTCGCCCTACATGACCGATGGTGGACACCTGATCCTGGATGCTTTTTTTGGCCGCATTTCGCGACCAGAAGCGCTATCGCGCGACTTGCTCGATATCGCCGGGGTAGTGCAGCACGGGCTGTTCCTCAAAATGTGCAAGACGGCTTATGTGGCGACGGCAGATGGCGTAGAAACGCTTTCGGCTGGGAACTGATGGATCGAGACAAGATGGGTATTTCAACGATGACCGGTATTATGATGCGCGCCAAGGCGCTGGTAGCGGTGGCGCTGAGCGTCGCTTTTGTCACCCTCTCCCTGCCGGCCATGGCCCAGGAAGTGCCGCCCGAGCAGCTGGCTTTGGCCCGCAAGTATATCGAGCTGACTGACCGCGCCGCGGTGTATGAAATCACCCTCGTCGAAATCGGCCTCGGCACCATGCGCCAGATCGTGCAGCAGAATCCCGAACTCGTCGATGAGACCGACGAAGCCATCGGCAAGGTCCTCGAGGAATATCGCGATCGCAAGGGCGAGCTGCTTGACCAGTTTGCCCGCATCTATGCGGTGCGCTTCACCGTCGAGGAATTGCAGCAAATTGTGGCCTTCTACGATTCGCCGACCGGCCAGAAGCTGGCCCAGGCCAATACGGAAGTGAACAACGACGTTCAGGCCGTGTTGCAGGTCTTCACCAACAACACCCGCCCCGAATTCTTCGCCAAGGTGCGTGCCGAATTGCGCGCCAAGGGCTTCGAGGTCTAGCATTCGGCGCCAATTGCATGGCAGCTATCGGACCCCGCCTTGTGCGGGGTCTTTTTTTGTGCGAAGCGCCAACCTACATCCATCGTCGAATGACGATAAATCCAGGGGACGTTCATGACCGGCAGCTATGATCTCGTTGTTATCGGTGCCGGCTCCGGTGGCGTGCGCGCCGCCCGCATGGCCGCCACCTATGGCGCCAGGGTTGCCATCATCGAGGAGTTCCGTGTCGGCGGCACCTGCGTGATCCGCGGCTGCGTCCCCAAGAAGCTCTATGTCTATGCCAGCCGCTTCAACGAGCTGTTCGATGTCGCCGCCAGCTTCGGCTGGCAGGTCGATGCCTCCTTCGATTGGCCCACCCTTGTGGCCAACAAGGAAAAGGAGATCACCCGGCTCGAGCACGCCTACACCGCCAACCTGGAAAAGCCTGGCGTCGAGATCATCAAGGACCGCGCGGTCGTCACCGGTCCCAATTCCGTGCACCTGGTCGGGCAGGACCGCGACCTCGACGCCCGCTACATCCTCGTCGCCACCGGTGGCCATCCCTATATCCCGCCCATCCCCGGCGCCGAACTGGCCATCACCTCCAACGAGGCCTTCGACCTGCCCGCCCTGCCGCATTCGATCCTGATCGAGGGCGGCGGCTATATCGCCGTGGAATTCGCCACCATCTTTGCCGGCCTGGGCGTCAACACCACCATCGTCTATCGCGGCGATTGCATCCTGCGCAGCTTCGATGACGACATGCGGCGCGGGCTTGAGGCCGGCCTCATCGACCGCGGCATCAAGCTGATCTACCAGACCACGATCAAGTCGCTGATGCGGGCAGGGGACGACATTTCCGCCACCTTCAGCGATGGCGTCACCGCGCCCTATGGCGCCGTGATGTTCGCCACCGGCCGCGCGGCCAATACCGGCGGCCTCGGTCTCGAGGCGGCGGGCGTCAAGCTGCATTCCAATGGCGCCGTCATGGTCGATGCCTTCTCGCAGTCCTCCGTGCCCTCCATCTATGCCGTCGGCGACGTCACCGGTCGCGCCGCGCTGACGCCTGTTGCCATTCGCGAGGGCTGGTATTTCGCCGAGACCGTGTTCAACAACAATCCGCTGGCCGTCGACCACTCGCAGATCCCCACCGCGGTCTTCTCCGAACCCGAAATCGGCGTCATCGGCCTCACCGAAGGCGAGGCCGCCACTCATGGCGATATCGACGTCTATCTCGCCCGCTTCCGCCCGATGATGAACACGCTTTCCAGCCGCACCGAGCGGATGATCCTCAAGCTCATCACCGAAAAGGACGGCGGCAAGGTGCTGGGCTGCCACATCCTGGGGCCGGGCGCCGCCGAAATGATTCAGCTCGTTGCCATCCCGATGGGCATGGGCGCCAGCAAGGCCGATTTCGACCGCGCCATGGCCCTCCACCCCTCCGCCGCCGAGGAGCTGGTGACCTTCAAGGCCCCCAGCTACACCTACCGCGACGGCAAGAAGATCGGCGGCTGACGCCTGATCCCTGCGTCTTGCGCCTCCCGGCCCACAGATCGTCACCCTCGGGCTTGACCCGAGGCTCTTCGCTTTCCGATCGTGAGATAGGTGCAGTCCCCTCCGGTCAAGCCCGAGGGTGACGGCCGGATTTGTTGGGCTTTTCAGGTTCGGACAAGAACTTATCCCCCTCCGCCTGACCTGCTGCATAATCACCTCATCTACCCGCCAGAGCGCGATCATGACGAGTGATGAGCGGGCTAGACTGCCGGGGAGCATGGGTCGCCAGGCTCCCGCATGTATGCTGACCACCGGCCTCGCGCCGTCCCGGAGGGCAAGGCCATGCGAGCTACGCTCGAATGGCACGAACCTCCAGACGGAACGGAAGCGATAAATCCGAAAGGGCGGCCGCTCGATGCGTGTGTGAAAAATCCCGGCGTGATGGCGAGGCGTCTGTCTCACTATCTAAACTAACCTTCGAGGCAGTCGCCT
>JAHJWO010000001.1 GCA_018828145.1 Alphaproteobacteria bacterium | reverse complement strand
TGCTTTTCGAAACCGTCTTGGCATAGCCGTCGCACTGCGCAATGGTGGGCTGTTGGCAGTAGGGCGGCCCGGCCATTATGTGTCCGAACCGCCCAGGCACCCCAGCCAGCCGACAGAGATGATGGGGCGTGGTATGCTTGGCGGCGCCACGCCCCGCTTCGTCGGCACCCTCTTTATAGAACAAACAGGCATCGGCCCGCTCGCTTCGGGCACAGTTGTGAACAGTTGGTTTGTTCTCTTTATGTTCTCATTCGCCGCCGAGTCATGGCATGATGTCGGCAATGACAAACTCACCGCGCTCTCAGATGAACTATCGCCCGCGCATCGGCCAGGCCGCCGCTGACGGGCTCCTGATCGTGTGCAAGTGCTATGTTTGCCGGCGGTCCAGGGCGTATCTCGCTACGGACCTGGTGCAGGCTTACCACCCCGAGATCTTCATCGACGACCTCTTCGGCGGCAATTGCCCGCGCTGTGGCTCCTCCCACAACTGGCGGGTCAAGCAGAGATTCCCATCTAACGCCGATGTAGGCATGCTGACCGTTCGCAGGCTCACAGGGATACGGCAGACGCCGCTGTGGCGCGACGAGCTCTACAGCGCGCCCGAAAAAGCCAAGAACGGATGAAGGTTTGAACAGAAATGCACCCACTTCGCCGTTTTGGGTGCAAAAATGTCCGTGAACTTTTTCACACCACTTTCGGCTCAGCTGGCGTAAAAATGTGCATGGAAATTTCCATACCAAGCGGCCAGATCGTCAACGGGACGCATTGCCTATCCTCTTGGATAGACTCATCAAATCGACGGGAGTTGACTCGCAACCTTGTGCGTGCGCGCCCATTTCGTGAGTCAAATGTATCACTTACCTCACAAGCCCACCATGCAGCCCACCCTTGTCGACACGCCGCCGGCGGGGTCAGACTGGCTGCATGAGATCAAGTATGACGGCTATCGCACCCAGCTGGCCATCTGGTCCGGGCACGCGCTCGCGTACTCCCGCAACGGCAACAACTGGACAGCAAAATTCGGCGCCATCGTCGAGGACGCCAAGGCCATTCCAGCCCTGTCGGCATTGATCGATGGCGAGGTATGTGTGCAGGACGAGAACGGCGTCACCGATTTCACCGCGCTGCCGACAGCGATCACGTGGCATCCCGAGCGCCTGGTGTTCTTCGCCTTCGATTTGCTCCACCTGGACGGCGATGACCTGACCGGCAAGTCTCTCGAGGAGCGGCGGGCCAAGCTGCGCTGGCTCGTCGACCAGGTACCCGGCAGCCGCATCGTCATGTCCGACGAGTTCGCCGGCGACGGCAAGGCCTTCTTCGATCTGGCCGACAAGCACGGGCTCGAGGGCATCGTCTCGAAGCGCAAGGGAAGCCGGTACCTGTCTGGCTCGAGCCGAGACTGGCTCAAGATCAAGTGCTGGAAGACGAGCACGATGGACGTCATCGGTGTCGACCGGGACAAGGACGGCGTGCCCTACGCCCTGCTGGCTGACGCGGACGGTAATCGCGGCGCCGCGTATATCGGACTACCTGGCGACCTTCGTGGGGCTTTCTGGCGCTACGTGGAAGGCCGAGCCGCGGATGCGTCGCCCATTGCCGGCATCAAGCGGAAGGCCAGCTGGCTCCGTCCTGGGATGACCGCGCAAGTCCGGTATCTGAAAGGCAGCGACAAGCTCCGGCATGCCGTCGTCCAGGCCATCGAGGTCGAGAAATGACGGACGAGCCCAAGACCGCCGAGGACCTGGTGCGGGAGACCGTCAAGATCCTGCAGCGCGGGCTGCCTGGGCGCGACCTGGACGACAGGGGCGTCATCATCGAGCTCTGGGGCCCGCTGGACACCAAACGGGCCCGTGGGATCTACCAGCCAGCAACGCCGCCGAAGCGACCGTGAATCGTGAGGGGATGTCGGCAATTCCTGTCTTTATGCTGCATAGTGTCAGAAATCCCAGACATTTCGGAAGCTAAGGGCCCTTAACTTCGCTTTCCCTGCATCTATTCCAGGCTGCCAAAATCGATACGCGATAAGTGAACGTTAACACGTAGTGGCCCTGAAAAGGCTCCACCTTGGGTGATGGATCAAGCCTAGGCTGGCCGGGGTTTAGGCCGGGAAACGGGCCGATTTGGGTGATGGAAGGCCCCACCCCAACTGTATCAAGAAATGATGCAGTTCAAAGCCATCGCGAATCGCCAGCAAACGCTGGGGTCTCAGGCCGGAAACCCGCCGAAAACGGCGGTTTAAACGCCATCACGAATCGGGGGTCTAGATCCCCGGCGGCTTCGGATTCGGAGTCGGCTGCGGCAGACGGGCCGCAAGCTGGCGCCGGAAGCGCTCCCATTCGATTTCCACGGCGCGGTCCCATCCCTCGCCCGCGCCCATGTCGAGCAACGGGGATGCCGGATCGAACTCGAAAACGCCCCAGTGTTGGTTTCGATTTCTCGTGGCAATTCCCCGGTCTGGCCGGACCGGTGCCGGCACGCGATTGTCCCTTGGCGATCTCCAGCAGATCGTCGTCCTCGTCGAGCTCCATCAGCTTGCGCGCGACGTCGGCAGTGATCGAGCCGGTGCTCCAGGCCCACAGTATGTCGTGGACCGTGCGTGGATCATCGGCGTTGAACGGCGGGATGTCAGTCATGCGACGATGCTAGCACGCTCAGGCGGACAAGAAAAAGGCCCCGTCGCTGTTGAGCGCCGGGGCCTTTCTTGTTGCCAGTGCTGCGTTGGAGGGAGATCGCGCACCGGCCTGACGCATAGATATGTCGGTTCCAGCGCGGGACAAGGCCGATCGCCAATGCGTGATCACATCCCCGGCGGCGTGGGCTGGTACCCACCGATCTCGACCACCATGGCCGGATCGAAACCCTTGTTCTCGTCCTGGTTTTCCACCCACCGGTGGTACCCACGCGGATTGCAAACCACCCGTGTGGCACCGATCTCGTAGTCGAAGGACGAATGGGTGTGGCCGTGCACCCACAAGGCCGGCTGGTGCTTCTCGATCAGCCAATCCAGGTCCGACGAGAACGCCGGCGTCACAGGGTCACCTTCATGGACCTCGTGGACCGACCGGATCGACGGGCAGTGGTGGGAGACGACCACGGTGTCGCCGGCGAACGGCACGGCCAGGGCCTCATCGAGGAACGCCACGGACGCCAAGTGTAGCTCCCGCGACATCTCCGGCGTGAACCTGCCATCCTTGGTCGCGATCATACGGTAGTCGTTCATGCCTGTCCTGGCGGCCTTCATGTAGCGGTCGCGGTGGTGCTCCTGGCCGTCCGAGTAGAGGTCGAAGCTGGTCCACAGCGTCGCGCCGATGAAGCGCACGCCGTCGATCACGGTGACGCTGTCATCCAGCATCTGGACATCGCGCTGCCGTCCCCAATACCCTGCCTCGGAGATTTCTCGTTCGATCGTGTGGCCGTAAAATTCGTGGTTGCCGAGCACGGCGACCACCGGCATCGACGGACGGACATGCGCCGCCAGCCAGTCGACGCTCTCCCGGGCGCCGCGGTCGATATCTCCGGCGGCAATGCAGACGTCCGCTTCCGGGATCTCGGACAGCTTATACCGCCCGACTTCGTTGTGCAGGTCCGACAGCACCCATATCTTCATGGCCTGAAACCTCCCTCGGCTACGGGCTCGTCGGGTTCCCCGAGATCCCTGCCGATATCGAACGCGAGGCGCGGTAGCAGTGCCATCCTGGCTTGGAGTTGGGCCAGGGTCTGGGGGACATAGCCGACATTGTCGACGCCGACATCGATCGTCGTCCGGGATCCTGGGAGCGTCGAATGGCTATGGCCGTAGAGCATGAGCGCCTGGCGGTGCAGACCGGGCCAGACCCTGAAGCCGTAATGCGACAAGTTCACCTGCAGCTTGTTCTCGACGAGATGGTGGAACGCGCTCTGGGAAGCCCAGGGCAGCCGCGTGGTGGACTGCCTGTCGTGGTTGCCCAGGATCAGGTGCTTGGTGCCGTTGAGGGCGTGGAAGATCGTCTCCGTCCTCGGCACGGGGCACCTATGGGCGAAGTCCCCGAGATGCCAGACGACATCGCCTGGCCGGACGACGCTGTTCCAGGCTTGGATCATCGAGCGATCCATGTCGTCGACGTCCACGAACGGGCGCGAGCACATCTCGATGATGGCGCGATGCCCGAAATGCTGGTCGGACGTGAAGAAAACGTGCTGGGGCCTTTTCATGCCGCCAGTTCCTCTAGAATTTCCATCTCGATGGCCGACAGCGGGCGCGGCGGGATGTAATTTGCGCGCGCTATCGCGATCCTCATCATGTCGTCGGCCCAGTCCAGGTCCCGGGCAAATTCCTGGATCTGGAAAGCCACGTTGTCCCGGATCTTCTCGATCCAGCCGTAGGGATCAGTCTCGGGATTCGGGTAGCCGTGGTCCACGCAAAGCTGTGCGTCGACGGTTTCGTTGATCAAGAAAGTGGTCATCGGTCTCTCCAGTCGATGCTGTCCTGACGATTTTGGGGCCCTGCTACGCAAGGCACAACGTCACGTTTCTTCGTAGAGCTCTGGCTCCCGGATGCGCTTCACGCCGATCGCTTTCTGCAGCCGCGGCGACAGTGTCCGGCGCCCGCTCTGGACGTCATAGAGCGTGCCTCGCGATATCCCGAGCGCACGGGCCGCCGCCGCGTTCGACGGGTAGCCCTTGATGAAATCGCGCAGCCTACGCTCGGCATCCATCGGGCGCAGGACGGGCTGGCCGTTCCCGAATGCCTTGCGGTCCAGCGCCGCGATGGCTTGCTCGATCCGGGCCTGGGTGTCGGGGTCGGTCTCGGGGTGCCAGGTGATGGCGGAGACGATCTCAGCGCCGCGCATCAGAATATCCCTTCCATAGCGGAGGCGTCCTCGACGGGGACATGAGCGACCGAAGCCTGAGCTGCG
>JAHJWO010000013.1 GCA_018828145.1 Alphaproteobacteria bacterium | reverse complement strand
CCGCGTCACCGCGGGGCCCCGATTGCAGAAGCCGAAGCTTACTGGATGTCTTCGGCCTTGATGTAGCCCGAGTCGATGACCAGAGCCTGGTAGTTGCTGAGGTCGACTTCATACGGGGTCAGCAGGATCGACGGCACAACCTTGACGCCATTGTCATAGGTGGTGGTGTCGAGGCCTTCCGGCATACCGCCCGAAACCAGCGTGTCGACGAGGTCGGCAGTGGTCTTGGCCAGTTCGCGGGTGTCCTTGTAGACGGTCGAGTACTGCTCGCCGGCAACGATCGCCTTGACCGAGGGAGCTTCCGCATCCTGGCCGGTGATCACAGGCCAGGGCAGGTCGGCCGAGCCATAACCAACGCCGCGGAGCGACGAGATGATGCCGCGCGACAGGCCGTCATAGGGAGCCAGCACGCCGTGGACGCGGGTGCCGTCGGAATAGTTGGCCGACAGGATGTTGTCCATGCGGGCCTGTGCAACAGCACCGTCCCAACGCAGCGTACCGACGGTGTCCATGCCCATCTGGCCCGACTTCACGACGACGTCACCGGCGTCGATCATCGGCTGCAGCACGCTCATGGCGCCATCGTAGAAGAAGAAGGCGTTGTTGTCGTCCGGCGAACCGCCGAACAGCTCGACATTCCACGGCTTCTGGTCGGCAAAGTTGGCCTCGAGGCCCTTGACCAGCGAATTGGCCTGGAGCACGCCCACCTGGAAGTTGTCGAAGGTGGTGTAGAGGTCGACATTGGCGGTGTCGCGGATCAGGCGGTCATAGGCGACAACCTTGATGCCGGCATCGGCCGCCTGCTGCAGCACGGCGCTGAGCGTGGTGCCGTCAATCGAAGCGACCACAAGTGCCTTGACGCCCTTGGTGACCATGTTTTCGATCTGGGCGAGCTGGTTCGGGATATCGTCTTCTGCGAACTGCAGGTCGACGGTGTAGCCCTTGGCTTCCAGAGCCGCCTTGAGTTCATTGCCGTCCGAGATCCAGCGCAGCGACGACTGCGTCGGCATTGCGATGCCGATCTGGCCCTTGTCCTGGGCGAAGGCTGCGGTGGAAGCGGTCAGCGCCATTGCGCCGACGGCCAGCACGGTGGCAAGCGTCTTGAAAATCTTCACGTCTCGACTCCCTTTTGTACTTCGAGTTCAGAAGTTTGGATGGTCTTCAGGGGAGAGGCCCCGGCGAGCATGTCCAGCTGTCGAAGGGCGGTTCGCAAACAAACCTGCCCCAGGCCGACCACGGAAACCGATCGAGCGCGCAGGGCACTCGTCCAGTCCGTACTGCAAGAAATCCTCCAGCATGATGGCTGCTGTTGCTGCCTGGAGCCCTCCCAAGCCCACGGCGCGGAAACTAGGATAATCAGATATCGGTGTAAAGGCGCTTTCCCGCAGATGCCGAATTTTTTCGACTATCGAATATTAACGATACTGCTTGTTTTCGGGGCGATTGCGGCACGCACCCTCAGCCGCTATCATGTTCACATTGTTGAGGTACGTACCCGGAGAAGATCGCAAAGCGACCCCGGAATGTCAAAGGTATCAGATACCTTGGAGGAGCCGTGACCACTGCCGAAGGTGACCAGCGCACCGACCAACCCACCGCTGCGATGACCATTGCCGATGCTCTGGCGCGCGAGATTTTGAGCGAGATGAGCCCGGGCGTCAGCCTGCCCAGCGAGGCGGAACTGGCCGCCCGCTACGATGTCAGCCGCCTTACCATCCGCGAGGCCGTCAAGCTTCTGGAGGGGCGCGGCCTGCTCGCCATCGCGCGCGGTCGCAAGGCCGTGGTGCGCGAACCTGACGGCGCTGCTTTCGCCGATTTTCTCACCTCGGTCATCCGATATGATTCCAAGGGCCTGTTCGATCTCGTCGAGGTGCGCCTCGCGCTTGAAGTGCAGTCGGCAACCCTCGCCGCCAAGCGCGCCACCCGCGCCGGAATCGCCGCCATCGAGAGCGAATTGCAGGGCATGCGCGATACGGTCGGCATTCCCGGCGAACCCATGACGCATGAGCAGGAGGTCGGCTTCCACACCCATGATGTCGGCTTCCATGAAGCCGTGGCCCTGGCCAGTGGCAACCGCGTCCTGGGCTTTCTGTTCGAGGCCATGGCAAGGCCCCTGCGCGAGGGATTTTTTATCAGCCGGCGCGGCCATGAGCAGCGCGGCCATTCCCTGCACGATACCATCGAGGCCCATCAGCGCATCCTCGACTGCATCAAGGCCGGCAATGGCCGCACCGCAGCCGAGGCCATGCGCGTCCATCTCAAGGATACCGAGCGCGATATCCGCGTCGCCATGCGGCAGCTGGCCCGGCAGGGCCCGGGCACCTGACGCATAAACGCCTTGCGGCGGCGCGCGCCATGGCCGAATAATCCGCGCAAACGTGCAGGGCAGGCCATGGCGCAGCGAATAGACACCTCGATCAATCGGCTGGACGATGCAGCACGCGCCGGTTGGCTCTATTATGTTGCCGGCAATACCCAGGAGGAGATCGCTGCCAAGCTGGGCATTTCCCGCCAGTCCGCGCAGCGCCTGGTTTCGCTCTCGGTCAGCGAGGGCCTGATCAAGGTTCGCCTTGATCATCCGATCGGCCATTGCATGGATCTGGCCAGCCGCCTCAAGGCGCGCTTCGCCCTCGACCTTGTCGAGGTCGTCCCGTCCGATCCAAGCAGCGAATCCACCACCATCGGCGTGGCCGAGGCGGGCGCAGCCGAAATCGAACGCTGGCTCAAGCGTCCTGATCCCATTGTCATGGCCATCGGCACCGGTCGCACGCTCAAGGCGGCCGTCGAGCAGCTCATGCCCATGGAATGCCCGCACCACAAGGTGGTCTCGCTCACCGGCAACATCGCCCCCGACGGCTCGGCGGCGTATTACAACGTCATCTTCAACATGGCCGATACCGTGAAGGCCCGCAGCTTTCCCATGCCCCTGCCCGTCATCGCCTCATCGGCGCGCGAGCGGGAGCTGCTGCATGCCCAGCCCATGATTCGCGAAACCCTCGCTTTGGCCGCCAAGGCCGACGTCACCTTTGTCGGCGTCGGCGATATCGGTCCTGATGCACCGCTCTATCTCGACGGCTTCATCACCGACGCCGAGCTCAAGGGCCTGCAGAAGGCCGGCGCCATAGGGGAGATCTGCGGCTGGAGCTTCGATGCCGAAGGCAAGCTGGTCGATGGCATCATCAATGATCGGGTTGCATCGGCACCTTTACCCTCGCGCGAACGCTCCCTTGTCGTGGCAATCGCCATGGGAAAGCGCAAATTGCCCGGCATCAAGGCAACGCTCAACCGCCGGCTGGTTAACGGATTGATCACCGACGAGCGGACCGCAGAAGGCCTGCTGAACCTCTAGTAACCACCTGGATTATCAGAACAATTCCGGCCGCTGCAGCATGCACTGACGTACGCACGTCAGACCGCCAGCGCATGGCACGCTTGACTCTGCCGCATAAGTTGTGAGTATTTGCCCATTGCCGGAACAAATGCCCGTTTCGGTTTCTGGGAGGTATATCGATGAAATTGACACCCATTCTCGTGGGCGCGTTCACCCTTGCGCTGGCGGCTTCCGCCTCTGCGCAGACGCTCACCATTGCCACCGTGAACAACGGCGACATGATCCGCATGCAGGGCCTGTCCACTGCATTCACCGAAGAAACCGGCATTGAACTCAACTGGGTCGTGCTCGAAGAAAATACGCTGCGCCAGAACGTCACCACCGACATCGCCACCAATGGCGGCCAGTATGACGTGATGACCATCGGCACCTATGAGGCCCCGATCTGGGCCAAGCAGGGCTGGCTGGCCCCGCTCGACGGCCTGTCCGCCGATGCCGAATACGACGTGGACGACCTGCTCCCCGCCATCCGCGACGGCCTGTCGGTCGATGGCAAGCTCTATGCCGCGCCCTTCTACGGCGAGAGCTCGATGGTCATGTACCGCAAGGACCTGATGGAAAAAGCCGGGCTGACCATGCCCGACGCCCCCACCTGGGAATTCATCGGCGAAGCCGCTCGTGCCATGACCGACCGCGACAATGACATCAACGGCATCTGCCTGCGCGGCAAGGCCGGCTGGGGCGAGAACATGGCCTTCCTGACCGCCATGTCCAACTCCTTTGGCGCCCGCTGGTTCGACGAGACCTGGACCCCCCAGTTCAACACGCCCGAGTGGAAGAATACGCTCGACACCTATCTGTCGCTGATGGCCGATGCCGGCCCGTCCGGCGCCTCGTCCAATGGCTTCAATGAAAACCTGACCCTGTTCCAGCAGGGCAAGTGCGGCATGTGGATCGACGCCACCGTCGCCGCTTCCTTCGTGACCGGCGCTGATTCTACCGTCGCCGATCAGGTTGGTTTCGCCCTGGCGCCCGACAACGGCCTGGGCAAGCGCGGCAACTGGCTCTGGGCCTGGTCCCTGGCCATCCCGAACTCCTCGCAGAACAAGGAAGCTGCCGAGCAGTTCATCGACTGGGCGACCAACAAGGAATACCTGGCAACCGTCGCCGCAGCCGAAGGCTGGGCCAACGTTCCCCCGGGCACCCGCACCTCGCTCTACGAGAATGCCGAGTACCAGGCTGCCGCGCCCTTCGCCAAGATGACGCTGGACTCCATCAACGCCGCCAATCCGAGTGAACCGACCGTTCAGCCGGTGCCCTATGTCGGCGTGCAGTTCGTCGCCATCCCCGAGTTCGCCGGCATTGCCACCAATGTTGGGCAGCTCTTCTCCGCGGCCCTGGCCCAGGCTCAGGATGCCACCACGCGCGACATGACCCGCGCCGGCTACATCAAGTAGGTCTCCTCCCGAGACAAGCCGCCCGGTCAAAGGTCCCCTCTGGCGACCGGGCGGCTTCCCTTCTTCCCCCTTGAGGAAGACGGCTCCAAGTTCTGTTTCAGGAACGGATCACCAGCATGGCCACCGCACAGACCCGTACACTCTCTCGCATCATGATGGCGCCCGCCGTCATCGTGCTGCTGATCTGGATGATCGTGCCGCTGGTCATGACGCTCTGGTTCAGCTTCCAGAACTACAGCCTCATCAACCCGATGATGACCGGCTTTGCCGGCTGGGCCAATTACATCTATGTCCTGGGCGATCCCAGCTTCACCCAGTCGCTCGTCAATACACTGATCCTGGTCGGCGGCGTGCTCGCCATCACCGTCATCGGCGGCACCTTTCTGGCGCTGCTGCTCGATCAGCCCATCTGGGGTCAGGGCATCCTGCGCATCATCGTCATCTCGCCCTTCTTCGTCATGCCGCCCGTGGCGGCGTTGATCTGGAAAAACGGCTTCATGCATCCCGGCTATGGCGTGCTGGCGCACCTGTTCGAATTCTTCGGCCTTGAGCCGGTCGACTGGTTCAACCAGTATCCGCTCTTCTCGGTCGTCATCATCGTCGCCTGGCAGTGGCTGCCCTTCGCCACGCTGATCCTGCTCACCGCCCTGCAGTCGCTCTCCGAGGAGCAGCGCGAGGCCGCCGAGATGGATGGCGCCAATGCCATCAACCGCTTCTACCATATCATCCTGCCGCACATGGCTCGCTCGATCACCATCGTGATCCTGATCCAGACCATCTTCCTGCTCGGCATTTTCGCCGAGATCCGCGTCACCACCGGCGGCGGCCCCGGCTATGCCTCCACCAACATTGCCTTCCTCGTCTTCCGCACCGGCATTCTCTCCAACGACATCGGCGCCGGTTCCGCCGGTGGCGTGGTCGCCGTCGTCATCGCCAACATCGTTGCATTCTTCCTGATGCGCGCTGTCGGCAAGAACCTCGACGCATAGGGAGCAGACCAATGGCACGCAACGTCTCCACCGGCACCAAGATCGGCTTCACCTTCGCCGCCTGGGCCATCGCCCTGCTTCTGTTTTCGCCCATCCTCTGGGTGCTGCTCACGGCCTTCAAGACCGAGGCCGAGGCCATCGCCAACAGCCCGACCTTCCTGCCTCAGAACTTCACCTTAGAGAATTTCTCCGCGGTGCAGGACCGCTCGGACTACGTCAAGCACGCCACCAATTCGATCCTGGTCTCGGTCGGCTCGACCCTGCTCGGCCTTGCCATCGGCATCCCTGCCGCCTGGGCCATGGCCTTCGCGCCCACCAAGCGCACCAAGGACGTCCTGATGTGGATGCTCTCCACCAAGATGATGCCTGCCGTCGGCGTCTTGATCCCGATCTACCTGATCTTCCGCGACCTGCGCCTGCTCGACACCGTGCATGGCCTGACGCTGATCATGACCGTGATCAACCTGCCGATCATCATCTGGATGCTCTATACCTACTTCAAGGAAATCCCGGTCGACATCCTCGAGGCCGCCCGCATGGATGGGGCCGAGCTCTATAACGAGATCGTCCACGTCCTCGTCCCCATGGCCGTTCCCGGCATTGCCTCGACGCTGCTGCTCAACGTCATTCTCGCCTGGAACGAGGCCTTCTGGTCCATCACCCTGACCTCGGGACGCGCCGGCACCCTGACCGCCTTCATCTCTTCGTTCTCGAGCCCGCAGGGCCTCTTCCTCGCCAAGCTCTCGGCGGCATCCCTGCTGGCCATTGCGCCGATCCTGCTCATGGGCTGGTTCAGCCAGAAACAACTCGTCCGCGGCCTCACCTTCGGCGCTGTTAAGTAAGGACTACAAAATGGGTTCTATCTCCCTGCAACACGTCAAGAAGTCCTTCGGCGAAGTCCAGATCATCCCGGACATCTCCCTCGACATAAAGGATGGCGAATTCGTCGTCTTCGTCGGCCCCTCCGGCTGCGGCAAGTCCACCCTGCTCCGCCTGATCGCCGGCCTCGAAGACACCACCAGTGGCACCATCCTGCTCGATGGCCAGGACATGACCAAGGCCCCGCCCGCCCGGCGCGGCCTCGCCATGGTGTTCCAGTCCTATGCGCTCTATCCGCACATGACCGTGCGCGACAACATCGCCTTCCCGCTCAAGATGGCCAAGGCGCCCAAGGAAGTGATCGACCAGAAGGTCGAATACGCCGCGCGCACCCTCAACCTCTCCTCCTACCTTGACCGCCGCCCACGCGCCCTGTCCGGCGGGCAGCGCCAGCGCGTCGCCATTGGCCGCGCCATCGTGCGCGAACCCAAGGCCTTCCTCTTCGACGAGCCCCTGTCCAATCTCGACGCCGCCCTGCGCGTCAACATGCGCCTGGAAATCACCGAGCTGCACCAGCAGCTCAAGACCACGATGATCTACGTCACCCACGATCAGGTCGAAGCCATGACCATGGCCGACCGCATCGTCGTGCTCAATGCTGGCAATGTGGAGCAGTTCGGCTCCCCGCTCGATCTCTACAAGAAGCCCGCCAATCGCTTTGTCGCCGGCTTCATCGGCAGCCCCCGCATGAATTTCGTCGATGGCCCGGAAGCCGCCAAGCACAACGCCCATTCCATCGGCGTCCGCCCCGAGCATTTCAAGCTCAGCCGAGATCCGCTCGCCAATGCCTGGAAGGGCAAGGTCGGCGTCGCCGAGCAGCTCGGCTCCGACACTTTCCTTCACGTCCATGTCGAGGGCCTTGGCCTCATGACCATTCGCACCGATGGCGACCAGACCTTCAGCCATGGCGACGACGTCTACCTCATGCCCGACCCCACCCGCATCTACAGGTTCGATGCCGCCGGCATCGCACTCTAGGAACGATCCACCATGACCACCAAGCTCTCGGCTCAGGCTCTCGACTCCATCACCACGGCGTCAGTCCCCGCTTATGACCGGAGTGCACTTAAGGCCGGCATCGTGCATTTCGGCGTCGGCAACTTCCACCGCGCCCACCAGGCCGTCTACCTCGATGATCTCTTCGCCACCGGTTCCGACCACGATTGGGCCCTGGTCGGCGCCGGCGTGCGCGAAGCCGACGAAGCCATGCGCCAGAAGCTGCTGGCGCAAGATTGGCTCACCACCGTGGTCGAGCAGGAAGCAGATGCCAGCTCTGCCCGCATTACCGGCGCGATGATCGATTACCTCA
This sequence comes from Alphaproteobacteria bacterium, assembly GCA_018828145.1. Taxonomy (GTDB): domain Bacteria; phylum Pseudomonadota; class Alphaproteobacteria; order Rhizobiales; family Devosiaceae; genus Devosia. The sequence continues at coordinate 121,465 of JAHJWO010000013.1, read as the reverse complement.
AGCCCGGCGACGCGGCCGCCGTTATCGACCGCCTCGCCGACCCTGCCATTCGCATCGTCTCGCTCACCATCACCGAGGGCGGCTATTACATTGATCCGGCGAGCCAGAAATTCGATCCGGCTCACCCCGACATCGCCTGGGACGCAGCCAATATGGACGCGCCCAAGACAGCTTTCGGCCTGATCTTGGCTGGCCTGCTCCGCCGCCGCGGCGCCGGCATCGCGCCCTTCACCGTCATGAGCTGCGACAACATCCCGGGCAATGGCCATGTCACCGAGAATGCCGTCGTCGGCCTTGCCGAACTGGTCGATATGGGTCTGGCGCAATGGGTGCGAACCAATGTCGCCTTCCCCAACGGCATGGTCGACCGCATTACCCCCGCCACCTCTGACCGCGAAAAGGCGCTCCTCACCGAAAACTTCGGTATCGAGGACAACTGGCCGGTCTTTTGCGAGAGCTTCAAGCAATGGGTGCTGGAAGACAATTTCCCCGCTGGTCGTCCGGCGCTGGAAAAGGTTGGCGTGCAGTTCGTCAAGGATGTTGCGCCCTACGAGCATATGAAGATCCGCATCCTCAATGGCGGTCACGCCACCATCGCCTATCCGGCGGCCCTGCTCGATATTCATTTCGTGCATGACGCCATGAACAACCGGCTGGTCAGCGATTTCCTGGCCAAGGTGGAGAACGACGAGATCATCCCTGTCGTCCCCCCGGTCCCCGATACCGATCTCGACGACTATTTCGCCCTCTGCCAGCGCCGCTTCGCCAATCCCAAGATCGGCGATACCACCCGCCGCCTGGCGCTGGACGGCTCCAACCGCCAGCCCAAATTCATCATTCCCTCGGCCCTCGACCGCGTCAGTGCCGGCAACTCGGTCAATGGCCTGGCGCTCGTATCGGCCCTCTGGTGCCGATATTGCCACGGCACCACCGAATCTGGCGCCGTCATCGAGCCAAATGATCCGAGCTGGGATCGCCTCACCGCCCAGGCCAAACTGGCCAAGGACGATCCAAAGGCCTGGCTCGCCATGACCGACATCTATGGCGACCTGGCCCGCAACCAGACCTTCATCGCTGCCTTTTCCCACGCCCTGACCACCCTGTGGTCCATCGGCACAAGGGCGACCCTGCAGCGCTATCTTGCCGACCAGCTCTAGCCATGTAGCCAACCCGCTTGCCTTCAGCTACCTTCGCGCCCGAACCGAGAAGAAGGCGCTCGATCTTTGACGCAAAGCCTCCTGGTAGCAGTGGATGTGGGTACGGGGAGTGCCCGGGCAGGCGTGCTGACGGCCCGGGGATCGCTGGTCAGCCGCGCCGAACATCCCATTGTCATGAACCGTACCGACGCCAATCATGCCGAGCATGATAGCGAGCAGATCTGGCTGGCCGTGTGCACAGCGGTACGCGAGGCTCTGACCACCGCCGGCGCCGATCCCGTCAATGTCGTCGGCCTCAGTTTCGATGCCACCTGTTCGCTCGTGGTGCGCGATGCCCAGGGCCAGCCGGTCACCGTCTCGACCAACGGCGAGGACAATTGGGACACCATTGTCTGGCTCGATCACCGCGCTCTGGCCGAAGCCGATGAATGCACCTCGACCGGTCACAAGGTGCTGGCCTATGCCGGCGGCGTCATGTCGCCGGAGATGGAAGCGCCCAAGCTCATGTGGCTCAAGCGCCATATGCCCAAGAGCTGGGCCCGCGCCGGCCAGATGTTCGACCTGGCCGACTTTCTCTCCTGGAAAGCCACCGGGTCCCTCGCCCGCTCGCAGTCGACCCTGACCTGCAAGTGGACCTATCTGGCGCATGAGCAACAGGGCTGGCAGCACGATTTTCTTGCCACCATCGGCCTTGAAGACCTCATCGACAAGGCTGCCCTTCCCCAGCGGGCCAGCCCGGTCGGCACAGACCTCGGCCCGCTGACAGAGACGGCGGCGGAAGCGCTTGGCCTCACCACCGCCTGCCGCGTCGGCGCCGGCCTGATCGACGCCCATGCCGGTGCGCTCGGGGTTCTCGGCGCCTTTGCCCACGATATCGACACCATCGATCATCACCTGGCGCTCGCCGCCGGTACCTCCAGTTGCGTCATGGCGCTGTCGGCCGAGGATCGCCCGACCACCGGTGTCTGGGGGCCCTATTTCGGGGCAGTCCTGCCGGACGTCTGGCTCAATGAGGGCGGCCAGTCTGCCACTGGCGCCCTGCTCGACCACATCATTCGCTGGCACAGCGCCGGGGGCGAACCCGGTCCGCAGATGCATTATGACATTGCCCAGCGCATCATGGAGCTGCGCATGCGCGAAGGGCGTGCACTGGCCGACCGGCTGCATGTCCTGCCCGATTTCCATGGCAATCGCTCGCCCTTGGGCAATCCCTTTGCCCTGGGCGTCATCTCCGGCCTCACGCTCGACAGCGACTTCGACTCCCTGTGCCGCCTCTACTGGCGGGCTGCCGTCTCGATCGCCCTGGGCGTTCGGCACATCCTCGAAACGCTCAACACCCGCGGCTACGCCATCGATACCCTGCACGTCACCGGCGGGCACACCCGCAACGCAGTGCTGATGGAACTCTATGCCGATGCCACCGGCTGCACCGTGGTCGAATCCTCGGCCAAGGACGCCACCCTGCTCGGCATGGCCATGGTCGCCGCCACCGCTGCTGGCCTCTATCCCACCCTCCAGGCCGCCTGCGTTGCCATGCAGCAAGGCGGCCGCGAACGCGCCCCCGACGCTACCGCTCGCCCGCAATTCGACAAGGACTACCGCATCTTCCTCGAAATGCTGCGCCAGCGTCAGGTCATCGACGAGATGGTGTAGGTCACTTCACGTCTCCCCGGTTCATTCGTCTGCGATAGTGCAGTCGACACCCTCCCTTTGCGGGGAGGGATCAAGGGGGGGTGTCTAGCCCGAATTTCGGAGCACTCGCATCCCACGCAGTGGGAGATACGCCTTTGCAACCCACCCTATCCACCATTCGCCTATCCCCGGCCGACAAACACCGGTAAGCTCTTTTCCGGGAAGCCGAATTTTGTGGTCTGAAGCGAGCGACTGGAACGCATGTCGATCAAAGCCGCTGTCTATCATCTGACGCACTATAAGTACGATCGCCCGGTCTATCTGCAGCCCCAGATTATCCGGCTGCAACCGGCGCCGCATTCCAAGACCAAGGTGCTGAGCTATTCGCTCAAGGTTTCGCCCGCGCTGCACTTCGTCAATGTGCAGCAGGACCCCTATGGCAATTTCCTGACGCGCTTCGTCTTTCCCGAGCCGGTCACCGAGCTCAAGATCGAAGTCGACCTCGTTGCCGACATGACGGTCTACAATCCTTTCGACTTCTTCGTGGAGGAGAGCGCCGAGATCTGGCCCTTCGAATATCCCGAAGATGTCCGCGCCGATCTCTCCATCTATATGCAGCCCGAGCCCGTGGGTCCCCTGCTGCAGAAATTCCTCGACGGCATCGACAAGACGCCGATGAATACGGTGAACTTCGTCAGCGCCATCAATGCCTCCATCCAGCAGCACATCGCCTATATCGTGCGCATGGAAACCGGCGTCTGGACGCCCGAGGAAACGTTGGGCAATGCCAGGGGCAGTTGCCGCGATTCCAGCTGGCTGCTCGTCCAGACCCTGCGCAATCTCGGCTTCGCCGCCCGTTTCGTCTCCGGCTACCTGATACAGCTCAAGCCCGACCTGGTCTCGCTCGACGGGCCGGCTGGCACCGATCATGATTTCACCGACCTGCACGCCTGGTGCGAGGTCTATCTGCCCGGCGCCGGCTGGGTGGGGCTCGACCCCACTTCGGGCCTGCTGACGGGCGAAAGCCACGTGCCGCTGGCGGCCACGCCGCATTATCGCAATGCCGCGCCGATCTCCGGCTTTGCCTCCTATGCCGAGGTCGATTTCGCCTTCGACATGCGCGTGACCCGCGTTGCCGAGCATCCGCGCATCACCAAGCCCTTTTCCGACGAGAGCTGGGACGAGCTCGATGCGCTCGGCAAGCAGGTCGACAAGGTGCTGGTCGAGAATGATGTCCGCCTCACCATGGGCGGCGAGCCAACCTTTGTTTCCATTGATGATTTCGAGGCCGACGAGTGGAATACCGGCGCTGTCGGACCCACCAAGCGCACCCTGGCCGATGACCTGATCCGCCGCCTGCGCAGCCGCTTTGCCCCAAATGGCATGCTGCATTACGGCCAGGGCAAGTGGTATCCGGGCGAAACCCTGCCGCGCTGGACCTTCTCGCTTTACTGGCGCCTCGATGGCAAGCCGGTCTGGACCGATGAAAGCCTCATCGCCCGCGAAGGCGTCAAGACCTCAGCAACCCATGCCGATGCGCGCAGATTTCTTGAGGTTTTCTCGCACAATCTGGGTCTCACCGGCGAAACCATCGACGAGGCCTATGAGGACCCGGGCGAGTGGCTGCTCAAGGAAGCCAACCTCCCGGCCAATGTCGATCCCGCCAATTCCGAACTGGCTGATCCCGAGGCTCGCTCGCGCATCGCCAAGGTGTTCGAACGCGGCCTGACCACCCCCACCGGCTACGTGCTGCCAGTGCAACGCTGGAACGCCGCCGCCTCCAGCCCCTGGCTCACCGAAAAGTGGAAGACGCGCCGCGGCAAGCTCTTCCTCGCCCCCGGCGACAGCCCGGCAGGCTATCGCCTGCCGCTGAGTTCGCTCAAGCATCTCAAGCCCACCGAATATCCCCATGTCGTGGCTCAGGATCCCGGCGCACCCCGCGGCGCCCTGCCCGATCCGGTCGAGCTGCTGGCCCGCCAGAAGACCGGCCTTGAGGCCGATCCGCGCGCCCAGGTCACCGCCGACTTTACCGCCGCCACAGAACAGCAGGACCGCGTCGAGCAGGAAATCAGCGAAATCGAGGGCGAGGTCCGCACCGCCGTCACCGCCGAGATCCGCGACCACCGCCTCTGCGTCTTCCTGCCGCCGGTCGAAAAGCTCGAGGACTATCTCGAGCTCATCGCAGCCGCCGAGGCCGCGGCCAAAGTGGTTGGCCAGCCGGTCCACCTCGAAGGCTATGCACCCCCGCACGATCCGCGTCTCAACGTGATCCGCGTCGCGCCAGATCCGGGCGTCATCGAGGTCAACATCCATCCCGCCTCGAGCTGGGATGATTGCGTGGCAACCACCACCGCCATCTACGAAGAGGCACGCCAGTCGCGCCTCGGCGCCGACAAGTTCATGATCGACGGTCGTCATACCGGTACCGGCGGCGGCAACCATGTCGTTGTCGGCGGCGCCACCCCGCATGACAGCCCCTTCCTGCGCCGCCCCGACCTGCTCAAGTCGCTGGTCCTGCATTGGCAGCGCCATCCGGCCATGAGCTACCTGTTCTCGGGCCTGTTCATCGGCCCTACCAGCCAGGCGCCGCGCTTCGACGAAGCGCGCCACGACAGCCTCTACGAACTCGAAATCGCCATGGCGCAGGTGCCCCATCCGGCCTCGCTCGAGCCCGCACCGCTGCCCTGGCTGGTCGATCGCCTGTTCCGCAACCTGCTCGTCGACGTCACCGGCAACACCCACCGCTCCGAAATCTGCATCGACAAGCTCTATTCCCCCGATGGCCCCACCGGCCGCCTCGGCCTCGTCGAGTTCCGCGGCTTTGAAATGCCGCCCAATGCGCGCATGTCGCTGGCCCAGCAGGTGCTGATCCGCGCCCTCATCGCCCGCTTCTGGACCGACCCGCTTGATGGCCCCTTCATGCGCTGGGGGACCACCCTTCATGATCGGTTCATGCTGCCGGCTTTTGTGTGGCAGGACTTCCTCGATATCCTCGCCGATCTCGAACGCCACGGCTTCAAGCTCGACCCCGCCTGGTTCAAGGCCCAGCTCGAATTCCGTTTCCCCTTCTGCGGCGAAGTCGAATACGAGGGCATGAAACTTGAGCTGCGTCAGGCGCTTGAGCCCTGGCATGTCATGGGTGAACAGGGCGCCATCGGCGGCACCGTCCGCTTCGTCGACTCCTCGGTGGAGCGCCTGCAGGTCAAGCTCGAAGGCATCAATCCCGACCGCTACGCCGTCACCTGCAACCAGCGTCCTGTGCCCCTAAGGGCAACTGAAACCAAGGGAATTTCTGTCGCCGGCGTGCGCTACAAGGCATGGCAACCCGCCTCGGGCCTGCACCCGACCCTGCCGGTCAACACCCCGCTGGTCTTCGATATCTACGATCGCTGGACCCAGCGCCCGGTCGGCGGCTGCGTCTATCACGTCGCTCATCCCGGCGGCCGCAGCTACGATACCTTCCCGGTCAACGGCAACGAAGCCGAGGCCCGCCGCCTCGCCCGCTTCGTGCCTCAAAACTACACGGCGGGTGGCTACGTCCTGCGCGAGGAAAAGCCTGCGGACGAATTCCCGCTGACGCTTGACCTGCGCCGCCCCCCACGCTTCTGGTAGCGCATGGAAATGCGGAATCAGAAGTCAAAGGGCAAGCCACCGGCCGGACCCAGCATTATTGCCGACTATCGGTTGCAGCCGGGCATTCCCGACGAGATGATCGATGCGGACGGCAATATCCGTCCCGGCTGGTCGCAGCTGATGTCCGCCTTCGACAGGCTCGGTCCCAACGAGTTGGCGGCCCGCTTCGAGCGGGCCGACCAGTATCTGCGGGATGCCGGGGTATTCTACCGCAAGTATGACGGCGCCGAAGGCAAGGAGCGCGACTGGCCCCTGGCCCATGTGCCCCTGCTAATCGGCGAAGCCGACTGGTCGCGCATCAGCGCCGGCCTTATCCAGCGCGCCGAACTGCTCGAAACCGTCATCGCCGATATTTATGGCGACAACACCCTGGTGCAGCAGGGCTTCTTGCCGCCAGAGCTGGTCGCGCGCAACGGGGAGTTCCTGCGCCCGCTGGTGGGCGTCAAGCCGGTCAGCGGCAACTATCTCCACTTTTGCGCCTTCGAGCTGGGTCGGGGCCCCGATGGCGCCTGGTGGGTGCTGGGCGACCGGGCACAGGCCCCCTCCGGCGCCGGCTTCGCGCTGGAAAACCGCGTCGCCACCACCCGCGCCCTGTCCGATGTCTTCGCAGACATGAATGTCCAGCGCCTCGCCGGCTTCTTCCGCAGTTTCCGCGATACGCTGTTTGCCGATGCCAAGCGGGATGGTGGCCGTGTCGGCATCCTCACCCCCGGCCAGCTGAACGAAACCTATTTCGAACACGCCTATATCGCCCGCTATCTCGGCCTGATGCTGCTTGAAGGCGAAGACCTCATCGTCGAGGACGGCAAGGTCATGGTACGCACCGTCGCCGGGCCCAAGCCGATCAGCGTTCTCTGGCGCCGCATGGATGCCTCCTTCGTCGATCCGCTCGAACTGCGCTATGACAGCCGCATAGGCACGCCGGGCATGGTCGACGCCTTGCGCCACGGCTCCATTTCGATGATCAATGCGCTGGGCACCGGCCTGCTCGAAACCCGCGCGCTGGCCGCCTTCATGCCGCGCCTTGCCCAGAAGCTCCTGGGCGCCGACCTGCTGCTTCCCGAAATCGCCACCTGGTGGTGCGGTCAGCCCCGGGAACAACGCCACGTCCTCGCCAATTTCGACAACCTGCTGATCGGCCCGGCCTTCGCCACCACCCTGCCCTTTGACGACCTGCGCGGCACCGCGCTGGGCTCCACTGTTCCACCCGACCAGAAGGCAGCGCTGCTCGAGCGCATCCGGGCCAATGGCGCCGACTATGTCGGCCAGGAGCCCGTGCAGCTCTCTACCGCACCGGTTTATGTCAACGGCAAGCTGGAACCGCGCCCGATCACCCTGCGCGTCTATGCCGCCCGCACCGCCGAAGGCTGGACCATCATGCCCGGCGGCTTCGCCCGCGTCGCGTCCACCCTCGACACCAGCGCCATTGCCATGCAGCGCGGCGGCCAGGCGGCCGACGTCTGGGTGCTGTCCTCCAAGCCGGTGGAGCGCGTCTCTCTCCTGCCGCGCGACGGCCAGAAGCTGGTCCGCAATTCGCCCGGCAGCCTGCCAAGCCGTGCCGCTGACAATCTGATCTGGCTGGGCCGCTATGCCGAGCGCTGCGAAGCCACCGTGCGCATCCTGCGCGCCTACAATGCGCGGCTGGCCGAACTCAGCAAGGCGGATCTGCCGATCCTGACCCACTGCGCCGCTTTCCTCGACACTATCGATGTCGACGCTTCCGAGGCCATGCCGCAGGGCTTGCTGGCTTCGATCGACAGCGCCGTGCACAGCGCCGGCCAGATCCGCGACCGCTTCTCGCCCGATGGCTGGCTGGCGCTCAACGACCTGCAGAAGACCGCGCAGCGCTTTGCCGAGCGAATCGGGCCGGGCGATGACGCCACCCGCGCCATGACCGTGCTCCTGCGCAAGCTGGCCGGCTTTTCCGGCCTCGTGCACGAGAACATGTATCGCTTCGCCGGCTGGCGCTTTCTCGAATTGGGCCGCCGCCTCGAGCGCGCCATCCAGATTGCCCGCATCCTGAGCTGGCTCACCAGCAAGACCGCGCCCGATGGCTCGCTCGAAATGCTGCTCGAAATCGGCGACAGCGTCATGTCGCATCGCCGGCGCTATTCGGTCAGCGCCGGCACCCAGAGCGCCATCGACCTGCTGGCGCTCGATCCCCTCAACCCGCGTTCGGTCATCTTCCAGCTCAGCGAGCTGCGCGCCCAGATAGAAATGCTGCCAGGCGGCATTGACGATGGCCAGCTCTCGCCCGCAGCCAAGGCCGCGCTCGAGATCGAAACCGAGCTGCGCATCGCCGAACCCGCGGACATGACCCCGCAACGTCTCGACAAGCTGGCGGCCGATATCGGCGTGCTGGCCGGCCTCGTGGCCGCAGCCTATTTCGTGTGACGTGATGCTCTACTATTTCGTGTGACGTGATGCTCTACGATGTCCGCCTGGAACTGCACTACGACTATGACGCCACCGTCCATGGCGGCCGTCACCTCATCCGCGTCGCCCCCATCACCATTCCCGGTGTGCAGCGCGTCGTCGCGGCCGGGCTCTCCTTCGAACCCCGCCCGCAGCGGGAGAGCACCTTCACCGATTTCTTCGGCAATTCGGTCACCACGCTCACCTATCTCACCCCCCATGATCACCTGGCCATTCGCCTGACGGCGCGCGTCCAGATGGAGGATCTGCACCCGCCGGCCGATCTTTCGCCGACGCGCGAGGGGCTACGACTTGAGATTGCCCGCTACTGGTCGGTCGAGCCCGATAGCCCGCACCACTTTCTCGCCGCCTCGCCCCGCGTTCCGCTTGTCCCTGCCATCACCGAATATGTCGAGGCTGTCGCGGCCGATGCACCCTCCGTCATGGCGGCGGCAACCGCCCTTTGCATGGCGATCCATCGCGACTTCGCCTACGACCCCAAGGCCACCGACGTCGAGACCAAGCCCGCCGAAGCCTTCGCGCTGCGCAAGGGGGTCTGTCAGGACTTCGCGCATGTCATGATCGCAGGGCTGCGCGGCATAGGCATTCCCGCCGGTTATGTCTCCGGCTTCCTCCGCACCAACCCGCCCAAGGGCAAGCCCCGCCTCGAAGGTGCCGATGCTATGCATGCATGGGTGCGCGCCTGGTGCGGCCAGCATGTCGGCTGGGTCGAGTTCGACCCCACCAATGCCATGATTGCCGGACCCGACCACATCTCCATCGGCCATGGCCGCGACTATGCCGATATCTCGCCGATCGTCGGTGTGCTCAGGACGCACGGCTCGCACGAGACCACGCAGTCGGTGGATGTGCTGCGCGTCGAATAACATCTTCAAACTGAATCAATGACGACAAGGGAACCAAGTTGATTGGTGCCCGTTTCTTGGTCACGCGCACTATAGCGCCGGACCAAGCGGAGACCGTCATGACGAACATGCAGATCAAGGCGCTGGCGAACAAGGGCCCCACCGCAGCGGTGTGGACTGAAGGTTATGATGGGCAGACCCATTATGGCGACGTGTTCAAGGCTCTCACCCCTGCCCTGTTCATCCTGGCTACCGCCGCCGGTCTCCTGGTTGCCGTGCTTTAGCGGCCACTAAGCGTCACAAGAACAACAAGGAGAGCTACCATGGGCTTGGGTACAATTCTCATCATCATCCTTATTCTGCTGCTGATCGGCGCGCTGCCCAATTGGGGTTACTCGCGCGGCTTCGGCTACTTCCCCTCCGGCATCCTGGGTGTCGTGCTTGTCGTCGTTCTCATCCTCGTATTGATGGGACGCATCTAGCCATCCAGTAACCAAAAAGGGCGCAACCAGTCCCCTGGTTCTCACATCATGAGAAGCGCCCGCGGGTTGAAAGTCGCCCCCCTTTCGCCCGCCCCCTGTCACCCCAATACGCCTGATCGCGTATTGGGGTGTCTTCTTGCAGGGATTAGGGAACCCCCATGTTTTCTAGGCGTTTAGCCCACACATTCACAGGAGCGTCTCCATGGCTACCACACCCGATCTTGCCCCGACCCGCAAACCATCCGCCGCCCCGCGCGTCCGCGTTGCCGCCAGCCGTGCCAGCGGCAAGGCACGCGAAGCCCAGCTCGAGGATCAGGTTTCCCAGCTGCAGGATGATCTCAAGGCGATTGCGTCCACCCTCGCCCGGCTCAGCAATGACAAGGTGAGCGAAGTCCGCGAAGTCGCCAAGAGCGAGGCCCGGCACCTGCAGCGCCAGGGTCAGCACGTCATCGATGACGTCCAGGACCAGGCAAGCGCCATGGAAAAGCAGCTCAAGGACACCATCCGCGAAAAGCCCTTGACCGCGGTGGCCAGCGCGATCGGCATCGGCTTCATCCTCGCATTGCTGTCGCGTCGCTAAGCGCCATGAATTTCCTGGTTCCGCTCGCGGCCCTTTTGGGCATCGAGGTCAACTCGATCACCGAACGGGTCCGCAACACCATCATCGTCAATGCATTGATCGTGGTGTTCGGGCTGGCCGGGGTGAGCTTCCTGGTGGCAGCGGGCTTCATTGCCCTGGCCCAGGCACTTGGCCCGATCTATGCCGCTTTGATCCTGGCGGGAGCCTTCCTGGCACTGGCCTTGGCTGTCTATCTGGGCAGCCAGATCGGCGAAGGCAGGCGGCGTCGTGAGTTGGCGGAAAAGCGGCGGTCGACTGAGACCAGCGCTTTCGTCACCACCGCGGCGATCACCGCCCTGCCCGTTTTGCTGCGCTCGCCCATGCTCCGAACGCTGGGATTGCCCGCGGCGGCGGTAGCCGCTTACCTGCTCATGCGGGGCGGCAGCGACAAATCCGACGACTGAAGCGAGGCCGCCCGCAAGGCGGCCTCACACTTGCTCTTCTGATGGCAACGGCATCCACACCCGGGCGGCCACGCCTTCGGGGTCGAAGCTCAGCTTGACTTCGCTGTCCAGGACCTTGGCAAGGCTCCGCTCGATCAGCCGCGTGCCAAGGCCATATTCTTCTGGTGGCAACACTTTGGGCCCACCAGTCTCGCGCCATGTCAGCGACAGGCCGCGGATGGGCTCGCGCATCACTTCCCAGGCGATATTGACCGTGCCTAGCTCGTCGGACCAGGCGCCATACCGATGCGCATTGGTGGTCAGCTCATGCAGGATCAGCCCCAGTCCCAGCGCATGGTCGGCCGGCAGGGTCAGGTCTTCGCCACGCACCTCTGCCCGATCCGGATGCGTCCGGAAACGCGGACCCAGTTGCGAGGCGATCACCTCATAGAGCTGCACGCCCGACCAGTCGCGATCCGCCAGCAGTACATGCGCGTCCGAAATGGTCCGCAGCCGGCCCGAGAAGGCCTCGATGAAGTCTTGCGGGTCAGGGTTCTGCCGGATTGTCTGGCGCGCCACCGACTGGATCATCGCCAGAGTGTTTTTCACCCGGTGATTGAGTTCGCGCAGCAGGAGCCGCGTATGTTCGGCAGTCTGCTTGCTCTCGGAAATGTCGATACTGGCGCCCATCATCACGAGCGGCTTGCCCTCGGCGTCGCGCTGATAGACGCGGCCGCGCATGGTCAGCCAGCGCCCGGAGGCCGCCACCCGCGCCTCCGCACTGTAGTCCACGCCATCGTCAAAACTGGCATCGATGCCGGCCTGCACCGCGGCGCGGTCCGCCGGGTGGGTCGCCGCAAGCACGTCCCCGACATGGATGGCGTCGGTATCGGAGAGTGCGTACATGCGCCGGAACGTGTCATTGCAGGTGATCTCGCCCGTCCGCACATCCCACACCCAGCTGCCCACCTTGCCCGCCTCGAGCGTCAGCGCATGGCGCCACTCCTCGCGCACCAGGGCTGCGGCAGTACGGGCCCGCACCCGCGCTTCATCCTTGAGGGCAAACAGGCTCGAGGCCAGACCCGCCAGTTCGACCAATTGCTTGAGCTCCCCGTCGCCGACGGCTTCACGCGGCTTGTCGCTGATGACGCAGAGCGATCCCAGCTTCTGCCCGGCAACCACAATGGGCGCGCCGGCATAGAAGCGGATATAGGGCCAGCCTGTGACGAGGGAATTGTCAGCAAAGCGGGGGTCCTGCTTTGCATCCAGCACGACCATGGTCTCGCCATCGCCGGGGAGCGAGATCGTGTGTGCGCAGAATGACACCTGCGTGGATGTCTCGGTCAGGCCTTCAATGCCGAAACAGGCGCGAAACCACTGCCTGTCCTTGTCGACAAGCGTGACCAGGGAAACTTCAGCATCGAAAATATGGGCGGCAATCCGGCTCAGGCGCTCGAAATCGGCATCGGGGCCGCTGTCGAGTACGTCCAACCTCTCCAGCACTTCCAGGCGCGCTGGGTCATCCACGATCTCCCGAACCGGTTCCGGGAGGGGGTGGCTCTTGTCTGTCACTTCTCGTCCTGACGCTACACAGTGTCCTGGCGACACTGAACGTGCCGGCTAATTGCCGGTAACGCTGCAATGCGCACTTGGTTCCCCCCTATTCTGCTGCAGCCAGAACATTCGGCAGCACCACCTTCAGCTTGCCCGGATGCACCCTGAGCGTCACCGAGCGATCCAGTTTGATGAGTTCGCCGTCGATAACGGCTTGCGCGCCGCGCTTTCGCTTGGGGAAGTGCAAGGTCACCTCCTCGACCTCCCGCTCGGACACCATGGGGCTGGCCCGCCATGTCCCCATGAACAGATCCAGCGTCAGGCGAAGCAATGCCCAGGTGGACATTGGCGCCGCAACGTAGATGCCCAACACCCCGGCATTGAGCCCCTCGGCGTGAATCTGCCGGTTGCCGAGCGGATTGTTGGAAATAGCGATCCCGGAGACGCGTCGTTTTTCAACGCCCTTGCTCGTGCGAAACTCCGCTTCGAACTGCGGCGGATTGATCGCAGCCGCGCCGATCGCCCGCAGGCTCGCCAGCATTTTGCCCACGCGGCTGCGGTAGTTCATGTTATCGCGGATACGCACCAGCCGGGCATGGATACCCACCCCGAACTGATGCACGAAGGCGCGGTCATTGGCCGTGGCAACATCCACGCTGCCGATCTGGCCCGCTGCTATCGCCTCAAGCGCGTTGTCCAGCTCCAGTGGCACCTTGAGGGCCCGCGCGAAGAGGTTCATCGTCCCGGCCGGCAATATCGCCAGTGGCTTGCCGCTCTCGAACGCAATGCCCGCGGCTGTCGAGATGGTCCCATCTCCTCCCCCCGCCAGCACCGCATCCGTAGTCTCGGCATTTGCGGCCTCGCGCAGCCTCGCCTCTACCTCGCTCCCCGGCACGGCCTGGCAATCCAGCACATGCCCATGTCTCTCAAAAATGGCACGGGCGCTGGCGCAGAACGCGTCGAGATCCATGGTCCGCAAGGTGCCACCGTCGCGGTTGAGAACGGCAATGAAGCGCATATGGCCTCCGGGGTCACTCGACCGCTGTGTGTGAAACGGCTTCAATGCCGGGCAGCGGCACGCTGACGCTCAGCCCGCCCTTTGCACGCCGCACATATTGAGGTTGGCCACCGAACTGGCTCGCCAGCTGCTTGACGATCACCGACCCGAGGCCGCTCTCGTCCAGCCCATGCGCTTCAGCCAGCCCGACGCCGTCATCCACCACGCTCAGCGTCGGCACACCGCTCGCGTCGCGGTTGAGTGTCACTTCGATCGTGCCGCTGCGCCCGTCGGGAAACGCGTGCTTGAGTGCATTGGTCACCAGTTCGCCCACCAGGATGCCCAGGGTCGTGGCATCACGGGCGCTGACCACGATGGGCTCGAACCGCCCCACCATCGAAACGGCCTTGGCGTCGGTTGCGGTCGACGCGATGTCCTCGAGCACGGCCTCCAGAAACTCGTCCGCGCTGGCCGTCTCGAGATCATCTCCCAGCCGCAGCCGGCGGTGGGCCGAAGCGATGGCATGGACGCGCGAGCGCGCCGCCTCGAGCGCCGCGCGCACTTCCTCGGACTTGCTGCGCAACAGCTGTAGTCCCAGCAGCGACGACACGGTTGCCAGGGAGTTGCCGATCCGGTGGTTGGCATCCTGCAGCAGTGCCTCGACACGCTGCCGCTCCCGCTCGGCATGGGCGCGCGCTTCTTCCAGCGCCTGCGTCCGGTCCAGCACATGGGCTTCCAGCACTTCGTTCTCGCTGGCCAGCTGATCCTTGCTGCGCGCCAGCGAGCGCATCTCCCGCTGCGCCCGGATGAAGAGCATGTAGGCCAGCAGCACCGCCCCTGCCAGGGCGGCGATGATCGCCCCGACCAGCCAGCGCCGCGACTCGTCGATCTGCTGGTTGCGTTCGAACAGCTTCTGGTTTTCCTCGGTGATGAACTGCCCCAGCATCGACCGCAGGCTGTCCATCAGCCGCTCACCCTCGCCTGTCTCGATCAGCGTGCGCGCCTCGCCCATGCGTTGGGCCTCGACCAATTCGATCGTGCGCGCCATTTCCTCGGTCCGGGCCGCAACGCCGGCGGCAATGCTGCGCACCCGGGCCGCCTGTGCGGGATCGTCCTGGATGATGCTGGTCAGCGACAAGAGCCGCGTGCCCATCGAGGCGGCAGACCGCCGATAGGGCTCGAGATAGGTCTGGTCGCGCGTCAGCAGAAACCCACGTTCGCTGCTTTCCGCCTCACTGAGCGCAATGGTCAGTTCGCGCGCCTGGTTGCGCACCTCATAGGTGTGCAGCACGTCGTTGATCTGGCGGTTGATCCCCTCCACCAGGATCAGCGCCGCCAGAGCCGCCAGCATGACCAGGGCGAGCGAAACGAACACGGCAAGGCCATGCAGCAGACGCCGCCTCGATGTCACGTCCGGCCTGTAGCTGATCGGTCCTGCTATATTCATCACCGTCATCTGTTGGGCGCCCGCGGCACGCTGTGCTCTTGCGTCCCCCACATGGCCGAGGCCGGTGGCAGATTTGAGGCTGCAGCCTGGCTCATATCAGCGGCCGCTTTCGTTCCGGTGGCCCGTCCCACTTCGCCAGCTCCATCAGCCCCTCGACATCGAGCACTTCGCAGGATCGGTCGAGCCAGCGGATGAGCTGCCGGTCGGCCAGCTTGCGCAGCGTCTTGTTGGTATGAACGATGGAGAGCCCCAGCGTGTCGGCAACATGCATCTGCGTGATGGGCAGATAGACCACGCGCGTCGTCGACAGGCCCACTGCGGCCGCGCGCTGATAGAGAAATGCAATCAGGTAGGCAGCCCGCTCCACGGCGCTCCGCCGGCCCAGGCTGAGCAGGTGATCATCGAGCATCCGCTCTTCCTGCGCTGCCAGCCAGGTAATGTCGAAGCCCAGTCCGGGATGGTTGCGGAACAGCTCGTTCAGCCGGTCTCGCTGGAACACGCAGAGCACCAGCGGAGACAGTGCTTCCACCGAATGCTGCATCTCGCCGATCACCGACCCCTGCAGCCCCACTAGGTCTCCCGGCAGCATGTAGTTGAGGATTTGCCGCCGCCCGTCCGGCAGCGTCTTGTAGCGGAAGGCCCAGCCCGACAGCAGCGTGTAGAGATGAGCACTATGGCTGCCTTCCGAAAGCAGTGTGGTGCCGGTTTCGGCCACCAGTTCACCGGTCTTGAAGGAGGACACAAACCGCAATTCCTGCGGTTCAAACTCACGGAAGCTGGGCATGGCCCGCAACGGGCACTGCTCGCATGGCACCCTTCGCCCGGAACTTGGCAGCACGAGACTCAAGATTCACCGCTTGACGCTGGAGGGCAGGAAACTGCGCAACGCAGCCGGGAAGAACCCGTTCCCGCACATGTCAAACTTAAATGACAGACTCGTCCGCTGGCAGCATGAGTGCGCGCATGGTTGCGGATAACACAATGCTCAACGGACGACCCGCTCTCATCGTCGAGGCCGAATTCCTGATCGCACTCGACATTCAGCGCATGCTGGAGACGCTGGGCGCCGGGCAGACTCTGTTCGCCCGCAACGCCGCCGAGGCCCATCAATTGCAGGCCAGCTGGCCCGATATCGCACTCGCGATCGTGGAATTGCGCGCCGGTGATCCGCTAGGCCAGCAGCTGCACCAAACGCTGGTCGGCGCGGGCATACCCGTGGTGCTGACCACCGCAGACCTGAGCCTGCATTCCTCCGCGCCGGGTGTCTTCGTCACCAAGCCGATACCGGAGGAGGATCTGGCGAGCGCCGTACAAAGGGCACTCGCCAGCCGTTGCTAGAAACTATGGTTGGTCGTGGTCACCTGGGCAGACACTGCGTCCGGCCCATAGTCTGCCTCGCCGCTGATCTGCAGGATGTCCTGCAGGCGCGTGCGCGCCCGGCTCACGCGGCTCTTCATCGTACCGACAGCGCAATCGCAGATCGCGGCAGCCTCTTCATATGAAAAGCCGGATGCGCCGATCAGGATCACTGCCTCACGCTGGTCGTCGGGCAGTTGCGACAGGGCCTTTTTGAAGTCCTGCATGTCCATCGAGCCATATTGGGCGGGATGCACCGACAGGCGCTCGGTAAATGCACCGTCGCTGTCCTGCACCTCGCGGCCGCGCTTGCGCATCTGGCTATAGAACTCGTTGCGCAGGATGGTGAACAGCCACGCCTTGATATTGGTGCCCATTTCGAAGCTGGACTGCTTGGCCCAGGCTTTCATGACCGTGTCCTGCACCAGGTCATCGGCCTTGTCATGCTTGCCGGTCAGCGACACGGCGAAGGCGCGCAGGCTTGGCAGGGTTGCCAGCATTTCGCGTTTGAACGAAGTCGGTTCGGCACTCATGCCGCTATTCTCCGTCACGCGAGGCACTTTTCGATTTTTGCGCCTGCTCAGCATTGTCGAGCTTTTCCAGCAGGTCGAGCAGCTGCTCCGGTACGCCTTCGTCCTGAACCGCCCCGTAAAGCGCGCGCAGTCGTGCGCCGATATCCGTATTCGGACCCAGCCCATCATCTGCCCGCCCCGCCTGCGTCCGCATACGTTGCTGGGTCACCAGTTTGTCCTTCATCATGCCGTGTCTAGACCATCGAATTGTAGATTGCCCACATTGGCCGAGAGAATGCATAGCCTGAAAAAAAGTTCCGCACAGTCAGGAACTTTGTTTGAGAAACGGAGTTTTGTGGTTTCGTGCTATCCACGAGCCTCAAGCGTCACTGGGAGTTCATACTAATGACTTTGTCCACGCGGATTGCTCCGCACCTGCCGTATTTGCGGCGGTTTTCTCGCGCTGTAACCGGGTCCCAGACCTCGGGCGATGCCTACGTGGCAGCCACATTGGAAGCTCTCATAGCCGACATCTCGCTGTTTCCCGAGGCGAGCAATGATCGCATTGCGCTCTACAAGCTGTTTTCCGCACTCTTTTCGAGTTCGGCCGTCAAGGTGCCGCAGCCCACGTCGTCCTTCGCATGGGAAAAGCGCGCCGCCAGCAATCTGGCCAACCTCGCTCCCCGCCCCCGTCAGGCATTTCTGCTTGTAGCGGTCGAAGGCTTCACCCATGCCCAGGCCACCGAGATTCTCTCGGTTTCCGAAGCCGAGTTCGCTTCCCTCCTCGACGAGGCGTCGATCGAGATTTCCCGCCAGGTGGCGACCGAGATCATGATCATCGAAGACGAGCCGCTCATCGCCATGGATATCGAGCAGCTGGTGGAGAGCCTTGGCCACAAGGTTGTCAGCGTTGCCCGCACCCACAAGGAAGCGGTCCATCTCTTCGCCCAGACCCAGCCCCGCATGATCCTCGCCGATATCCAGCTTGCCGATGGCAGCTCGGGCATTGATGCGGTCAACGACATTCTCAACAGCCATTCGGTGCCGGTGATCTTCATCACCGCTTTCCCTGAACGCCTGCTGACCGGCGAACGCCCCGAGCCGACTTTCCTTGTCACCAAGCCGTTCAACCCGGACATGGTCAAGGCGCTGATCAGCCAGGCGCTGTTCTTCGACGAAGGTTCGCGCGCAGCCGCCTGACATCGGGCCCGCCGCTTCAATCACATCGCGTCCAAGGCCGGGTTTTCCCGGCCTTTTTCTTGTCCGGACAGGAACCAGCCACCGTGCAGCCCGTTGTCCGGGCAGCGATTTTCAACATGGAGAATGACATGCTCTACTACGCATTGGTCTTCCTCGTGATTGCCCTGATTGCGGGCGTGCTCGGCTTCGGCGGCATAGCCGGTGCGTCGGCCGGCATCGCGCAAATCCTGTTCTTTCTGTTTCTCGCCTTTCTGGTTATCTCGCTGGTTATTGGCTTCATCAGACGGACTTGAGTGGAGCTTTGCCGATCGGGCTTCTACCCATGGCCTCGCCAGTGGCGGGGCCATGTTTTTTCCGGCTCGCGAGCCAAATGTAACGAGTATTGTTCATGCCGCCCCTTCCAGAACCACCATCGCCGATGAGGTTGCGCGCCTTGTCCGCAGGGTTGCGGGGCAGAGGTGTGTGCGTCCTGCACCAGGACAACGAGCACCGCTTTGACCTTGTGGAAAATTTGCCCCCGGACTGGCCGGTGCAAGACCTGATCGGCCGCCGCGAGGCCGATATATTTCCACCTGACACCGCCAGCCAATTTGCCGCTGCCCATGACCGCGTGCGCACCAGCCGCACCGAACAGCTGATTGAATTCAGCCTTGAGGATGGGCTGCGCCGCCGCATCTTCGAAGCGCGTCTCATTCCCGACGACGACGGGATCATCGCCGTCATCGCCGATATCAGCGAGACCCGGGCTCGTGAACTGGCAGTCGCCTCCCTGTTGCGCGAGGTCAGCCACCGCTCCAAGAATCTGCTGGCCATCGTGCAGTCTGTGGCCATGCAGACGGCGCACCACAGTGGCGGCATCCAGGATTTCCTCAACAAGTTCCGCGGCCGCCTGCATGCTCTGTCCAGCACGCAGGATCTTGTTACCGACAGCAATTGGCGTGGCACGTACCTGCATACCCTCGTGACCTCGCAGCTCACCCGCGTCGGCTCGTCACTTCTGGCCGAGGCGCGCATAACCGGGGCCAACCCGTTGCTGGGTCCCAACGCATCCCTGCATATTGGCCTGGCAATCCACGAGCTCGGCGCCAATGCGGTGCTGCATGGTGCCCTGGCAGACGGCAAAGCCGGGCATGTCTGGGTGGATGCGCAGATCGTCGCCCATGAGGGCCAGGAGTCCGACCTCGTCATCGAGTGGCAGGAAGCCGGCATCGACGCTGAAAAGGCGGCTCTTGAGCCGCGCTTCGGCACCCTGGTGCTTGAGCGCATTGTCCCGCTGTCAGTGGGCGGCACCGCCGAATTCCGCATCGAGCCCGACAGCGTGCGCTATCGTTTGGTCGTGCCCGCCGATCAGTTCGAGGTCTGAGCCGGCAGGATCGAATCGATCCGTCCTGTCCAGTGATAGACGGCCATCCCGATCCATTCCTTCATCGCGATGCTGACCGTGTTGAGGTTGTGCACGGGATTGGCAAGATCGAACCCGAATCGCTCCTGCCCCGAACTGCGGTAGTCAGTCGGCCAGGCGATGACTTCGAGCCCGTCCCGCCGGAACAGCCCCACGGATCGCGGCATGTGGAAGGCCGACGTCACCAGCAACGCGGTTCCGGTATCATCGCCCAGAAGGGCTGCAGTAAGGTCGGCATTCTCATCCGTATTGCGGGACTGATCTTCCAGCACCAGCCGGCCCGGCGCGATCCCCATGGCCAGCAACAGCCGTTCGGCCGTCGCCGCCTCGGGCTCCCCACCGGGCTCCAGCAGGCCGGCCCCGCCCGAAAAAACGATACGTGCCTCCGGATAGCGTCGGGCCAGCACGACCGCGTCGGTCAGCCGATCCCCGGCATCATTGAGTTCGGCCACCCCGCGCGCGGTGCTGACGCGCGCCAGTGTCGAGCCACCCAGCACGATGATGGCGTCGATCGATTCCGGCATGGGTGATGGCCGGGTGAACCTCTCCTCCAGCGGCCGGATCAGCAGCACGCCGATCGAGGTAAATCCGCACAGGACCAGCACCGCGAGCGCCCCGGCATGCGCGGCAAAGCCCAGCCGCCGCCGCCCCACAGCGAACAGCACAATGCCGATCAGCATCAGCAGGGCGATGATGCTCAGTGGCTGTGCAACCACCCAGAACAGCTTGGCCAATAGATAGAACATGCCCGCTCCCGCCGACGACTGCGCTTCGATACCGCAGCGCTTGGCCGTGGGCTACCATCATTTCCGCTTGCTATCTGATGCGCTTTTGCTTTTCTTGACGGCGGTCAAGACTGCCAGCCTCAAAATAAGGCAGTCGCCGTTCAGGAAGGTGCCCGCTTCGGCGGACCATGGTGAGTATGGCGCAAGCTGCCCCTGCAATTGCGGACACATTGCCCGTCGTGGCAATTCGCGACTTGCACAAATCGTTCGGCGCCCTCGACGTGCTCAAGGGTATTTCCTTTTCCGCCCGTGAGGGCGAGGTCGTATCGCTGATCGGCTCATCCGGTTCGGGCAAGTCCACCCTGCTGCGCTGCATCAACATGCTCGAAGTGCCCGACAGCGGGGTCGTCGCCATCGACGGCGAGGAGATCAAGCTGCGCGGCACGGCGCCCCATCGCCAGATTGCCGACGAAAACCAGATCCGCCGCATTCGCTCCGAACTTGGCATGGTGTTTCAGAGCTTCAATCTCTGGGCCCACATGACCATTCTCGAAAACGTCATGGAAGCGCCACTCGTCGTGCAGCGCCGGGCCAGGGACGAAGTGGAGGAAGAGGCTCTCGCCATGCTGGCCAAGGTCGGCATTCGCGAAAAGGCCGACAGCTATCCGGCCCAGCTTTCCGGCGGCCAGCAGCAGCGCGCCGCCATCGCCCGCGCCCTCTGCATCAATCCCCGCGTCATGCTCTTTGACGAGCCCACGTCCGCCCTCGATCCCGAACTCGAGGTCGAAGTGCTGCGCGTGATCAAGGTCCTCGCCGACGAGGGTCGCACCATGGTTCTGGTCACCCACGACATGGAATTCGCCCGCTCGGTGAGTGACCGGGTCATCTTCCTCCACCAGGGTCTCATCGAGGAAGAAGGCCCCCCAGAACAGGTATTCGGCGCCACCAGATCGGCGCGCCTCAAGCAATTCCTCAACGCGGCCAGCCACACCTAGGCAGCGTTGATGACCAGGCCCAGCCAATGGGCACAACGACAAGAATAAGCAACGGAGAAACAGATGAAGAAGCTCATCATCGCGGCAGCGGCCATCCTGGCCCTCGGTTCCGCCACCCAGGCGCAGGAAACGGTGCGCATCGCCACCGAAGGCGCCTATGCACCCTGGAACTTCCTCAACGATGCGGGCGAACCCGCCGGCTTCGAGATCGATCTGGGCAATGCCATCTGCGCCCAGGCCGCGCTCACCTGCGAGTGGATCACCAATGACTGGGATTCGATCATCCCCAACCTGCTGGCCGGCAACTACGACGTGATCATGGCCGGCATGTCGATCACCGAGGAGCGTCTCGAGACCATCGACTTCTCCGACAACTACTTCCCGCCCGATCCGTCCAAGTTCGTCGCCGCTGCCGGCGCTGGCATTGACCCGTCCGCCCTCGAAGGCAAGCGCGTCGGCGTCCAGGGCGGCACGATCCAGGCCGCCTATGCAGAAGAAAATCTCGGCGCCACCAACACCGTGGTCTCCTTCGGCACTGCCGATCAGGCCATGGCCGACCTCGCTGCGGGCAATCTCGACACCATCCTCGCCGATGGCGCCTATCTCGAGCCCGTCGTCGGTGCTTCCAGCGGCGCGCTGGAATTCGTCGGCGAAGACGTGATGATCGGCAATGGCGTTGGCGCCGGTCTCCGCAAGGATGAAGCCGAGCTCAAGACGAAGTTCGACGACGCCCTGGCCGCCCTCAAGGCCGACGGCACCGTCGACAAGCTGATCGCTCAGTGGTTCGAGGGCCGCGGGCCGTATTTTGCTGACTAGCCGCAAGCATTGAGCCTGCCGCCCACCCTCCCAACCTCCCCCTTGAAGGGGGAGGTGTCGGAGCAGTGGGCTCGGCAGTATCGTGCCACATCCCCGATGCAGCACCTCCCCCCTTGATGGGGGAGGTTGGGAGGGGGTGACGGGAGCCCCTATGCCGTTCGAAGGACTTGCCCTGATGCACGCCGACAAGGCCCCCAGCCCATGAGCGAAGACCTCGCCTTCTGGCTGAGCTACATCACCAACGGCAAGCATCTCACCTGGTATGCGAGCTTCCAGTTCACCATCTTCGCAGCACTTGCCGGCGGCATGCTGGCGGTTATCTTCGGCCTTGCTGGTGCGACGCTCAAGAATTCCCGCTTCCTGCCCCTGCGCCTCATCGGCACGATCTATTCGTCCATCGTGCGCGGCGTGCCGGACGTGCTGTTCTTCCTGTTTTTCCCGCTTGCCTTCGAGCAGGCGGTGGAATGGTTCATCGCCAGCCAGGTCTGCACGCCCGAAACCATTGCGGCCCAATCCGCCGCCTGGCCACCCTGCAAGGAGGCCAACTGGTTCCTCGGCACGCCCGAATATCTCATCCTCGCGTCCGTCTCGCTGGGCCTGGTCTATGGCGCCTTTGCCACCAATGTCATCCATGGCGCCCTGCGATCGGTGCCCAAGGGCCAGCTCGAGGCCGCCCGCGCCTATGGCATGAGCGCCAGCCAGGTGCTCTGGCGCGTCCATATCCGCCAGATGTGGGTCTATGCCCTACCCGGCCTGTCCAATGTCTGGATGCTCATCGTCAAGGCGACCTCGCTGCTGTCCCTGCTGCAGATCGCCGATATCGTGCTCTGGGCCGATCGGCTCGGCGCCCCCAATTTCCTGCCTGCCGTGGGCCTGGTCCATGATGACTGGCGCTGGCGCTACTACCTCGTGCTCTTTGTTTTCTACATCCTCGTAACCCTGCTTTCCGAAAAGGCCTTCAACGCCATCATGCGCCGCGCCGGCCGCGGCATATTGAGCGAGGCGCGCTGATGGACACCTTCCTCAACGAACTCGGGCTCTTCGCCCCGGCGGTTCTGTTCAACATCTACTTCGCCGCCGCCTCGATCCCGCTCGGCTTCGTCTTTGCGGTCCTGCTGGCGCTGGGCAAGGCCTCATCCAATCCGCTGATTTCCCGGCTCAGCCGCGGCTATGTCTACGCCTTCCGCGGCTCCCCGCTCTTCATCCAGTTCTTCATGCTCTATTCGCTGGCGCTGTCTTTCAACGTCGCCGTGTGGAAACCCTGGGGCATATCCTGGTTCGTGCTGCACCCGCTGTTCATCGGCCCGCTGGTGCTGACCCTCAACACCGCCGCCTATACCGCCGAAATCTTCTACGGCGCCCTGCGCGCCGTGCCGCGCGGTGAAATAGAGGCCGCCCGCGCCTATGGCATGTCCGGACGGCAGCAGTTCCGCCACGTCATCTGGCCCAATCTCATCCGCCTGGCCTGGCCGGCCTATACCAACGAAGTCGTCTTCCTGTTCCACGCCACCTGCATCGTCTATTTCGCCTTGCCGGTCATCGGCATGCAAAAGGACCTGATGATCACCGCCAAGGAACTCTTCGAGCGCGACTACAATGCCTTCCTGCATTTCTCCGTCGCCGCGCTCTATTTCCTCGTCGTTTCACTGGTGATCTTTTTCCTGTTCGGGCTGGTCTATCGCCGACTGATGCGCCATATGCCAGCGGCACCGGGCCTGCGCTACGCACCCAAATGGCTGCGCTGAGGATCTGACATGACGTTCCAACTGCACCGCACGGTGCTGGCCGGCGATACGCCCGGCGCGGCGACCGAGCTCTATTGCTACACTGCCGGCCCCGCCGACGCGCCCACGCGCGTCCACCTGCAGGCCGCACTCCATGCCGACGAACAGCCCGGCACCATGGCCCTGCACCATCTGCTGCCCCGCTTGCGCGATGCCGATGCCGCCGGCCAGCTCAAGGCCCATTTCACCATCTTCCCGTCGGTCAATCCGCTCGGCCTCGCCAACTTCTCGCTGCGCCATCACATCGGCCGCTACGACATCGAAACCGGCGTCAACTACAACCGCCGCTGGCCCGACCTCTATCCGCACATCGCCGCTGCCATTGCCGGCAAGCTCACCGCCGATCCTGCCGCCAATCTTGCCACCATCCGCGCGGCCGTCCTGGCCTGGATCGACTCCCAGCGCCCGGCAACCGCCATGCAGCAGCTCCGCCTCCTGGTGCTCAGATCCGCTGTGGCCGCCGATATCGTGCTCGACCTCCACTGCGACGATGACAGCCTCAAGCACATCTTTACCTCGCCCGAGCTGATGCCCGGCCTGCAGGACCTTGCCAACTGGATGGGCGTCGCGGCCACCCTCACGGCCGAGGACAGCGGCGGCGGCTCCTTCGACGAAGTCCTGCCCATGCTCTACCGCAAGGCGCGTCTCGCCCATCCCGGCCACCCCATTCCGACCGGCGCGGAAACGGCGACGCTCGAATATCGCGGCCGTGCCGACAGTTTCGACGCCATGGGCCAGGAGGATGCAGCGGGGCTCTACGGTTTCTTCGCCAGCCGCGGCCTCATCGCCGCCGAGCCGGGCCAGCGCCCGTCGCCGGCTCCGGCGCCCACACCTTTCGAGGCCACGGAAGTCCTCCGGGCCGATGCACCCGGCTTGCTCGCCTACCACGTCGGACTCGGTGATCGCGTCAGGAAGGGCCAGCCCATCGCCGATCTCATTGCCATGGATGGCCCCGACGCCTTCATCGCCCGCCGCCCCATCCTGGCCGGCACCGATGGCTTCGTGCTGTCGCGCGTATCGGGCAAATACGTGGTTCGCGGGGCGAGCATCGCCAAGATCGTCGGCACAGATGTCCTGCCGGCCCGCGCCGGCGCCTACCTGCTGGAAGACTAGCCGGCCAGCCCCGCCAGCTTGGCTTCCGCAGCCGCCTTGAGCGCCGGCGCCTGCGTCAGCACATGGGTCAGCAGGTAATGCGGCAGGTCCATGCTGTCGAGCGGGCGGGAAAAGTAGAAGCCCTGCAGCTGCTGGCAGGCAATGGCGGAAAGGAAGTCCGCCTGCGCCTTGGTCTCGACGCCCTCCGCCGCGATGGTGAGCCCCAGCGTCTTGCCCAGTGCGGCGATGGCCTTGAGAATATCCCGCGTCACGGCATCGTCGTCCGAAGCGCCGACAAAGGCGCGGTCGATCTTGATCTTGTCAAAGGGGAACGCCGTCAGGTGCGCCAGGCTTGCCTGGCCCGTGCCAAAATCGTCCATCGCAATGGCGACGCCGAGCGCCCTGATCTCGCTCAGCTTCTCGATAACCTCGTCGGGCTTCTCCAGCAGCAGCCCTTCGGTGATCTCGATTTCGAGCCGCTCAGGGGCGAGCCCTGAAACCGCCAGGGCCCTTTGCACGATGATGGCAATGTCCGAGCGGTGGAACTGGTTGGGGGAAACATTGACCGCCACGCCGAGATGCTCGGGCCAGCTCGCAGCCGCCATGCAGGCCTGCTGGATCGTCCAGTCGCCAATCTCGACGATAAGGCCGGACTGCTCGGCTATCGGGATGAACTCGGCCGGCGGCACCAGCCCCCGGCTGGGGTGGTTCCAGCGGATCAGCGCCTCGAAGCCGATCGGGCTTTCATCGCTCGCAGACACCACCGGCTGGTAATACAGCACCAGTTCATGCTTGTGCAGCGCGTCGCGCAATTCCACTTCCAGCACGCGGCGCTGCCGCGCCTCGGCATCCATCTGGTTCTCGAAGAAGCGGAACACCGAGCCGCCCTCCGCTTTGGCCCGATTGAGCGCCATGTCGGCATGGCGCAGGATCTGATCTGGCCTGCTCCCGTTGAGCGGCGCGATGGCTATGCCGATGCTGACCCCGATGCTTACCGGCTCGCCATCGAGCAGATAGGGATGGCCGATCTGTTCGATCAGGCGCGTCGCCAATCCGCTGGCGCTGTCGACATTGCCGTCATTGGGCAGGATGATGGCAAAGTCATCGCCACCCAGCCGCGCCACGAAATCGGTGCCGCGCACCATGGCCTGCATGCGCTTGGCCACCTGCACCAGCAGCCGGTCGCCCGCCATATGCCCCCGTTTGTCATTGACCGCGCGGAACTGGTCGAGGTCGATGAACAGCACCGAAAACGCGGTGCCATAGCGCTCCAGCCGCGCCACGCAGCTGTTGAGCTGCTCGGTGAACTTGGTGCGGTTGAGCAGGCCCGTCATGGCATCATGATGTGCCAGCAGGGCAATGCGCTGCTCGGCCGCCTTTCGCTCGGTCACGTCCGCGCCCGCGCCGACATAGCCGGTGTAGCTTCCCGCCTCGTCGAAAGCCGGCTTGCCCGTCAGGCTCCACCAGCATTCCCGTCCATCCGCCGTCACCCGCAGCTCCACATTGTGGAATGCCTGCCGTCCCGCAATGTCACGCTCCAGATGGATCAGCAGGGGATCGTTGGGCGGGGTGATGCAGCGCAGGAAATCGACGAAATCGGCGCCCTTCAGCGCCCCCTCGGATACCCCGGTCGCCGCGGTGAAGCCAGCCGACATGCTGTTGATGGCGCCACCCGCATCAAAGCCCCAGATCCACTCCGTGGCCCCCTGCTCGAATTCCCGCAGCAGCAGGCCGATGATCTCGCCCTTTTCCCGCACCAGCGCCTCGGCGCCGCGATGCGCCACGAATGCCGCGGCGTGGTGGCGCGCAATCACGGCCATGATGAGCGTGAGGCCGATCAGCAATGCGCTATGCATCCAGGTGTCGAGTGTCGAACTCAACCCCAACATGGCAGCAAGCCCTCCAAGGACCATGGGGAGGGCAAGGGCCGCCAGGGCTTGTGGATAATTGACCAGCGCCATCATGGCGATGCACAGCAGTCCGCTCACACCCAGGGCCGCGACACCCCGCATCGTCCCGTCCTGTTCGAGCGGCAGCACGGTGAGCACGACGCCCCACAAAGTGCCCAGCACC
Source organism: Alphaproteobacteria bacterium (assembly GCA_018828145.1). Classification (GTDB taxonomy): domain Bacteria; phylum Pseudomonadota; class Alphaproteobacteria; order Rhizobiales; family Devosiaceae; genus Devosia. The sequence goes on along the minus strand of JAHJWO010000013.1, from coordinate 94,325 downwards.
GCTGCATAGATCACGCTGCGGCTGGCCGATGCAGGCGGCCGCACCGAGACCTGTCTGCGGCGCCAGTCCACTGTCAGCGAGACACTGTGCAGACCGATCAGCGCCATCACGCCGCCCACCGCCAGCAGCGGCAGGAACATGGCCGTTTGCCAGGTCAGCGCCAGCACGGTCACCATCACCACCAGCGACGCCACCACCAGCGCGGGCATCATGCGGCCCACCGAGTCCAGTTGCTGGCGCAGCAGCTTGCCACGCACATGCGGTGACAGGTCCGCAGCGCCAATGCTGCGATCGAACAGTCGGTTGATCGTGGACACCAGGTCCCTGCCAGGAATGACGCTCATTTCCTTTGCCGTCCTATCGGTTGCCGGCCATCTTGCGCGTCGGGCCGCGCGTGGCCCGCAGGCCCGCAAGCGCCGCCTTGATCCTGCCGGCATCGAATGGCTTCACCACAATGCCATCCGCGCCTGCCGCCAGGGCCCTGCTCCGCTCGCTGGGCACCGAGATCATGAATACCGGGATATCCGACGTCATGGGGTCCGCCTTGAGCGCAGCCAGGACATCCCACCCGTCAAAGCCTGGCATCAGGATGTCGAGGAAGATCGCATCCAGCTTGACGGTGCGGGCGATCTGCAGCGCCGATTGCGGCGCATCGGTACAGATCGGCACATAATCTTCCCTGCTGAACATCTGCTCGGCGAGTGCGAGGAAATTCTGGTCGTCGTCCACCACCAGCACGCGCGGGCGCTGATCCGCATCGACAGCTGCCGGCTCGGCTGCCGTGGACGGCAACGCCTCTCCGTCACCCTCGGCCTCCGGCTCATCAGCGCTCACCGAGGGGGCAGCCCCGTGCTCGTGGCTCTCGGCCGGCGCCGGCAGGCTGATGGTAAAGCGGCTGCCCTTGCCCGGTTCGCTCTCCAGCGCGATCTGCCCGCCCATCAGGCGGCACAGATCCTGGCTGAGCGAAAGTCCCAGCCCGGTCCCACCATAGACCGCCGCAATTCCGGGGCTGGCCTGCGCAAAATCGGCGAACAGGAGCGTCTGCTGCGCCGCTGATATGCCAATGCCCGTGTCGGCCACGGCGATATCCATCCAATCGCCGCGCCGCTTCACCGAAAGGGTGATCGTCCCATCATGGGTGAATTTGGCGGCATTTGAGAGCAGGTTGGCAATGGCCTGTCGCAGCTTGGTGACATCCGCGCGCAGGCTGCCGAGGTCAGCGCCGCGCTCCACCACGAAGCGGTTATTGTTCCTGGCCGCCATCGGCGCCGCGACCTCTTCCACCTCGTCGATCAGCCAGTCGAGATCCACCTCCTCCACATGGAGGGTCATCTTGCCGGCCTCGATCTTGGAAATGTCGAGAATATCGCCGACCATGGCCGCCATGTGCTGGCCGGCGGCATGGATCCTTTGCAGGTCCGCCATCGGCTTGTCGAGCCCCCTGAGCTCGGGGTCGGCAAGCAGCATTTCCGAATAGCCCATGATGGCGTTGAGCGGCGTGCGCAACTCATGGCTCATCCTGGCGAGGAATTCCGACTTGGCGGCGTTGGCGCGCTCGGCCTCGTCCCTGGCCCGCGTCAATTCGGCGATTAGGCGCTGCTGCTGCTCGACTTCATCGACCAGCGCCGGCACCAACCGGCTCATCACCCGCTGAAAAAACGTCAAAGCAACCACGACCGCCTCGCACCAAACGAGGTTCGACACTGGCCCCAACACTTTGACGAGTCGTAAATTAATGGTCCAAACGTGGAGACAACGGGGGCAGCGTCGCCGCTACCCCCAGATTCTCACCGGGCCAGGCCCAGTTGCGCATGCTCCAGCGCGGTCATTACTCCGCGCAGTTCGGCCAGCCCCTTCATCCGCCCGATCGTGGGATAGCCCGGCTGCGAACGCCGGCCCAGGTCGTCGAGAATGTCCTGGCCATGGTCGGGTCGCATGGGAATGGTGTGGTCCTTGCGGCCCGCCGCCTTGCGCCTGGTCTCCTCGCGCACGATGGCCGCGATGAGCGCCACCATGTCGGTGTCGCCGGCCAGGTGCTCGGCCTCGTAGAACGAGCCGACGATGTCGTCGTTGTCGCGCTTGACGTTGCGCAGGTGCAGGAAGTGCACCTTGTCGCCCAGCCGCTTCATCATCCCCGGCAGGTCATTGTCAGGCCGTGCGCCCAGCGAGCCCGAGCACAGCGTCATGCCATTGGCCGGGCTGTCGACCGCGTCGAGGATGTACTTGTAGTCCGCCTCGGTCGACATCACGCGCGGGAGGCCCAGCAGTGCAAACGGGGGATCGTCCGGGTGGCAGCAGAGCCGCAACCCCAGATCCTCCGCGGTCGGCACCACGGCATCGAGGAAGTCCACGAAATTGGCCCGCAGCCTCTCGCGGCTGATCGCGCCATATTCGTCCAGATGCGCACGCACGTCGTCCAGCGACATGGACTCCGTCGAGCCCGGCAGCCCCATCGTCACATTGCGGGCCAGCTGCTTGCGCGCCGTTTCGTCCATGCCCGAAAAGCGCCGCTCCGCCTCATCGGCAATGGCATTGCTATAGTCGGTTGCCGCCCCCTGCCGTTCCAGCACATGGATGTCGAAGGCGGCGAAATCATTGATGTCGAACCGCATGCACGAGCCGCCATTGGGCACGGTCCAGCGCAGGTCGGTCCGCGTCCAGTCCAGCACCGGCATGAAATTGTAGCAGATGACTTCCATGCCGCTGTCGGCCAGGTTCCGCATGGAAATCTTGTAGTTCTCGATATGCTCTCGCCAGTCGTTCTTCTGCTTCTTGATGTCTTCCGACACCGGCAGGCTTTCCACCACATCCCAGGTCAGTCCGGACGGCGTGCCGTCCTTGCGCGTGGCCACCTCGGTATGGCGCTTGGCGATCTCCTCGGGCGACCAGACGACCCCATTGGGCACGTGATGCAGGGCACTGACCACGCCTGCCGCACCCACCTGGGTAATGTCATCTATGCTGCACTGGTCCTTGGGACCAAACCATCGCCACGTCTGTCGCAAATCAGGCACTCCAGTTCTTGTATGGTAGTCCTGCCACAGGACTGGTCGGGCGAAAAGCCTTTCTTGGCTTCCGCTAGTCGTTCGCCAGCCTGAGCAGGGTATCGACATGGCAGGGCGAGCCCGCGCGGCACCAGCAGGCAAGGTTCTTGCCGCCCAGCGCGGCGCGGATCGTTTCCTTGCTCGGCGGCGGTCTCGGCCCCTCGATGGCGCCGCTGATCCATTGCCCGTAGCGCGCTACCGCCTCGGCCTGCGCCATGTCTTTCTCCAGCCCCAGCTCGGCGCCCACATCGGCAATGGTGAAGGGATTGCCCCAGGGCCCCGGCCGCGCCACCGATTGCGCCGGCAGCCCGTTCAGCGCCTGGGAAACCGCCTGCAGGTCAAACCCCGCCCGCCGCGACAATACGATGCGCGCCGGCGTCATCGCCAATCCCTGTCATAGACAAACTTGGGCATTTCCCACTTCCTGATGATCGCCACCATGCGCAGCGGAAAGCCTACGGCAATGGCCACGAGGATCACCGTGTCGGACGGGATGCCCGCCATCAGCCCGAAATAATAGATTGCCCCGGTAACGAGCGAGACCGTGGCATAGAGCTCGCCCCGGAACACCAGCGGCACGTCATTGCACAGCACGTCACGCAATATGCCGCCGAAGATGCCGGTGACCATGCCCGCCACCAGGACGATCAGCGGATGGGCGCCTATCTCGATCGCCACCTGGCAGCCGATGATGGTGAACACCACCAGCCCCAGCCCGTCGAGCAGCAGGAAGGGCCAGCGCAACTTGTCCACCACCCGCGCCATGGCGATGGTCGCCAGCGCCGCGCCGCAGACCAGCAGCAGGATATAGGGGTTCCTGACCCAATAGAGCGGATAATGGTCCAGAAACAGGTCGCGGATCGTGCCCCCGCCCAGCGCCGTCACGCAGGCCAAGAGGCACACGCCAAACCAGTCCATTTTGCGCCGCCCCGCCGCGAGCGCCGCCGTCATCGCCTCGGCGGCGGTAGCGATATAGAAGATCACGTCCAGCATGCTGAGGTCCTGACGTCGAAACCGGGTTGTGGCGCCGACGTTATCGCACGAGATTGCCGCGTCCAGCGAGAGCCGCCATGCGCCAGCCCAAATCCGTCAAGAGCCTCGAAGACCTCGGTCGCGTCCGCCTCAGCGAAAACTTCTTCCTGCGCGACTTTCTCTATTCCGAGATCGCTGTCATCCACGGCTTCCCCAACATCCCCGACGACCCGGACCTGGCCATCGCCGCCGGCAGCGCGCTGTGCCAGAACCTGCTCGAACCCCTGCAGGCCCGCTTCGGCAAGGTTTCCATCCGCTCGGCCTATCGCTCCTCGGCGGTCAACCACTTCGGCAATATCAACAAGCTCAATTGCGGCCGCAACGAAACCAACCATGCCGGCCATATCTGGGACCGCCGCGACGCCCAGGGCCGCATGGGCGCCACCGCCTGCATCGTCGTCAACCGCTTCGTCCCCTGGTACGAGCGCACCGGCGACTGGGAAGCCATGGCCTGGTGGATCCACGACCACCTGCCCTATTCGGATATGGAATTCTTCCCCAGGCTGGCCGCCTTCAACCTGCAATGGCGCGAACACCCCATCCGCCGCATCCACAGCTTCATCCCGCCCCGACGGGGCGTGCTCACCAAGCCGGGCATGGACAACTGGGCAGGAAAGCATGAACTGGCCTATGCGGCGATGCTCACCAAACTCGGGGCGTAGAGGTCAGGCCGAGCGAAAATGGTGGTCGTCGAGAACCGGACCGGAGCGTACGTCGGTACGTGAGGACCGGAAGCGCAGATGACCGCCATTTTTGCAGATTGGCATCAAGACGACGGTCTACAGAAAGTCCGCCCGCAGCGGCGTGAACACATCCACCAGCCGCCCCTTCTCCAGCGCCAAGACGCCATGCACCAGACCCGACGGCACGATGAAGCTGCCGCCGGTGCCGACCACCGCGGTCTTGCCGTCGATCGTCACCTCGAAGCTCCCCTCGGCCACATAGCTCACCTGCACATGCGGATGGCTATGCAGCGCGCCTACCGCGCCCTTGTCGAAGCCGAATTCCACCTGCATCAGCTCGGGCGTATGGATCAGCACCCGCCGCGTATTGCCCGGCGCGAGCACCACGGTCTCGCCCTCGTCGGCTTGCGCAAACAGCTTCTGTTCAGTCATTCTGGTTCACCTCGCCAGCCAGCCGCCATCCACGGGGATGACAGCGCCATGCATGTAGTTGGAAGCGCCCGACAGCAGGAACACTGCCGCGTCGCCAATGTCGGAGGGCATGCCCCAGCGTCCCGCCGGAATACGCCCCAGGATCGAGGCCGAGCGGTCCGGATCGGCCCGCAGCGCCTCGGTATTGTTGGTTTCGATATAGCCCGGCGCAATGGAATTGACGTTGATGCCCTTGGCCGCCCATTCATTGGCCAAGAGCCGCGTAATGCCCAATACGCCGCTCTTGGACGCCGTATAGCTGGCCACGCGAATGCCGCCCTGGAAGCTCAGCATCGACGAGATGTTGACGATCTTGCCGCCCCGCCCCGCTGCCAGCGCACGCCGGCCCAGCGACTGGCAGAGGAAGAACATCGTCTTGAGATTGATGTCCATCACCGCGTCCCAGTCGGCCTCGGTAAAGTCCACCGCGTCGACCCGTTTGATGATGCCGGCATTGTTGACCAGCCCGTCGATCGGTCCATGCGCGTCCCAGGCCTGGTCGAACATGGCCTGCGCAGCGCTGGTCGACCCCAGGTCGGCATGGACCTCGACGAAGTCCGCCCCCTGCCCCGCCATCAGCGACGCCGTCACTTCCATGCTCGAACGCCCGACGCCGATCACCCGCCCGCCGGCCCGGCCGATCGAGAGGGCAATGCCCTGCCCGATCCCGGTATTGGCGCCGGTGACCATCACAGTCTTGCCACTGAGGCTGAATGCGGTGAGATCGGTCACAGCAGCTCGTCCATCCCGACCTTCTCGACATCGGTATAGTCGACATTGTCGCCAGCCATGGCCCAGATGAAGGTGTAGGAGCCGGTGCCGGCGCCCGAATGGATCGACCAGGGCGGCGAGATCACCGCCTCCTCGTTGCGCACGATCAGGTGCCGCGTCTCGTCCGGTTCGCCCATCAGATGCACTACGAAGGCGTCGGGCTTGAGGTCGAAATAGAGATAGGCCTCCATGCGCCGGTCATGCACATGCGCCGGCATGGTGTTCCACACCGAGCCCGGCGCGAAGCTGGTCAGCCCCACCACCAACTGGCAGGTCTTGACGCTGTCAGCATTGACGAACTGGAAGATGCTGCGCTCGTTGGCGGTCTCCTGGCTGCCCAGGTCCAGCCGCTTGGCGTCGCTCTGCTTGATCAGTGTCGTCGGGTGGCTGGCATGGGCCGGCGCGCTCAGCAGGTAGAATTTTGCGCCCGCCCCGGCAAACTGCACATCCTTGGCGCCCATGCCGACATAGAGCATGTCGCGCGAACCGACCGCATAGTCGGTCCCATCAACGGTGATCGTTCCAGCCTCGCCGATATTGGCAGCGATCAGCTCGCGGCGATCGAGGAAATTGGCCGTACCCGTTGGCTTGATGGTTTCCAGCGCCAGGGACTTGGCACCCGGGGCCGCGCTGCCCACGGCCATGCGGTCATAGTGGGTATAGGTCCAGTTGACCGCGCCGGTCACGAACAGGTCGTTGATCAGGAAATGGTCGCGCAGTTCCTCGGTATTCATTGTCGAGGCGCTGACCGGATCAATGGCGAAGCGGATGTCGAAATCGGTACTCATGGTCATTCCTGGTTGGCCGTCGATTGTTCACGCAGCCGCTGGCGATAGCGCTCCTGGCTCAGCGACAGGTGCTGGCGCATGGCCTCGCGCGCAGCGTCCGCGTCCTGCGCCGAAATGGCTTGCAGAATTCTGAGGTGCTCTTGCTGCAGTCCGGCCTGGTATTCGTAGGTCAGCACGCTTTCCGTGCCCCATGGCGAGGCCACGTCACACGGAATGGTGCGGCTGCCCAGCCCGTCCAGCACCTCGATATAGAATGGGTTGTTTGTCGCCGCGGCGATGGCGCGGTGAAAGGCGAAGTCGGTCTTGCCGGTCGGCGTGCCCAGCTTCATCAGCCGGTCGAACTCGTTCCACGCCTCTTGGATCGCCGCCTCCTGGCTGGCGCTGCGCCGCAGCGCGGCCAGCCCCGCCGACTCGATCTCGATACCCATGCGCACTTCGAGCACATTGATCGCCACCGAGATCTTGTTGGACCGGTCGGCCCCGATCGCATTGAACGGCGCCGCCGCATTGGCGACGACAAAGACGCCGGCACCTTGGCGCGACTGCACCAGCCCGTCGGCGGCGAGCGCGGCAATCGCCTCGCGCACCACCGTGCGGCTCACGCCGAAGATCGACGTCATCTGGCTTTCGGTCGGCAGCTTGGCGCCGGCCCGGTATTCGCCGGCAGTGATGCGCTTGCGCAGCGTGCCGATGACCAGGTCGGCCAGCTTGGGCTTCCGCCCGGTCGCGACAAACTCTTCGCTGAGGCTCATCGTCAGCCCCGGAACAGTGCCGGCAGCCACAGGGACAGCGCCGGGATATAGGTCACCAGCCCGAGCACGACCAACCCGGCCCCATAGAATGGCCAGATGCTCTTCATCGCCTCCCAGACCGAAATCTTGCCCACGGCCGCAGCCACGAACTGCACCGGCCCGAGCGGTGGCGTATTGAGACCAATGCCCAGGTTGAGGATCATGATGACGCCGAAATGCACCGGGTCGATGCCGAATGACTTGGCGATCGGCAGGAAGATCGGCGTGGTGATAATGATCAGCGGACCCATGTCCATGAAGGTGCCGAGCAGCAGCAGCAGCACGTTGATCATCAGCAGCACCAGCAGCGGATCGCTCGAGATCGCGGCAATGCCGTCGGTCAGAATGATCGCCACCTTGAGATAGGCCATCAGCCAGCCAAACGAGGCCGCGGCGCCGATGATGAACAGCACCATGGCAGTCGTCCGCACCGCGCCCAGCACCGAATGCACGAACTCGCCCCAGCTCAGCGAGCGATAGACCAGCAGCGTCACCAGCAGCGCATAGAACACCGCGATGCAGGAGCTTTCCGTCGCCGTGAAAATGCCCGAGCGCACGCCGCCGAAGATGATGGCGATCAGCATCAGGCCCGGAATGGCCACGACAAAGAAATAGCCGGCCTTGCGGAAGCCCGGGAACGGCTCGGTCGGATAGCCGCGCTTGATGGCGACGAGATAGGCCGTGATGCTCAGCGCCAGCGCCAGCAACAGGCCGGGGATGATGCCCGCCGTGAACAGGTCGGCAATCGAGATATTGCCGCCGCCGGACAGCGAATAGATGATCATGTTGTGGCTGGGCGGCAGCAGCAGCGCAATCAGCGCCGCCATCGACGTCACGTTCACCGCATAGTCGGCGCCATAGCCGCGCGCCTTCATCTGCGGGATCATGATGCCGCCCACCGCCGCGGCTTCCGCCACGGCCGAGCCGGAAATGCCGCCGAACAGCGTCGAGGCGGCGATATTGACCTGCCCCAGGCCGCCCCGGACATGCCCGATCAGCGATCCGGCAAATGAGATGATCCGGCTGGCAATGCCGCCGCGCATCATCAGGTCGCCGGCAAAGATGAAGAAGGGAATGGCCAGCAGGCTAAAGGCCGAGACGCCCGAATTGAGCTGCTGGAACACCACGATGGCCGGGCGGCCGAGATAGACAATGGTGGCAAAGCTGGCAATGCCGAGGCAATAGGCGATCGGCGTGCCGATCAGCATCAGCACCGTGAATACGCCAAAGAGAATCCAGTATTCCATGCGCGTCAGGCCTCGGTGATCGTCGGGTCGGCGGCGATTTCATCGACCGGTTCGCCGGCCAGGCGCAGCAGGAAGCGCTCGAGGGCGAACAGGCACATCAGCGCGCCCGAAACCACGATTGGGAAATAGGTGAAGGATGTCGGCAGCCCGAGCACCGGAATGCGGGTCGACCAGAACCGGATGGCCAGCTCCCCGCCATACCAGACCATGCCGAAGGCAAAGCCGAAAATGGCGACATCGCTGATCCCGCGCAGCCATGGCTTGGCGCTCGGGGGCAGCACATAGAGCAGCACGTCGAACCCCATGTGGAAATTCTCGCGCACGCCCACTGCGGCACCCAGGAAGATGAACCAGGTCATCAGCATGATGGCGCCCGCTTCCGTCCAGGACGGCGAGGCATTGATCACGAACCGCATGAACACCTGATAGGCGACCAGCACGGTCATGCTCACTAGGCCGATCCCGGCCAGCCACAATATGGCATTGGAGAGCTTTCCCAGCACGCGGCTGATGGGCAGAAGCCAAGTTTTCATTTCTCGGTAGACCTCATGATGAGCCTGTCGAACACGAGGCCGTGGCGCATGACTCTCAGTCGACACCCTCCCCCCGGGAGGGATCAAGGGTGGGGGAGGTTTGGCCCCGATATCGGGGCTCTTCCACCCCCTCCCAGCCGTCCGGTGTGAGGGCGAGATTGGACCTCGCCCTCGTTTGCGCCAGCTAGCCCTCGGTCGCCTGGATGCGGGCAACCAGGTCCTGCAGCTTGGGGTCGGTCACATACTTCTCGTAGACCGGCTTCATGGCCTCGATGAAGGGGGCCTTGTCGACTTCGTTGATCACCGCGCCGAGCGCTTCAACGGCAGCCTTGGATTCCACTTCCTTGGCGGCCCAGAGCTCGCGCTGCTTGGCGACCGATTCCTTGGCCGCTTCGCGGAACAGCGCCTGGTCCTCGGGGGTCAGGCCATCCCAGACGATCTTGGAAATGACCAGCACTTCGGGAACCATCAGGTGTTCGTTCAGCGAGTAGTACTTGGCAACTTCGGCGTGGCCGGCGGTGTCAAAGCTCGGATAGTTGTTTTCGGCGCCGTCGATAACGCCGGTCTGGATACCCGAATAGACTTCGCCATAGGGCATCGGGGTGGCATTGCCGCCAAAGGCCGCAACCATGTCCACGAAGATGTCCGACTGCATCACGCGCATCTTCATGCCGGCCATGTCAGCCGGCGTCGTGATGGGCTTCTGGCTGTTGTAGAACGAGCGGGCGCCGCCATCGTAATAGGCCAGCGCGACGACATCCACGGCTTCGAACGCGGCCAGGATTTCCTCGCCGATCGGGCCATCCAGCACGGCATGGAAGTGCTCGGTCGAGCGGAAGATATAGGGCAGCTGGGTCACGGTTGCTTCGGGCACCTGCGTGCCGAAGGCGCCGATCGAGATGCGGTTGAGGTCGATCACGCCGAACTGCGTCTGTTCGATCGTGTCGGCTTCCTGGCCAAGCTGGGCGGAGTGGAACACTTCGACCGAATAGCGGCCATCCGTCTTCTCGCTCAGCAGCTCGCCGAAATGCTTGACCGCTTCGACGGTCGGATAGCCATCAGGATGGGTGTCCGACGAGCGCAGCACCGTCTGGGCGCTGGCGGTCGAAACCATCAGGGATGCAGCGACAAGCGCGGTCGCTGCCAGCTTAGGCAGATGAAACATTGGTGTCCTCCCAATATGTGGTGGCTTGGGTCCGGCCCGTCCTCGTGCCGTTGCTACCCATGCCCTCGATGCGCGGTCGGGGTCTTCCGTCCCGCCGCTCAAGCCCACCCGCCATCCCTATGGACTCTTGGCAGCCTTGGTGATGAAACTGGTATGGAAGGGCAAGTGATAAGTCAACATACAATGAATGTCATGTTGTATGATGACTTTGGCCTAGGAGTTGGCAGAGGTCAGTCGAGCGCCGACCGGATTGCCCCCATCACCCTCACCCGACCTGGCGGCGCAGCGCATGCCCAAACGAAAAAGGGCCCCGGCCAAAGCCGGAGCCCTTCTGTCTTCAAAGGCTTGCGCCTCAGATGTGGATCGCGCCGTCACCCAGCGACAGGGCCGCCTCGCGCACGGCTTCCGACAGCGTCGGATGCGCATGGGTCGAGCGCGCCAGGTCTTCGGCGGCGCCGGAGAATTCCATCAGCACCACCAGCTCGTGGATCATCTCGCCGGCATTCTTGCCCACGATATGGGCGCCCAGCACCCGGTCGGTCTCGACATCGGCGAGGATCTTGACGAACCCCTGCGTCGCCAGCATCGCCTTGGCCCGGCCATTGGCGGTGAAGGGGAACTTGCCGATCTTGTAGTCGATGCCCTCGGCCTTGAGCTCGTCCTCGGTCTTGCCGACCGAGGCGATTTCCGGATTGGTATAGACCACCGCCGGAATGGCCGCGTAGTTCACGTGGCCCGCCTGGCCATTGAGGATTTCGGCCACCGCGATGCCCTCATCCTCGGCCTTGTGCGCCAGCATCGGGCCGGCAATCACGTCGCCAATGGCATAGATACCGTCGACCGAGGTCTTGTAATGCTGGTCGACCCTCACGCGGCCGCGCTCATCCAGCGCCACGCCGACAATGTCGAGCCCAAGCCCCTCGGTGAACGGCTTGCGGCCGATGGCCACCAGCGCCACGTCGGCATCGAGCATTTCCATATCCCCGCCCTTGGCCGGCTCGACCCGAACCTTGAGCGAGCCATCGTCCTGCTTGTCGATGCCGGCAACCTTGCTCGACAGCTTGAACTCCATGCCCTGCTTCTGCAGCATGCGCTGGAACTGCCGCGCCACTTCGCTGTCCATGCCGGGCAGGATGCGGTCGAGATATTCGACCACCGTCACCTGCGCACCCAGCCGTGCCCAGACCGAACCGAGCTCGAGCCCGATCACGCCGGCGCCGATCACCAGGAGCTTGCCCGGCACCTTCTCCAGCAGCAGCGCCCCGGTCGAGGTCACCACGGTCTTCTCGTCGATCTCGATCCCCGGCAGGCCGGCCGAAACCGAACCGGTGGCGATGACGATATTCTTGGTCTCGACCTCGGTAGCCGCCCCGCTCTGCGGCGTCACCAGCACCTTGCCCGGCGCGGTGATCGTGCCGATGCCGCGCAGCGTCGTGATCTTGTTCTTCTTGAACAGATAGTCGACGCCCCCGACATTGGCCGCCACCGTCTCGGTCTTGTGGGTCATCATCTGGGGCAGGTTCAGCACCGGCGCCGGAATATCGATGCCCAGCGCCTTGAAGCCATGCCCGGCCTCTTCGAACATTTCGGAGGCATGCAGCAGCGCCTTGGACGGGATGCAGCCGATATTGAGGCAGGTGCCGCCCAGCGTGGACCACTTCTCCACGACCGCTACCTTCATCCCCAGCTGTGCCGCGCGGATTGCTGCGACATAGCCGCCCGGACCCGAGCCGATGATGGTGAGGTCGAAAACGTCTGCCATGATAGGAGCCCCGAAACCTGTTTAGTGTTGCTGCGCGATCGCAACGCGGACCGCCAGCACGATGAACGTAATGCCGGTGACGCGATTAAACCACCGGCCAAAGCGGAAAAAACCTTGCCGCACGGAGGGTGTCGTAAAGAAAACCGAGACCAATGCGAACCAGGCAAAAAGCATGATGCTCATGCAGGCTACGTAGAGCACCTTGATGTCGCCCCCGGTCCGCACCGAAACCAGCGTGGTGAACAGCGCCAGGAAGAACAGCACGGCCTTGGGATTGAGCAGGTTGGTCAGGAAACCCAGTGCAAAGGCGGCAAAGTCGCCACGTCGTGCCGCGGCTAGGTCATCCTCGGCCGGTGGCTGCGGCGGCGGGCTGCGCAGCGCCGAAATGGCCAGCCACACAAGGTAAGCCGCGCCGGCCCACTTGAGAATGTTGAACAGCAGCAGCGACTGCCCCACGATCACGCCAAGCCCCAGCAAGGTGTAGCTGCCATGGACCAGGATCGAGGTCGCGATACCCGCCGAGGTGAACAATGCGGCCCGCCGCCCATGGGCAATCGACTGGCGCAGCACCATGGCAAAGTCGGCACCCGGAATGACGGCATTGATGCCGAAGGCCAGCATAAGTCCGGCAAATTCAAGCCAGGGAAAGTCCATCGGGCCACCGCCGCTACTCTATTGCGGCTAATCCGTTACACCAGCGCGCCGCCCCCGGCAACGCAGCTCGCCACGTCGCGCCGAAAATCATTCCGAAGCAATCGCCTGCGCCTTCTCCAGCGTGGCCGGGAGCTGCTTGTCGATATCGAGCGCCCCGCCTTCCACCTGCTCAAGAAAGGCCCGGCAGAAGGTGTCCTTGTCCGACGCCTGGTTATAGGCGCTCATGATCTGCTCGCCGCCATAGGTCTCGGCGCTCTGCTTCTGCCCTTCCGCGCCCCCGCCCAGACGGGCGATGACCCGGTCGGCGAGGTCGAGAAAGCCGATATTGCGCAGATACCAGTTGTCGTTCGCGCTCTGATAGGCCGCATCCAGCCCGGTGGTCTCGTAGCAATGCGTCGTCATGGCCGAGACGATGGCACGCGAGCCGTGAAAGGCCATGAGTTCGCCGATCAGTTCGGCGTCACCCGTCTCCTGCGCCCAGGCGGCAGGAGAAACCAGACACATCATCAGTACCATCAATCGCTTCAACAAGTCGCTCCCGGGCACGCATTACAAGGCCGCCTTCATAGCGGCCCAACGTCCTACCAAATCCTTAACCGGCCCCCCGGTCCACGCGAACGTGACCAAAAGGAAGGCCCGCCGGAGCGGGCCTTCCAGATAGGCAGAACAATGCGGCGATCTAGAGGTCGAGCACGAGGCGTTCCGGCGCTTCAAGGCTCTCCTTGACGCGCACCAGGAAGGTCACGGCTTCCTTGCCGTCGACGATCCGGTGGTCATAGCTCAGCGCCAGATACATCATCGGGCGGATGACGATCTGCCCGCCGACGACGACGGGACGTTCCTGGATCTTGTGCATGCCCAGAATGCCCGACTGCGGGGCATTGAGAATGGGCGTGCTCATCAGCGAGCCATAGACGCCACCATTGGATATGGTGAAGGTGCCGCCCTGCATGTCGGCCATGGAAAGCTGGCCGTCACGGGCCTTCTTGCCCATGGCGTTGATGCCCTTCTCGATTTCGGCAATCGACATCTGGTCGGCATTGCGGATCACCGGCACGACCAAGCCCTTGTCGGTACCCACGGCCACGCCGATATGGGCGTACTGCTTGTAGACCAGGTCGTCGCCATCGATCTCGGCATTGATCGAGGGGATTTCCTTGAGCGCGTGAACCACGGCCTTGGTGAAGAACCCCATGAAGCCCAGCTTGACGCCGTGCTTCTTCTCGAACAGCTCCTTGTACTGGGTCCGCAGTTCCATCACCGGAGCCATGTCCACCTCGTTGAAGGTGGTCAACATCGCGGCAGTGTTCTGCGCATCCTTGAGGCGGCGGGCAATGGTCTGGCGCAGCCGGGTCATCTTGACCCGCTCTTCGCGGCTGGCATCGTCCGCCGAAACCGGCGCACGCGGCGCGGCTGGCGCCTTGGGCGCTTCGGCGGGCTTGGCGGCCGGGGCCGCGGCAGGCGCTGCCTGGGCCAAGGCCGGAGCCGGCTTGGCCATGGCGGACAGCACGTCTTCCTTGAGCACCTGGCCACGCTTGCCGGACCCATCGATCTCCGAAGCAGCAAGACCGCTCTCGTTGATCAGCTTCTGTGCCGACGGCGCTGGCGCCATGCTGGTCGCAGCAGCGGCCGGCGCGGCCTCCGGCTTTACCGGCTCGGGGCCGGCGGCGTTGGCGGCAGGCACGTCTTCCTTGACCTCGGCCGGCTTGGCAGCAGCCGCAGCACCAGCGCCACCGATGGCGCCGAGCAGTGCGCCCACATCCACGGTCTCGCCCGGCTGGGCCGAGATGGCTTCGAGCACGCCCGCAGCAGGCGCGGGGACTTCGATGGTCACCTTGTCGGTTTCAAGCTCGACGATGGGCTCATCGGCAGAAACGGTGTCACCCACCTTCTTGAACCACTGGCCGATCGTGGCCTCGGTGACGCTTTCGCCAAGTGTGGGGACGCGGATTTCAGTCGACATTGTTCTGTCCTTTATTGGCCGAGCGCTTCGTCGAGGAAGGCCTGCAGTTGAGCGAGATGGGTCCGCATCAGACCCGTGGCAGTCGAGGCCGATGCCGGGCGCCCGGTATAGCGGACACGCTGGCCGGTCCGGCCCATCTGGTCAAACACCCATTCAACATAGGGCTGAATGAAGGCCCAGGCACCCATATTCTTGGGCTCTTCCTGGCACCAGATGATCTCGGCATTCTTGAAGCGGCTCAGCTCGTCCAGCAGCGCCTTGGCCGGGAACGGGTAGAGCTGCTCGATGCGCAGCAGATAGACATCGTTGATGCCCTTCTTCTCGCGATCTTCCAGCAGGTCATAATAGACCTTGCCGGTGCACAGCACGACGCGACGGATTTTGTCGTCACTGGCCAGCTTGATCGTGGTCTTGGGCACGCCTGGCGCTTCGGCATCGTCCCAGAGCAGGCGATGGAAGCAGGAATCGACGCCCATCTCGACCAGGCCAGAGACGGCGCGCTTGTGGCGCAACAGGCTCTTGGGCGTCATCAGGATCAGCGGCTTGCGGAAGTCGCGGGTCACCTGCCGGCGCAGGGCGTGGAAATAGTTGGCCGGCGTGGTGCAGTTGGCAACCTGCATATTGTCTTCGGCGCACAGCTGCAGGAACCGCTCGGGACGGGCCGAGGAATGCTCCGGCCCCTGCCCTTCATAGCCATGCGGCAACAGCATCACGAGGCCCGACATGCGGAACCACTTGCGCTCACCCGAGCTGATGAACTGGTCGATCACCACCTGGGCACCGTTCACGAAGTCGCCGAACTGGGCTTCCCAGATGGTCAAAGCCTTCGGCTCCGCCAGCGAGTAGCCATATTCGAACCCGAGCACGGCTTCTTCCGAGAGCATCGAGTTGATGACCTCGTAGCGGCTCTGGTCCTCGGCGAGGTTGTTGAGCGGGGTATAGCTCTTGTTGTCGACGAGCTGATCATTCAGCACCGAGTGGCGCTGGCTGAACGTCCCGCGTTCCACATCCTGGCCACTGAGGCGCACGGGGTGGCCGTCGGTCACCAGCGTGCCGAAAGCCAGGGCCTCGGCCGTGGCCCAGTCGATGCCCTCGCCCGATTCGATGGCTGCCAGGCGATTGTCCATGAAACGTTTGACCGTCTTGTGGACGTTGAAGCCTTCCGGAATGCGCGTCAGCGCCGTGCCGATCTTGGCCAGCTGCTCGATTTCAACGCCGGTATCCCCGCGACGCGGACCTTCCTGGTCGGCGGGCTTGAAGTCCTTCCAGGCGCCATCCAGCCAGTCGGCCTTGTTCGGGCGATAGTCCTGCCCGGCCTCGAACTCGCTCTCGAGCTTGGCACGCCAGTCGGCCTTGAGCTTGTCGATCTCGGCAGCGGTGAGGTGTCCCTCGGCCACCAGCTTCTCCGAATAGAGCTCCAGCGTCGACTTGTGCGACCGGATCTTGGAGTACATCAGCGGCTGGGTGAAGCTCGGCTCGTCGCCTTCGTTGTGACCGAAGCGGCGATAGCAGAACATGTCGATGACGACGGGCTTGGCGAACTTCTGGCGATATTCCACCGCCACCTTGGCCGCGAAGACCACCGCTTCCGGATCGTCGCCATTCACATGCAGGACAGGCGCCTCGATCATCTTGGCGACGTCCGTCGGGTATGGCGACGAGCGCGAATACATCGGGCTGGTGGTAAAGCCGATCTGGTTGTTGATCACGAAGTGGATCGAGCCACCCGTGCGGTGCCCCTTGAGGCCGCTGAGCCCCAGGCATTCGGCGATCACGCCCTGCCCGGCAAAGGCCGCATCGCCATGGATCAGCAGCGGCAGCACCATGGAGCGGTCCGGACGACCATCCACCGCGATATTGACCAGCTTGCCGTCAGGCGAGATGTGCTGGTCCTGCTTGGCGCGCGACTTGCCCAGCACCACGGGATCGACGATCTCGAGATGGCTGGGATTGGCCGTCAGCGACAGATGCACCTTGTTGCCGTCGAACTCACGGTCCGACGATGCACCCAGATGGTACTTGACGTCGCCCGAGCCCTCGACGTCCTCGGGGTAGAAGGCCCCGCCCTTGAATTCGTGGAACAGCGCGCGATGCGGCTTGCCCATCACCTGGGTCAGCACATTGAGGCGCCCGCGATGGGCCATGCCGAGCACGATGTCCTTGATGCCCAGCGCGCCACCGCGCTTGATGATCTGCTCGAGCGCCGGAATGGTCGATTCACCGCCATCCAGGCCAAAGCGCTTCGTACCGGTATACTTGACGTCGATGAACTTCTCGAAGCCCTCGGCTTCGACCAGCTTGCTCAGGATCGCCTTCTTGCCTTCTTTGGTGAAGGTGATTTCCTTGTCCGGCCCCTCGATGCGCTCCTGGATCCACTGCTTGGCTTCAGGATCGGAGATATGCATGAACTCGATGCCGAGCGTACCGCAATAGGTGCGCTTGAGGATCGCCAGCATCTCGGGAATGGTCGCGTATTCAAGGCCGAGATAGTTGTCGATGAAGATCTTGCGGCCGTAATCCGCCTCGGTGAAGCCGTAGCTCTTCGGATCGAGCTCGGGCGCCGGTTCGTCGGCCTTCATCTTGAGCGGGTCGAGATCGGCGTGCAGGTGCCCGCGCATGCGGTAGGCACGGATCATCATGATGGCGCGGATGGAATCCCGCGTGGCCTGCAGCACGTCGGCGACGCTGCTCTTGGGGACGCCCAGGGCTTCGGCCTTCTTGGACACAGCCTTTTCGGTCTTGATGGCGATTTCGCCCCAGTTGCCGTCCAGCGCACTGACCAGCTCGCCATTGGCGCTCTGCGGCCAGTCCGTGCGGCCCCAGCTTGGGCCCTCGGCATTCTGCTGGGCGACGCCCTCGGCGTCATCGAGCTTGGAAAAGAAGCTCTTCCACGTCTCATCGACGCTTGCCGGATCGGTCTTGTACCGGGAATAGAGCTGTTCGATGTAGTCGGCGTTCCCACCATAGAGGAACGAGGTCAGCAAGAACGTGTCGTTCTTTTCCTGTCGTGTCATCGCGTTTTCATGCGAGGCCCACGCCCCGCCATCCTTCTGAACGGACCGGCGGTAAGGCCAGTCTCATGCGGTCCCTGATTTGATCGGATACTGACCGCTTATCCTTAGTATCCTGTTAAGTGTAACGGCCCCTGAGCAGGGCCGTGGCTCATGTAAAACATACAAGCTTCGGGCACATTTGGCGTAACACCGTTCTGTGTCCGAAGCGCGACCGACTTTGGGCTTACTCAGCCCTTCAGCACTTCCGCCAGCGTCCGCCCGATGCGGGCCGGCGACTTCGAGACGCGGATGCCTGCCGCTTCCATCGCCGCGATCTTGTCTTCGGCGCCGCCCTTACCACCCGAAATTACGGCGCCAGCATGGCCCATCGTGCGGCCCTTGGGAGCCGTCAGGCCTGCGATGAAGCCGGCCATCGGCTTGCTGCGGCCGCGCTTGGCTTCGTCGATCAGGAACTGCGCCGCGTCTTCCTCGGCCGAACCGCCGATTTCGCCGATCATGATGATCGACTTGGTCGCTTCGTCGGCAAGGAACATTTCGAGCATATCGATGAACTCGGTGCCCTTGACCGGGTCACCACCGATACCCACGGCAGTGGTCTGGCCAAGGCCTTCATTGGTGGTCTGGAACACCGCTTCATAGGTAAGCGTGCCCGAGCGAGAAACAATGCCCACCGAACCCTTCGAGAAGATCGAACCGGGCATGATGCCGATCTTGCATTCTTCCGGCGTCAGCACGCCCGGGCAGTTCGGCCCGATCAGCCGCGACTTGGACTTTTCGAGCTTTGCCTTGACCCGCACCATGTCGAGCACCGGCACGCCTTCGGTGATGCAGACGATCAGCGGAATTTCCGCATCGATGGCTTCCTCGATGGCCGCGGCGGCACCAGCCGGCGGCACATAGATCACCGAGGCATTGGCGCCCGTGCGTTCCTTGCCCTCGGCCACCGAGGTGAAGATCGGCAATTCAGTGCCATCGACACCCGACGACCAGGTTTCGCCGCCCTTCTTGGGATGAGTACCACCCACCATCTTGGTGCCGTAATAGGCCAGCGCCTGTTCGGTATGGAACGTCCCGGTCTTGCCGGTCAGGCCCTGTACGAGTACGCGGGTATCTTTGTTGACGAGGATGGACATCTACTTCTCTTCCGTCGTTTGGGCGCTCGGCGCCGTCTTCCGCCTGCCGGAGCAAGGCGCCGTTAAACTCATTCGGCCGCTGCGGCCTTGACTGTATTTATCGACAGCTGCACCACGAAAGCCTCCTGGCTCCAATGCGCCAGCAGCAGCCGGTCGGTGGCACCATCGGCGCCCGTGAGGCTGGCAAAGCTGCCATCCCCGTTCTGGATGGCTTCGCCTTCATAGCGATCGAGCTGCTGGATGGCCTGGATCAGGCTCTGGCCGTCGCCGGCCGGCTCCGCCACATCCACCCGGCAATAGCCGAACGTATTCTGCGGATAGCTTTCCACCAGCGCGAACATGTTCGCATAGCCCAGGCCCGGCACGTCCTTGCTGCCGGCATAGGATTTGACGAAGGGGCTTTCGCTCTCCTGGTCATAGGCATCCCAGCCCTTGGCAATGGCCGCTTCCACGGCCAGCACGTCGCCGGCGGCAAAGGTCTCGCACATTTCGAGCACCTGCACGCTTTGCGGCGTGGCAGCTGCCTTGACCTTGCCCTGCGCCACCACCGGGGTGGTGCACAGGGCCAGGCCGACGATGAGTGCGAAGCCGGAGAGCATGGCGCTAGCCCTGCACGGCCTTGACGATCTTCTGGGCGGCATCGTCGAGGTCGTCGGCCGAGATCACGTTGAGGCCGGACTGGTCGAGGATGGCTTTGCCTTCCTTGACATTGGTGCCTTCGAGGCGAACCACCAGCGGCACCTGCAGGCCCACTTCCTTGACCGCGGCAATCACGCCCTCGGCGATCACGTCGCAGCGCATGATGCCGCCGAAGATGTTGACCAGGATCCCCTTCACCGCCGGATCGGCCGTGATGATCTTGAACGCTGCCGTAACCTTCTCCTTCGAGGCGCCACCGCCCACATCGAGGAAGTTCGCCGGCTCGGCGCCATAGAGCTTGATGATGTCCATGGTCGACATGGCCAGGCCCGCGCCGTTCACCATGCAGCCGATATTGCCGTCCAGCGCCACATAGGCGAGGTCATACTTGGACGCTTCGATTTCCTTGGCGTCTTCTTCGCTGAGATCGCGCAGGGGCTTGAGCTCTTCGTGGCGGAACGCCGCATTGTTGTCGAAGCTCACCTTGGCGTCGAGCACGCGCAGGTGGCCGTCGGTCATCACGATCAGCGGGTTCACTTCCAACAGGCTCATGTCGGTCTCGGTGAACGCCTTGTAGAGGATCGGGAACAGCTTGGCCGCATCGGCCTTGGCATCGCCCTCGAGCTTGAGCGCCGACACGATGGTGGCCACATCGGCCTCGGTCACGCCGGTGGTCGGGTCGATATCGACGGTGATGATCTTCTCGGGCGTGTGCTCTGCAACCGCCTCGATATCCATGCCGCCCTCGGTCGAAACCACGAAGGACACCCGGCCGCTTTCACGGTTGACCAGCAGCGAGCAATAGAGCTCGCGGGCAATGTCGGCGCCGTCTTCGATATAGAGGCGGTTGACCTGCTTGCCGGCATCGCCGGTCTGCTTGGTCACCAGCGTATTGCCCAGCATTTCCTTGGAGAAGGCCACGACGTCGTCGATGGTCTTGGCCAGCCGCACGCCGCCCTTGGCATCGGGCCCGAGTTCCTTGAACTTGCCCTTGCCGCGTCCGCCGGCATGAATCTGGCTCTTGACCACATAGAGCGGCCCGGGCAGCGACTTGGCGGCCGCCTCGGCTTCGTCTGCCGAGAAGATCGCCACGCCTGCAGCGACCGGCGCGCCATAGCCCTTGAGCAGTTCCTTGGCCTGGTGTTCATGGATATTCATTGTCTTGACCCTTTGTGAGGCACCTGGTGGTGCTCTGGGAGCCATCCGCCGCGGCGGATGGCGTGGATTTCGAGAGCCGTAGCCGGAAGCGCAGAAAGCCCCGCCAGATGCCGGCGGGGCCTTTCAGAGCGCGATCAGGCCAGCTTCGGCGCGATCTTCTTGCAGGCCTCGATCAGCCCCTCGACGGCGCCGACCGATTTGTCGAACGCCTTCTGCTCGGCAGAATTGAGCGAAATCTCGATGACCTTCTCGGCACCGCCAGCGCCGATGACCACGGGGACACCAACATAGGTGCCCTTCACGCCATACTGGCCGTCGAGATAGGCCGCGGCCGGCAGCACGCGCTTCTTGTCCTTGAGATAGCTCTCGGCCATCGCAATCGCCGAGGTCGCCGGAGCATAGAAGGCCGAGCCGGTCTTGAGCAGGCCGACGATCTCGGCGCCGCCGTCGCGGGTACGCTGGATGATGGCGTCGAGCTTTTCCTTGCTCATCCAGCCCATCTTGACGATGTCGGTCAGCGGAATGCCGGCAACGGTCGAATAGCGGGCCAGCGGCACCATGGTGTCGCCATGGCCGCCTAGCACGAAAGCATTGATGTCTTCGACCGACACCTTGAGTTCATCGGCGATGAAATGGACGAAGCGCGAGCTGTCCAGAACGCCGGCCATGCCGATCACCTGGTTGGTGGGCAGGCCGCTGAACTTCTGCAGCGCCCAGACCATGGCGTCGAGCGGGTTGGTGATGCAGATGACGAAGGCCTTGGGTGCATACTTTGCAATGCCCGCGCCCACCTGCTCCATCACCTTGAGGTTGATTTCCAGCAGGTCGTCGCGGCTCATGCCCGGCTTGCGCGGCACGCCGGCAGTAACGATGACGACGTCAGCGCCCTTGAGGTCTTCATACTTGGATGTGCCGGTGATCTTGGCATCATAGCCTTCCACCGGGGCCGACTGGGAGATGTCGAGCGCCTTGCCCTGCGGCACGCCGTCGACGATATCGAACAATACGATGTCGCCGAGGTCCTTGAGAGCCGCCAGATGGGCGAGCGTCCCGCCGATCTGACCCGAGCCGATAAGAGCGATCTTCTTGCGCGCCATTAGTCCTCATCCCAGACTGCGTTGAATTGGCGCACGTCTTAACCCTGTCGGTCGGCACGGGCAAGTGAACCCTTCGTCGTAAAGGCGTTTTGGCCCTTGCTGATGGGTGAAGGGGTGGTGCCGGATGGGCACCTCTCGCTTCAGCCCGGTTCTGCCTGGGCCTGCACACCCTCGCTCGGTTCATCCCGCAGCGCCTTGGCCAGGTATTCCTCGGACTGCATCTCGACCAGGCGGGACACCGTGCGCTGGAATTCAAACGCCGTCTTGTCGTCCTTGCCCAGTTGCTCCAGCGGTACGGCAAAGCTCGCGCCGAGCTTGACCCCTCGATCATAGAGGTTGTCGATCAGCAGGATAAACCGCTTGGCCGCGTCCGATTTGCTGCGGTCCATCTGCGGCACACCGTCGATGATGATCGAATCGAACTGGTGGGAAATCCGCACGAAGTCGCGCGAGCCCAGCGGCTTCTCGCAGAGGTCGGCAAAGCCGAACCGCGCCGCACCCATGGCCACCAGCGGCACATGGATCTTCCGCCCGGTGCTTTCAACCACGCCCGGCGCGCCGGGCTCTCCCCCCGTGATGCGCAGCCACAGCCGGTCCATCTCCGCCCTTGCCTCTGGCCCGGTGCCAAACGCATAGACATGCTGGCCGGCAAATTTCATCCGCCGATAGTCCCGCTCCGCCTCGAGCGAAGCGACGACGGCATGCTGCTTGAGCAGAGCGATGAAAGGCAGGAAGAGCTGGCGATTGAGCCCCTCCTTGTAGAGCTCGTCCGGCACCACATTCGAGGTTGCCACCAGCGTCACACCCTGGGCGAACAGCTTGTCGAACAACCGGTACAGCAACATCGCATTGGTGATGTCGTGCACATGGAATTCGTCAAGACACAGCAGCCGCAAACCCGACTTGACGATCGGCTTGACCACCGCTTCGACCGGATCGGCATCCTTGCCCTTGGCGCTCTTGCGAAATTTGGCCATTCCCGCATGGATCTCGTCCATGAACTCGTGGAAGTGCACCCGCCGCTTGTGCTTGGTCGGCACGGCGGCAAAGAACAGGTCCATAAGCATGGTCTTGCCCCGCCCCACCTCGCCGTGGAGATAGAGGCCCCGGACTGGCTCGCCCTTGTCAAACAGCTTGCCGAACAGCCCTTTGGGCCGGTCTGCTTCCAGCCCCGCCAGCACGCCATCGAGCAGCCCCGCCGCCTTGCGCTGCGCCGGGTCGGCAATCAGAACACCACGACCCACCAGCTCCGCATAGGCGGAGGTGACGGGTCCGGTATTCTTGTGCTTGGAGTGAGCGGCAGACAAGCGCCAAAACTCTCGGTAGTCGGGTCAGGCCGAGTCGAAAACCGCGATCTTGGAGAACCGGCGCGCAGCGTATCTTAGGATACGTGAGCACCGGAAGCGCACAAGATCACGGTTTGCAGACCGGCATCACCCGACGGCAATCACCGCGACATGGAGATGGCCTGGCCACCACCCATCGTCCCGATATAGCGGCCAGCGCTCGGGGCGAGGAAAGCGGCGATATTGCCGTTGTCATCATAGAGCTGAAGCTGGCTGCCGACCTGCTGCCAGCCGGTCACCGACGCGATCTGCGGCACGGTGCAACCCGGAGCCGACGCACGGTAGTAGCTGGTGCCGGTCTTGGCGGTCATCGGCAGGTTGATGCGGCAGGTCGCGGCACCCGCCGCCACATTCCACACGCCTTCGGGGCCGGAGCTCATGCCGCCGGCAACGGGCTGGGCCAGCGGGTCGAGCGACACGATGGAGCCACCTGTGCTCGCCGTAGCGGTCGGTGTCGCCATTGCCGTCTGCTGGGCGGGGACGCCGCCCAGCACGGGCTGGCCGGAAAGGCCGGGCGCAGCGGTGCCGGTTGCGCCGATTGCCGGCAGCGTACCCTGCTGCACAGTCGACGTCTGCACCGGCTGCAGCTGGGCCGGGGCCCCGATCGTATTGAGATTGGCTGTATTAGAACCGGTAGATTGGCACGCCGCCAGCACAACGGCAATTGCCGCCACGCCCACCGCGGACAACGATCCGCGCATCCAAACCGTCATGGGTTCGCTCCTGCCCTAAGGCTTAATAAAGGTTAACAGCTGGGCTGGCTTATAGCCAAAGCCTGCGCTGCGTTCAACCGCCCGGTCCGCATCCGAGCAAAGGCACAGCAATATGGCCATTATGGGCCCGGTGCCGCCATTTCCTTCAACAGCTCCGCGGCCAGAACAGTTGCATCGCCGGCCTCTTCCTCGGGCACCTGCACCGGCACACCCTCGGCGCCGAACAAATTCGGCACTCCCGGCAGGCCGCCCTCGCCCTGCTCCAGCGGATGAAACCCGTAGGCCCGCAACGCCACTTCGAGCGCTCTTGCCATGGACGCATTCTTGGCTCGGGCAATGATCTGGTAGGCCATGCAGGCTCCTCGTAATGCCCTGATCCTGCAGGGAGCGGGTTGGATGGGCAAGGGGTTATTGCTCAGTGCTTGCCCAGGGGGCGCTTCCAAGCTTGCCAAGCCTTCATCAAAGTGTTGCACTTGGCGCAAGTCGTTTCACCGCATGGTGATTTGCTGGCGGAACGACCCAGCGCTTAGCTCCACGCAAACTTGACTGCCCGGAGACCCGATGGGCGCCTACATCCTCCGCCGCCTGTTGCTGATGATCCCGACCGTATTCGGCATCATGGCCATCTCGTTTCTCATCACCCAGTTCGCCCCCGGCGGCCCGGTCGAGCAGGCCCTCGCCAACCTGTCCGGCCAGAACTCCTCGATTGCCGAGCGCATCACGGGCGGTGGCGGGGGCGACCTCGCCGGCCAGGCTCCCCAGACCCAGCAGGGTGGCGCGACCTCGACCTATCGCGGGAGCCAGGGCCTCTCCCCCGACCTGGTCGCGCGCATCGAAAAGCAGTTCGGCTTCGACAAGCCGCCGCTCGAGCGCTTCGGCCTCATGCTGTGGAACTATCTCCGCTTCGATTTCGGCGACAGTTACTATCGCGACATCTCCGTCATCGACCTGGTGCTGGAGAAGATGCCGGTCTCCATCTCGCTCGGCCTGTGGATGACGCTCATCGCCTACGGCATCTCCATCCCGCTCGGCATCAAGAAAGCCGTCAGCGACGGCTCGCGCTTCGACGTCTGGACTTCCACCGTAGTCATCATCGGCTACGCCATCCCCGGCTTCCTCGTCGCCATCGCGCTGATCGTGCTCTTCGCCGGCGGCAGCTTCTGGTCGATCTTTCCCTTGCGCGGCCTCACCTCGCCCGGCTTTGACAGCTTCCCCTGGTGGCGCCAGGTGCTCGACTATTTCTGGCACCTCGCTTTGCCCATCATCTCCATGGGTCTGGGCGCCTTTGCCACGACGACCCTGCTCACCAAGAATTCCTTCATCGACGAAATCGGCAAGCAATATGTCACGACAGCCCGCGCCAAGGGGCTGACGGAAAACCAGGTGCTCTACCGCCACGTCTTCCGCAACGCCATGATGCTGATCATCGCCAGCTTTCCCGGCGCCTTCATCGGCGCCTTCTTCGGCGGCTCGCTGCTGATCGAAACCATCTTCTCGCTCGATGGCCTGGGCCTGCTCGGTTTCCAGTCCGTGGTCAGCCGCGACTATCCGGTGGTCTTTGCCACGCTCTACATCTTCTCGCTGCTCGGGTTGATCATCTCGCTGATCTCCGACCTCGCCTATATGTGGGTCGATCCCCGCCTCGATTTCGAAAGCCGCGAAGTATGAGCGAGATGGCAGGCCAGGCCGCCGCCATCGAGGCGCCACGCAATCGCTTCCTCTCCCCGCTCAATGCGCGCCGGCTCGCCAATTTCCGCGCCAATCGCCGTGGCTACTGGTCGCTGTGGATCTTCCTCGCGCTGTTCCTGGCCACCCTCGGCTCCGAACTCATCGCCAACGACAGGCCCATCGTCGCCTCCTACCAGGGCGAACTGCTGTTCCCCGCCTTTGTCGATTATCCCGAATCCAGGTTCGGCGGCTTCCTCGCCATCACCAATTACCGCGACGATTTCATCGCCGCCGAGATCGAGGCCAATGGCTGGGCCATCTGGCCACCCATCCGCTTCAGCTATGGCACGGTCGACGGCTTCCTGCCCTATTCCGGCGCCGTCGCACCCAGCTGGACCATGACCCAGGCCGAGAACTGCGCCCGCTATCCGCTGCAGGCGGCCGATCCCAATTGCCACTGGGGCAACTATCACTGGCTCGGCACCGACGATCGCGGCCGCGACGTCGTCGCCCGCCTGCTCTACGGCTTCCGCATCTCCATCCTGTTCGGCCTGACGCTGACCATCCTCTCCTCGGTGATCGGCGTAGTCGCGGGCGCGGTGCAGGGCTATTTCGGCGGCTGGGTCGACCTGCTGTTCCAGCGCTTCATCGAGATATGGACCTCCATCCCCGCGCTTTATCTGCTGCTGATCATCTCCTCGGTCATCGCCCCCAATTTCTGGGTCCTCCTTGGCATCCTGCTGCTCTTCTCCTGGGTGTCGCTGGTGGGCATCGTGCGCGCCGAATTCCTGCGCGGCCGTAATTTCGAGTATATCGCCGCCGCCCGCGCCCTCGGCGTCTCCAACATCACCATCATGTTCCGCCACCTCCTGCCCAATGCCATGGT
This sequence comes from Alphaproteobacteria bacterium, assembly GCA_018828145.1. Classification (GTDB taxonomy): domain Bacteria; phylum Pseudomonadota; class Alphaproteobacteria; order Rhizobiales; family Devosiaceae; genus Devosia. The sequence continues at coordinate 67,767 of JAHJWO010000013.1, read as the reverse complement.
GGCAACGCTGACGTTCATGCCCTTCATTCTCTCCGGTTCGGTGGTGACGCTCACTTCGCTCGACCTGCTTGGCTTCGGCCTGCCGCCCGGCTCGCCCTCGCTCGGCGAATTGCTGGCCCAGGGCAAGAACAACCTTCAGGCCCCCTGGCTCGGCCTCACCGGCTTTTTCACCATCGCCATCATGATGACGCTGCTGGTCTTCGTCGGCGAAGCTGTCCGCGATGCCTTCGATCCGCGGAAGTCGATCGCATGACCGCCCCCCTCCTCTCCATCCGCGACCTCACCATCGCCTTCGGCGCCAAACCCGCGACCCGCAACATCTCCTTCGATATCGCCCCCGGCGAAACCGTCGCCCTGGTCGGCGAAAGCGGCTCCGGCAAATCGGTCACCGCCCTGTCCATCCTGCGGCTCCTGCCGCCCACGGCCCATGTCACCGGCCAGATCCTGTTTAAGGGCCAGGACCTCGTTGCGGCACCACCGGAGGAACTCCGCGCCGTGCGCGGCAATGACATCTCGATGATCTTCCAGGAACCGATGAGCTCGCTCAATCCGGTCCACACCGTCGAAAAGCAGATCGGCGAAGTCCTCGCCATTCACCGCGGCCTGCGCGCCACCGCCGCGCGCAAGCGCACGCTCGAACTGCTCGATGCCGTCGGCATCCCCGATCCCGCCAGCCGCCTCTCCGCCTATCCGCACCAGCTCTCGGGTGGCCAGCGCCAGCGCGTCATGATCGCCATGGCCCTGGCCAACGAGCCCGACCTGCTGATCGCCGACGAACCCACCACTGCCCTCGACGTCACCGTGCAGGCGCAGATCCTCACCCTGCTCAAGGAGCTCCAGGGCCGCCTCGGCATGGCCATGCTGTTCATCACCCACGATCTGGGCATTGTCCGCCGTATCGCCGACCGCGTCTGCGTCATGACAGATGGGCAAATCGTCGAGACCGGCCCGGTCGCACCGCTGTTCGCCACTCCGCAGCACGCCTATACGCGGCACCTGCTGGCCGCCGAGCCCCGCGGCACCCCGCCCGCCTCCGACCCAACCGCCCCCGCCATAGTCGACGTCGCCGATTTGAAGGTCTGGTTCCCCGTCAAGCGCGGCATCCTCAGGCGCACAGTCGGCCACATCAAGGCCGTGGACGGCGTCGATCTCTCCATCCGCCGCGGCGAGACCCTGGGCGTTGTCGGCGAAAGCGGATCCGGCAAGTCCACGCTCGGCTACGCCATCCTGCGCCTCCTGCCCTCGGACGGCCGCATCGTCGTCCTCGGCAATGAGGTTCAGTCCCGCTCCTGGAAAGCCATGCGGCCGCTGCGCGCCGATATGCAGATCGTCTTCCAGGACCCGTTCGGCTCGCTCAGCCCCCGCCTTTCGGTCGATCGCATCATCGGCGAAGGCCTTGCCGTCCACGCGCCACAGATCGGCGCCAGGGAACGCGATGCCCGCGTCGTCAAGGCGCTGGAAGAAGTCGGCCTCGCCTCCGAAACCCGCTTCCGCTACCCCCACGAATTCTCCGGCGGCCAGCGCCAGCGCATCGCCATTGCCCGCGCCATGGTGCTCGAGCCCAAATTCGTCGTGCTCGACGAGCCCACCTCGGCGCTCGATGTCTCCATCCAGGCCCAGGTCGTCGATCTGCTGCGCGATATCCAGCAGCGGCGGGGCCTCACCTACATGTTCATCTCCCACGATCTCAAGGTCGTGCGGGCCATGGCTAACCAGCTTATCGTCATGCGCAATGGCCGCATCGTCGAACAGGGACCCGCTGCCGATATCTTCGCGGCGCCGCAGTCCGACTATACTCGCGCGCTCATGGCTGCCGCCTTCGATCTGGCCGTGGTTCGCCCGCAAAGTCTTGATCCGGCGCCCCCTGTCACGCCGTGACGATTGCGCCTAGTCTGCTGTCATCAAACTGCAATTCCGGAGCCGTCAGATGAAAATCGCGCCCCTCCTCGCCGCCGCTGGCCTGCTGCTCGCCTTCATTGCTCCGGCGCTGGCGCAAACCCAGACCGGCGTCTGGACCCATTCCTTCTCGACCAATGGCGAGCCGCCGAAATATCCCGCCGACTACACCCATTTCGACTACGTCAACGTCGACGCCCCGAAAACCGGCATCGTCCGGCTCGGGGATATGGGGGGCTTTGATACCTTCAACCCCATCCTGCCCAAGGGTGAGGCCGCCGCTGGCTTGGGGTTCGTCTATGAGACGCTGATGACGCCCTCGCTGGACGAGGTGAATACCTATTATGGCCTGCTTGCCAAAGAGCTCATGATCGCTCCGGACTACGGCGCGGTGACCTTCCGCATCGACCCCGACGCCAAATGGCATGATGGCCAACCAGTGACGGCCGAGGACGTCGCCTGGTCCTTCGATATCAGCAAGGAAATTAACCCCAACTCGGCCCAGTATTACGCCAACGTCACCAAAGCTGAGGTCACCGCACCCGGCGAGGTGACCTTCACCTTCGACCAGACCGGCAATCGCGAGCTGCCGCTGATCCTGGGCCAGCTCTTGGTGCTGCCGCAGCACTGGTGGGAGGGCACCGATGCCGAGGGCAACAAGCGCGATATCGCCCAATCCACCCTCGAGCCGCCCATGGGCTCGGGGCCCTATGCGCTTTCCAGTTTCGAGGCCGGCCGCACCCTCAGCTACAAGCGCGTCGAGGATTATTGGGGCGTCGACCAGCCTACCCGCGTCGGCACCAACAATTTCGAGGAGGTTCGCTACGAGTACTTCCTCGATCTAACTGTGCAGTTCGAGGCCTTCAAGGGCGACCAATTCGATTGGTGGAGCGAGAACCAGGCCCGCCGCTGGGCCACTGCCTATGATTTCCCCGCCGTCACCGAAGGCCGCGTCATCAAGGAACTGTTCCCGCAGGATTACGCCGATAACGGCCTAATGGTGGGCTTCGTGCCCAATCTGCGCCGCGAGAAGTTCCAGGACGAGCGGGTCCGCCGGGCGCTGAACTACGCCTTCGATTTCGAAGAGCTGAGCAACACTGTTTTCTTCAACCAGTATGAGCGCATCGACAGCTATTTCTTTGGACTGCCCTTCAGGGCGACCGGCCTGCCGGAGGGTGAGGAGCTGGACATCCTCAATTCGGTAAAGGATCTGGTCCCGCCAAGCGTTTTTACCGAGCCCTATACCAACCCGGTCAGTGGCGATCCGGCCAAGCTACGGGCAAATTTGCGCCAGGCGCTGACCCTGTTCAACGAGGCCGGCTACACGCTCGATGGCACCCGGCTCGTTGATGCCGATGGCACCCAGTTTGCCTTCGAAATTCTGCTCAATGGCCCCACTATCGAACCGGTTGCGGCCAATCTCGTGACCAACCTGGCTCAGATCGGCGTTGCGGTAACGGTGCGCACCGTCGACAGCCCGCAATTCATCAACCGTGCCCGCTCCTTCGATTATGACATGATCTATTCCGGTTGGGGCCAATCCTTCTCGCCCGGCAATGAGCAGCGCTATTTCTTCGGTTCATCAAGCGCCAACGAGCAGGGCTCGCAGAACTACGCCGGCATTGCCGACCCGGGCGTCGATGCCCTCATCGACAAGATCATCGGCGCCGACGACCGCGCCACCCAGGAAGCCGCCACCAAGGCGCTCGACCGCGTGCTGCTGCATCGCCATTATGTCGTTCCCAGCTACACCCTGCGCAATTCCCGCATTGCCCGCTGGGACCGCTTCAGCCACCCCGAACCGCTGCCGGAATTTTCGAGCGGTTTTCCGACCATCTGGTGGTTTGATGAGGCCAAGGCGGCCAGGACCGGTGGGGCGAGCCGGTAGTCTGACACTCGGTCATCGCGGCTCTCACACCCCTCCCAACCTCCCCCATCAAGGGGGAGGTGCTGCCCAGCGAATTGGACTAGATCGCGCCACACGAGTGGAGAGAACCGCCTCCTTGATGGGGGAGGTAGGAGGGGGTGGGGCCACACATGCAACGTGTAGTTCGGCCCCTAATAGTCCCGCTCATAAAACACGCCGAGGCTCGAATTTCCGTCCTGCCCGGCCGCGCCCGTCACCTTGAGGTCATCGGTCACGTCGAGGTTGATCGTCACCTTGTTCTGGCCGCCGGCGCCCGCCTGCACACCCAGATAGACATTGTCCTGGATATAGGTCCCCGCCTGCACCGCCACATTGCCGCTGTCATCGGTGACGATGTCGAGATCGGCCAGTCCCGCCGCACCGCGCAGGCTGTCGACCAGCCCATTGCCGCCGCCGCCCACCAGTTCCGCCGCAGCGCCGGCCAGCCGGGCCAGTTGCAGGGGCGATAGCTCCCCCATCGACCGGTTGAAGATCAGCCGGCTCAACACTTCATCCTGCGGCAATGCGGGGCTCGAGCTGAAGGTCACATTGATGTCCGACGCGCGTCCCGAGACGGTGACGAAGACGGTGATCCCCTCGCCTTCGGTGCGCGCAACAAGGTTCAGGAATGGATCGAGATCGCCCACCAGCGTCACCGTGCCGCTTTCGAACGTCACACGCTGTCCCAGGATCGACAGCCGGCCGCGATTGAGCGAGAAGCCGCCCACTGGCTGGATATCGTTGAGCGGACCCGTCAGCCGCACCGTGCCGCCCATTTCGGCATCCAGCCCGCGCCCGCGGATGAAGATCTGGTTGGGCGCGCTGAGATTGATATCGAGCACCACGCCTGCCGGCCGGGACTGCGGAATGGGCGCGCCGCTGCGCTCGTCGATCCGCGCCCGCGCCAGTGTCTGCTCTACCGCGGGCGGCGTGCGCACATGATCGACATCGATCAATTGTGCCCCGCCGCCGAAATTCTCCGGCACGGTGATATTGGCCTGCTCGACGAACACATCGCCACTCAGCAAAGGCGAGCCGGTCAGGTTGCCCGTCAGTGCGAGACTGCCCGAAACCGTCGCGACGAAGAGATTGCCATCCGCATAGCGCGCCGAGTTGAGCGCCACGCGCAGGTTGGCCGGAAAGCCAGCCGACAGACCGATCGACCCCGAGGCCGACACCGAGCCACCCGTTGCCAGGCTCCCTGCCAGGCTGTCGATCACCAGATTGTCGCCATTGAGGCTCGCCGAGCCGCTCACGCCCTGCAGCCGCAGGTTGAGTTCCGGATCGACATATCCAGCGCCGCTGGTCGATACCCGCCCGCCAAATTGCGGGCTCGCAAGGCTCCCCGTCACCTGCGCATCCAGCGTCAGGACGCCGCTCAGCTGCCCGCCGCGGTCGGCAACAAAGCGGTTGCCCAGCGCCAGCGGCGCCGAGCCTTGCAGCGACAGATTGAGCCCATTGCCCTCCAGCGGCACCGTGCCGGAGCCACTGATCGTCAGGCCGCCCGAACCGTTGGCGCTCAGCCCGGCCAGTGTCACCGTGCCGTTGCGGAATGTCCCATTGGCCGATGCCGTCAGCGGCGCAATGCCGAATTCGCTGATCGCGGCCGCATTGACGCCCTCGGCCCGCGCCTCGAAGCGCACCTGCGGATCGCTGCCCGTGCCCGATATATCGGCCCGGCCATTGAGCGTGCCCGCCAGTTGCAGGTCAGGCACCACGGCATTGGCGATCGACAGCGGCAGAGCATTGATCTCGAGCGCAATGCCCAGCGTCTCGCCCGCCGAACCGGTCGCCGTGATCGAGCCCGAGCCCACATCGAAGCGGACGGCATCCAGCGCCACGCTGGACCCGGTCACCTGCAGCACGGTCGGTCGTGCCAGCCGCGCCGACAGCGTGCCCTGCTGCAGCTCCGCCCGGTCCACCGCAAGACTGTACCCGTCACCCACTGGCGTCAGCGACCCGGCAATGGCCACATCGGTGCCCGTCGCCAGCGCCGCCTGTGCGTCGAATGCCGTCGTGGCGCCACTCTGCGTCGCCCGTGCCGTCAGCCTCTCGATATCGACACCCGCCGCCGACACGTCGCTGGCATTGGCCGCGCCATCCACCGCCGGCACGCCAAACAGATCCTCCACCGTCGCATTGATATCGGCTGCCCCGACGCGGATGTCATTGACCACGAGGCCACGCACATCGCCGCGGATCGTTGCACCCTGTTTGTCTCCAGCCGGCGCCAGCGTCACCTCGGCATTGACCGCGCCTTCCGCATCCAGCAGCGCCAGCGCCGCCGGCACGGACACATCGGGCGACACCATGGTCAGCCCGCCATTGACCAGCCCCGTCAGCACGGTCCGCGTCAGATCGCCCGTAATGCGCGTCCCTGCTGCCTGGAAGTCTATGCCCTCCAGCGCCTGCTGGCTCGGCGTCAGGCTGACGCCGGCGGCCAGCGTGGTGCGGAACCCATCCAGCGACCCGGCGCCGGTAATGTCGCCATCGAGACTGTCGACATTGTAGCGCCCCACAAAGCCGACCTGGCCATCGCGCAGGGCCCGCCCGGCAAGCTCTCCGCTCGCAACGCGTGCGTCGAGATTGAGGTCGATCACGCCCTCGGCGCCCTTGGCCGTGCCCACCACGGCGAGTGCGCCGCTCGCCTGGTCCGACAGCAGCGCCAGGTCGCTCAGGTCCAGGTTGAAGGTGAAATCGGCAAGCGCACTGGCATAGGTACCATCCGCCAGGATTTGCAGCTGCTGGTTGGCGATGCGGAAATTCTCCGCCGTCAGCCCCGCCTCGGTGCGCGCCACCCGGCCGCTCAATGCCACCGTTCCGGCCAGGAGCCGGTCGGCAATCTCGTCATCGATCGCCAGATTGTTGCCCGTACCATCCAGCGTCAGGTCGAACCCGCCGCTCAGCGGCATGATCGAGCCACTGGCCCGCAGCGCCAGCGCGCCATCGAGCTCGCGTTCCGCAAGCCCGGAGAACGGCGCAATGCTCGACGTCTCGAGATTGATGTCACCGGTGAAGTCGAACCCGTCCAGCTGTCCGGCCAGAGCCGCCGTCAGGGCCGCGCCCGCCACCCGGAATTCGGCCAGCTGCACCGGCTCGCCGGCATTCCACAGTCCTGCAATGCCGATGCCAATGCTGTCGCCCAGCGCCGCCCGCACTTCGTCGGACCCCGCAATGCCCGAAACCGCGCCATCGCCATTGAAGGTCAGCCTTCGCGCCGCCGGATCGTCCAGCGCCGATGAAACCCCGCCCACCGTCAGCGCCACGGTTTCCGCGGCAAAGCCCGGCTGCTCGAAATCCTTGACCGCCAGGTTGGCCGACCAGTTGGTCGCGCTGTCGCCGGCATCCCCGCCATAATCGATGCTGAGCTGCGCCGAGCCCAGCCGCGTCGCGCTGCCCGGCACCGGCAGGATCACCTGCCCACCCGCCGCGTCCGCCACGACGGCGTCGAGCGTCAGTGACCGCAGGAAATTGTCCGGCGTCGTCTCCGCCGCGCCTTCGAGCGACAGCTGCCCGCCCGTCAGCCGCAGCCCGGTGACGGAAATTCCGCCTTCGGTCCGCACCAGCGCATTGGCCGTCAACGCCGTCTCGCTGCCGAAGAACGGCCGGTACGGCTCCGCGATCAGCGTCGACAGCGGCCCGCGCAGGTCGGCGGCAATGGCAATGCCCTCCGCCTGCTGGCTGACCGTTGCCAGCCCGGACAGCGCCGTCTGCCCATTGGCCTGCAGCACCAGCTCGCCGCGCAACTCGGTCACCGGCCCATTGCCCACCAGCGTCAGCGTCACCGCCGGCCGGTTCTCGATGCTGAGCAGGTTGGCGATGACGCCGTTTTCCGGCTCGACCAGCGACAGGCTGACATCGACGACATTGTCCGCCCGCTGATAGGCCACATCGAGATCGAGTGTCCCGCCCGGCCCGTCCAGCCGCACGATGTCCAGGTTGGCATCGAGATTGCCGCCATCCAGCGTCAGCGCCCCGGCCAGCGAAATCTCCGAGCCCAGCCCGAATACATTCTCGCCGAACGTCACCGAGGGCACGCTCAGCTCTTCAAGGATGATCGCCACCGGGAATTCCGGCACCGCCAGCCCGCCCGCTTCCGGCGGCGGCAGGTCCACTGCCCCCTCGGCCGGCACCGCATTGCGGATATAGTCGATGGAATCGGCCCTGATCGAGCGTACTTCCAGCCGCCCTGTGAGCAGCGCCGCCTGGTTCCAGTTGAGCGTGGCATTGTTGACGCGCAGCCAGACCCCCTCGGTGTCCGAAATGGTGATCTCGCGCACCGAGACGTCCGAACCCAGTGCACCGTCGATATTGGACAGCCTGATCTGCCGCTCCGGCGTCGACAGCCGGTCCTGCACGAAGCTGGTCAGCCAGTCCTTCTGCTCTTCATTGTTCATCGTCAGCACGTCCTGCGCCACGATGGCGGCAGGCACGGCCAGCCCGACGAGGACCAGGAGGAGAACGATCAGCCGCTTCGGCCATGCCAGCAGCCGGGCCATCAGAAGGCCTGCCCGATGCCGACATAAAGCGCATAGTCGGGGTCGCCCGCCCGCTTGTTGAGCGGCACGGCCACGTCCAGCCGCAGCGGCCCCAGCCCGGTATAATAGCGCACGCCCACGCCCGCCCCGATCCGCAGGTCGGTCAGCGCGGGAAACACGTCGGCCGCCACATAGCCGCCATCGACGAAGCCGACGACGCCGATATCCTCGGTCACCTTGGCCCGCGCCTCGATCGAGGCCTCCAGCAGGTAGCGCCCGCCGGTGATCACGCCTGCGCCATTGTCGACGCCGATCGATTTGAACCCATAGCCGCGCACCGAGCCGCCGCCACCGGCAAAGAACAGCTTGTCCGGCGGGATTTCCGCCAGGCTCGGCCCCACCAGCGCCCCGGCCTTCAGCCGCCCGGCCAGCACGAAGGGATCATCCTCGCCAAAGCCGAAATAGGTGCGCCCCTCGACCGTCAGCCGCGCCGCGGCATTGCCGTAGTTCAGTTCATAGAATGGCTCGACATTGACCGCGCCATACCAGCCGCTCGTCGCGTCCACGCTGTCATCGCGGAAATCCAGCACGGCCCCGCCATAGAGCCCCACCGTCTTGAAATCGCGCGTCCCGAACACGTCGTCGAACCGGTTGATCTCGAACTGCGTCCCGCCTTCGAGCGTAATCTGGTCCGACAGCATATGCGTCAGCCCCACCCGGCCGCCCGCCGAGGTCTCGCTATAGGTCGGATAGATGGTGCGCTCCGCCGAAACGGCGGCGATAAGGTCGGTATCGGGCGTGAACATGCCCGGCTTGGTAAAGGTGCCGCCGAAGAAATAGTCGAACTGCGCCGTGTCGATTGGCCAGGCAATGCTGGCCACCCGCGCATCGAGCCGCAGCCGTTCGGCCTGCCCGAACAGGTTCCGCCACAGGTGGAATGCCTCGAGCCCCAGCCCGTCTATCGTCGAATAGGTCGCGCCCACGCCAAACCGGCGGCCCGGCAATTCCTGCACGATCAGGTTATAGGGCAGCAATCCGTCCGCCCCGATGGCCTCGGCCGCCTCCAGCCGTGCCGCGCGGAACACTTCGAGCCGGTCAAGCCGCCGCTGCGCCAGTGCCAGCTCGTCCGGGTCATATTCTTCGCCCACCGTCAGCCCGGTCTGCCGCCGCACGAATTCGGGGTCCATCCGCTCCGTCCCGCTCACCGTCACCGCGCCGAACGCGGCCTTGGCTCCGGGATTGACCGTGATGGTCACATCCACCAGTTGCGTCGCATGGTCGGCCACCACGTCGCGGCTGACGATCACCGCCTTGGCATGCCCCTGCTGCCGCCACGCCTCGAGCGCCAGTTGCTCCGCGCGCAGGATCACCGATGACTTGGCGATTTCTCCCGTGCCGAAGCCGACGCTCAGCGGCGGCTCCACATAGTCGAACGGGTCATTGGTCGGCGCGGCCTGATTGACCAGGTTGACGCTGCTGAACCGGAACAGCGGACCGGGATCGACCACAATGGCCACATCCACCGGATCGGGCAGGTTGACGTCCGGCGCCAGGTTGGCCGCCTCGGCCCCGCCCACGCGAATGCTCACCGTGCCGCCGTAATGGCCCTCGTTGTAGAGTGCGGCGACGATGCGCCGATAATCGCCCCGCGCCTTGGCCAGCAGGCCCGCAGCGCCCGAAGCCGGCTCGTTCTGGTCGGCCACCAGCGCCGAAGCATTGCGCACCGCGCTCTCGACGCCCCCCGTGGCATTGACGGTGATGACAACGGTATAGGGCTGGGGATCGGCGATCACCGCATCGGCGTCGCTCTCATCCTCGAAGAACTTCATGCCGAAGATTTCGAATGCAGCAACAGGCGCCGCCGTCATGCCGAAACCGGCCAGGGCAACACACAAGGCGCCAAAACTCGTTACCAGACGCGCGATATGCAGTGGACCAGTTCCCGCCCGTTACGCTTCAACCAGAAGGCAGAAGCCTCAGTTTGCCCTCGGGGCAACAAGATTCAGTTAAGCACCCTGTGGCCCATCGCGCCGACGCTGCGCGTTTTCCAACAGGCGTCCATTTCGTGGCCAGTTTAGGGCCGTCTCTGGGCAGGGACAACCTTTGCTGCACATTTGCCGCGAATTGTCGGGACCATGGTGGCCGATGGGCAACGTCTCTTGGCCTGAAGTCGCAGTCGGCAGCCGCCCCGTCAGGGGCGTGGCGCCAACCCGAAATCGGGCATGCCTACTCCCGCGCCAGGGCCTCCACCGGGTCGAGCCGTGCCGCCGATCGTGCCGGCATGAAGCCAAACACCACACCGATCAGGCTCGCCGACGCAATCGCCACCACGATCGATTCCGGCGAGTAGCTTACCTTCGCCCCGGCCACCAAGGCCGTCAGCAGGCTCCCCAGGCCAAAGCTGAGCGCCACGCCCGCCGCCCCGCCGACAAAGCACACCAGCACCGCCTCGATCAGGAACTGCCGCAGGATATCCCCCCGCCGTGCGCCCACGGCCATGCGGATGCCGATTTCCTTGGTCCGCTCGGAGACGCTCACCAGCATGATGTTCATCACCCCGATGCCGCCAACCACCAGCGAGATCACCGCAATGGTCGAAATCAGCAGCGTCAGCGTCGCCGCTGTCGATTCGATCGTGTCGCGAATGGTCGCCGTATTCTGCAGGAAAAAGTCGGCCTCCCCGCCATGCAGCCTTGTCAGCAGCTCGGTGATCTCGGCCTCGGCCAGGTCCATGTCATAGTCGTCGCTCACCCGCACGGCGATGGAGCTGAGATGGGACTGGCCCAGTATCCGGTCCATCGCCGTCGTATAGGGCACATAGACATTGGCCGAACTGCCGCCCGGGCCGAAACCGGTGACATTGGCCACCACGCCGATCACCCGCACCGGCACCTTGTCGAGCAGGATCACCTGCCCGATAGGGTTCTCGCCATTGACGAAGAACGCATCGCGCGCATTGCCGTCGATCACCGCTTCCTGAGTGCGCTGGCTGATACTCGTCTCGCTGAAGCCCACGCCGGCATCGAATATGCGGCCATTGACCTGGAAATAGCCCTCGCCAACCCCCGTCACCGTGGCATTGGACGAGGTATTACGGAACAGCACCGTCTCATTGCTCGAGACCTGTGGCGAGACGCTGTTGGCATAGGCCTGCTGCCCCAGCGCATCGGCATCGGATGGCACCAGCGTCTCGATGCGCTGCGAGCGCCGGTCGCCAAATCCCGTCCCGGGATAGACATTGATCGTATTGGTGCCGATCGAGGAGATATTGGCCAGCACCGTCTCCTGGCTGCCCTGCCCCAGCGCCACTACGCTGACCACCGAGGCGATGCCGATGATGATGCCTAGCATGGTGAGGAAGGTGCGCAGCTTGTGCGCGATCATCGCCCGCAGCGCCATGCGCAGCGCCTCGAGACTGCGGTCGATCCCCTCGCGCCAGCGGGCAGCCCGGCGGATGGTTTCCTTGATCCGGTCGACCCTTGTATCGGCGCCCGTCCGCCGGTCGGCGATGATCACACCATCCGATATTTCGATCACCCGCTCGGTCTGCGCCGCAATCAGCGGGTCATGCGTCACGATGATGATTGTGTGTCCGTCGCGATGCAGCTCGGCCAGGAGCGCCATCAGCTCCTTGCCGCTGCGCGAATCCAGCGCCCCGGTCGGCTCGTCCGCCAGGATCACCTCGCCGCCATTCATCAGCGCCCGCGCCACGCTGACGCGTTGCTGCTGCCCGCCCGAGAGGGCATTGGGCCGGTGCGTCAGCCGCTCGCCCAGCCCCAGCCGGGTCAGCAGCGCAATCGCCCGCTTCCGCCGCGCCGCCCCGTCGACCCCGGCATAGATCGCCGGAATTTCCACATTCTCGACCGCATCGAGATCGGGCAGCAGCTGATAGCGCTGGAAGATGAAGCCGAAATGCTCGCGCCGCAGTTCCGCCAGCGCATCGGGCCCCAGCTTGCCCACCTCGCGCCCCGCGAACTGGTAGGTGCCTGATGTCGCCCGGTCGAGACAGCCGAGAATGTTCATCAGCGTCGATTTGCCCGACCCCGACTGGCCCATGATCGCCACCAGCTCGCCCTGGTGAATATCGAGGTCGACATCCTTGAGCACCGTCACCGTCTCGGCGCCGGTCTGGAACTGCCGGGTCAGCCCACGCAGCGAAATGATCGGATCGGCCATTGGTTACGGCCTGATCAGCATGCCGGCGCCGCCAGGTCCGCTCAGGCGTGGCCCGCCTTGCTGGCCGGCCGGCCGCGCCAGCGTCGCGCCGCCGCTGACCACCTGCTCGCCTTCGCTGAGCCCGCTGCGGATTTCCGCCACGATATTGTTGTTCAGCCCGACTTCGATCCGGCGCGGCTGCACCTGCTGGCTCGCCGGGTCATAGACGGGCACCATCACATTGCCCTGCGGGTCCTTGCGCGTCACCAGCGCCGCGGGCAGCGTCAGCGCATCTTCCACCTCGTCGAGCACGATGGTCACCTGCGCCGTCATCGAGATGCGCAGCTTGTGGTCCGGATTGGGCACGTCGAACAGCCCGTTGTAATAGACCGCAGCATCGGTAGCCTCCGCATCCGAGCTGATCGAGGTCGGCGCCGGCTCGACCTCGCGCAGCGTCGCGTCGATCTGCACATCCGGCTCGCCCAGGATGGTGAAATAGACCCGCTGCCCGGCGGCCACCCGCACCACGTCGGCTTCCGAGATCTCGGCCTTGATCACCATCGTGTCGAGGTCCGCAATCTTGACGATGGTGGGAATGGTCTGGTTGGCATTGACAGTCTGGCCCGCCTCCACCAGCAGTGCCACGATGGTCCCATCGCTCGGCGCCACGATCCGCGTCCGCGCCAGGTTCAGTTCCGCCGATTCCACGCTCAGTTCCGCCTGCGCAATCTGCGCGTCGAGCTGGTCGATCTGCGCCCGCACCGAATCCACCGCCGATTGCGCCGTTTCCAGCGCCGTCTGCGACACCAGGCTATTGGCGCTCAGCTGCTGGTTGCGCGCCAGCGCCGCCTCGGCCTGCGCCAGCGCGGCCTCCTGGCTGGCCTTCTGCGCCCTTATGCCGGCCAGCACGGCCTGCGCCGTCTTGACGGCATTCTCCTGGTCGAGGCTGTCGATCTCGACGATCAGGTCGCCTTTCTGCACATTCTGCCCCAGCGCCACATGCACGGCCTCGATCCGCCCGCTGACCTCGGCCCCCACGCTCACCAGCGAATTGGCCTCCAGCACACCCGACGCCAGCACGGTCAGCTCGATATCGCCGCGCCCCACCGCCACCGTAGTAGGCACAGCCGCGGCCTCCGGGGCCGCGAGGAAATACCACCAGGCCGCGCCCCCTGCGCCCCCCAGCACCACCAACACAGCCAGCCACTTCGCCAAGCTCTTCAAGCCACAACATCCTGATTCTGATCCGCGCCAGCATAGGGCGCGGGGTCACCGCATTCACGTTAGGACTTGGTAATCACGTTACAGTTTGGAAAGCTTCGAGCCGTCCCGCAGGGCAAATGGCTGTCTCATGCTGGCCCGAACGAACAGATCCCCCGCCGATCGACCGGTTGACGCCGCATCACCCCCGGTCCACCCTGCCGCACTCCCGAGACCCCCAGGATTTCTTCCATGTATCAGCTGCTCGATCCCAGCCGCTTCGTCGTCTTCATCACCGGCGCCACCTCCGGCTTCGGCGCCGCCGCGGCGCGCCGCTATGTGGGCGCGGGCGGCAAGGTGATCGCCACCGGCCGCCGCAAGGATCGCCTGATCGACCTGCAGATCGAGCTGGGGGCCGAAAACTGCCACATCATCGAGCTCGACATCCGCGATCGCGCCGCCATCGATGCCGCCATCGCCGACCTGCCGCCACCCTTCAACGCCATCAACATCGTCCTCGCCAATGCCGGCCTGGCGCTGGGCCTGCAGCCCGCTGCTGAAACCGACATTACCGATTGGGAGACGATGATCGCCACCAATGTCACGGGCCTGGCCTATACCGTCCGCGCCTTGCTGCCCGGCCTCATCGCCCGCGGCGGCGGGCATGTCGTCACCATGGGCTCGGTCGCCGGCGACTATCCCTATCCCGGCGGCTCGGTCTATGGCGCCACCAAGGCCTTCGTGAAGCAGTTCGCCCTCAACCTGCGCTCCGACGTGCAGGGCAAGAATGTGCGCGTCACCAATATCGAGCCGGGCCTCACCGAGACCGAATTTTCGCTGGTCCGCTTCAAGGGCGACGAGGGCAAGGCCGCCAGGCCCTATGAGGGCACCAAGGCAATGAATGCCGACGATATCGCCGAGTCCATCTTCTGGACGACCTCGCTGCCCGCCCATGTCAACGTCAACCGCCTGCAGCTGATGGCGACCACGCAGGCCTTCAGCCCCTTCGACATCCATCGCGAGAAATGATCCGGCCACCGCTCCCCTTCTCCCCTCGTGGGAGAAGGGGCCCGAAGGGCGGATGAGCGGCCTTCACTAGAGCCCCAGGAACCGCACCGTATCGGGGTCGACCGGCACGCCCTCGGCCTGCCGTCGTGCCCGCTCCGTCCATTCCCGGTCGCCCGGCGCCATCACGCGCTCGGCGCCCGGCCGCAGGGGCGCGCTGCGCAGGCCTGCCAGATAGCGCGTGATCATGGCCCCGAACAGGTCGCGCCCGATGAACTTGTCCGGGTCGATGACCAGCACGAAATGCCCCATATTGCGCGGCGTCGAGATGTCGTCGCCGCCATACATCGGGATGAAATCGGTATCGAGCGTCGTCCCGGTCAGCAGCGCCGAGAACAGCGTCGCCACCCCGGCCAGCCCCGCACCCTTGTAGCCATACTGCGCCCCGCCCAGCGGCAGCAGCATGTCCACCTGCTCCGGGTCGGTGACCGGCAGCCCATCCGCATCGGCCGCCACGCCCTCGGGCAGCTCCACGCCCAGCGAGCGATGCAGCAACACCCGGTTCATCGGGATCGATGACGTCGCCATGTCCAGCAGCCACGGCTCGCTGTCGGGCACCGGCGCCGCGAAAGCCAGCGGATTGGTGCCATGGAACCGCTGCGCCCCGTCGAACAGCGTCACCATGGAATCGGTATTGGTCGTGGCAAAGGTGACAAAGCCCTGCTCGGCACCCGCCAGTGCATAGGCCCCCGCCGCGCCCAGATGGGACGAATGGGCAATCCCCACCGCCCCAACGCCCGCCTGCTGCGCCAGCTCGATCCCCACCTCGACCGCCTTGTAGGCCGCGTAGTGCCCCAGCCCGTCATCGCCATCCACCATGGCGCTGCCCGCAGCGCGAATATCGACCTTGAGCTGGGGATCCCTGTTGAGCCGCCCGCCCGCCAGCATGGTGCAATAGTGCTCGGTCAGCCGCACGCCATGGCTGTCGACGCCCAGAAGCGACGCATGCATCATGGCCCGCGTCGCCGCCAGCAGCGACGCCTCGCTCGCCCCCGCCTCGCGCAATGCCGCGGCCACCTTTGCCTCCAGCACCTCCGCCGCAAACCGCTCAGCCATGTTCTCCACGTCAAATTCCTCCATGAGCCGGCAGGTCAACTGCGCCAATCACCGCGTTCCATACCAGATTCCGCCAGCAATGCCTGCGGCACATATCCCCCGCGCCAACTTTCCACTGGCACTCGCGCGGCGCCGGATTATGCTCACCCCAAATGTTGAGACCGCCCATGCCCTCCATCGATCCCGTCACGCGCGACCTCTGGCACGTCATCGCCGCCACCGACGAAATCCCCGTCGGCCAGGTCGAGACCACAATCCTGCTCGACCGGCGCATCGCCCTCACCCGCGACGACGCCGGCAATCCCGTGGTCTGGCTGCGCACCAATGAGGAACCGGGCGACGAGATCGACCCCGAAACCATCCTCGACCGCCTCCCCGCCATCACCGGCTACGGCTATATCTGGACCAGCCTCGGCACCCCGCCCAAAAAGCTCTTCCCCATCCCCGAATATGCCGAGCCCGACCGCGTCAACATGAGCTGCGGCTCCATCGGCATCCACGTCTCGGCCCCCCGCGCCGTCGAAAATTTCCTCGACATGGGCCATTTCCCTTATGTCCACACCGACATTCTCGGCGCCGAGCCTCATACCGAGGTCAAGGAATACGACGTCGAGGTCTCCGAGGAGCGCGACGAGGTCCTCGCCACCCGCTGCCGCTTCTTCCAGCCCCGCGCCGCCCTCTCGGCCACCGAGGGCATGGAGGTCGAATATGTCTATCGCGTCCCCCATCCCTTCTGCTCGGTGCTCTACAAATCCTCCCCCGAGGCCCCCGACCGCCGCGACGTCATCGCCATCTTCCTCCAGCCGATGACCGAGGAACGCTGCCGCGCCCACCTGCTGCAATCGATGATCGACAGCACCTCCACCATCACCGACCTGCGCCGCTTCCAGCAGACCATTTTCGGCCAGGACAAGCCCATCCTCGAGAACCAGTATCCCAAGCGGCTGCCGCTGGATCCGCGCGCCGAAACGCCCATCCGCGCCGACAAATCCGCCATCGCCTATCGCCGCTGGCTGAGCCAGAAGGGCATCACCTACGGCACCATTCCGATGGCAAGCTGACGCGACATGGAGCGAGCCTCGTACGCCAAGGCTCGCCAACTCCGACCTCATCCGATCGTGGCGCGATCCCAATCTCCTCGGATGACCGCATGACCCTCTCCCTTTCCGACCCCACCTGGTACCCCATCGCCAGCTCGGAAGACCTCCCCTTCCGCCACGTCTATCAGGGCCAGCTGCTCGGCCGCGAACTGGCCGTCTGGCGCGCCGATGATGGCAATGTCAACGTCTGGGAAAACCGGTGCCTCCATCGCGGCGTGCGCCTCTCCATCGGCGTCAATGAAGGCGGCGAGCTCAAGTGCCAGTATCACGGCTGGCGCTATGCCAATCGCTCTGCCGGCTGCACCTATATCCCGGCCCACCCGGCCGACGCGCCCGCCCGCCGCATCGAGAACCGGACCTATCCGGTGCAGGAGGCCTTTGGCCTCGTCTGGTCCGCCGCCAATGACGACATCGCCTTCGCGCCCTTCCCCGGCGCCGAGGCCGGTGACTGGTTTCCGCTCCGCCCCATGCCGGTCAATGCCGCGCCGGAAGACGTGCGCGCTGCCCTTGCCGGCCTCGCGCCCGATGACCAGCCCGCCGATCTGCTGCCCGGCCTCGCCATCCGCGCCGGCAGCACCATCTACTTCGTCCAGCCCGTCGATGCCGGCCGCGCCGTGATCCGCGGCCTCCTGCCCGCCCAACCCGACACCACCACCCTCCGCCAATACAACGAGACCCTCACCAAGCTCCGCGACCGCCTCGAGCGCGCCGCCGCCCGCAAGCCGGCGCCCGAGCCGCTCCAGCCCGCCTTCGACAAGGTCTCGGCCGATCTCGCCACCATGCCGGATATTCCCATTCCGCGCGGCAATACCCTGCCTGTCGTGGTCAGGCGCAAATGGACCAGCGCCGATGGCGTCATCGGCTTCGAGCTGGCCGCACGCGAGGGGCATCTGCCCACCTTCCAGCCCGGCGCCCATATCGATGTGCACCTGCCCAATGGCCTGATCCGCCAATATTCCATCACCAATGGCCCCGGCGAGCTGATGAGCTACATCATCGGCGTCAAGCAGGAGAGCGCCTCCAAGGGCGGCAGCAAGGTCCTGGTCGAAACGGTGCGCGAGGGCGACGTCCTCGCCATTTCCGAGCCGCGCAACAACTTCCCGCTGCGCCGCGACGCCACTCGCACCGTGCTCATCGCCGGTGGCATCGGCATCACGCCACTGCTCTCCATGGCCCGCTTCCTCGACAAGTCGAGCCTGCCCTATGAACTGCATTACTTCACCCGCGCCGGCGAACAGGTCGCCTTCCGCGGCGATCTCGAAGCGCTCCACGGCAAGGTGATGCTCCACACCGGCCTGCCCCGCGCCGAAATCGGCACGACAATAGCCACCGCCCTCGGCCAGTGGTCCCGCGCCCAGCACGTCTATGTCTGCGGCCCCGGCGCCATGCTCGAAACCGTCCGCGCCACCGCCGCCGCCCAGGGCTGGCCCGACGAAGCCATCCACTTCGAATATTTCAAGAACGACAAGGTCATCGACGACAGCTCGGCCTTCGACGTCGAACTCGCCCGCTCCGCCATGACGCTCCACATCCCCTCGGGCAAGACCATTATGGAGGTGATGCGCGAGGCCGGCCTCACCGTCCCCAGCTCCTGCGAACAGGGCGCCTGCGGCACCTGCCTCACCACCGTGATGGAAGGCGAGGTCGATCACCAGGACGTCTATCTCAACGACAGCGAAAAGCGTTCCAACACCTGCATGATGACCTGTGTCTCCCGCGCCAAGTCCCCACGCCTCGTGCTGGATATCTGACCCATGGCCATCACCCTCTACGACTTCGAGCTCTCCGGGAACTGCTACAAGCTCCGCCTGCTGATGAGCATCCTCAAGCTCCGCTATGACATCATCCCGGTCGATTTCTATCCCGGCCGCCAGCACAAGGCGGACTGGTTTCTGCGCCTCAATCCTTTCGGCCAGCTCCCCGTCCTCAAGGACGATGACCTCGTCCTCTCCGATTCCGGCGCCATCCTCGCCTACCTGGCGAAAAAGTACGACGCGACCGGCCTCTGGTTCCCCGACGATCCGGCCATCACCGCCGAAGTGCTCCGCTGGCATGCCGTGGCCGATGACATCACCGCCACCAGTTCCGCCGCCCGTCTCGCCCTCGGCTTCTTCTACGATTTCGACATCGCCAGGGCCCAGCAGGGCGCCCACCGCATTTTCCGCCTCATGGACGAACACCTCTGGTTCGGCGAGCGCGAAGGCCGCGACTGGCTCTGCTCACCCGCCCACCCGACCACGGCCGATATTGCCTGCTTCCCCTATGTCATGCTGAGCGAGGAAGGCGGCATCTCCCGCCAGGATTATCCGGCCCTTCGCCGCTGGACCGACCGCGTCCGCCGCATTCCCGGCTTCGTGGTCATGTCGGGAATTTTCCCCGCAGGTCGGGCGGCGGAGTAGCAGACGAAAAAACCCTCCAGCGGCCCTTGAAGCGCCCCGATTGCAGACCAAGATCAATGGCGTCGGACGTCATCGCTTCGGCTCCTTTCAACCATGCGCCTGCCGTCCGGCATCGGACTGGTTTTCCTCGCCGCGAGCCTGGAGAGCCAGGATCAAACCATCGGCCGCGCCGGAATTCTGTACCGGCCCGGTCGAGTGCATGAGAGGAGACGTATGAATGAGTATTCGTGATCTGATCCCTCGTGGTCGCAGCACTGGCGATGTCCCGGCGACCTATGGCCGTGGCGACGACAGCCCCTTCATGTCGCTGCACCGGGAGATGAACCGGCTGTTCGACGACGTGTTCCGCGATTTTGGCCGGCAGCCCCTGGGCCTTGGCCAGTCTTCCATGACCAGCTGGCCGAGCGTCGAGATCACCGAGACGGGCAACGAGATGCGGGTAACCGCGGAAATGTCGGGCCTCGATGAGAAGGATGTCGAGGTGATGTTCGACGATGGCGTCCTCGTTCTGCGGGGCGAAAAGCGCTCCGAAACCGAGGATAAGGACCGTCGCTTCTCCGAGCGCTACTATGGCCGTTTCGAGCGCCGCATTCCCCTGGGCTATGATGTCGATCAGAACAAGATCAACGCCCAGTTCAAGAACGGCCTGCTCACGGTGACCTTGCCGCGGAGCGCTGAAGCCGAGACCCGGCTCAAGCGCATTCCAATCAACGGCCAGAGCCCGATGCACTGAGTGCACTGGCGTCCCGGCCGGGGCTGTCGCCCCGGCCACTCGCCTGCCCGACATGGGCCGGCATGGGCAGACCCCGCCCCCGCTTTCCCCTCAATCAGAGAACCTGCCCCGGGCCCGACCCGGGGCCCCGGCACGACCGGACGAACCTCCCCCTCACGACAGTTCGCGGTTGGCAATCCTGCCAACCCCTAGCCCTCCGCCCACAATCCCGCTATTGCCTTGACCAAAATCGAGGAGTCTTTCGCCCATGATCATCGAACCCAAGATTCGCGGCTTCATCTGCACCACCGCCCATCCCACTGGCTGTGCCACCAATGTGCAGCGGCAGGTCGATCATGTGGTGATCAAGGGACCCATCCCGTCCGATCGCAAGCGCGTCCTGGTCCTCGGCTGTTCCACGGGCTATGGCCTTGCCTCGCGCATCGTGACCACCTTTGGCAGCGGCGCCGACACCGTGGGCGTGTCTTTCGAGCGCGAGCCGGGCGAGGCCAAGCCGGCCTCGGCTGGCTGGTACAATAACCGCGCCTTCGAAAACCGCGCCCGCGCGGCCGGCGCCAAGGCCGTGACCATCGAGGGCGACGCTTTCTCCGATGCGGTCAAGGCCGAGACCATCGAGGCCATCAAGGCCAATCTGGGCCAGGTCGATCTCATCGTCTATTCCCTCGCCTCTCCGGTCCGCACCGATCCCAAGGACGGCGTCACCTATCGGTCCGTGATCAAGCCCTATGGCGCTCCGGTCACATCCAAGACCCTCAATACCGCCACCGGCGAGGTCTCCGAGATTTCCGTCGAACCGGCGACCGAGGAAGAAGCCGCGGCCACCGTCAAGGTGATGGGCGGCGAGGATTGGGAACTCTGGATCGCGGCACTGGCAGAGGCCGGCGTGCTCGCCGATGGCTTCACCACCCTCAACTACACCTATCTGGGCAGTGAGCTGACCTGGCCGATCTACCACAAGGGCACCCTGGGCAAGGCCAAGGCCGATCTCGATCGCGCCGCTGCCGCCATCCGCGCTGCCCATGGCGCCGAGGCCGCCCATGTCGTGGCCCTCAAGGCGGTGGTCACGCAGGCCAGTTCGGCCATTCCCGTCGTGCCCCTCTATGGCACGCTGCTGATCAAGGTCGAGGACGAGCTGGGCCTGGGCGAAGGCCCGATCCAGCAGATCGATCGCCTGTTCCGCGAGAAGCTGACCAACCTCAAGCTCGACGATGAAAAGCGCATCCGCGTCGACGATTGGGAACTGTCCGAAGCGATGCAGGCCGAACTCAAGAAGCGCTGGGCCGCCCTCACGACCGAAACCCTGCCGGCCCTTGCCGACCTGCCCAAATATCGCGAGGAATTTCTCAAGCTCTTCGGCTTCGCGGTGGGCGGCGTCGACTACAGCCAGGACGTCGATCCGCGCGTCGTGAACTGATCTCTGCTCAGAGAGCCGAGCGAACCAGGGCGGCCAGCCTTTCGTGTTCGCTCGGCACCTGCTCCACCAGCCGCGCCGCCGCCAGTACCGGCAGCCAGGCCAGTATCGCCTCGCGCGGCCGCCCGCTGAGCCGCACATAGGCATCCAGATAGGTCGCGGCGACATCCGGCACGGTGTGTAGCAACAGCAGGTAGCTCCGGCAGCCATCCGCCTCCGGCGCGCCTTGCGTCGCATCCAGCCAGTCGATGATGATCGGCGCCTCCGCCGTCCCCATCACATTGAAGGGGTGGAAGTCGCCATGGCAGAGCCGGTCGCCATCCGGCAGACCTGCCAGACGCTGCAACGTGGCGCTGATTTCGTCAGCTGACAATTGCCCCGCCCGGGCGATCGCGCCGCGCAGGCGATCCCGCAACCGAGGCAGGAATTGGCCGGGCTCGGCATGCATGCGCAGCTGCAATCGAACCACATCATCGAGCATGGTCGGCGCTTGGCCGGGATGCTCCAGCATCTCCGCGGCGATCGGCCGGCCCGGCGCACGGCTCATCACCACGCCCCAGCGGCCGTCGGTCTCCAGCACGCCACGCACCCTGGGCACGGGCAGCGGGCCCTGCTCGAGCATGGCCAGCGTCGCTGCCTCCCGAAACACCTGCTCTTTCCCCTGGCCCGGCTGATAGAGCTTGATGACGTCGGCGCCCCATTCGAACACCTCCGCCACCAGTCCGGCGCCCAGCCGCTGCCCCAGCTTCACCTCAGTCGCCTCCACCATGTGGCGGATAGTGATGCTCGCCACCTTGCCAGTCCCGCACGGTAAAGCACCCGTCGCCACCGGCAATGGACGCGGTGCCGATATCGGCCTTGCCATGGCCACCCGGGATATCCAGCACATAGGTCGGCTGCGCCAGCCCGGATATCCGTCCCCGCAGGGCCGTCACCAGCCTTTGCCCCTCGTCGATGCTCACCCGGAAATGGCCAGTCCCCGGCGCGAGGTCGGGGTGGTGCAGGTAATAGGGTTTGACGCGGTTCTCGACGAAAGTCCTCATCAGGCTCGCCAGCGTCTCGACATCGTCATTGACGCCCTTGAGCAGCACCGACTGGCTGATCAGCACGATGCCCCCATCGGCCAGCCGCGCCAGCGCCGCGCGCGCCGCGCCGGTGAACTCGCGGGGATGGTTGGCATGCACCGCCAGATAGGTCGTCTTGCCGCTGGCCTTGAGCGCCGCGACCATCTCCTCGTCCACCCGCTCCGGCTCCACCACCGGCACCCGCGTGTGAAAGCGCACGATCTTGACGTGATCGATCCCCGCCAGCCGCGCCATGATCTCGCGCAGCCGCCGGGGCGACAGCACCAGCGGATCACCCCCGGTCAGGATCACTTCCCAGATGTCGTGGTGGTCCGCGATATAGCCGATGGCCGCATCCAGTTCCGGCCCGGTCAGCGTCCCCAGCCCGGCCGGACCCACCATTTCCCGCCGGAAGCAGAACCGGCAATAGACCGGGCAGACATGCACCGCCTTGAGCAGCACCCGGTCGGGATAGCGATGCACGATGCCCGTCACCGGCGAATGCGCCAGGTCCCCTATCGGGTCTGCCCGCTCCTCCGGCGTCGTCACCAGCTCATCCACCCGCGGCACGAACTGCCGCGCAATGGGATCATTGGGATCATTGCGATCGATCAGCTCGGCCACGGCCGGGGTGATCCCGATGGCGTATTTCGCGGCAACGGCCTCAAGCCCGGCAACGTCCGCCACCAGCCCTGCCTCGACCAGCTCGCCCACAGTCTTGATTGGCCGATGCTGGGTCATTCCGCCACCGGCGCCCACAGCACCGCCTCGATCCGGGGCGCTGCCGTTGCCAGCATCACCAGCCGGTCGAATCCCAGCGCCACCCCGCTCGCCTCCGGCATCAGCCTGAGCGCAGCGAGGAAATCCTCATCCAGCGGATAGCGCTCGCCATAGAGCCGTTGTTTTTCGTTCATCTCGGCGGCGAACCTGCGGCGCTGCTCGTCGGCATCGGTCAATTCGCCAAAGCCATTGGCCAGTTCCACCCCGCAGGCATAGAGCTCGAACCGCTCGGCCACGCGCCGGTCATCCTCGGCCCGCCGCGCCAGCGCAGCCTCGGCCGCCGGGTAGCGGTCGAGAATCGTGATCCGCCCCCTGCCAAGCTGCGGCTCAACCTTCTCCACCAGCACACGGCTGAACAGATAACTCCAGCTGCGATCCTCCGGCACATCGAGGCCCACCGCAATCATCTGCGCGGCCAGCGCTTCGCCGTCCGGAACGCCGGCAAAGTCCATGCAATCCAGCAGATTAATGCCAGCATGCTGCAAGAATGCTTGCACGACGCTGACCCTTTCCGGCGCCGCAAACGGGTCGCAGCTGCGGTCGCGAAACACCAGCTTGTCCACCCCCGTCGCCTGCGCGGCGAGCCGCAGCATGGCCACGCAGTCCCCGATCACCGCATCATATGGTTCACCCGCCCGATACCATTCCAGCATGGTGAATTCGGGGTGATGCAGCGCGCTGCGCTCGCGGTTGCG
Source organism: Alphaproteobacteria bacterium (assembly GCA_018828145.1). GTDB lineage: Bacteria > Pseudomonadota > Alphaproteobacteria > Rhizobiales > Devosiaceae > Devosia. Next base: position 43,829 of record JAHJWO010000013.1, on the reverse strand, counting down.
CCACACATGGCCCAGGCTCGCAATCCGCCGCTCCCCCGCCGCCAGCAGCTTTTTCATGCTGAATTCCGGGGAGGTATGCAGGTACATCTGCTGTCCTTCCCCGTCATTGCCGATCATCGTGGTGCCGAAGGCATGCAGATGCGTCTCATTGCCCGGCGAGCGCTGCAGCCCCGGCGGGTCGACCATCAGGAAGCCGTTATCCGCCAGATATCCCCGCACCCGTGCCTCGATCCGGCCGCGCGCCAAAAGGATCGGCCGCCGGTCCGCATGCACCGACGGCGACCACCACGGCGATGGTTGGGAAAGCTGGCTCATGTGACCTTTACAACGGCCGGGCTGGCGATTTTCGCCGAGATAGGGTAGTTGGCGCACGAAAGTCTATTCCGGCGCCCGGAAGCGGTATCCATAAGGTCTGCCTCTACGACGCGCCTTCTGATTGAACAAGGAAGAATAATGGTCAAGGTCATCGCCTCTTCGCTGCGCAAGGGCAACGTCGTCGAACAGGACGGCAATCTGCATGTCGTCCTGACGGCGGAAAACGTCCATCCCGGCAAGGGCAATTCCATCACCAACGTCAACATGCGCCGCATTTCCGACGGCGTGAAGGTCGTCGGCCGCTGGCGCACTGTCGAGATGGTCGAAAAGGCCGACGTCGATGATCGCGAATATGACTACCTCTATTCCGATGGCGAAGGTCACCACTTCATGGAGCCGGTCAGCTACGAGCAGATCACCGTGGCCGATGACGTGATCGGCGAGCAGAAGGCCTACCTCACCGACGGCATGAAGGTGCATCTCAAGACCTTCGAGGGCACGGCGCTCTCCATGGAACTGCCGCAGCGCGTCACCGTCGAAATCGTCGAGACCGAGCCGGTGGTCAAGGGCCAGACGGCCTCCTCCTCCTACAAGCCCGCTCTGCTGACCAATGGCCTGCGCGTCATGGTGCCGCCCCATATCGGCGCCGGCACCCGCATCGTCATCCTGACCGACGACAACTCCTACGTCGAACGCGCCAAGGACTGATCGTCGGCCGCCGACAGCACAAAAAAAACGGGCCCTTTCGGGCCCGTTCTCATTTTCCCTCGATTTCACCGGCAGCGTCGCGCCAGTGCAGTTCAGCACGGCCCATCGGCGCTCCCTCGGCCAGCCATTTGTCATAGGCCAGCTCGCGCAGGTGCATATCCTTGGCCCTGAGCCAGTAATCGAATGAACGACCATCTGGCCGCCCGTCCTGATCCCAGAGGAAATAGGCCGTCTGCCGAATGCGCTCGGCCAGTTCAGAATTCTTCCGCATTGCCGTTACCGTGGGAAATGGCGCGGGGCTAGGCCCGCGCCGACCGGATCAGGCCGCCTTCTTGTTCACATTGGCGGTGGCAACCTGGCTGAGCTTCTTGTCGGTCGCCATTTCTTCCTGCAGCGTCGCATCGAGCAACGCCACGGCGTCCTTCATGCCGAGCTGGGCGGCCCAGGTCTTCAGGGTGCCATAACGGGCGATCTCGTAGTGTTCCACCGCCTGGGCTGCGGCCACGAGGCCGGCATCCAGCGCCACGGTGTCCTTGTAGTCTTCAATGATCGACTTGCCTTCCTCGAGAATGCCGAGGATCGCGTCGCAGGTCTTACCGCGGGCCGCCTTGCCCAGCAGTTCGAAGATCTGCTCGAGACGTTCGACCTGAACTTCGGTCTCGGCAAGGTGCTGCTCGAAACCAGCCTTCAGCTCTGCCGAAGTCGCGGCCTTGGCCATCTTGGGCAGGGCCTTCAGGATCTGGCGTTCAGCATAGTAGATGTCCTTGAGGGTATCGAGGAACAGGTCGTCGAGGGTCTTTTCGCTAGCCATGATTTTGTCTCCGGGTGTTTGGTGACGCTGTCCGAAGAACGGCTCCACTCTCGCATGGTTCCGTGCCGAATGATCCATATGGCCACCGCTGCGTAGCCAGCATAGGCTCCAAGCGAATCCACCGATCGGCCCCGTCATGACCGCCCCGCTCTACCCCGCCGGCTTCTATGAAAACCGCCGCGCCCACACCGCCCATGCGGCGCGGCGCATCCTTGGCGCCCTGCCCTCGGGCCTCTCCCGCCGCGCCGTCGCCGATATCGGCTGCGGCACCGGTACCTGGCTCGCCGCCGCGCTCGAGGCCGGCGCGGACACCGCTTTCGGCGTCGAGGGTGATTGGGTCACCCCCGCCATGCTCGACCACAAGGCGATCACTTTTTCTCCGCAGGACCTCGAACAGCGCTTCGCCGGCCCCCGCGTCGATCTCGCCGTGTCGCTCGAGGTGGCCGAACACCTCTCTCCCGACCGCGCCGACAGCTTCGTCGCCGACCTCGTCGCCTTGGCGCCCGCCGTCCTGTTCAGCGCCGCTATTCCCGGCCAGGGCGGCGTCGGGCATCTGAACGAACAATGGCAGAGCTGGTGGGCCGCCCGCTTTGCTGCGCACGGCTATGGCGTCCATGATGTCATCCGCCCGCAAATCTGGACCGACGAGGCCATCCCCGCCTGGTATCGGCAGAATGTCGTGCTCTATCTCGACGCGCAAACCGCCGCCCGCCTTGGACTCGCCGCCACCGACCGGGCTCTGCTGGACCGTGTCCACCCCGCCTTCTGGGATCGCGCCAACCGCGAACTCAGATACGCCAACGCCCTGCCGGAATCGGAAGTCCTGCGACGGCAGGCCGAAGCCGCGCAGCAACAATAGGCGCTGGCATCGCGGCTCCCCACACCCCTTCCACCGCCCCCATCAAGGGGGAGCTGCTGTCCGGTGGGTGAGACCGGATCGTGCCCCATGAGTGGAGAGAAACCTCCCCCTCGATGGGGGAGGTAGGAGGGGGTGGCACAACACGCGCCAACCGCCAGATTTACCGCGCGGCCCAGACCAGGCCGCGCCGCAGGATTTCCCGCACCGGCCCCCCAGCCAGTTCATCGGCGGTATGCCCCAGCGACGAATAGAACACCCGCCCCTGGTCATGCATCGTGGTGAACACCACCGGCATCACCACATCCTTGCGCCAGGGGTGGAATTCCCCTGAAAACACGGTGGTCGCCAGCACCTCAACGGCGGGATCGTAGTTGAGGTAGTATTGCTCGGAGGTGTGCTCGAATCTCTCGATCCCTGCCATGATCGGGTGGTCGCTGCGCGTCACATCCACCTTGTAGGTAATGATATTGCCCGGATGCTGCACCCAGTAGCAGCTCGCCGCATAGCGGAACGGCACCGAGCTGCGAAAGCTGGTCGCCAGTCCCATGTGATACCCTGCGAGCCCCGTACCGGCGCGGATCGCCGCAATCAGGTTCGCCATCTTCTCGGGGGCGAGCGTGCCGTCGGTGATCACCGGCACGACCAGGTCATTGCTGCCCACATCCTCGGCGCCCAGCGCGTCATAATCCGGTGTGACGGTGACGGCGAAGCCCTCCGCCTCCAGCATCTCGCGCACCAAATGCGCGCCCCGCTCGGGCGTATGCAGTTCCATCCCGCCCCAGACGACCAGGGCCTTCTTGCCGGTCATGCTCACAACCCCAGTCCCACTGCCCGTGTCCGATGCACGCCCTTGGGCACGAACGCAAACGCCCCGGCAATCCCCAGCAGCTCCGCTGCCAGATGCACCACCGAAAGCCACATCTCGGTACCCTGCAGACTCGGCGCCTGGCCATCGGCAAAGGCAAACCCCTTGCCGTCCACCCAGCGCTCCCCCGCCCGCGCGATCACCGCTCGGCCGATGGCCTCGGCCTCAGGACGCCGATAGTCGGTCTGCCGCAGGCACAGCATGAGCGGGTGGATCGTGTCGAGCAGGTTGCACGCCGTATAGGTGGGGCCCGAGAACCCGCCATAATTGCGATAGTTGAGCAGCGCCGAGTCGATCGCTCGCTCCGCATTGGGCACGGGCAGGCCAAACTGGGCATAGGTTCCGCGCGTCAGCCGATAGAACCCGTTGACCGGTTGCAGCAAACCCTCATCCGCCGTGGTCGAACCCCATAGTCCGCTCGCCCGGTCCTGCTTCATCGCCAGCCAGCCGAACAGCGTCTCCCGCGTCCGCCCCGTCGCAAAATAGCGCGCATTGAAGTAGAGCGCCGTGCCGATGCTGTCGACAGCCGCGCCCGCGCCCCAGGCCCGCTCCCGCCATGTGAGGCTTTCCAGCCAGTCGCACAGCGCCCCCGCCCCCAGCTCCACGGCCGCAACGGGATATTTCGGCTGGCCGCCCAGCACCTCGATGGCATAGCCAACCGACAGCACATTATAGAGCGCCAACCCGTCATCCCGCATGGCCCGGCCCGGCGCCGGGGGCCGGTACGGATCGGGAAACAATCCCGTCTCCGGATCCTGCAGGTCTCGGAGCTGCCTGAGCGTTTCCGCCGCGTCCAGCCCCTCCGGTAAAGTATCGAAGCCCGCCGCCAGCTCGATGGCATCATTGCGATGCCGCGCACTGCGCCGCACCTGGCCATCAGCCTCGCGCGACACATAGTCCGCGCCGTCGCGATAGGCCGCCAGCACCTCCGGCAATTGCGCCTGCGCCGCGCCGCCCAGCCGACCCAGCACCGCTGCCGCGTCCCGCGTCGCTGATTGCCCACGATAGCGAACCACCTTGGCGGGAACACCGCCGACAATGGCCAGCGGCGACACATCCTTGCTGACCACCGCCCCAGCCGCGATCACTGCGCCCTTGCCCACCGTGACCCCGTCCAGCACCACCGCATTGGCCCCGATCCACACATCGTCCGCGATGGTGATGCCCAGGCTCTCATGCTTTTGCTGGTGGATCGGGACACTGGGGTCGTCGAAGCCGTGGTTGAACCCCACGATCGATACATGGCTGGCAATCCGCACCCCGTCGCCGCAGCGCACCTTGCCCGAAATCATCGCATAGGGATTGACCGTGGTATGGGCGCCGAACTCCACGTCGCCGCGAACCAGCGCATGCCCGGCAATCCAGCTCGCTTCGCCCAGCACCAGGTGGCTGGTGAAAATCGCCGCCTCCGCCGCCACATAGGCGGTGGGGTGAAAACTCGCTCCGGACACGCGCGCCCAATGCGCCTGCCGCGCCCGATGTTCGGGCGCATCGATATCTGCCTGCGTACGGTCCCACGTGAGGAACTGCAGTCGCGCTTCGTGGTCGGCGTCTGTAGCGGCAACGCTCTCGGTGCCCACCCTCGCCCCTCGAGGGAGAGGGTGGTTTTCCGCGTCCAGCGGAAAACCGGGTGAGGGGTGCTGCGCCGTCCCATGCTTCAGCATTTGGGGAACAGACCCCTCATCCGCCCTTCGGGCACCTTCTCCCTCAAGGGGAGAAGGGAGGTTAGGCGAATGTCCTTTCATCACGCCAACCGCTCCAGCAATGCCGGCTCGATCTCGAATTCCAGCTTCTCCCCGGCGACAAACCGCTCGATTTCTTCGATCGCCATCTGCCCCAGCCTGAGCCGCTCCGCCCCCACGGCCCCGGCGACATGGGGCGTCAGGAACACATTGGGCAGACTATAGAGCGGCGAACCGCTGGCGGGAATTTCGGGATCGGTCACGTCGATCACCGCGTGGATGCGGCCCGTCATCAGCTCTGCGATCAGGGCCGCCTCGTCGACCAGCGCGCCGCGCGCCGTGTTGATCAGGGCCGCACCATCCTTCATCAGCCGCAATTGCCTTGCCCCGATCATCCCGCGCGTCGACGGTAGCGATGGTGCATGGATCGACACCACGTCCGAGCGCGCCATCAGGCTGTCAAGATCGACCAGTTCGGCATTGGCGGTGATCGGATCGCCCTTCTGCACGAAGGGGTCGCTGACCAGCACGGTGAAGTCGAAGCCCTCCAGCATCCGCGCCACCTTGCGGCCAATGCGCGAGGCTCCGACCAGGCCGATGGTCCGATGATAATTGCCGATCGGCTCATCCATCAAGGCGTAGCTTGAGCGCCGCGCCGGGTCGGCGCGATAGCGGTCGCGCAGCTCGAACACGCGCTTGTTGGCAAAGATGATCGAGGCCAGCGTGAACTCGGCCACCGGCACCGCATTGGCATCGGCCGCATGGGTCACGCGCACGCCGGCCTCATAGACCGCCGGCGCCACGGTGAACTTCACCGTCCCGGCCGCATGGGCGATAAGCTTGAGGTTCGGCGCCGAGCGGATCACCTCCTCGCTCACCATCGGGCAGCCCCAGCCGGTGACGAGAATGTCGATCTGCCCCAGTATCGCCCGGGCCTCGGGGCTGGAAAGTTCTTCCAGTGGCTCGGCGCGAACGATATCGCAACCGCGCGCCAGCCGTGCCAGCGCCTCGGCGTCGAACACGTGCCTGGTCTTGTCTGCGGCCATGGCGAAGGCGAGTTTGGGTCGCATCAGAACCGCTCCGGCACCAGAATGGCGCTGACATCAACGCCCTCGCGGGCAAACAGGGCCTCGAGCGCCGCCATGTCGGGAGCATGGGGCACCTGTCCCAGTGCCGCCTCGGCCTCTGCTCCCGCCGGCAGCGCCATCGCGGCCGTCACCAGCAGCGTCGTCCCAACCGGAATCTCGCCGCGCAATTGCGGCACGATGGTCTTGGCGACGATGAGGTTAGTATTGGGATAGGCACGGTGCGCCCGCCCCTCGCGCTTGCCGGCAAGGTCGACAATGGCGCTCACATCCGTCCGGCTCTTGGCCACGGCCCGGCCCGCCTCGTCGATATAGGTGTCGGCATTGAGGTCGGCGCGACCGATCGCAAACCCGCCCTCGGTCGCATGCAGTGCCCGCGGCGTGGTGATCCGGTGGACACGGATATGCCAGAGATTGGCCGGGATCAGCCATGTCTCCACCGTCACGTCGCTCCAGGGCTTCCAGCGGGCGAACAGCGTGTTCTCCGCGATCTGCGCGACCTCGTTGGTCTCGCGCACCCGGTAGTGCCGCCCGTCATCGGAAAAGGCCAGCGCCCCGTCGAAGGCGCCCATCGTGTAGGCCCGCTCGTCCACCTCGACCGAAAAGCCATAGCGGCTGGCATAGGCAAACTTGGCGTATTTCTCGGCGCCATGGCGCATCTGCCAGTTCTGCTGGCCGCTCGACAGCGCCACCACATTGCCTGGCGTGTGCATCATCACCATGCCCGGATGCTTGAGGGGTATCGGCTTCTTGCTGGTTACGGCCGGCGTTTCCTCCGCCGTCCAGAATGGATGGTCGTCCGGCAGCGCCAGCGGCAGGAAGGCCTTGAGCGCCCAATAGGGTGATCCGGCCGAGTTGTAGCTCTCGCTCATGAACAGGTTCGGATAGCCGTAGCCAATGCTGAGAATGCCGTCGCGATTGGCCATCGGCTTGTCCGCCCACCAGCGCAGGTGGCGAATGAACTGTCCCTTGATCTCGCCCCAAGGCAGCGCTTCGACATCGGCAAAGGCCAACGCGCCCCAGAAGCCGCCGCAGGCAAAACGATAGGTGAGGCTTCGCCCGAAGGCCAGCGTGCCGCCGTCCTCGTCGAACCAGTGGCGAATATCCTTGGCGAACAGCCTCGCCCGCTCCTTGTAGGCTGCGACCCTTTTCTCGTCGCCCCGCGCCAGCTTGGCGTAGATCAGGCCATAGAAGTGCATGGCGAAGGGGATGTAGTGGTCGATCCGCCGGATATTGCCGTCGCGATACCAGCCATCGCCCAGATAGAAGCCGTCCAGTTCCTCGAGATACCTCTCGGTGAGCGAGCGGTCGAATTCGACCCCGCATTCCTCCAGCCCCAGATCGACCAGGATGCGGAAGAACTTCCAGTTATTGTCGGCATAGTCGAAGCTGCGAGCATGCTTGAGATATGCTGCCAGGTTGCTCTTGGCTTGCTGCGACAGTGGCTCCCAGACCAGCTGCGGCACCATCCGCATGGTGAAGCCGATTGCCGCCAGCTCGACCATGCGCTGGTCGGTTGAGTTCACCTGTCCCCAATATTCCGGATGCGCGGGGTCGGTCCCGTTGGCGAGGCCCTGCCGGTAGAGCGCCCAGTGGTCGAATGTCCCGCCGCCCGCGGCCAGTGGCGTCAGCCCCCAGAGGGGTCGCGCAAAGCCTTCGAGGTCGGCCGCTGCCCGGTCGAAATGTGCCGCCGCCGCGTCGAGCCGCACCCGTGCCCCGCCTTCCGAGAAGAAGGGCAGCAGTGGGTTGAACAGGTCATGCAGCGCCTTTTCCACATCGGCGCGGGTCTTCAGCGGATTGCCCGACAGGGGATTGGCGCTCACCGGATCATAGGTCATCTAGGCAAATTCCTTCGCAGGCGCATCTTCATAGGCGCCCTTCAAATCGAGTTTTTCGGCAAAGTGGCACGCCGCCTGCTGCGCCGTTCCGTTGATCGGTCGCAGTTCGGGCCGGTCGGTCCGGCAGCGGTCCTCGGCATATTTGCAGCGGGTGTGGAATGGGCAGCCCACCGGGCGATTGCCCAGATAGGGGATTTCCCCCCGCACTTCCGTCTTGCGCCCCTTGCGCCGCAGCGGATCGGCGATCGGCAGCGCTTCCAGCAGCAGCTCGGTATAGGGATGACGCGGGCGCTCAAACAGCATCTCGGTGGGCGCATTCTCCACCACATGCCCGAGATACATCACCACCACCCGGGCAGCGATGTAGTTCACCACGCCCAGATCGTGGCTGATGAAGATATAGGTCAGTCCGAACTCGGCCTTGAGATCCTCGAGCAGGTTGAGCACCTGCGCCTGGATCGACACGTCCAGCGCCGAGACCGCCTCGTCGGCAATCACCAGCTTGGGGTCGAGCACCAGGGCCCGGGCAATGCCGATGCGCTGGCGCTGACCGCCCGAAAAGGCATGCGGATAGCGCCCCACGGCCTCGGCCGGAATGCCGACCTTTTCCAGCGTCGAGATGACCCGCTCTTCCAGTGCCTTGCCCTTGCAGATCTTGTGGATGCGCAGCGGCTCGGCGACAATGTCGAACACCCGCATATTGGGGTTCAGCGAACTCATCGGATCCTGGAAGATCATGCGGATATCCTGCCGCCATGGCTTGATCTGCCGCTTGTTGAGCGAGGTCAGCTCCACCTCTCCACCCGACTTGGGATGGTAGGTCACCGTCCCCTCGCTCACCGGCTGCGCCTGGATGATGCAGCGCCCCAGCGTGGTCTTGCCGCAGCCGCTCTCGCCCACGATGGCCAGCGTCTCGCCTGCTTCCACGCTCAGGTTTATGTCGGTCAGCGCATCGAGCCGTCGCTCCGGCCCGAACCAGCCGCCGCTCAGCGAATAGTGCTTGGAGAGGTTTTTGACCGTCAGCAGCGTGCTCATGCCAGCTCTCCCACGGCCACGCGCGTCAGCAGGTGACATCGCGCATGGTGCCCATTGCCGACATCGGTCCGCTCCGGCCGCACGGTCGCGCAGGGCTCGAAGGCATGGGGGCAACGGCTGGTAAAGGCACAGCCGACCGGCCGGTCCTTGGGCGCCGGCACCGTGCCCTTGATCGGCGACAGCCGCACCCGGTCCGCCTTGCGCGCCATCTTGGGAATGGAGCTCATCAGCGCCTGCGTATAGGGATGCTTGGGCGCCCGGAACACGTCATAGACGCTGCCCTGCTCCACCACATCGCCCAGATACATCACCGCCACCTCGTCGGCGATTTCGGCCACCACACCCAGGTCATGGGTGATGAACAGCATGGCCATGCCGAAATCGGCCTGCAGCTGCCGCAAGAGGTCGAGGATCTGCGCCTGCGTCGTCACATCCAGCGCCGTGGTCGGCTCGTCGGCAATCAGCAATTGCGGCGTGCAGGCCAGCGCCATGGCGATCATCGCGCGCTGCCGCAGCCCGCCGGACAGCTGGAACGGATAGGCATCCGCCCGCTCCCGCGCGCCGGGAATGCCCACCTGGTCGAGCAGGGCCACGGTGCGCTCGCGCGCAGCCTTGGGGCTCAGCCCCTCATGGGTGGTCATCATCTCGTCGATCTGGTCGCCGATCGTATGCACGGGCGACAGCGAGCTCATCGGCTCCTGGAAGATCATCGCGATCTGGTTGCCGCGAATCTTCCGCAGCGCCAGGCTGTCATGCTTGAGCTGTGCGATATCGGTCGGCGCCTCCCCCGGCGCCTCGAACAGGATGCGGCCCCTCGGAATCTTGGCATTGCGGTCCAGCAGCCGCAGGATGGCGCGCGCGGTCACCGACTTGCCACAGCCGCTCTCGCCCACCAGCGCCAGCGTCTTGCCGGGCGTCATGGTGAGATCGACCTGCCGCACCGCCTCGATATCGGCCTCGTCGGGCGACGAGAACACGATGGACATGTCGGAAATGGTAAGGATGGGTTGGGTCATGCTCGATACTCCGGGCGCGACAGCGCCACCTCTCCCTGGGGGGAGAGGTCGACCGTCTTCGGTCGGGTGAGGGGGCCTGTCCTGGGAACAGTGAGGAGGAAGGCCCCCTCACCCGCGCTACGCGCGACCTCTCCCCCAGAGGGAGAGGTGAAGTCGGCACTCGCTGAAATTGCTGTGTACACCATCATCTCACCGCCCATGGGGATCAGCCGCATCGCGCAGCCCGTCGCCAAAAAAGTTCATGGCAAGAATGATGATCACCACGCAGATGCCCGGCGTCAGCAGCCAGGGCGCCGTGGCCAGGGTCCGGATATTCTGCGCGTCCTGCAGCAGCGTGCCCCAGCTGACGATCGGCGCCTGCAGGCCAAGCCCGAGGAAGGACAGAGCGGTTTCGGCGAGGATCATGCCGGGAATGGCCAGCGTCGCCGCGGCGATGATGTGGCTCATGAAGCTGGGCACCATGTGCCGCGTGATGATGCGCCAGTCGCTGGCACCATCGAGCTGCGCGGCCGTCACGAAATCCTCGGTCCGCAGCGAGAGGAACCGTCCCCGCACCACGCGCGCCAGCTCGGTCCAGCCGATGAGGCTGAGGATGACGGTGATGGCGAAATAGGTCTGCAGCGCCGTCCAGTCCTTGGGCATGGCTGCCGCCAGCCCCAGCCAGAGGGGGATGGTCGGCATGGAGCGGATGAATTCCACCACCCGCATCACCGCAGAGTCGAACGTGCCGCCATAATAGCCGGCAAAGCCGCCAATGATGATGCCGAAGAACAGGCTGAGCGTCACGCCCGCAAGGCCAATGGAGAGCGAAATCCGTGTGCCATGGATCAGCCGGCTCAGCAGGTCGCGCCCCAGCCGGTCGGCCCCCAGCACATAGAATGGCGCCCGCGGCTCGGCCACGCCCATGAACTTGACCGACATGGGAATGAACCCGGCCAGCAGGTACGGCTCGCTCGGTACGAAGAACTGCACGGGAATGCGCTCCTCGGGGTCGATCACGAAGGTGCGGCGCAGCGCCACCGGGTCGATCTCGGTCTTGTAGCCATTCACATGCAGCTGGAACGACCACGACCCGTCCGGCTCGGTGGCGATCAGCTGGATGCCCTGCGGCGGCGCATAGGTATAGCGCGCGCTATAGGCCGACGGATCGGTGGGCGCCAGGAACTCGGCCAGGATCGCCACCAGGTAGAAGGCAGCTACGATCCACAGGCTCACCAAGGCCAGCCGGTGCCGCCGGAACCGGCGCCACATCAGCCCGAACTGGCTCTCGCGCTTCGCCGGCACAATGGCACCGGCCGTTGCTCCAATGGGTGTCATCGTATCCACGGCCATTACTTGCCCCCGTAGCGAATGCGCGGATCGATCCAGGCAAGCAGGATGTCCGAAATCAGTGTTCCCACCACGGTCAGCACGCTGAGCAGCAGGATGATTGCGCCCGCCAGATACATGTCCTGGGTGGTCAGCGAGCGCAGCAGCATCGGCCCGGCCGTCGGCAGGTTCATCACCACCGAGACGATGACCGAGCCTGAAACCAGCGCCGGCAGCAGCCAGCCGATGGTCGAAATCAGCGGGTTGAGCGCCAGCCGTACGGGGTACTTCATGATGGTACGGAACTCGGTGAGGCCCTTGGCCCGCGCCGTGGTCACATAGGGCTTCTTGAGCTCGTCGAGCAGGTTGGCGCGCAGGATGCGGATCAGCTCGGCCGTGCCGGCCGTGGCCAGCACCAGGACCGGGATCCAGGCATGGGTCAGGAAGTCCCAGATCCGCGCCAGGCTCCAGCGCGCATTCTCGAACTCGGGTGAAAACAGCCCGCCCAGCGTCGTGCCGAACCAGATGAAGGCCAGGTACATGACGATGAGCGCGAAGAAGAAATTCGGGACGGCAAGGCCGATGAAACCAACCACGGTGGCGAGATAGTCGCCCAGCGAATATTTGCGCACGGCCGCATAGATGCCGATCGGCACCGCGATCAGCCACATGACGATCACGGCAAGGCCCTCGAGCATGACCGAATTGCCCAGCCTGCCCCAGATCAGCTCGGACACGGGCCGCTTCCACTCGAAGCTGTGCCCGAAATTGCCCTGCAGGATCCCGGTGATCCACTTCCAGTATTGCACATAGAAGGGCTCGCCCAGGCCATACTGGATGCGAAGGTTCTCGATGACGCGCGGGTCGACCTGGTCCCCGGTGGAGGACAGCGCCGCGATATAGCTCGTCAGGTAATCGCCCGGCGGCAACTGGATGATGGCGAAGGCCACGACCGAGACGGCCACCAGCGTCAGGAGCATGGCGATGAAGCGTTGGATGATATAGCCGACCATGGTGCCTGTTCCCGTGGAGGTTAGGTTCCCCCCGCAGCGCTGAAGCGCCGCGGAGGGACGAAGCGGGGGGAGGGTTCCCGCTTATTCGAAGTACCAGACCGTCGGATCCATGGAGGCCGGCGTCGGGAAGAGCCAGGCGTTGAACATGGTCGCCGGAGCGTTCTTGAGGTTGTCCCGGATGATCGAATAGGAATTCGGCATCAGGCTCACCCCGATCACCGGGAACTCTTCCTTGGTGATGGCGAGCACCTGGTTGAACAGGTCGGCACGCGCTTCCGGGCTGCCAGCGGCACGCACCTGGTTGTAGAGGTCCATCTGCTTCTTGGCCCAGTCGGCCGGCTCTTCGGCGATTTCCGGACGGGTGCCGTTGAACCACTGTGCCCAGCGGTAGGCCCAGACCGATTCATCGCTGAACGGGAAGTAGTAGCGGGGCTCCTGCAGGGCCTCGATGCCACCGTCGCCGGCCCAGACCTGGGCGTCGAACTCACCGGCCGGACGCTTTTCGTAGAACAGCGTGCGGTCGATATTGTTGAGCTCGATCTCGACACCGGCAGCGCCCAGCTGCAGCTGCATGATTTCGAGCATGTCGATCCACTCGGGGCGCAGCGCCGAAATCACGTCGACGGTAATCTTGACCGGGTTGCCGTCGCTGGCGAGGTAGATGCCGTCGCCATTCTTCTCGGTCAGGCCCGCGGCCGCAAAGTGCTCGGCGGCAAGGTCGGGGTCGAACTCGGTATATTGCTTGGCCAGTTCCTCGTCATAGAAGTTGGACTCGGGGCGCGGCGCGACCTGGAAGGGTTCGCCCTGGCCGGTAAACACCACGTCGATGATTTCCTGCCGGTCGATGGCGTGGGAAATGCCGATGCGGAAGTCCTTGTTCTGGTAGAGCTCGCGCTTGACCGGATCGAGGTGGTTGAGGTTGAGCTGCAGCACCAGGGTGTTGGATGCCGACGGGATCACTTCACCCAGGTGATAGCCGCTAGCTTCCTGCCCGTCGAAGAACAGCGGCTTGTTGGTGGTCGTGGCGATGTGGCGTTCCTGGAAGTCGATCTCGCCATTGAGCGCGGCAAGCGTCAGTTCCTCGACGCCGCCCTGGCTCACGCGCATGTCCAGGGCGTCGATATAGGGCAGCTGGTTCCCCTCGGCGTCGGTCTTCCAGTAATAGGGATTGCGCTTCCAGGTAACGCGCTGGGCATTGGCCGTCAGCGGCGTTTCGATCACCCAGGCATAGATGGACGGCAGGTCCGGATTGGCAAAGCGGATGGTTTCCCAGCCCCAGGCGCAACGATCCTGCAGGTAGAGCGCCCAGCTGGAGAAGCCCGCGGCCTCCGCTTCAGCAGCGGCATTTTCGTTATAGGTGGGGTGGAACTGGCTGCAATACTGCTTTTGCAGCGAGGTGATGTGGATGCCGTCAACGCCGGCCAGCGTCTCCATGAACATGCCGTTGGGCGTGCCGAAGATGAACTTGAAATTGTAGTCGTCGATGACCTCGAGCGTCACCGGGTTGTTCTTGTTGTCGATCCAGCTGCCGGCCGCGTAGTCGGGGTCCTGGTACATTTCGACGGCGAACGCGATATCAGCCGTGGTGAACGGCGTGCCGTCGCTCCACTTCACGCCTTCGCGCAGCTTGAAGGTATATTCCGTGGCGTCTTCGCTGGCCTCCCAGCTTTCGGCCAGGTTCGGCACCACCGATTTCCATTCGTGGTCGTAGCGAACCAGGCTGTCATAGGCGACCGTCTTGACGATCAGCCCGTTGTCGCCGCCGCCATTCATGCCCATGCGCCAGGTGCCGCCATAGGTGCCGATGGCATCGGCTTCCACCACCATCGGATTGACCGGCAGGCGCTCTTCCAGCGGCGGCAGTTCGCCACTTTCCACCAAGGCGTCGAGCATGGGCGCCTGGCCCGCTGCCAGCGCCTGCCCGGCTGCCATCAGGGCAGCCACTGCCACGGCGCCGGCGAGCCTGAGGCCACCCTGGCCCCTGCTCAGACCGAAACTTGAATGCTTCATTGTCGTCCTCCCTTTTCCGGGCGCTCCCTGCCCGGGGTTGATTTCTGGCCGATGCCGATCTGGCGCCGCGCCCCTCACTGTGCCGGCCATTGCGGCCGGCGCTCCCGCTCGTTCAGAGCGGCGAGATTTCCAAATTCACCTGCCCTCTGGCCGCCCGCGGCAGTGCCGTGAACAGCACGCGGGTCAGGTCCACCGATGGGGCATATTGCTTCTCGACGCCGTCATGGCGCTCGGTGCTGACCGATACCGCGCGCGGATCGAACCGCACCGACACCCCGCCTGCGGCGTCGCCGATGCGCACCGTTTCCGGCCCGGCCTCGACCGCCAGCGGCGTCACCAGCACGGACTGGAACGCGCCCTCCCTGTCCGTGAAGCTGAAGCTGTCGCTAAGCGTCACCCGCCCGCCCGGCACGCTGCGGTCGAACACCACATCGCGCTCCAGCGCCGCGATGCCTGCCGCCGCGGGATAGGCCGCCGCCATTTCCAGTGTCAGCCGGTCTGCGCCTTCGCCATGGCTGTGGCCCAGCACGGCTGCCGCATGCTGCCGGCCCTCGGCCTGCTCCTGGCCATTGACCACCGGCACGGAATGCCCGCGCGAAGAGGCCATGATGTTGCTGTAGCGCTCGGGTCCGAAATAGGCCTTGGAATAGCGCCCGCGCCCGGGATCGGTCAGCACGACCCTGCCCTTGCTGACCACGATCAGCGAACCGACGTCATTCTGGTTGTGCATCTCGTCATTGTGCCCGCCCTTGATGGCGAGCCGCAGCGAATTGGGATCACCCGGATCGAGCCGGCTGATCATCCAGGCCATGTCGGCAAACCAGTCGTGCGGCGCGCCGCCAAAGGCGACATTGCGCTCCGGAAGCGGCCAGGCGAACTGGCGCAGCGGCCAGGCAAACTGGTTGAAGACCTCGACGCGGAAGTCGTTCTGCATGCCCAGCTCGGTCAGCGCCGGCAGCTCCAGCCGCTCGGCCAGATGGGTCAGCAGGCCCGGATGGAAGGTGGGGTTGCTGTCGGAATCCGAAAAGCTTGCCCACAGTCCCTGCGTCAGTACGGTCCGCACCGGAAACTGCGCGATTTCGCGGATCTGCGGATCGTCCAGCAGGTCGACCTGCCCGCCGGTCCGGGCATGCAGCAGCTGCGCCAGCACGACATAGTTGCCAAAGCCATAGGACCAGTAGTCCGGCCCTTCCGACGAGCCGCCCTGGCTGTCGAAGGTTTCGAGATAGTCGGCCAGGCTGTGCAGCCCGCGCGTGATGATATTGGCCAGCCGGTCACGATCGGTTTCGAGATAGCAGGCCGCGCCCACCACCCCGGCAACGCAGACCGCCGTCCAGTTGTTGACCTGCCGGTCCGGCGTCGAATGCAGCCACCAATGGTCGTTGCGCTCGAGGAACGGCGCCACGGTCCGCCGGTCGATCTCGCTGCGCAGCCGTGCCCGCAGCGAGGGTGAAAGTGCGTCGCCGATCAGATAATCCATCTCGGCCAGGTCGAGCGCCGTCATTGCCGCGGCCAGGTCGACCGTCGGGTGATCGGGCATGTCGAGCATGCGGGCATGGGCGGGCCAGGCCCAGTTGGTCTCCTCAAGTCGGGCAAAGGCCAGGTTCTCGATGGCATCGACAAAAGTGCCCTGCCCTTCGAGCCACTCCGCCAGCGTCAGCCGGTACAGCATGTTGCGGCGCGCGCGCTGGGCATCTTCATAGCCTTCGCGCCGTCCGGTCCGGGCAAATTCGAGATAGAGGCTGGCCGGCAGCGCCGGGATCGGCGCCAGGGCATCGGCGCGGGCCTGATCCAGCAGGTCCGCAATGCTGGCGGGTCCGATCTGCGCGCGAATGGCCTCAAGGCCGGTATCCCCGCCGCGGGCGAAGGGCACGAAGTGCGGTGCTGTTTCGAGCACCTGGCGCACATGCCGGACATTCCACCGCCGCAGTTCCAAATGTTCCTCCCGGGCCAGTCGATCATGCTGTCTCAGGGACAGTCTCTTGATCTTCGCCAGTGGAAGGAAAGCTAGTTCACATTTTGCGCAATCGCAAGTATTTTGCGCAAGTTACGCAAATTACGCAAATTTGTTCATATTGCGTCGTGAGAACAATGAACTAGGCCGGGGAAACAGGCGGCAGGCCCCGTTCATTGACCGTTCAGGCTTGTGACGATTTCGCGGCAAATATGGTCTCGCCCTCGACCATGGCCACGCCGATTTCCAGCTGCTGCACCGCCATCTCGCCATCCATGTGCTGGGCCAGCAGCCGCACCGCCCCGCGCCCGATCGCCTCGCGATCCACCCGGATTGTGCTGAGCCGCGGCGTCGCCATGCCGGCGATCGGCAGATCGTCAAAGCCGATCATCGAAAAGCTAGGCGGCAGCGGGCTTTCCGGGCCATAGAGCCCTTCCAGCATCTCCACCGCCGCAATGTCGTTCCAGCTGAACATGGCCGTCACGTCATGCTTGCCGGCCAGCAGGTCGGCCAGCAATTCCCCGGTCGCCCGCTCCGCCGTGTTGACGATGACGCCCGTCGCGCCGGGTGTCGCGGCAATGGCCGCCTCAAACCCCCGCTGCCGTTGCAAAATTGTCGGCCGGTAGCGGTGCGTATAGTGCAGGATACGGCGATGCCCGGCATCCAGCAGCCGCTGCGTCGCCTGGTAGGCGCCATAGAAATTGGCCGGCGATACCGAGCTGATCCGCATCCTGGGGTCGCTGCCATTGACCAGCACGGCCGGGATTTCCTCTGCCGCACACCACTGCGCCAGCTCGTCCCAGGCATCGATTCCCGCCAGCAGCACCCCGCCGGCATCGGCCTGGGCGATCTGCTTGCGGATCATGTCCAGCGTCACCACGGCCTCGTTGACGAGGCGCACATCGAGCACCATCCCCGCCTCGGCCGCCTGCGCCTTGATGCCCTCGAGAATACCGAAATAGAAGCCCGACAACCCGCTCGTGGCGCTCCCCAGCGGCACCAGCGCCACCGCCCTTTTATCCCCACTCACCGCTGCGGTGTTATGCTTGGATTTATAGCCCAGCGTTCGTGCCATGCGTTGCACATCGCGCCGCACCGCATCGCTGATACCGATTTCATTGGCCAGCGCGCGCGACACCGTACTCACGGAAACGCCGAGGCGCTCCGCAATGTCGGACTGGTTTGCACGTCTCTGGATGGCCACGAAATCCTCGCTTTGCTATCTACGCAATATTTGCGTTTTTTGAGCAAAGCAAGGGGTCAGGCGCCTTATCCCCTTACCAGAAGCGTTCGGCCAGCCATTGCATCTGCGCGCGGTCCTGGAAGGCCCCGCCGCCCTCGTGGTTGTTGAACTCGTATTCAACCATGGTCTTGTCGCCGCCCGCATAGGCGTTGAACGCGCCATAGACGGTGGATGGCGGGCAGGTCTCGTCCATCACCGCGACCGAGAACAGGGCCGATGCCCGCGCCTGCCGCGCGAAATTGACGCCGTCGAAATAGTTCAGCGTATCGAAGACCATGGCCTTCTTGTCCCGGTGCTGCGCCAGGAAGCGCACGATCTCGAGATAGGGGTCGCGGCTGGCCTTCTGCACGGCACGCGGATAGTCGCAGAGAAAGGGCACGTCGGTCATCACTGCCTTGATGCGCGGGTCGATGCCCGCCACCGCCAGCGCAATGCCGCCGCCCTGGCTGCCGCCGCAGACCGCGATCCTCTCCGCATCCACGAAATCCTGCGCCACCAGCATATCCACGGCCCGCACCGCATCGATGAACAGCCGCCGGTAGTAGTAGTCATTCTTGTCCAGCACGCCCTTGGTCATCACGCCGGGTATGGACGGCGTCGTCCCCACCGGGTCTGCTGTCGCGCCCATGGCCCAGCCGCTGCCCTGCCCGCGCGTATCCATGCGAAAATAGGCATAGCCCGAGGCCGCCCAGTGCAGCTGCTCATGCGGGAACCCGCGCCCCCCGCCATAGCCGAGATACTGCACCACCAGCGGCAGCCGCCCGCTCCGATGTACCGGCAGGACCAACCAGCCCTTGATCGGATGCCCGCCAAAGCCGGGAAATGTCACGTCGAAGGCCTCGACGGCCCGCAGCGTCGTCTCGGCCGGCACGATGCTGACGGCCCCGCCCACCGATCTCGCCTCGGCAAGGCTCGCCTCCCAGAACGCCGCGAAATCCTCGGGCGTCTTTACCGCGCTTTGATAGGCACCGAGTTCGGGCTGGATGAGATCGGGAAAGGGCACGGCAACACTCCGGACAGCATTTTTCGCTGCCGACCATGCACCGCCATCGCCTGCCATACCAGATGCATCGAGCAGCTTGGCCACAGCAAACCTCTCCCGCGCCGGGAGAGGTGAGACGCGAGGCCCTGGCTAGGGCTTGAGATCCGCCGGAACCGGGGGGGTCTCATAGAGCAGCGTGATCTCGATCCGCTCATTGGCAGCCATATAGGGGTCGTTGGGGAAGAAGGGCTGGACGGTCGAGCGCCCCACCACGGAGTCGACCCGGTCATCACTGAGGCCGAACTCGCCCAGGATCTGCCGGACCGTATTGGCGCGGTCAGCCGACAGCTCCCACGAGCCATACCGCGGATTGGCATAAACGCCGCCTGCCGCCGTGTGGCCGGCAATGCGCACCGGGCTCGACAGCCGCTGCAGGATGGGCGCGATCGCCGCGATGGCCTGCCGCGTCACCTCATTGGGGTATTTGGACCCCTCGGGGAACATCGGCCGGCCTTCCTGGTCGATGATACGGATATTGAGGCCCTCGCTGGTCTCCTCGACCAAGAGGTTATCGGCGATCTCGGTGATGTCCGGCATGGCCTGCCATGCCTGGCGGATGCTGGCCGCGGCGCTGTGGAAACCCTGGTCGTCGGTGGCCTTGAGGTCATATTGCGAGGCCTTGGCGGCATCGAACTCGCTGCCCGACTTCTCGTCCCGGCCGCTGAGCGCGCCCTCCACGGTGCCGAATTCCTTGCCCTTGGGCGTCACCGAGGCATCCACCGTCACGTCAGGCGACGAGCCCGCCATCAGTGCGTCGGTCGAATTGTCGAGCGCCGTGCCTCCCATCAGCCCGCCCGAACCACTGGTGGTCGGCGCGATATTGGGCGGCGCGAAATAGGAGGCCAGGCCTTCCTTCTGCTCGGGCGTCGTCATGCTGATCAGCCAGAGCAGCAGGAAGAAGGCCATCATGGCGGTCACGAAGTCGGCATAGGCGATCTTCCAGGCGCCACCATGGTGGGCATGCTTGTTCTTCTTGACCTTCTTGATGATGATCGGCTGGTCGTAGTTCGCCATTCTGGCTTCCTGGGTCTTAAGAGCGGGCTCGAACTACGTCGCGGCCGGCAAGTTTGCCGTGGCCTCGTCGATCTCGGCAAAGCTGGGGCGGTCCTCCGACAACAGCGCCTTGCGGGCAAATTCGATCGCCATCACCGGCACCTGGCCGGAAATATGGGCCAGCAGGCCCACCTTGAGCGACAGGAAATACTTCGCCTCGGCCTCATAGGTACTGCGCAGCGACTGCGCAAAGGGGCCGAAAAAGCCATAGGCCACGAACACGCCGAAGAACGTACCCACCAATGCGCCACCGATCAGGTGGCCGAGCACTTCGGGCGGCTCGCTGATCGCGCCCATGGTCTTGATCACGCCCAGCACGGCGGCCACGATGCCCAGCGCGGGCGTGCCGTCGGCCAGCGCCTGCATGGCGCTGACAATGCGTTCGTTTTCCTGGTGGTGGGTTTCCAGCTCCTCATCCATCAACGCTTCCATTTCATGGACGTTGTTGGAACCCAGCGTCACCATGCGCAGGTAGTCGCAGACGAATTCGACCGCGTGGTGGTTGTTGGCAAAGGTCGGGAACCGCGCGAACAGCGTCGATTCGCTGGGGTTTTCGATATGCTGCTCCAGCGCCAGGATGCCCTTGGACTGCACCAGCTTGTAGAGGCTGAACTGCATGCCCAGCAGCTCGACATAGGCGGCCTTGTTGTAGCGCGATCCCTTGAACAGCGTGCCGAACATGGCAATCGTCTGCTTCAGCACCGCGCCCGAATTGGCGATGACATAGGCGCCGATGGCAGCGCCCAGAATGATGACGAACTCGAAGGGCTGCCACAGCACCTCGAGATGCCCCCCCATCGCCGCATAACCGCCGAAGACGCTGAGAAAGACCAGAACGATGCCGATAATAAGACGCATTAGACCTGAAACTCACCTTGGGGACGACACCGTTTCCAGGTGGGCATTATCGGTCAGTTTACCTTAACAGCCGGTTTATCCACGGATTCTTGCCACGATCACCATCGCTGTCGGGTCATGCTGTCACTGACAACATTATCTCTTGCAGTTGAATTGAATTGCCGGGACACCGCGGGACGTCCCTGCCCGCAACGGCGCTAGCGTGGCGCTGGCCCGTCGCTGTCGCCCTCGATCAGCTCGAGCGGCAGTACCTTGCGCACCACGCCCAGCGGATACTGCTCCGCATAGGCGGGCATGGTGGCCAGCAGGGATTCCGCCAGCTGAATGCCAAGGTCGCGTAGCGACAGGTAAAAACAGGTCAGCTTGGGGTTGAGATACTGTGCATGGGTGCTGTGCCGGCCGATCACTGCAAAATCGGCGCCCGGCCGGATGCCGCAATCGTGGAGCCCGCGATAGAGCCCCACGGTCAGCATTTCATTGGTCAGGATAAAGCCGGTTGGCCGGCGCCCCGCAGGCATGGCAGCGATCCGTTCGCCCATTTCGTGCCCACCGCGATCATTGGGATAGGTGCGGAAGATCAGGTCCGGGTCGAAGGCGATGCCATGCCGGTGCAGAGCATCGCGATAGCTGTCGATGAAGACATAGCCAAGATTGGTGTCGTCGTTCGGCGCGAATACCCCGATTCGGCTATGCCCCCGCGCCACCAGCCGATCGACACCCGTTTGCGCCATGCCCTCGAAATCGAGGTCCAGCCAGGGATGGCCGACATCGGTCAGGCTCCGCCCCAGCGCGATGAAAGGGATTTTCCGCCTGGCGAGAAACTCGATGCGGTGATCATGCCGCTTGGTGGCCGAAATGATCAGCGCATCGGCAAAGCCGCGCGCCACGACACGCTGCAGATAGGCGTCCGGATCTTCCTCTGACGAGCAGAGCAGCACCACCAGATCGAGCTGATGGCGGGCGCACACCATCTGCACGCCATCGAACACGCTCATGAAGAACACGTCGCCCTGCCCGGTGATCTGCGAGCCCGACTGCATCATGAAGCCGACGACGCCGGTCGATCCCTTGCGCAGGGCGCGGCCAGCCTGGTTGGGCACATAGCCCATCGCCGCGGCCGCTTCCAGCACCCGCTGGCGGGTCTGCTCGTTGACGTCGGGCTTGCCGTTAAGCGCGCGGGACACGGTGCCGATCGAGATCTCGAGCTCTTGGGCAAGGCGCCGAATGCCCTTCATGATACCGACATTCCGCCACCCTTCGCGACACCCCCTTGGGGCCAGTTCTTGCTCATTCAATGGACTCCGATCGCCGCCATTGCAAGCGGACTTGTCCACAAGCAATAGCCGCTTCCAGAAACGTTTACGGAGACTATTGACTCCACCCCGTTTCCGCACCTAATTTCGTAAACGTTTACGGAGCAAGCGCAGACAGGTCTCACGAAAGATGAAGCCGCCGCGCCCTGCTCAGGGAGGTATTCGTTTTGCCATTCAGGGCCGTACTCGCGGGTTGCGGAAGCATGTCCAAGGGCTGGTTGTCGGCGATTGCCGAACATCCATTGCTCAAGGGCCGCATCGACATTGTCGGGCTGGTGGATCTCCACCTGCCGACAGCCCAGGCGCGCGCCGCCGAATTCGGGCTAAGCGAGATCGCTATCGGTACGGACCTCGATGCTGTGCTGGCCACCACCAGGCCCGACTTGCTGTTTGACGTTGTCGTTCCGTCAGCCCGCGAGGACGTGGTCACGACCGGCTTGCGGCACGGTTGCCATGTGCTGAGCGAAAAGCCGATGGCCGCCACCCTTGCGGCCGGGCAGGCCCTGATCGCCCAGGCCAAGGCCGCCGGACGCGTCCATGCCGTGGTGCAGAATCGGCGCTTCATTTCCGGAATTCGCCGCATCCGTCGGCTGATCGAGAGCGGCGCGCTGGGCGAGATCACGGCCCTGCATTGCGACTTCTTCATCGGCGCCCATTTCGGCGGCTTCCGCGATGAGATGGAACACGTGCTGCTGCTTGATATGGCCATCCATACGCTCGACGCGGCGCGCTTCATGGCCGGTGTGGCGCCCCGGGCAGTCTATTGCCTCGAAACCAATCCGCGCGGCTCATGGTACGCGCATGGCGCCGCCGCCAATGCCATCTTCGAGTTCGACGACGGTATCGTCTTCAACTATCGCGGCTCCTGGTGTGCCGAAGGCGCCAATACCAGCTGGGAAAGCGCCTGGCGCATCATCGGCACCAAAGGCACGCTGACCTGGGATGGCGAAGACGCTTTCGAGGCCCGCACTGTGGTCGGCGATACGGGCTTCTTCCGGGACCTGCAGGCCATCGAGGTCCCGGCCCCTGCCGATATCGACCAGACCCATGGTCATGCCAGCGTCATCGCCGAATTCCTCGACGCCATCGAGGAGGGCCGTTCGCCCGAGACGGCCAGCAACGACAATATCAAGAGCCTTGCCATGGTGTTCGCGGCGATCGAAAGCGCCCGGACCCGCCAGCGCGTCCTCATTGCAGTCTAGGAATTTGCCCGTGAGCAACCCCGCCAAATCCATCCGTATCGGCACCATGATCCAGGCCACCGCCGGCCAGGCCGCCGAGAATATCGCCGCCATCGCCGATCTGGGCTTCGAGAGTTTCGAGCCCTTCTTCTGGCAGACCACCAACGGGCAGGATCTGGCCGAACTGGGCAAGCGCAGCCTCGACGCTATCGGCGATCGCGACATCACCATCTCGACCATCGGCATGTTCGGCAATCCGCTGGAAGACCAGGAGATGGACCGCCAGACCCTGCAGGGCTGGAAGGACTGCATCGACAATGCGCACCATTTCGGCGCGACCTGCGTCGCGGGCTTTACCGGCCGTGTCCGCAACAAGCCGCTGACCGACAGCCTGCCCCGCTACAAGCAGGTCTGGACTGACCTCGCCAAGCGCGCTGCCGACAAGGGCGTCCGCATCGCCTTTGAAAACTGCGCCATGGATGGCAACTGGCAGACCGGCGACTGGAACATCGCCCACAATCCCGACGCCTGGGAGCTGATGTTCAACGAGACGCCGCAGGACAATATTGGCCTTGAATGGGAACCCTGCCACCAGCTCGTCTACCTGATTGATCCGCTGCCGCAGATCCGCAAATGGGCGCACAAATTCTTCCACGTGCATGGCAAGGACGCGACCATCCGCTGGGAAGTCATCAAGGAACACGGCATTTTCGGCCGCGAGCCCTTCGTCTGGATGCGCACGCCCGGCTTCGGCGACAGCAACTGGACCGATGTGATTTCCGAGCTCCGGCTGGCCGGCTACAGCGGCTCCATCGACATCGAAGGCTGGCACGACCCGGTCTATCGCGGCGATCTCGAAATGACCGGCCAGGTCCGCGCGCTCGACTATCTCAAGACCTGCCGGGGCGGCGACTATGTCGATCACAACTCACTCTACGCGGGCGGCGACCCGTCGCTGCCGCGCAACTGACCAGGCGCCGCGAGCAGTCACGCCCGCGGCGTGAACTAAGCTGAATTCCACGGCCCGCCGGGAGGGCAGGCCGATGGTTTTGCGGATCGTCCGCACTGTTGGGAGGAAACCAAAATGAGCCTATCCAGACTTGCCTTCCTCGCGACGCTGGCACTGTCCAGCGTTTCGATGTTCACACTTCCCGCCGCTGCCCAGGTCACAGTCAAGATGTGGTCGATCGACGGCGATAACGGGCTCTACACAAAGCTCGCGGAGGACTTCAACGCCTCCCAGAGTGAGGTCGTCATCGAGAGCCGGCTGTTGGCATTCGACGATCTGGTGAACGAGGCCCTCAAGGCCTTCGCCACCGGCCAGGCGCCTGACATCATCTCGCTCGACAACCCGGATTTTGCGCTGTTCTCGTCACGCGGGGCGATGCTCGACATCACCGAGCGCGTCGCGAACTCCGACGTGATCGACACCAGCGTCTACTACGAAGGCCCGCTGGCTTCGGCGATGTGGGACGGCAAGCTGTATGGCCTGCCCAAGGCGACCAACACCATCGCGCTGTTCTACAACAAGGACCTGTTCGCCAAGGCCGGCATCACCGAGCCACCCCAGACCTGGGACGAACTGCTTGAAGACGCGCGCAAGCTCAACGACCCGGCCAACAACGTCTACGGCATCACCTTCTCGGCACGCGCCGGCGAAGAAGGCACGTTCCAGTTCCTGCCATGGGTGCAGATGGGCGGCGGGTCGTTCAAGGAAGTGAATACGCCCGGTGCGGTCAAGGCGCTCGAGATCTGGAAGACCCTGATCGACGAGAAGCTCGCCTCGCAGGACGTGTTGAGCCAGGGCCAGTGGGATT
Organism: Alphaproteobacteria bacterium; assembly: GCA_018828145.1. Lineage (GTDB taxonomy): Bacteria > Pseudomonadota > Alphaproteobacteria > Rhizobiales > Devosiaceae > Devosia. The sequence goes on along the minus strand of JAHJWO010000013.1, from coordinate 18,823 downwards.
CCACCGGTACCTTCAATGCCGGCAACGCTGCCATGGCCATTTCCGGTCCGTGGGAGCTGGGCCGCATGGCTGCCGATGCCAAGTTCGACTGGGGCGTTGCCCTGCTGCCCACCGAAACCGAAGGCGGTCCGCGCTCATCGGCCATGGGCGACTTCAACCTGGGTATCTTCGCCAACTCGCAGCACCCGGACGAAGCATTCAAAGTCATCGAGTACTTCGCTTCGCAGAGCGATCGCCTCTTCCCCGAATTCTCCAACATTCCGCCGCGCAGCGACGTTCCGCTGCCGGCTACCGGGGATGCCCGCACCGACGCGGCGCTCAAGGTGTTCCAGGAGCAGCTGCAATACGCCCAGCCGCGCGGTCCGCACCCGGAATGGCAGAAGATCTCCAAGGCGATCTACGATGCCTTCCAGGCGGCAATGACCGGCCAGATGTCGGCCAAGGACGCGCTCGACCAGGCGCAGGCCACTATCTCGGGCATTGTGGGCTGACACTTCCTCCCTGACTGGGCCGGTCGGAGCAATCCGGCCGGTCATATCGACTTTTCTGCGGAGGGGTGATGTCCCGGTTTTTCAACAGCCTGCGCGATGGCGTCGGGTTCGACCTGGTCCTGGTGGGTGCGGCCCTGCTGTTCCTGCTGGCGCTGGCAGGTCTGCCGCTGCTCTATAACGTGCTGATGAGCTTCCAGCAGGTGGACATGTTCACCCTGGGCACGCTGATCCGGCCATGGGCGGGCTTCACCAATTACGTCGACGTGGTGCGGCAGCCCGAATTCTGGCTGGTGGCCAGGAATACGCTGATCTTCGTGTTTGCCTCAATGGCCGGGCAGTTCGTGATCGGCTTCAGCCTGGCCCTGTTCTTCGCGCAGAAATTTCCAGGCGCCGCGACCATTCGCGGGCTGTTCCTGGTGTCGTGGGTCATGCCGGGCCTGGTGGTGGGCGCGATCTGGAGCTGGATCCTGGCGGGCGATTTCGGCGTGCTCAATACCATCCTCAAGTCGCTCGGGATTATCCAGGAAACAGTGTTCTGGAAATCGGACCCGAACTACTCCATCTGGGCGGTCGTGATCGCCAATATCTGGCTGGGCACGGCGTTCAACATGCTGCTGCTGGCCGTGGGCCTGGCCGCCATTCCGCGCGACCTCTACGAGGCGGCAGAACTCGATGGCGCCAACGCCTTCCAGCGCTTCTGGACGATCACGCTGCCGATGATGCGGTCCACGATTGGCGCCGTGCTGTCGCTGGGGCTGATCGGCACGCTGCAGCAGTTCGACCTCTTTCCAGCCATTACCGAGGGCGGCCCGGCCAATACATCCAGCGTGGCGGGCTACTGGTCGTGGCAGATGAGTTTCCAGCTTTACGACTTTGCCAAGGGCGCAACGATTTCGGTGATGATGTTCCTGCTCGTGCTGTTCGCCTCGGTGATCTACGTCCGTTCGACGCGTCATGAGGTGCGCGGATGACCCGGCCCTATACTCCATGGCTGCTGCTGGCGCTGGCGCTGACCCTGGCGGCACTCTACCTGTTTCCGCTCTACTGGATGTATGTCACGAGCCTCAAGTCGGCCTCGGAAATCTACTTCAATCCGCCGACCTTCTGGCCCCTCGCGCCCGATACCAGCATCTATCCTCAGGTTTGGTTCGGGCGGACCATGTCGACCTTCCTGTGGAACTCGGTGGTCATCGCCTCCGGAGTCACCGCCATCACGGTGATCCTTGGCACCGGCTGCGCCTATGTGCTGGCACGCTATCGCAGCGTCTGGGTCGATGTCGGACTGTTCCTGATCCTGATGCTGCAGGTGCTGCCGGCGTCGGTGATGATCACGCCGCTCTTTGTCGGCTTCAACCAGGTCGGGTTGCTGAACTATCCGCGCACGGCGGTGGTGCTGGCGGCAGCGGCCAAGGCGATGCCGTTCTTCGTGGTGCTGGTGCGGGCAACATTCATGAGCGTGCCGCGCGAGCTGGAAGAGGCCGCGCTGGTCGACGGTAATTCGCGCGTGGGTGCGTTCTTCTCGATCGTGCTGCCGCTGGCGCGCAACGGCATCCTGGTCTGTGCCATCCTCACCTTCATGAGTGCGTTCGGCGAATTCATCTATTCCAAGTCGATCATCCAGGAAAAGAACCTGCAGCCGGCCAGCGTCGGGCTTTCGGGCTTCCTTGGACCCAACTCGTCCGACTGGAACGCCATCATGGCCTATTCGGCGATCTATGTGACGCCGATCCTGGCCGTCTTCGTCCTTCTGCAGCGCCGTATCGTCTCCGGCCTCACCTCGGGAGCCCTCAAGTGACTGTCCAGATCGAACTGAACAATATCGACAAGCACTATGGCACATTCCACGCCCTCAAGGGCGTCAGCCTCGCCATCGAGAAGGGCAGCTTCGTGGCGCTGGTCGGCCCCTCGGGCTGCGGGAAATCGACACTGCTGCGCTCCATTGCCGGGCTCGAAAGCATAACCTCGGGCTCGCTCAGGATCGCCGGCGAAACGATGACCGGCGTGCCGCCGCGCAAGCGCGACGTCGCCATGGTGTTCCAGAGCTACGCGCTCTATCCGCATATGACGGTGGAAGAGAACCTCACCTATTCCTTGCGCCTGCACGGCGTCCACAAGCCCGAGGCCAAGGCCCGGGCGGCGGAGGTGGCAGCGACCACCGGCCTCTCGGCGCTGCTGCACCGCTACCCGCGCGAACTGTCGGGCGGGCAACGCCAGCGCGTCGCCATGGGCCGCGCCATTATCCGCAATCCCAAGGCCTTCCTCTTCGATGAGCCGCTGTCCAATCTCGACGCTGCGCTGCGCGTGCATATGCGCAAGGAGATCCGCGCCCTGCACGATCGGCTGGGTGCCACCTCGGTCTATGTGACGCATGACCAGGTCGAGGCCATGACCATGGCCGACCATGTCGTGGTGATGCGGGATGGCTGCATCGAGCAGCAGGGTGCGCCACTCGAACTCTACGACCGCCCGGTGAGCCGTTTCGTGGCCGGCTTCATCGGCTCGCCGGCAATGAATTTCATCGATGCCGTGGTCGCCGAGGATGGGCGCACGGCCGTGCTTCAAAACACCGATGGCGGCACGGTGCCTCTGCCCTCTCCCCTTGAACCGGGTCGGTCCATCGTGGTCGGCCTGCGGCCCGAGCATCTACGCGTCGTCGAGCACCAGGGCACGTTCCAGATCACCGTCGGCGCCATCGAGTCGACCGGGTCCACGACCTTCATTTCATCGGCCGATGATCTCATCACCCTGGTCCAGGCCGACCGGACATCCATCGCCGCGGGCGACCGCGTCTCGCTCGCCATCCCCGAAATCCATGTCCACGTCTTCGACCCCGAGACTGGCCTGCGGCTCTGATCGAAGGCACGGCGGCCCTCGCCTGACAGTCAGGCGAGGGCCCGCATATGGGCGGCCTATTCCCCGCGCTGGCGGAGCCAGACCAGCATCTCGCCCGGCTCCCGGTTGTCCCACAGGTGATAGGGCACGAGGCGCGCCGTGTCCGGGGCGGTGTCGGGCGCTTTTTCGGCATAGAGCGCGTCGCCCCAGCTTTCCGCCCGCTCGCGCAAGACCGGCACGTCGATCGCGATGGCGCCACGCAGGTCGGCAATGACCGCGGTCTGCGCCTTGCCGAGGCCATTGCTGAGCAGGATCGAGTTCAGCGCCCCGCCATTGTCGACGCCCTCGAGGCAATAGACTAGCGGCCCGCGCATGACGGCGACGCGCCCTGCATCCTGCCGCACCGATGGATGGGCGCGCAGCGCCCGCGGCTCCAGCGGCAGGGTCAGCGCCAGCATGTCGCCAGCATGCCACTCCCGCTCGATCCGGGCATAGCCATCCTTCGTCAGGTCTTCCAGCGCGACGGGCTGGCCGTTGACGGCCAACGTCGCGCCCCGCGCCCAGCCCGGAATGCGCAGCGACACCGCAAAGCGCGCCGGAACGTCGGGATTGACCGTCACCTTGATATCACCTGACCACGGATAGTCCGTGTCCTGGGTCAGGGTGAACTTGGCCCCATTCGCCAGCTCCACCCGCGCCTCGCTCGCGCAATAGAGGTGCACGGCGATTTCATCATCGGCCACCGCATAGGCATAGGACCCCAGCGACGTCACCAGCCGCGCAATATTGGGCGGGCAGCACGGACAGGCATGCCAGGTCCAGCGGTGGTGGTTGCCGGTGCTTTCGAGCGGGTTGTCGTAGAAAAAGGTCTTGCCGTCGGTCGACAGCCCGGTAATGGCGCCGTTGTAGAGCGCCTGTTCCATCGTGTCGGCATAGCGCCGGTTCGGCCCGCGCCCCAGCATGCGCGATGCCCAGAAGACCAGGCCCACCGAAGCGCAGGTTTCGGCATAGGCCGTTTCATTGGGCAGATCGTAATAGTCGGTGAAGCCCTCGTTGGATTCCGCCGGGCCGATGCCGCCGGTAATATACATCTGCTTCTGCGTCAGGTCCGCCCACAGCGTCTCGAGCGCCTGGGTCAGGCTGTCGTCGTGATATTCAGTCGCGACATCGGCCATGGCGGAATAGAGATACATGGCCCGCACCGCATGGCCGACCACCTTGGTCTGCTCGCGCACCGGCAGGTGCGACTGGTTGTATTCAAGTGTTTTCTTCTGCACGCCCTTGGGGTCACGCCCCTGCGCGATCGCTTCCTCGATGAAGAAATTCGGCTCCTGGCCCCGCTCGTCGACAAAGAACTTGGCCAGGTCCAGATAGTCCTGCCTTCCCGTCACCCGGGCCAGCTTGACCAGCGCCAGTTCCACCTCTTCATGCCCGCAATAGCCTCGCACCTGGCCCGGGCCACGCCCGAACCGCTTCACCAGATAGTCCGCCATGCGGCACATGACATCGAGGAATTTGCGCTTGCCGGTCGCCTGGTAATAGGCCACCGCGCCTTCCATCATGTGGCCGGCGCAATAGAGCTCATGGAAATCGCGCAGATTGGTCCACTTCCATTCCGGCTTGATGCGCTGGAAGAAGGAGCTGAGATAGCCATCGGGGTCCTGCAGCTTCTCATACATGTCGATGATCGCGTCGGCCCGCGCCTCGAGCGCCGGATTGGGCTTGCGGTAGAGCGAATAGGCTATGGTCTCGATCGACTTGCCGATGTCGCTGTCCCAGAACATCTGCGGCGTACCCAGCCAGTGGATGATGGGGATCACGATGCCCGGGCTGGGCACGTCCGGATTGATCTGTTCGAGCATGCGCGCCTCGACACAACGGTCGAGCAGCGCCGCCGCCGTATGGTCGCACACGGCGTCCTGCCACGCGCCCCAATAGCCACCAATGGTGACGGACGGCACAGGCAGCGGACGGAATTGACGGTTTTGCAGAGTCGCCATTGGATTGGTCCCAGGTTGAAAGGCCGCATCGGCCAAGGCATAGCGTCGCAATCGCGGGCCGATCCTCCATCGGCCCGGCTGCATTATCGGGGAGCAATGCCCCCACAGGATTGTCGCACCACCAGCTGGCAGGGCAGCTTGCGGATTCCGGGCTCAACGATCTGTCCACCCGCCAGCGCCAGGATGAGACGACCGGCCTCCCGGCCCAGTTGTTTGAGATTCATGTCCACCGTGGTGAGCGGTGGACGCGTGGCCGCGGCGACGATTTCCCAATTGTCGAAACCGACCACCGAGACATCGTCGGGCACGCGCAGGCCGCGCTCGCGCAGGGCATCGACCACCCCGCGGGCGATCTGGTCATTGCCGCAGAACACCGCATCGGACACCGCGCCCGGACCGCTCCATAGCCTGTCGACCGCTTCGCGACCCCAGGCCTCCGACCAGTCGCCGTACAGCACCTCTCCGTCGCCGCCCACGACCGCGCGATAGGCCTCGGCGCGCTCGCGTACCGAGGCGAAGCTCTCGGGGCCCGTGACATGCGCCACCCGGCGACGCCCCAGCCCGACCAGCCAGCGCACCGCCTCCCGCGAGCCCTGCGCATCGTCCGAAACCAGCGTCACCGCATCGTCAGGCCCGCTGCTGAAGGCATAGACCACCGGGATCGGCAGGTTGGACAGATCGACCGGCAGCCGTCCGTCAATTCGCTTGCCCGAGGCAATGATACCATCCACCTGCTTGTCGAGCATGGCATCGACATGCACCTTGGCCAGCGCCGGATCGTCCTCGACGGTGCAAAGGAAAACCGACACGCCCTGGTCGACCAGCGCCTCGGACACTCCCGCCATCAATGGCAGCGTAAAGCGGCCATAGGTATCGTTGGTCAAAAGGCCCACGGTGAAGCTGCGCTGGCTGAGCAGCGCCCGCGCCATGGCATTGGGTCGGAAGCCCATTTCCGCAGCCACGCGCTTGACGCGTTCGCGGGTCTCTCCCGTCATGCGCCCCGTATCGTTCAGCGCCTTGGACGCCGTCGCAATGCTGACGCCCGCGGCCGTCGCCACGTCGTAGATGCGGATCCGGCTGGGGTTGAGAACGGTCACTACTCATCCAAGAGAAAAGGTTTTCTCAATCAGGTAAAACCTTTTCTCATTCGACGTCAATACCGCGGCCGGAGGCGGCAACAATGCCGCCACAAGTTCAGGCCGAGGCGCGCCGGATGATCTCGAAGCCCACATCATGCACCGCTTCGACATCGGCTCGGCGTTCGAACCGGGCCAGCAATGCATTGGCCGCGACGCGCCCCAGCACGTCGCGATCCACCCGGATGCTGGTCAATGCCGGATCGAGATGGGCGGCAAACTCCTGGTCACCGAACCCGATCACCGCCAGGTCGCCGGGCACCGAGAGACCCCTTGCGCGCGCCTCGACCAGCACGCCCTGGGCAAACTGGTCGGAGCTGCAGAAGACGAGGCAGCCCCGCGGCATGCCTCGGTCCAGCAGGTCGACCAGTGCCTGGCGCCCTGCCCCCAGCGTAGCCGTACTGTCAAAGTCGACCCCCATGACGTCACCGCCGCTGAGCTGGCGGAAGCGCTCGACAAAGGCATTGCGCCGGCGGATCGCTCGTTCGTCACCCGCCGTCACGGTCACGGCTTGCCGATAGCCGGCGGCATGCGCGAACTCGGCTGCCGCCACGCCTGCTGCGCCATGCGAGAAGCCGACGCAGCAGTCGATGGGTGTCTCGGTTATGTCCCAGACCTCCACCACGGGAATCCCTGCTGCCAGCAGCATGCGCCGCGCACCCGCGCTGTGATGGATCCCGGTGAGCAACAGGGCGTCAGGACGCCTCGACAGATGCGCACTGATAGCCGCCTCCTCCCGCTCCGGGTCGAAGCCGGTTTCGGAGAGCATCAGCTGATAGCCATGCCCCAGCATGATGTTGGAGAAGGCATGCAGCATGCTGGCATAGACAATGTTGGTGACCGAGGGGACCAGGGCCGAGATCAGCCGGCTCTTGTTCGATGCCAGCGCCCCGGCCACCGCATTGGGCACAAACCCGGTCACCCTGATCGCGTCCCGAATGCGTTCGAGTGTCTCCGGCGAAACCTTGGCCGGAGCCGACAGCGCCCGCGACACCGTCACCTGCGACACCCCGGCCAGGCGACCGATATCGGCCATGGTGACATTGCCGCCCGAGATACGGCGACCGTCCCCCGGCTTTCTGGCGCGGCTCTTCATGCCTCTATCAAACTCCAGGTGTCCATGAATGCGTATCCAGCATCCTTCGCTGGCCGCCGCCGCTTCGTCAACAAGGCTTGTACTTTACCGCAGCAAGAACTGCGTGCCCGCGTTGACAGGCCCAAATGTTAGCGCATACATAGCTTCACCAACCCGAGGCGCTCCATGACCACGACCAGGCGCAAATCCCCCGATGAGCTCCGTTCCGCACGCTGGTTTGCGCCCGACGACCTGCGCACCTTCGGCCATCGCTCCCGCCTGGCCCAGCTGGGTTATGACGAGGCTGACTATGCCGGAAAGCCGGTGATCGGCATTCTGACCACCTGGTCCGAGATCAATGCCTGCCATGGGCATTTCCCCGAGCGCCTGCAGGACGTCAAGCGCGGCGTCGCGCAGGCCGGGGGCTTCGCCCTCGCCATGCCGGCCTTGTCAGTGGACGAGAGCTTCACCAAACCCACCTCCATGCTCTATCGCAACATGCTGGCCATGGAAGTGGAAGAGATGATCCGCTCCCACCCTCTCGATGGCGTCGTGCTGATGGGTGGCTGCGACAAGACCACGCCGGGGCTGGTCATGGGCGGCATCACCGCCGGCGTGCCGATGATCTACCTGCCCGCCGGCCCCATGTTGCGCGGCCACTATGCCGGCACCACCCTCGGCTCAGGCTCCGATGCCTGGAAATACTGGGATGAGCGCCGCGCCGGCAACGTGTCCGATGAGCAGTGGCGCGGGCTGCAGAGCGGCATTGCCCGCTCGGCCGGCGTCTGCATGACCATGGGCACGGCCTCGACCATGACCGCCATCACCGATGCCATGGGGCTGACCCTGCCCGGCGCCTCCTCCATTCCCGCCGTCGATTCCAGCCACATGCGCATGTCCGCCGCCTGCGGCCGCCGCATCGTCGACATGGTCTGGGAGGATTTGACGCCAGACCGCATCGTCACCGACGCATCGATCCGCAACGCCGCCATCGTCGCCATGGCTACCGGCTGCTCGACCAATGCCGTGGTCCACCTGATCGCCATGGCGCGCCGCGCCGGGGTGGATCTGACCCTCGATGACCTGGATGCGCTGGGCCGTGTCACGCCCCTCCTCGCCAATGTCCGCCCCTCGGGCAAGGACTATCTGATGGAGGATTTCTACTATGCCGGCGGCCTGCTCGGCCTGATGAAACAGATCGCCGATCGCCTGGACACCTCCTGCCTCACCGTGACCGGACAGACGCTGGGCGAGGGCATCAAGGACGCGCAGGTCCACAATGACGATGTCATCCGCCCGCTCTCCAACCCGGTCTATCACGAAGGCTCGCTTGCCGTGCTGCGCGGCAATCTCTGCCCCGACGGCGCCGTCATCAAGCCGGCCGCCTGCGACGCCCGCTTCCACAACCACCAGGGACCCGCACTGGTCTTCGACAGCTATCCGGAGATGAAGAAGGCCATCGATGACGAAAACCTCGCCATCACGCCCGATCATGTCCTGGTGCTGCGCAATGCCGGCCCGCAGGGCGGTCCCGGCTTTCCCGAATGGGGCATGCTCCCCATCCCCAAGGCCCTGATCAAGCAGGGCCATCGCGACATGCTGCGGATTTCCGATGCCCGCATGTCCGGCACCTCCTACGGCGCCTGCGTGCTGCATGTGGCGCCCGAATCCTACATTGGCGGGCCTCTCGCGCTGCTGCGCACTGGCGATATCGTGCAGCTGGATCTGCCCAATCGCCGCCTCGACATGCTCGTCGAGGCCGACGAGATCGAGCGCCGCCGTGCCGCATGGACGCCACCGCCACCCCATTACGAGCGCGGCTGGGGCTGGATGTATTCGCGCCACGTGACCCAGGCCGACAAGGGCTGCGACTTCGATTTCCTCGAGCGCGACTTCGGCCGCCCTGCTGGCGAACCTGACATTTACTGAGGCGATATCCATGACGCAAACGCTGGACCAGGCGCTGACCGGCATCTCCGGAATCCTGGTGACTCCCTATGACGGAGATGGCGACGTCGCCCCGGCGCGCCTCGCCCCGATCCTCGACCGCGCCCTCGCCGCCGGCCTCCACATGCCGGTCGTCAACGGCAATACCGGCGAGTTCTACGCCCTGACCACCGAGGAAGCCTGCACCATGGTCCGCGCCGTCGTGGAGCTCGTGGCCGGTCGCGCCCCGGTCCTGGCGGGCGTCGGTCGAGGCATTCGCGACGCCTGCCAGCTGGCGCGGGATTCGGCCAGGGCCGGTGCCACCGCCCTTATGGTGCACCAGCCACCCGATCCCTTCGTCTCCCCGCGCGGCATCGTCGCCTATCTCCAAGCCGTGGCCGATGCCTCGGGCGGCCTGCCGATGATGATCTATCTGCGCAACGACACTATCGGCACCCGCGCCATTGCCGACCTCTGCGCCGTGCCCGGCGTCAAGGGCGTCAAATGGGCCACGCCCAATCCGATGAAACTGGCCGAGGCCAAGGCCGCCTGCGACCCCTCCATTGTCTGGGTCGGCGGCCTCGCCGAAATCTGGGCGCCGAGCTTCTACGCTGTGGGCGCCCGCGGTTTCACCTCCGGCCTGATCAATGTCTGGCCGGAGCGCTCGGTGGCGATCCATGCCGCCCTCGAAGCCGGCGACTATGCCGGTGCCAATCGGCTGATCGCCGGCATGAAGGCCTTCGAGGACATCCGGGCCGAGGAAATGAACGGCACCAACGTGACCGGCGTCAAGGCCGCCCTGCTGGCCCTGGGCCGCGATTGTGGCCCCACGCGGCCACCCTCCGCCTGGCCGCTCACCACCCCACAACAGGCCAAGCTCGACGCCTTCATCGCCGACAACGCCCTCACCTGAGGCGCACAAGGAGACCGCCGTGGACGAAACCACCCGCCAGAAGCTGATGCAGGTCTCGGTCGCCACCCTGGCGACGGCCTTGTTCAAGCGCGGCCTGCGCAACCAGGTCATCCAGGATGTTCGCCCGATCAGGCCGAAGGCGCGCAACATGGTCGGCCCGGCCTTCACCCTGCGCTATATCCCGGCGCGCGAGGACCGCAATCAGCTGTCCGAATTCCGCAATCCGGCGCATCCGCAGCGCGTGGCCGTCGAGACCTGCCCCACTGGCCATGTGCTGGTCATGGATAGCCGCAAGGACCCGCGCGCCGCTTCCGCCGGCGATATCCTGGTCACCCGCCTGATGGTGCGTGGCGTCGCCGGCGTGGTTACCGATGGCGGCTTCCGCGACGCGTCGACAATTGGCGATCTCGATATCCCCGCCTACCACAACCGCCCCTCGAGCCCCACCAATCTCACCCTGCATGAGGCGCTCGATCTCAACATTCCCGTGGCCTGCGGTGATGTCGCGGTCTTTCCCGGGGACATCATCGTCGGCGACGCCGACTGCGTCATCGTCATTCCCCAGCATATCGCAGCCGAGGTCGCCGACGAGGCCGTCGAAATGACGGTCTATGAGGATTTCGTGGTCGAGCAGGTCAAGGCCGGCGTGCCGATCATCGGCCTCTATCCCGGCACCAAGGAAGAGCACGCCCTGGCCTTTGCCGACTGGCGCGCCCGCGGGGGTCGCTAGACCCTACGACCGCCACGCCCAGCCGCGGATCTCCGGCATGTCCTCGCCATTTTCGCGAATGTAGCTGTTATGCGCCGCCAGCTTCGCCTCGACCCAGGCCGAGAATTCTGCCCGCCGGGCCGCGAGCCCCGGCACGCGGTCGACCACCGCCCGCGCCAGGTGAAAGCGGTCGATCTGGTTCAGCACAGCCATGTCGAAGGGCGTCGTGGTGGTCCCCTCTTCCTGGAAGCCATGCACATGGAAGTTCTGGTGGTTGGTGCGCCGATAGGTCAGCCGGTGAATCAGCGCCGGATAACCGTGATAGGCAAAGACCACCGGCGCCGCCTTGGAAAACATGGCGTCGAACGACGCATCGTCAATGCCATGCGGGTGCTGGCTGGGCGCCTGCAGGGTCATGAGGTCGACCACGTTGACGAAGCGCAGCTTCAGCTCGGGAAAATGCTCCCGCAGCAGCATGGTCGCTGCCAGCGCTTCCATCGTGGGCACATCGCCGGCCGCGGCGATCACGGCATCCGGCTCCGCCTCGCCGCAGGTCGAGGCCCAGTCCCACACCCCGACACCGTCCGTGCAGTGCTGCACCGCCGCGTCGCGATCCAGCCATTGCGGCGCCGGCTGCTTGCCCGCCACGATCACATTGATGTAGTCGCGGCTGCGCAGGCAATGATCGACCACCGAAAGCAGGGTGTTGGCGTCCGGCGGCAGATAGACCCGGACGATATCCGCCTTCTTGTTCATCACGTGATCGATGAAGCCGGGATCCTGATGGCTGAAGCCATTGTGGTCCTGCCGCCAGACATGGGAGGTCAGCAGGTAGGTGAGCGAGGCGATCGGCTTGCGCCAGGGTATCTCGCGCGAGACGTTGAGCCACTTGGCATGCTGGTTGAACATGGAATCCACGATGTGGATAAAGGCCTCGTAGCACGAGAAAAACCCGTGCCGGCCGGTCAGCAGGTAGCCCTCGAGCCAGCCCTGGCAGAGATGCTCGCTCAGCACCTCCATGACCCGTCCATTGGGCGATATCTGGCTGTCGCTGGCGATCAGTTCCCCCGTGAACACGCGATCGGTGGCCTCGAACACCGCACCCAGCCGGTTTGACTCGGTTTCGTCCGGTCCGAAGACGCGGAAATTCTGCGCATCGTCATTGAGCCGCAGGACATCGCGCAGGAATTGCCCGGCATGGCGCGTTGCCTCGGCCACCACCGCCCCCGGTGCCGGCACGTCAACGGCATAGTCTCGAAAGTCCGGCAGCTTCAGGTCCTCGAGCAGCAGGCCTCCATTGGCATGCGGGTTGGCGCCCATGCGGCGCGTTCCGCGCGGCGGCAGGTCGGCAAGTTCGGCGACGAGCCGGCCGCCCTCGTCGAACAGCTCCTGCGGCCGGTAGCTGCGCAGCCAGGTTTCGAGCACCCCAAGATGGCTCGGATCCTCGGCAAGCTTGGCCAGGGGCACTTGGTGTGACCGCCAGGACCCCTCGGTCGGTTTGCCATCCACCTCGGCGGGCCCCGTCCAGCCCTTGGGCGAGCGGAGCACGATCATCGGCCAGGCCGGCCGGCGGGAAAAGCCATTGGCGCGCGCCTCCGCCTGGATCGCCCGAATATCGGCCATGACGACATCGAGCGTCGCCGCCATCTTCTGGTGCATCTCCTCGGGGTCGCTGCCCTCGACGAAATGGGGCGCATAGCCATAGCCACGAAACAGCGCCTCGATTTCCTCATGGCTGATCCGCGACAGGATGGTCGGGCTGGCAATCTTGTAGCCGTTGAGATGCAGGATCGGCAGCACCGCGCCGTCGCGCGCCGGGTTGAGGAACTTGTTGGAGTGCCAGCTCGTCGCCAGCGCCCCCGTCTCGGCCTCGCCGTCACCCACCACGCAGGCGACCACCAGGTCCGGATTATCGAACGCGGCTCCATAGGCATGCATCAGGCAATAGCCCAGCTCGCCCCCCTCGTTGATCGAACCGGGAACTTCGGCAGCCACATGGCTGGGTATGCCGCCCGGCCAGGAGAACTGGGTGAACAGCCGCTTGAGGCCCGCCAGGTCTTGACTGACTTCGGGGTAGAATTCGCTGTAGGTGCCCTCGAGATAGGTATTGGCCACCAGGCCCGGGCCGCCATGCCCCGGTCCGGTGACATAGATCGAATTGAGATCCAGCTCCCGGATGATGCGATTGAGATGCACATAGATGAAATTGAGCCCGGGCGTCGTGCCCCAGTGCCCGAGCAGTCGCGGCTTGACATGCGCCAGCGTCAGTTTCTCGCGCAGCAGTGGATTGTCCCGCAGGTAAATCTGCCCGACGGACAGGTAGTTGGCGGCGCGCCAATAGGCGTCGATCCTGCTCAGAAGCTCGGGATTGAGGGGCGTCATGACGCAAGGTTCTCCTGCTGCAGATGGGCAGTGACGGCTTCGGCGATGATCGCCTCCTCGTCCGTTGCCATCACATGGACAGGCACCGCGCTGGAAGGCGTGGAGATGATTGCACGGCCTTGCGCGTTGAAACCTTGATCGAGCGCAATTCCGAGAAATTCCAGCCCGGCGCAGACCCGTTCGCGGATCACCGGCGCATTTTCCCCGATCCCGCCGGTGAAGACGAGCCGGTCGACCCCGCCCAGCACCGCCGCAAACCCGCCTATCGCCTGCCTGACGCGATAGCAGAACAGGTCGACCGCCTCGGCCGCACGATGATCGCTCCCCTTCGCAGCCAGCAACTCGCGCAGATCCGAGCTTGTCCCGGAAACCCCGAGCAGGCCCGACTCATGGTTGACCATGCGGTCGAATGCCTCCGCATCCATCCCCTCGGTCTTGGCCAGGTAGCGAACCAGGCCAGGATCGATATCGCCGGTCCGCGTCCCCATCGGAATGCCCGCGGCCGGCGTGAACGACATGGAGGTATCGACGCTGCGCCCCCCATGCACCGCCGCCAGGCTGGCCCCATTGCCCAGATGGGCCAGGATCAGCCGCCCCCGGGCCGCGTCCTGGCCGTATGAGCGTTCCAGTTCCTGCAACAGGAAACTGTAGGAGAGGCCGTGAAAGCCATAGCGCTCCACCCCGGCAAAGCGCCGCGGCAGCGGCAACAGCCGCGCAACGGTCGGCATGTCCCGATGAAACGCAGTGTCGAAGCAGGCGAGCTGGAGCACGCCCGGATGCCGCTCGCGACAGAATTCCAGCATCGCGATCTCGGCCGGCAGGTGTTCGGGTGCATAGTCCACGATGCGCCCAAGTTCCTCGACCAGCGCATCATCCACCACACTATGGCTGCGGTATCGCGGCCCGCCATGGACGATGCGATGGCCAATTGCGACGAGCTTGGCTTGCGCCATCGTCGTGTCGAGCCAGTCGAACAGATAGGCGAGCGCGCCGGCATGATCCTTGGCCTCGACCGGCAATTCCTCCTGCCGCGCATCCGCCCGCCGCACCCGGAATGTGGTACCGGCGCGGCCCAGCCGGTCAAACTGCCCGCGCATGTCCGGCGCCGCCTGTCCGGCCGCATAGAACGCGAACTTCAGGCTCGACGAACCGCCATTGAGCGTGAGGACGAAACCGCCATTCCCATCGGCCATGCACTGCTCCCCGGAATGAACTCCGCCGGCGCGTCGCCGCCGTCTGGTGCCCCAACTTGGCAGTGTCTCCCCGATAGTCTCCCGCCGCAACAGGCAAAGGCACCCCGCGCAGCCGCCGCGTCGCATCCCATCGTACAGGGCCAGAAAACAAAAAACCCCCGGTTTCCCGGGGGTTTGAAATGGTAGCGAAGCCCAGATTTGAACTGGGGACACACGGATTATGATGCGGAGCAAACCGCTATTTTAGTCATATATATCAGCACCACAATTCTTACGTGCTAGTTGCGTGCTATTAAACCAACAATACCCTGCTGGCTGGACAGGCGTCGAACCAACAGGGCAAGTCAGCAAGCGTGCAGAGGGATCTGTTCGCCTGCTATGGGGTCAGCGCGGCAGCGTGCGCATGGAGTTGATGTCGGCTATCTTGAACACCAGCTTGTCGAGTTCTGCCGCCGGCAAATTGGGGAAGCGTTCGGCTAGCTGCTCGGGTGTCAGGTCAAGCAGCTCATAGGGATTGATCACGCTGGCTTGGGTCGGACCTGAATGGTCCATTATCACAGGCGCTGCTTGGTCAGCAGCAACGCCAACCCCACCAATCGTTACAACCAAAATCGCCGCCAACACCAAGCCTCGCATGTGCGCCTCACCATCAAATGTCCACTATCAGGGACAATAGTGTCAGATGGCACAGGTGTAAACCGGATTGTCCCCTATAGGGGATAGAGAAGCAGCCGACCGCAACAGAGTTTGCGGACATGACATTGATCGAGACGTTTGGCCAAAATGTGCGCCAGGCCCGCAAAGACAAAGGCTGGACGCAAGA
The DNA here is from genome assembly GCA_018828145.1 of Alphaproteobacteria bacterium. Taxonomy (GTDB): domain Bacteria; phylum Pseudomonadota; class Alphaproteobacteria; order Rhizobiales; family Devosiaceae; genus Devosia. The sequence goes on along the minus strand of JAHJWO010000013.1, from coordinate 3,343 downwards.
GCAACTGGCCTTTGAGGCTGGGGTGAAACGCGCCTACCTCAGCGAGGTCGAAAACGGTCAGCGCAACGTGAGCTTGGATGTCGTGGAGAAACTCGCAAAGGCGCTGGACGTTTCTCCTGATGTGCTAATGGTCTCTTAGCCAATGAAGAACCTGAAGCAGCCTAGGCAGTAGACCAACCACCCCATGCTGGGCAGAGTTTCCAGGTTTTGCGAGAGAAAGCCCCGTCAATGAATGACATTACTGAACGCAGCATGACCGATGCTATCCGCATGGAGCAGGTTGCCGAAATCGTCTCTGCCTATGTATCGAATAATGCGGTTTCTCCAACAGACCTGCCAGCGCTGATCGCAAGCACCCACAGCGCAATGCGTTCACTCTCGTCGGCCTCCGCCGAGCCGCAGACTGAAGAACTAAAGCCTGCGGTGCCGATCAAAAAGTCGGTCACGCCGGATTTCATCATCTGCCTGGATGACGGAAAGAAGTTCAAATCAATGAAGCGGCATCTCGCTGGCCTCGGCATGACGCCTGATCAATACCGCGCCAAATGGGGCCTGCCGAAGGATTACCCGATGGTCGCACCAGACTATGCCGCAACACGATCTGCACTGGCAAAGTCCAACGGACTGGGCCGTAAGGCCTCGGTCAAACCGGTCGTGCCAGCGAGGAAGAAGAGATCTCCATCTAAGGCAAACAACTAAACGCGTTGGTGTCTGATTAAGGATGGAGCCTCGGTGCTCTGGACGATGCTGCCCTCTCCGGGCAGTGTTTTCTCATGAACAGGCAACCCAAGATCGAGGCACAGCGCCAAGGGTCAAACCTCTTTGCGTTCAGGCGCCTGAAATGGGGTGATCCTCCACAGCGGTTTCGCGTCGACCATGCGCTTGGTGACCCGAAGAACCTGAAGTGGAAGAAGCAAGCTGATACGGCGGTCACTCGGCCGTCGGAACATGAAAATTACCCTTCAATCGTCAACTTGAACCAAAGGCGCGAATGGGAACGCCTTATCGACTTTGCAGTATGGGCCATCGCGCTAATTGCCGTGTTTTCACTGGCCTACACCGTCGTCCTCTAGCTCGCTCTCCAGTCAGCATTGAGCTGCGGAAGTTGCTTAACGCAACTTTTCGGCTGCAATGGGGTGGAGTGCAGCCAGTCCGGTTCTGGACGAAATATTGGAGTGAGCGGACGCAAAAAAGGTCAACGAAAATGGCGAAGGCTGGTTGGCCGCGACCAGTTCGCAATGATGGTGAAACCGTAGGGACAGATAACGGGCGGACCACGTGGTTCCTTTTTGATCACATTATCGGTTAGGGGCAACTCGCGTGCGGAACGGACGTTAACGATGTTGCCCCACGCCAAAGGGGTCATCAAAGGAGATATGCAATGAATGTCAGATCACTTCTGTCGGTCGCTGCGATTGTTTCCGCGGTGGCATTCCCCGGCATTTCCCTCGCGCAGGAAGAGCACATGATCGGCGGCAAGGCTGTCCCAACAGATCAGGTTGCAGAGGTTCAAGCCAAATGCGACGAGCTGCGCAAGACGACCGCCACGACAGCCAGCTCCACAACAGTCACCCCTGATACCACCAAGACAGATGCCGCTTCGACAACGGACACGGCCTCTCTCGAAGGCTGGCTTGAGGATGGTACTAAGATCGATCTTAACAAGTTGACAGTTGAGCTCTGCGACGAGGGCAGGTTTACCGCCAGCGCCATGTGACAAGCAGCTCCGTCTCGAGCAGGGGCGGAGCATCCCGTACGGGAGGTGAGAATGGAAGAGGCACACGAACCGTTCATCGACCGGGAATTTGACCGCCACGTCAGGGAAACCGCTTACTTTCTCTGGGAGCAGGCCGGGCGGCCATGGGGCCGAGAACAGGAGTTTTGGTTCATTTCTCTCGAACGTTGCCTGCGTGAACGCCAAGCAGACCATCTGCTTCGCAACTCGCAACCCAGACCGGCTCGAGGAAATTCGGCGGACGGAGGGCACACTGCACCCGATAGGTCCACATAGCGCAGTCAGCAGCATGGAGATCCACAATGGCATTTCCCCCCATCGATCCTGACCGAGATGCAGACCCGAACAGGTTGCCGGATGGCAATCCAGATTCCTTGCCTGAAGAAGAGCCTGGTCCGTTCGAACCGAACTATCCCGAACCGCGGGATCCGGACGTCACGCCGCCACCCGATGACTTTCCTCCGCCAATGGATCGTCGACCAGTCGTACCGCGTAAGGGCATCACAGTTCCCTGGCGCCCCTGCCGACTGTGGAACGTAAACGAGCCTCGGCGGGTTACAGCCTGACGCCGGTGCCTGTCGCCTGGCGACATAAAGGAGCGGTGGCATGAAGTCATTCCGCTACATGACGGTATCGTCCGACGTCTCCGTAACGCTTCATCTCTTCAAGACCCTGAACGGTTCCACTCGGGGTGACGTAAGAGGACCAATCCGGCGCCATCTCAACAATCGCAGCGACATCCGCGATCTGCAGTCCTGTCTTCCTGTCCATCTTGCCATGGTTGCCGGCATCGCCATGGCGGACCGGTACCGCACGCGGTTGGTTGTGAGCGGCGACCGCACTCTTTGGGACCCGGACTGGGGCGATCTCTGTGACGTTCCAGCTGTCGTCGTGCTCATAGTTGAAGACAACGCCCTGGTGCGAATGGGCATGAGTGGCTCTCTGGCAGAGGAGGGATTCGAGGTTTTGGAAGCTAGCAACGCCGCTGAGGCACTGGCCATGTTGACCGGCCATAGCGCCATCGGAATGATGTTCACGGATATCAACATGGGCCTCGGCATGGATGGACTTGAGCTGGCGGCGATCGTCCATGATCGATGGCCGCTCGTGCAGATCATGGTCACATCCGGTCGCCTTGACGTGGACGTGCATGCGCTTCCTCCGGGTGCTCTGTTCGTCGCCAAACCCTATAGCCAAGATGCGGTATTGGAGACGATGCAGGAATTGGTCGACAATTGGCAATGAGCAGCGGACAGGCTTAGCAGCGGACGTCACAATCAAGGCTACCACTGGAACCGCATGCGGCCTGTCAGGGAATGAACAGGCGAATGCTAACGGGCGTGTAGTCCTCAGCCAGCTTCCAGACCAGTGCCCTCAACTTGCTCACAGGGCCCTGCCTTGCGAGGGTTTCGCCCAAGACAATTTCCGCCGCCTGTATTGGACTGCGCGCTGCGACATGGATGCAGATTGCCTTGTCCGGAACCCCGTAGGCTGTTGATTGTCGCCAGGATTTGACCCGGGATTGTCATTGAGAACTGACCCGGTTGGACGATAGTTTCCCGCGACGCGGGGGCGGTCAAGGGGCGGGTTTTTCCTTTCGTGTTTTGG
>JAHJWO010000012.1 GCA_018828145.1 Alphaproteobacteria bacterium | reverse complement strand
TTTGTACGCCGACAGCGCGCACGGGACGCCCTTCGCTGTCCCATTCGATCACTCCCCCTCGATCAAGAACCCAGATCCAACTGCCGCCCTTGTGTCTCAGCCTCAACTCGGTTTCGATGCTGCTGATAGCACCGGACAGGTGGCCTTCGCCGCTGCGGATGGCCCGTTCCCTGTCATCAGGATGCGTGAGGTTTAGCCACAGATCACTGGTTTGGGCCAACTCGCCTTCGGCATAGCCCAACATTTCGAACCAGCTTGCCGAATAGTAGCAGTGATCCGTTCGCAGGTCCCAGTCCCACAACCCGAGCTTGGCTCGATCGATTGCATGTCGCCAGACATCTTCTTTCGGGGCTTCTGGGGGGGGCTGCTTTCCCATACGTGAACCTGACTGTCTCCGACGCTCATTGTGTAATGCATGGTCACAAGGAGTCATTAACTTGGACCATCAACCTGAGATCAGCGCGATTCTCTCGATCACGGCATCGGCGATGGCCTACGCTGCAGCCGGTCTTGCCACACCCATCTGGCATATGGAAAGTGATGGCGCTCCAAGTAAGGGGCGGCCCGAGGTCTCAAGCCCTCTGACCTTTTTGCGCTGTTCGGCCAGGCAATCACTCCGGAACTCGACTTCTTTCCAACCGATGGTGGATATCAATTCGGAGACGGATCATGGGCCTTCCCACCGCTCGAGCTTCAGCCCGAAGTTTTCCCGCCACGGCCTGATGTGGAAAATCCAGGTCAGGATCCATTCCAGTTTCCGACGGAGCCCAATGAGGATGATCCCCGCGATGCTGGGACCGTCCCGGCTCCAGAGGATATTCCGCCGCCGTTTTACTGGTGGACAGCCAGCCATGCCGCGTCCTTGTAATCGGGCGATATCTCGGATCAGCAGATTAACCGGCGCTGACTGGCCTCCGCTCAATTCCGGCCCGAACCGATTAGCCGAGAAGGCACTGGGCCCGAACCCACCGCTGATCATAGTGGGGCTTCTCACATGTTTCGGTCCAAGCCGTTTGATTGTACGTTAGCAGGGGGGCAAGGGCGAGTGGGGCGCTAGGTCGCGCGCAGTGGCAGCTTCGCCGCGGTAGCCCGACAGCCATGGCCGTTTTATCGCAGCGATCTAGGAGGAGCTGACGTTTCGCCTGTTGCGCGCACCCCGGATGGAACCGACGGAAGCCGGCGAGATCTATCTCGCTCGCGTCGCACCGTTGCCCGAAGAACTCGAGCGCGCCGCGGAGGAGGTTCCGAGCGATCCAGTCCGAACCGCCTGGCCTGCTGCGCCATTCAACGTCCGTTGCCTTTGGCCAGCGGGTGATCGTTCCCCAGCTGGCAGCATTGCGGCCGCCGAAGCTCGGATTGAAGGGCTCTCGCTGACAGCAACGTCGACCTGGTGGCGAGCGGATCGACCTGCCATTCGACTCGCGCGGTGGTCGAGGTGGACTACGTCGTCTCCAAGGCTAATGGGCACCAACTATCACGTCGTGGCCGCGCCGAACTATCTGGTGGACTCACCACCGCTTGAGCTTGGGCAGCCTTGGCCATCTCCAGCAGATTCGACCGGTCATGGCCACGGTTCGTCACCGCATTGGCGACCACGATATGGTGCTTGGTGTCCACAGCCGCCTGCAAATTATAGCCGACCACGCCGCGGTGGTCGCTCCCGGTCGCCATCGCGCGGGCATTCGGCTCTCCACCCAAACTTGTGTTATCACAGCCATAGACGGACATTAGAACCGCTTTCATCAGGTCAACTGAACATGACGATCATAAAGCACGCCCTTACGGGCCACGACATTTCTGACACACAGCTCGATCCCTCGATCCAAGCTTTGACGTTGTCCGATATTCGAACGCCCGATGCACCACTCGTCTACGTGAATCGCGGCTTTGAGAAAATGACCGGTTATGAGCGCGGGGAGGTCATCGGGCGTAATTGTCGCTTTCTTCAAGGGCCGGATACCAGCTCGGACGCTGTAGCCCAAATGAGGGCCGCAATTGCAGGTGGCGCCCCCTTGATCGTCGACGTGTTCAACTACCGGAAGAACGGCACTCCATTCTGGAACCGGCTTTCACTGACGCCGGTGAAGGATCCTTCGGGCAGAGCGACGCACTATATCGGCATCCAAAGCGACATTACTCGAATGCGTTACTTGCAGGAGCGTCTTCATTCGATCGCACTTGACTTTGCAACGGCAGAGAAGCACGTGCTCGGCTGATTTACGATTGTCCGTTCATCTCAGGCCGCACCTTGGCAAAGCCGCTCTTCTTTCGCTGTCGGATCGCAATTCCGGAGTTCGGCGCGCAGTCCAAGCCCCGACGATATCGCCTGGCGGTCGGACATGTCCGCGTTCATGCCAAGGGCGACTGGCGGCAGCTATGGTCCCGTATACTAGGGCGGGTGGGGCCCATCTTTGCGCACGGGCAGGCACTAGGGGCGGAGAAAGTCTTCGGGGTGGTCGCCGTCTCGGAAGTCAATCCCTGGGCCCATTCCTGAACGGTGGCTAATTAAGCGTTTCAGCCCTTACACTCGGAGCTAAGCTGAGCGTCGCGTCGCACCCAATCGCATCGGTATGAAGCGTTTCCGCGGCCAGGTCTTCTTCAACGTGCAGCCGGCCGAGGAGTATGGACAGTGCTTCGTGGAGGTCGTCTGGGGACAGCTTTTCGAGTACAGCGAGCAGCTCTATTTCTATCGCCGTATTCACCTGCTGGCCCCGCACAACGCGCACTTGAGTGATGCGACACTAGACAGATGCAGGGCTTTAGTCGCAACCATGCATCAACGTGATGGAGGAGGTTTCCCCAGCTTTTGTGACAGAGTTTCAGCGGTATCGGCTCGGTCGTCAGCGGCCATTGAGCCCTCCCCCGTTTTCATCTGGTGATTGCCCGTCGCGGAACTGACATGATCGGCACGCCCCGGCCGATACGCCAAAGTGTTAAGCCCCGCCATGTCGCGCTTGGTTGGGGTCTTCTTCTGTCTGGCTGCAGACAGGGATTGTCGACCCCGCCCCGGCTGCAGGTGAAGCGCCACAGGAGAATGAAGGAGTGGGTGGAGCAGCACGTAAAAATTTACAATTGTCGGCAGGTTACTCTAACGAAGAAGGGGGAATCGAAACGAGATGCGCGACGGCGCTATGCCGGTCATCAGGCGGGATGCCGTGAGGGTTGACATAGCGCGAGAGCTTCCATGCACGCACCAATGAGCTTGTCAGGAATGGCGGAAGGCACCGCCGCAATTGGCAGTGGCTCAAGGTCCGGCCAAGCGATCTGGCGCGGCGAGCTGATGGGGTGTTTCCGCTCGGGGATGAGCCATGCAGCGGGGGGGTGACGCAGCGCGTTATCGTTCATTCGCCGCCCGGCCGCCGGCCTTGCCGATGCCAATTCCGCCCCGTGGGCGCCGCAGTTATCGAGCATTCGCTCCAGGCCCAGGGTCTCGGCAGAGAAGTGTGCGCAACGGCGTGGCTGACCCCGCCGCGCAGACGGCCTGGCCTGCAACTGCCCGCCACGGCCTTCCAGCCCCATCGTCCCACCCCGCCCCCCCGAATGGCCGGGGATGGCGCGGCCATGGCGCCCTCGGCCCCAGGTCCGGGCCGAGGCCGACCGCTCGGGACGACACCGAACTTATCGGCGCCGATGTCGAAGATCAGAGTGCCGACCGCAACAAGGGTTTCGACATCGAACGCGCGCAGCAGGCCATTGCCCTAAAACTCGGACAGGTTCAGCGTGTCCTCGCCGCCGCCAGATGAAGGCCCCTGTGACGGTGACGAGGGTAAGAGCGACGGGGGCTATCCGCGACCGACGAAGGGCATCTGCGTAGCCATCACCGTCATGGTCAGAACGTTCGCATCGAGCGGCAAACTGGCCACGTAGCTTACGGCCCGGGCGATGTGATCGGCGTCGATGGTGGGCTCGGCAGCAGTCGAACCGTCGGCCTGCAGCACGCCCCTGGAGATGGTGGTTGTCATGTCCGTTCCAGCATTGCCAATGTCAATCTGCCCACAGGCGATGCTGAACGGACGCCCATCCAGCGCGGTTGCCTTGGTGAGACCCGTAATCGCGTGTTTGGTGGCGGCATAGGGGGACGACCAGGGCCGTGGCGTCGTCGCGGAGATCGAGCCGTTATTGATGATGCGCCCTCCCCCCGGCTTCTGTGCCTTCATGATCCGGAAAGCCGACTGCGTGCAGAAAAATGCACCGGTCAGGTTGGAATTGACCACATTGTGCCATTGCTCCGGCGTCGTTTCTTCAAGCGGCACCAAGGGGGCGTTAACTCCGGCATTGTTGACCAGAAGATCGACACGCCCCCACCGGGCAAACACGGCTTCAAACGCGTCCTGCACCGCCTTGGCATCCGCAATGTCAGTAGGCAGGGCAAGAGTGCAGGCCCCATCCGCATCAAGCTCGGCAGCCGCCGCTTCCAGGACGTCCCGCCGCCGTCCAAACAGGGCGACCTTGAAGCCATCAGCGAGCAGAGCCCTGCTGATGGCTTTGCCAACGCCCGTCCCCGCACCGGTCACGATTGCGGTCTTGCCTGTCATTTTCACACCTCAGATTGGTATTCTGACGCGACTGCAGCTTTTCGTGCAGTCACTATCCAGGAAAGAAACTGGCGTCTTGTCGGGCGCGCAGGCGCCACAGTTCGGAATCCTTGTCGATCGCAACATCGGCAAGGCGAATTGCTGTGCCGCTGGCGACCGGGCGTACCAGACGCGTGCCAGCAGCCAGGTAGAACGGAACAGCCGAATCCGGTCCGAGAGGACCCGCAGGGACCATGCGTGCCGAGACGTTTTCGATCGAGTGGTGATGTCCACCCATCGCTAGAACCGTACCTTCCGGCAAATCGGCATCGGCATGCGCCACCAGGTCGGCGTGATGATGGGGATCCTGGGCGCCGCTGGACACCCCGCGCAAGACCATTTCAAGCACGCTGGTGGCCGCCTCCAGCCCCAGCAGGTGTCTGGGCAGATAGAGCATGGCGGTGCGACCCGATCGGCTGAGAACATGTCCCTTCTCGCGCAACATGGTCCAGGTGGCCTCGTCGTCGCAGCGCACAACGACGAAGACGCCACCGGCAAAGCTAACCTCGCCAGGCAAGCGCAGGCAGTGGAACACATCGAGCCGACGCGTGCCTGACATCAGCCCACCATCGGCCTCGGTGGCAAGGAAGTCGGCCACTTCGCCGATGGCCGCAATGGGGGCGTGCAGATCTGACCGGTCCGGCATGAGCCCGGTGGCATTGGCAACGACGGTGAGCTCGCAAAGGTCGGGCACGGCACGTTGCGGCAATGCCGACGCCGCCACCGCTCGACCGGCGGCGACCGCGGCACAGTCCCGGGACCCCAGCTGGAGCCAGCCTGCAAATTCCGGCGCTGCGATCGTCCGCCCGTTGCTTGTCAAAGTTTGCGCCGCGGGATCAAAGACGAAATCGTATTCGCTCGACTTGCCGGCGGCAATAATGTCGAGGCCAATCACTTCGGCCCAGGTGACAAGGCCGATCAGCAGACTGGGCTGATCACCGTCCACCGGCGACACAAATTTCTGGCGGCGCCTGGCCTGAAGCGCAAGCTCGGGACCAACGACGCTGTCGACTTCCTTGGAGACCAGGGCCACGTGGTGGCCTGCTTCGATGGCCATCCGGGTGTGACGGGCGCCCGCCTCGGGGTGGCCAGTGGCCTCGACAACAACCTCAATGGGCAGATCGAGCACCGTCTCGAGCCGGCTTGCCGCGATGAACTTGCCTGCATCCCAGGCCAGCCGCGCCGCCTTCGGCGTTTCGCAGATGCTGATATCGGCAGCCGCAATTCCAGCTGCGCGCATCGACGCCGCGGCTGTCTCGGCCGAGACATCCACTGCCACCCTGGTCTGCATCAACGGCACGCGCAGGCCTTGCGTCAGGAAACTGCGCCCGAAGCCGCCAGTGCCGACGATGCAGGTCTGCACTGGCATCGTGCGGTTTGACGCCGCGAAATAGGTATGAAAATTCATTGCTTTAGCGCCTTCAGGAAGGGAATCTAGTGGGCCGACCGCAGGGTGCCGCGGTTGCGAAGCCTGGCGATGAGCTTCACCACCTGGGGAACGATCACGAGAAGCAGAGCCAGCGTCATGATCGAGCCAACCAGTGGATTGGACCAAAAGACGTCCAGCGAGCCGTCCGACAGGATCATCGACTGATGGAACGAATTCTCGGCCTTGTGGCCAAGCACCATGGCAAGCACCAGCGGGGCCAAGGGATAGCTGAGCTTGCTGAAGACATAACCGATCACGCCGAACAACAGGACCAGCCAGAGATCGAACGTCGCGTTGCTGACCGTATAGGCGCCCACGAAACAAATCGCGACAATGACTGGCCCGATGACGGCAAAGGGTATGCGCAGCAGCGCGGCAAACAGGGGCACGGTCGCCATGACCAGCACGACGGCGACGATGTTGGAGATGTACATCGAGGCGATGAGCCCCCAGACGAAATCGGGCTTGGTGGCAAAAAGCATCGGCCCCGGCGTCAGGCCCCAGATCATCAGCCCACCCATCATCACCGCGGCCGTGGCCGAACTCGGCACGCCCAGGGCCAGCATGGGCAACATGGCGCAGGTGCCAGCAGAGTGATCGGCCGTTTCGGGCGCGACAATGCCCTCGGGGCGTCCCTTTCCGAACGGCTCGCCTGGTCGCGACCACTGGCGTGCCACACCATAGCTCATGAAGGATGCGGCCGTGGGTCCGCCTGGGGTGATGCCCATCCAGACACCGATGGCAGACGAGCGCAGCAGCGTTGCCCAGTAGCGCGGCAATTCGGCGATGGTGCGGAAAACGTCGCGCAGGTCGATACGGGACGCAACACCACGGAAATGAAGCCCGTCCTGCACAGTCATCAGGATTTCTCCGATCCCGAACAGGCCGATAACCACCACCAGGAAGCTGACGCCGCCCATCAGTTCGTTCAGGCCGTAGGTGAGCCGGAGCGTTCCGGTGATGGTATCCATGCCCACGGTGGACAGCGCGAGGCCCACAAGCAGGGAAATGATCGTCTTGAGCGGCGCCGAACTCCCCATGCCGATAAAGGCGCAGAAGGCGAGGAAATAGACCGAAAAATACTCCGGCGCCCCAAATCGCAGAGCAAAGCCGGCAGCCCATGTCGACAACAAGGTGATGACGACCACCCCGACCAAAGCGCCAATGCCTGCGGACATGAACGCCAGCGTCAGCGCCCGCGTACTCTGGCCTTTTTGAGCCATGGGATAGCCGTCGAAGGTCGTTGCCACCGACGATGGCTCGCCGGGGATGTTGAACAGAATGGAAGTGGTCGATCCGCCGAACAAGGCGCCCCAATACATGCTGGCCAGCAGGATGATCGCCGACACCGGGTCCATGGTGAAGGTTAGCGGGATCAGCAGGGAGACGCCGTTCGGAGCGCCCAGTCCGGGCAGGACGCCGACGACCAGCCCCAGCATCACACCGATCACCATGATGGCAAGATGGGTGGGGGTGAGGACGACCTGAAAGCCCTCCATCAACAGTCCGAAATTTTCCATGGTCGTCCTCCTCGTCCCGTACAGGCCGGTCAGTAGATTTTCAGGAAGGCCTCTAGCGGACCCTTGAGCAGCGGAACCTTGAACAGTGTGTCGAAGACTACAAAGAGCGAGATGGCAAAGCCGATGCCCAGACCGGCCGCCCAGAACGGATTGTACTTCCCTTGCCGCCAGGCAACGTAAAACAGGTAGAGCGCGGCGCCGACATAGAGTCCGAGCAGGAGCGTAACGATCACGAAAGCGGTCATCGGCAGCAGGAAACTCAAAAGGCGCCTGGCTTGCTCGGAGTCGATGAAGATCTCGGTTTCACCGCGGTGAAGAATGACCGTCCAGATAGCATTGGCAAAGCCGGCTATGGCGAGCAGCAAGCCGACATAGAATGGGAAATACCCCGCATCAGGTCCTGAATCCGTCCAGCCGACACCCAGTTCAAGCGATCCACCGGCCACGGCGACACCCCCTAGGGCGAGCAGACAGGCGACGAGGACTTCCATATGGATGCGCTTGATCACCATGGACCACGGTCTCCGCATTGGTTAGAGCAGCCGGGGCAAGCCAATGAGGCCTGCCCCGGTCGGGGGGACGCTTACTGCGCAGTCCAGCCTTCGGCCTTGAAGACTTCAACCGTGCTGGTTTCGCTGTTGTCGATGAAGGCCGAGAGTTCCTCGCCGGCCAGGAAGCGGCCGGTCTGGGAGGTGTTGGCAACATATTCCTGCCACTCGGGGGTCTCGCTGACCTTCTGCATCAGGTCGACATAAAAGGCCAACTGTTCATCGGAAACGCCAGCCGGCAGCCAGACGGTACGCGGCATCTGGTAGGATGAGATGTCGATGCCCGCCTCGGTGCAGGTCGCAATGTCGTGCCAGCCGGTGTCGCCGTGAACCGGATCGCTCTCGGCCATGCGCTGGTCGCTGAAGACGCAAAGCGGCTTGATCGCACCGGCCTGCCATTGGCCAAGATTCTCGTTGGGGTTGTTGACGTTGGCAGCGATGTGGCCGCCGGCCAGTTGCACGCCCACTTCGCCGCCACCGTTATAGGGCACGTACTTGAACTCGGCGCCGGTCTTCTGCTCGATCAGGGCGACAAGGGTCTCGTCGGTATCCTTGGACTGGCTGCCGCCAACCGGGAGTGAGCCTGGATTGGCCTTGGCTGCTGCGATGAATTCCGCTGCGTCCGCATAGGGAGCGTCCGCCTTGACCCAGATGAGGAACTCGTCCAGTGCCAGTGCCGCCACCGGCACGAGGTCCTCTGAGGTGTAAGCCATCTTGGCCACGTGGGGCAGCAGGTAGACGTTGTTGGTGCCAAAGATCAGCTTGTGAGGGTTGGCATTGTTGGCCTTGGCATAGAGGAAGGCCTCAGCGCCACTACCCGCTCCCTTGTTCAGCACGACCACGGACTGATCCATCAGATTGTGCTGGGCGATCACCGACTGAATAGTGCGGGCGAAATTGTCGGTTCCGCCACCCGGACCGGAAGCGACGACGAACTCCACGGGGCGCTCGGGAACCCATTGCGCAAAGGCGCCAACGGTGGATAGCAGTGTCGCGGCCACGGCTAGAGTGATTGAGGTCTTCTTCATGTGAGCTGCCCTCCTCGGCAGGTTGGTAGTCTGTTCGCTGCCGCGGATGGTCCGGGCAGCAGGTTTCAAACCGTTGCATGTGGTTCGGTGTCGGGCGCCCAGCGGCGAAATCTACGCGGCGATACGGTTGCGACTGCGACTTTGGGCAACAACAATGTCGAAAGCCGCCTGGGTTGCGCCGAGATTGGCCTTGCCCTGACCATAGATGTCGAATGCCGTCCCATGAGCGGGCGTGGCGATGGGGATCGGCAGCCCACCGTGAACGGTGACGCCACGCGAAAAACCCATCAGCTTCATCGCGATCTGTCCCTGGTCGTGGTACATCGTGACGATTGCGTCAAAATCCTTGACCCGCAGGAATATCGTGTCCGCCGGGAAGGGGCCGCTGGCAGGAAGGCCTCGGCTCCTGGCTTCCTCCACAGCCGGACCGATCACGTCGATCTCCTCACGCCCGAAGCTGCCATTCTCGCCGTTGTGGGGATTGAGCCCGCATACGCCGATACGCGGCCGGGCCACGCCCGCGGCGACCAGCGTCTTGTGCGCCAGCTCGATGCCGGCGATGACGCGCTCCTTGGTAATCAGCCCGGAGACGTCCTTGAGCGCCACATGGCTCGTCACCCGGCTGGTCCACAGGTTATCGAGTGCGTTCAGCTCGCCATGCGGCCCGGTGACGCCAAGCATGGCTGCAAACCACTGGCTTTCATCTTCGTGGGGAAGGCCGGCCTGATGCATGGAATTCTTGTTAAGCGGTGTGAACAACACCCCGTCGGTCACGCCGGCCCGGGTCAGGTCCACCGCACGCTCTAGCGTTTCAAGGCAGTAGCGGCCGCAACTCTCGGTAGAGGTTGCCCGCTGGAATGGCCGTTTCGCCGAGCCCGTGAAATCTTCCAGGAGAATGCCGCCTCCCGACCCGAAGCTGACTTCACCCGATACGACTTGGTAGCTGAAGCGCTGCCCGGCAATGCGCATGCCCTCTTCTACCTCGTCGCGGTCCGCGATGAGCAGGATATCCGCCTTCTCGCGGTTTTCCGGCTTGGCGAGAAGTTTCGCGACCAGCTCAGGACCAATTCCCGCGGGATCTCCCAACACAACTGCCAGACGTGGCTTCATGGCTTGCTTCCTCCGTCATCCCCACCGAACGAGACCCACCAAACATCAGACACCGCAACTTGTCAACTGGTCCGGCCATAAGACCACTAGACCTCCTGCCTGGTATCGTTCATATTGATTTCCAGGAGCAAACTCGGCAGGTGAGCGAGATGGACGCACCACTCAATTTGCAGAATATCAAGAGCGGCCTCTCCAAGCTCACGATCCGTGAGCAGGTGAGTCACCGCCTCGCCGCCATGGTGCAAGCCGGCATTCTGCGCACGGGGGACGAACTCCCAAGCGAGCGTGAACTTGCGGCAACCCTCGAGGTCAGCCGCGAAACCGTACGCGGCGCCATACAAATGCTGGCGGCAATCGGCATGGTGGAAATTTCGCAGGGCAGCCGCACGCGAATTGCCCGAACAGAAGGGTTCTCGTCCTACAACAGCGTGACCCAGCCGGTCCTGTCCGGCCAATCGGCAGACCAGGTCTACCATGCCCGGCTCATGATAGAGCTTCCGGTGATACGAACTGCGGTTGAGTGCATTGACGATGACGGGATTGCCCGGCTGCGTCGGCTCGTGGATGCACAACGCGAAATGCTGGAGGATACCATCCGCTTCCAGATTTCCGATGCCGAGTTCCACGACGCGATTTACCAGGCCAGCGGCAACGAACTGGTGGCGGGCTTCCTGCGTCAGCTGTTCAGCTTTGGCATGGAATATCGTCGGCATGTGCTGTTGCGCCAAGGGTCGGTGAGCCTGAGCCTTGCCGACCACATCGATATTCTCGATGGCTTTGAGCAGCGGGATCCCACGGCAGCTGCCGAAGCGATGCAGCACCATCTTGACCGCATTCACCGCACGACGCTGGAAGCCATCGCCGAGACCAGCGTCGATCGACGCTAGCGGCCTGTCTCACTAAACGGGAGCCAGCCTATCATGCTGCTTGGTGCAATTGCCGACGACTTGACCGGTGCAACGGATCTGGCGCTGACACTGACACGTGGCGGCATGAAAGTGCTCCAGGTAGTGGGTGTTCCGCCATCAGGGGCCCAGTTCGCCGACGCCGATGCAGTGGTCGTTTCGCTCAAGTCGCGCACTATCCCCGCCTCTGAAGCGGTCGCTATGTCGATCACCGCCGGCGAGGCACTGCTCGCTGCTGGAGCGCGACAGCTCTTTTTCAAATACTGCTCCACATTTGACTCGACGGACGCGGGCAATATCGGGCCGGTAACCGACGCCTTGCTCGCGCTGCTGGGGGAAAGCCGCACGCTCGCCTGCCCTGCCTTTCCGACCAACAAACGCACGGTTTACCAGGGCCATCTGTTCGTGGGCGATGTGCTGCTCAGCGACAGTCCGATGAAGGACCATCCGCTCACCCCGATGCGCGATGCCAACCTGGTCCGTGTTCTGGGCCGTCAGACGGCTCGAGCGGTCGTCCTGGTCGAACATGGGTGCGTTCGCGCAGGCACCGAAGCATTGCGCGCAAGGCTCGAAGCCGTCGAGGGTATCGCCATCGTCGATGCCATCAGCGACGCCGACCTGCGCACAATCGCTGCTGCCGCCAGCAGGTTGCGGCTGATTACGGGCGGATCGGGGGTCGCATTAGGCCTGCCGGACGTCTATGCGCAGGCCGGCCTGCTGCGGGCTTCGACCCCAGCCAATGCGATGGCCGCCCCGCAGGGTCGTGCCGCCATCCTCGCCGGCTCCTGTTCGGCGGCAACCCGACGACAGATTGATCTTGCCCGCTCGCGCGGGACTCCCGCCCTGCAGGTAGAGGCCGCGCAAATCGCCGAGAACCAGATCACCGTTTCGGAGGCAGCGGACTTCGTTGAGCGCAACAGCGATGGTTTGGTCCCGCTCGTCTATTCCAGCGCCGACCCCGAACAGGTCCGCGCCGTCCAGAAAACCTACGGCACCACCATTGCAGGTGAAATGATAGAGCAGTTCATGGGGCAACTGGCGCAGATGCTCGCGCAACGGGGGTTCACGCGGTTCCTCATTGCCGGTGGGGAAACCTCAGGAGCGGTGATCCAGTCACTGGGCGTGACGGCGCTGCAGATTGGGCCCGAGATCGACCCAGGCGTGCCCTGGACGCTTTCATCGGGCGAAGGTCGAAATTTTGCGCTGGCTCTGAAGTCTGGCAATTTCGGCACCGACGACTTCTTCCTCAAGGCTTGGGATCTTTTGCAATGACCGCAATCGTGTCGGAGGCCAGCCGGGTTCGCGATGAGATCTGTGCCGTCGGTGCGTCCCTGTTCAACCGAGGGCTGACGGCAGGATCGACCGGCAATATCAGTGTGCGGCTCGGCGACGGCGGCATGATCATGACGCCCACAAATGCCAGCCTCGGTGACCTCGATCCGGGGCGCCTTTCAAGGCTCGCACCCGACGGAACCCATATCGACGGCGACAAACCGACCAAGGAAGCATTTCTGCATAGCTGCATGTATTGTGAACGCCCCTCTGCGGGGGCCGTGGTCCACCTGCATTCGACGCACGCAGTGGCTGTGAGCATTCTTGCCGATGTCGATCGCCACGACGTGCTGCCACCGCTGACAGCCTATTACGTGATGCGAGTGGGGACCTTGCCGCTGGTGCCCTATTTTGCGCCGGGTGATGAAGAGCTGGCGCTGGCGGTCAAAAGCCTGTCGGGCAGGCACCATGCGGTCCTTCTCGCCAATCATGGCCCGGTCGTTGCCGGCACAACGCTGCGCGAGGCCCAATATGCCACAGAGGAACTCGAGGAAACGGCCAAGCTGCATCTGCTGCTGCGCGGACAGGCTTTGCGACCCCTGACGCCGGCGCAGGTCGAAAAGCTGCGCCGGCGCTAATGCTCTCTCAAGAGCGGGCCCCTTCGAGTTCATCTTCGACATAGATCTGTACGATCTCGTCAAAAGAGGTGTCGCCGCTAAAGCCCAGCGCAAGTGCCCGCTCAGGGTCAAAGGCCCGCGGCCATCCAGCGACAATCTGTTCGATTACCGGATCGCGCTCTCTACGGATCAGCGCCACCGCTTCGTCCCCAGCGGCGCGCTGCAAGGCAGCAATTTCCTCGGCAACCGTGGCGGTGATCCCCGGCATGTTCAGCGAACGCCGAATTCCGAGGGGCGCGGTGTCCATCACGGCCGCATGCAGCAGGAAGCCGACGGCCGCTCGTGGGCTGGCGAACCAGTGCCGCACCGTGTCGGGTACTGGCAGCACCGCTTCCTGGCCCAGTAACGGCTCTCGCAGAATGCCGGAAAAGAAGCCGGACGCAGCCTTGTTGGGCTTGCCCGGTCGGATGACGATGGTCGGCAGGCGAACGCCAATGCCATCGAAGAACCCGCGTCGCGAATAGTCCGCCAGCAGCAGCTCGCCGATCGCTTTTTGGGCACCGTAACTGGTGAGCGGGGTTAGCACGTGGTCGTCATCGATCACATCGGGAAACGGCGTACCGAAGACGGCAATGGAGGAGGTAAACACGACACGCGGGTAATATGGGCGGCGAACGCCTTCGAGCCTAATGGCTTCGAAAAGCGAGCGCGTTGCGTCCATGTTGATGCGGTACCCCTTCTCGAAATCGGCCTCGGCCTCACCAGAAACGATTGCGGCAAGGTGAAAGATGAGGTCGGGCCTACCACCGACCAGGACCTCGGCAGTGCCGGGTGTCGAGAGATCTGCGGCATGCAATTTCACTTCCCCTGCGAAATCCGGGCGATCCGGCGCCACGACATCAACCAGGGTCAGCTTGCTGACGGGACGCTCGCCCAACTTTGCTTGCCGGACCAGTTGTGTGGTGAGTTTGCGACCCATCATGCCGGCCGCACCAAGGACAAGGATGTGCATTTCGATTCCTAACTGGACTGCTGGTACAACCAGTTATCCTGTTGGCGAAGGTTTGTCCACTGGGCATGGTATGAGGCCAGCCAACCAGAGCGAAAAGAGCGCTGCCGAAAACCCCTAGGCTGTTTTAAGCGGGCGGCCCTCCCGACAATGCCGTGCTGTGGCGCTTCGAAATGGGCAGGGTTGTCATCCCCTGCAAATCGCCGTCCAGAGCACCTTCACCGGCGACCCCGCTTCGCTTCCCTGCCCCGGCTGGCAGGTGTTCCTTCGCGATAACCAAACCGGGCCAAGAAGACGATACGTCCTGTCGGCGGACCGTTACTGACCCCGGTTGTCGATGGCGCAACCAGTGGCTGCATGCCTTGCAATGCGCTTTGTTCACATACGGCAACGAGGACACGACGATACCGGCATCCGCCAGCGAAGCATGTTTCGACCAGAGGGTGCTCCACCTGGGAAGGCAGGGCGCCGCTAGCTGCTGTCTGGTCACAACGCGATAAGCTCTCTGACGCCCGCCAGTTCAGGTCGTTGTTGCCCGAATTGAACAAGGCGGATTGCAAAGATATGCATGCCGTTGGACGCAGGATAGGTGTAGTCCAATCGGCAGGGCCTCGGCTCAGACAATGCCGCTGCCAGCGATCCTGCTCTACGAGGTCCCTGATCTCGATGGATCATGGATTGGCGTGTAATTGCCGCCGCTTCGCCCCCGCTCTTTGAGCGGGCGTTCGCGACGACCTACCCAAGGAATTACTGCCGGCGAGGGGACCTGATGGTCTTCGCAGCTATGGCATTCGGTCGAATTGCAGACCGGCCAGCACACAACCCTCGGCTTCACCGACCAGCAAAGCGGTGCCCATCTGAGATATTGGGCAGGTCATTGGAAAGCTGGCGTTGCCGACCGAGCCAATTGCATCCGACATGACGAGTTCTGTGTCACTCAAGGTATAGCTGCCTTCCACACTCCGGCCGTCGGCATTACTCATGACAAAGCGGTCGTCCTCGCCCAGTGTCAGTGACAGGCCGGTCGGCGTGTCGCCGTCCTTAGCCACAAATCTGCCCGTCCAGACCGCAGCGTCAGCTGCCGATGTCGCTTGGCTGATGCTGGCTTCCAGCGCCAAAAGCTCTTCACCGCGGGCGGTTACATTGGCTGCCAGTTCTTCGACCTGGGGCTGCAACTCGTCACGCTGCGCCTGGTAGCCCTCGACCTCCATGGTCAGTTGGTCACGGCGGGCATTGAGATCAGCCACCTGCTTCTGCAGCGCCAGAAGGTCGGCCCCCGCTGTTTCGCTCTGCGCGGTAGCTTCTGCCGTTTGGTTCTGCACCGCGGCGAGCGCCTCGCGTGCCGCTTGCAGCTGCGTCTGCATATCGGCCAAGGCGGCGGTGGCGGTTTTCGCTTCTTCCGTCAGCTGCGCCGCGCGGGCAGTAGCCTCTGCCTCTTGGTTGCGCAGCTGTTCGAGACGCGCGCCAATGTCGGTGAATTGCTGATTGGCGGT
>JAHJWO010000011.1 GCA_018828145.1 Alphaproteobacteria bacterium | reverse complement strand
TACGGCCAAGAAGCAGGATGAGGTTGCGCCGAAGAAGGGCGATGGCGCCAAGATCGATGGCGATACGCTCAGCGTCAGACTGCCGCCCTATTCGTACCAGATGGTGCGGGTGAAGCTCTGAACGGCAGGCACCCGTCCAGCGCCGCGCCGGTTGGTATGCATGAAACGGGGCATGTCCGTAAAGCTGCGCGGAGACCGAGAGCGTAGGCCGGCCTTGCTCGCAAAGAGCCAACACATCCGGTCGCAGCCGGGTGTCATCTGCCTCGGCCGCTCGCAGTGAGCGGTCGGGCCAGGCGGACGTGGCGCCCCAGGCCTGCGGCGAGCGCAAAATGATGGATAACGCGCTGATGGAGCGGAACTGGTATCGGCAAAACCCGAGACATGTTGCGAGCGATCGCTAACGCAGCCCGCCGCACCCCATCCTGGCCATCTCGGCCCCGGACAAAGCGCAGGCTGCGATCAGGCAAGCCGGTGAAACAGGCCCATGATCGGCGACAAACCTGCCAGTCTGTGGATCCTCATTTTTCAGTCGTCGCCAATCGCCACGGGCCTTGTCAAACGGGCCTGTCTTAACAGGACGTTGCGCAGCATCTCGACAAAACGGAGCATGGGCCTGGAAAGAGGGGAGTCTCGCAGGGTAATTATGCCGTAGTCGCTCCACGATTCAGGCTCGAGCGGGATCAGTCGAACCCTGTCCGAATTGATGAAGCTGCCGATCAGCGAGGGGACGATGGAAATGCCCACACCCTCGGCGACCATGGCAATGCTCGATTCCACCGAATGGGTTTCCACCCGGCAACGCACATTGCCTTGGGCGCTGCGCAGGCGCTCCTCAATCTCTTGGCGGTTATGCCGGAGCCGGCCGAGCAGCACGAGGTCGGCGCGCACGAGGTCTTCGGCTTCGATGCGATCGCGCGCCGCCAATGGATGATCTGCGGGGATGGCGCACAGCATGCCACTGGACAGCAATGGCATCACTTCAAAGCCCAGATCCTCGGTCGGCAAGCGTACGAAGCCGAAATCGGCGGTGCGCCCCATTACGGCCCGCTCAATATAGTCATACGGCCCCGCGACCAGTTCGACGCTGATCTCCTTGGCTTCACCCAGAAAATCGCGGATCAACCGTGGCAGTACGGTCGTGGTCATGGAATGGGGGAAGCCCATCTTGATCAGGGACTTGCCAAAACGCCCTGCACCCAGTTCGTCGGTGCGCCGCTTGAGCCGCGCCAGCACGTCAGCCAGTTCTCCCACCTCCTGGGACAGCAGATGGGCCTCCGGCGTGGCCACCAGTCTGCCACGGTCGCGATGAAACAGGTCAAACCCGATCTCGGCCTCGAGCCCGGAGAGCTGCCGGCTGATGGCCGATTGCGACAGCTTGAGCACTGCCGACGCACCAATTGTCGAACCAGTGGACAGTACGGCGCGAAACACGTGGAGTTGCTTTGGCGTCATTGCAGGACCTGGAGTGCGGGACGGTTCCGACCCTAGCCCATTTCTGCATTGGGCAATGCGCAAACTTCATAAGATTGCGCGCTCCCGTCAAAGCCCCTTAGCTGTCATCCAGATGTCGCGTTCCGGGAAGCACCGCGCGATCAAGGGGGACGGCAATGGGCAGGTTCTGGCCTGAGCTGACGGCAGCGGAGGGGCGGCGATGACGGTCTTCATCATCCGTCGCATCCTGCAGAGCCTCGGCGTGCTGCTGGCCACGTCGGTCATCGTCTTTCTGGGCGTCTACGCCATCGGCAACCCTATCGATATCCTTATCCCTTCGGACGCGACGCAGGCCGAGCGCCAGGCAGCCATCGTCGCGCTGGGCCTTGATCGGTCATTGCCCGAGCAATACTGGATGTTCCTGTCCAACGCGCTGCAGGGCGATTTCGGCCGCTCCTTCGTCTTCAACCAGCCGGCCATCGGGCTGATCTTCGCCCGGCTGCCGGCCACCCTGGAGCTCGCCTTCCTTGCTCTCGCCATCGCGCTGGTCCTGGGCATTCCGCTCGGCCTGATCGCTGGCCTCAAGCCGCGCTCGATTACCGACGAAACCATCATGACCGGCTCCATCCTCGGCTTCAGCCTGCCCAATTTCTGGCAGGGCATGATGCTGATCATGATCTTTTCGGTCGGGCTCGGCTGGTTGCCGGCCAGCGGGCGTGGCGACACCGGGCAGATCCTGGGCATCACCACAAGCCTCGCCACCTGGGATGGTGTCACCCACCTTATCCTGCCTGCGGTCAATCTGGCCTTGTTCCAGCTGGCCTTGGTGATCCGGCTGACCCGCACCGGTGTACGCGAAACCATGCCGCTCGACTTCATCAAGTTTGCCCGAGCCAAGGGGTTGAGCGAGCGCCGCATCGTGCTGGTGCATGTGCTCAAGAACATCATGATCCCGGTGGTGACGGTGGTGGGCATGGAATTCGGCTCGGTCATCGCCTTCGCCGTCGTGACCGAGACCATCTTCGCCTGGCCCGGCATCGGCAAGCTGCTGATCGACTCCATCATGGTGCTCGACCGGCCGGTGGTCGTCTCCTACCTGCTGGTCGTGGTGGCCATGTTCATTCTGATCAACCTCCTGGTCGACATCGTCTACTCGCTGCTCGATCCCCGTATCCGGCTGAGGGACGCACAATGACCGACCAGCCGATCTCACGGCGCGCCTGGCGCCTGCCATCCTCCGACACCGTCATTGGACGGGCCTTCAACGGCCTTGTCACCAGCCCCAAGGCGCTGGTCGCCGCCGTGCTGTGCATCGCCCTTGTGCTGATCGCCACCTTCGGCCCCTGGCTGGCGCCACAGAACCCCTATGACCTGGCGGCGATCGATTTCTTCGATGCAAGACTGCCGCCAATGTCGCCATCCATGACCGGCTCGGTCTATCTGCTGGGCACCGACGGGCAGGGTCGGGACATGCTCTCCGCCATGATCTACGGGCTGCGCACCAGCCTCGTCGTCGGCCTGCTGTCCGGCGTGGTGGCGCTGCTGATCGGCACGGCGCTGGGCCTGGTCGCCGCATACTTTGGTGGGCGCATCGATGCCCTGATCATGCGCGTTGTCGATCTGATGCTGGGGCTGCCGGCAATTCTGGTCGCGCTGATGCTGCTGGCAACGCTGGGGCAGGGCATGTGGAAGGTCGTGCTGGCGCTGGTGCTGGTGCAATGGGCCCAGTTTGCCCGCGCCGTCCGCGCCGCCGCGCTGATCGAGCGCGGCAAGGAGTATATTGAGGCGGCGGTGTCGCTCGGGCTCTCCAAACGCCGGATCCTGTTCGGCCACATGCTGCCCAACTGCATGGCGCCGATCATCGTGGTCGGCACGCTGCAGGTGGCAAGCGCTATCTCGGCCGAGGCAACCCTTTCCTTTCTCGGCATCGGGCTGCCAATCACCGAGCCGTCGCTGGGCCTGCTGATTTCCAACGGCTACCAGACGCTCCTGTCCGGCCAGTACTGGATCAGCGTCTATCCCGGCCTCCTGCTGCTGGTGCTGGTCTTTTCCATCAACATCGTCGGGGATCGCTTACGCGAAGTGCTCAACCCCCGCTTCGTGGGGCGCTGAGATGACAACGCTCACCATCGAAAACCTCTCGACGCAGTTCTTCAGCGACGCTGGCATCGCCAAGGCAGTCGATGGTGTGTCCCTCTCCGTCGGGCGCGGCGAAATCCTTGGCCTCGTCGGGGAGTCCGGCTCCGGCAAGTCGATCACCGGATTTTCCATCCTGGGCCTGGTCGATCCGCCCGGCCGCATCACCGATGGCCGCATCCTGTTCCAGGGCGAGGACCTTGTCGGCCGCTCCGAGCGCGAGATGCGGGCCATTCGCGGCAAGAAGATCGCCATGATCTTCCAGGACCCGATGATGACGCTCAACCCGGTGCTCTCGATCGAGACCCAGATGGTCGAGACCGTTCGCGCCCACGATAAAGTGGACAAGGCCGAGGCGCGCCGCCGCGCCATCGAGGCGCTCGGGCTCGTCGGCATACCCTCGCCGGAGGAGAGACTGGCCGCCTATCCGCACCAGTTCTCGGGCGGCATGCGGCAGCGCGTCGCCATCGCCATCGCCCTGCTGCACCGTCCCGATCTGATCATCGCCGACGAGCCGACCACCGCGCTCGACGTCACCATCCAGTCCCAGATCCTGTTCGAAATCCAGAAACTGTCGCAGAGCTTTGGCATGTCGCTGATCTGGATCAGCCATGATCTCGGTGTCGTGGCTGGCCTCGCCGACAAGATCGCGGTCATGTATGCCGGCCGCATCGTCGAATCCGGTTCGGTCGATACCGTGCTGGACAATCCGGTCCACCCCTACACGATCGGGCTGATGCGCTCGGTGCCCGCCAATCTTGAGAGAGGCGAGCCCCTGGCAACCATACCCGGCATGGCGCCGTCCCCGGTCAATCGACCCTCGGGCTGCCCCTTCCGCCTGCGCTGCTTTGCGGCCACCGAAATCTGCGCCAGCGAGCCGGCTGAAACCATTGCTGGAGATCATGCCTGGCGTTGCTTCCACCCCCAGGCGGAGGCCGCACCATGACCCAGCCCCTGATCGAAGCCAGAGAGCTGTCCAAGCGCTTCACGACCAGGCTAGATATCGCCGAGCGCGTCGCCAACCTGTTTGGCGCGGGGCTTGAGGAACGCACCGTTCACGCCGTGGACGGCGTCTCCCTGGCGATCCGGCCTGGAGAAGTCCTCGGACTGGTGGGCGAATCCGGTTGCGGCAAGTCCACGCTGGGCCGCGTCCTGGCGGGCATCCATCCCAGCTCGTCGGGCGACGTGTTCTGGGAGGGCCGCAATGTGGCCGAGCTTTCCGCCGCCGAGACCCGGCAGGCCCAACTCGCCGCGCAGATGATCTTCCAGGACCCGATGTCCTCGCTCAATCCGCGCAAGACCGTGGCGCAGGCCATCGGCGAGGCACCACTTGCCCACGGCATGGTGCGGCGCGGCGACGTCGCCGCCATGGTTGCCGATCTAATGGAGCGCGTCGGGCTCGATCCGTCTTATGCCCGGCGCTATCCGCACCAGTTCTCGGGCGGGCAGCGGCAACGCATCGGCATTGCCCGGGCGCTGGCGGTGCAGCCCCGCTTCCTGATCTGCGACGAGTCGGTGTCAGCGCTGGACGTCTCGATCCAGGCGCAGATCCTCAACCTGTTCATGGACCTGCGGGCCGAACTGGGGCTGACCTACCTGTTCATCAGCCACGACCTTGGTGTGGTCAAGCACATCTCCGATCGCGTGGCGATAATGTATCTCGGCCGCATCGTCGAGAGCGCCGACGCGGATGAGTTCTTTGCCCGTCCCAACCATCCCTATACCCAGGCGCTATTGGCCGAGATGCCGACCGTCAAGCAGCGGCGGCGGGTGTTCCAGCCGGTCAAGGGCGAGATTCCGTCGCCTTTGCATCCGCCCAGCGGTTGTCATTTTCATCCACGTTGCCCGTACGCCTTCGAGCACTGCCGCATCGAGCGACCGGCCCTGCGCGAGATCGCACCTGGCCATGTCAGCGCCTGCCACCTCAACGACGCTCCGCCAACGGCGCGCACCACTAACGCCTTGCACGAAACCACCTAAGGAAGGGAACGACCAATGATACGACTGCGCTCCGCACTTGCCGCCCTCATCTTGTCGACGAGCCTTAGCTCGGCCGCCTTTGCCATCGACCTCACGGTGGGCCTGTCCACCGAGCCGGCAGCCATCGATCCCCATTTCTCGCGCACCGGCAACAGCCAGCAGGCAGCCCAGCACGTCTTCAACCGGCTGGTCGAACCGGACGAAAACCTGGCCATCCAGCCCTCGCTGGCCGTATCCTGGGAAAACATCGATGAGCTGACCTGGGAGGTGAAGCTGCGCGAAGGCGTCACCTTCCACGATGGCTCGCCCTTTACCGCCGAAGACGTGGTGTTCTCGCTCGAACGCGCCGGCGATATCCCCAATAGCCCAGCGCCATTCACCGCCAATGTGGCACCGCTCGCCTCGATGGAAGTGATCGATCCGCTGACTGTGCGGTTCACCACCACCAAGCCGACGCCGCAATTCATGGAACTGGCGGGCCTGGTGTACATCGTCTCGAAGGCCGCGGCAGAGACCGCGACCATTGATGAATTCAACAGCGGTGCGGCGGCCGTTGGCACGGGGCCATACAAGTTCGTGGAATGGGTGCCGGGCGACCGGCTGACCCTTGCCGCCAACGAGAACTACTGGGGCGACGCCCCGGAATTCGAGAATGTGACCTTCCGCCTGATTTCCAACGCCGCAGCGCGGGTCGCTGCGCTGCGAGCCGGCGACGTCGACCTGATCGATGCCGTACCCCCAGCCGACAAGGCGACCCTCGAAGGGGTGGATGGCATTGTGCTGCATTCCACGGCCTCGGCTCGCATCATCTATCTTGGTCTCGACAGTGCGCGCGACGAAAGCCCCTGGATC
The DNA here is from genome assembly GCA_018828145.1 of Alphaproteobacteria bacterium. Lineage (GTDB taxonomy): Bacteria > Pseudomonadota > Alphaproteobacteria > Rhizobiales > Devosiaceae > Devosia. The sequence continues at coordinate 42,804 of JAHJWO010000011.1, read as the reverse complement.
GTGGGCGCCGACGGTGCCCCGCTCAATCCCAACCCGCTCAAGGATGCGCGGGTGCGTCAGGCTCTATCCAAGATGATCGACCGCCAATTGCTGATTGACCGCATTCTGACCGGGGCGGGCGAACCGGCCGGCCAATTGGTTCCCGAGGGCATTGGTGGGCATTCGACCAATCTGCCGATCGACACCATCGACCTCGAAGGGGCCAAGGCCCTGCTGACCGAGGCTGGCTTCCCAGACGGGTTTGGCATCACCGTGCATTCCTCCAATGACCGCTTCGCTGGAGACGGCGATATCGCCCAGGCGATCGGCCAGTTGTTCGCGCGCGGCGGGTTGACGGTCAACGGCATCGTCACCCAGCCCTACAACGTCTATGCCACCGCTGCTGGCAATCAGGAGTTCAGCGCCTTCATCTTCTCGTTCGGCACCACCACGCCCACTTCGGCGCCGGGCATGACCAATGTGTTGATGACCAACGACGCCGATGCCGGCACCGGTTCGTTCAACCGCATGCGCTACTCCAACCCGGACTACGACGCCAAGATGCGCGAGGCCCTGGCGGAATTCGATCCCGACAAGCGCAACACGCTGCTGGCCGAGGCAGCCGACATCGCCTTCGGCGAGCACGCCATCCTGCCGCTCTACTGGCCCGAAGTCACCTGGGCCAGCCGCGATGGCATCGGCTTTGTCGCCAACAAGCTCGAGGACACGCTCGCCATGTATGCCAGCGTGACCGAATAGGCTGGAAGGTGCCAAGGCGATGATGGACAAGGCCATGACGACGAACCTTCCTGAGCCCGAAGTGGTGGGTGATGGTGTCTTCGTGCATCGCGACGTGATGGTCGCGATGCGGGACGGGATTCGTCTGGCTTCCGACATCTATTGCCCCGCCAATGCCGGCACCCCTTTGGCTGGTCCGCTCCCGGTCATTCTGGAGCGGACCGCCTATGGCAAGTCCGAGCGTTCCCGTTCGGAAATCGAGGTTGGCATGGACCGGCCGATGACCCGCAGCGAGGTGGCCAGCCACTTCGTGCGGCATGGCTATGTCGTGATCTACCAGGATTGCCGCGGCCGATATGGCTCGGAAGGCGAGTTCACCAAATATCTGGCCGAGGGACCCGACGGGTTTGATACCCTGGCCTGGATCGTCGAACAGCCTTGGTGCAACGGCAAGATCGGCACCATGGGCCTGTCCTATGCTGCCCACACGCAAATGGCGCTGGCTTGTCTGAACCCGCCCGGCCTAGCCACGATGGTGCTGGATTCGGGGGGCTTTTCCAACGCCTTCACCTGCGGCATCCGCCAGGGCGGGGCATTCGAACTCAAGCAAGCCACCTGGGCCTATAACAATGCCCATGAAAGCGCTACGGCCCAGCAAGACCCCTTGCTGCTTGCGGCGCTGGAGGCGGAGGATTTGCACGCCTGGTTCCGGGCCATGCCCTGGGCCGAGGGACGCTCGCCAATACGCTGGATCGCCGAATATGAGAGCTACCTGCTCGACCAGTGGCGCCGTGGCACCTTCGACGACTATTGGAAGCAGATCGGGCTCTATGCCGCCGGTCACTATGATACGCTGCCCCACATTCCCGTCGCCCTGCTGTCGAGCTGGTACGACGCCTATGTGCGGACCACTTTCGAGAACTACGAGGGCCTGGCGCGCTCCGGCACGCGTCACCTCAGCCTGATGATGGGGCCGGGGCTGCACGGCAATCGCAACACCACCTTCGCCGGCGATGTGTCGTTCGGCACCAACGCCCCGATCGGCGGCAATGTCACGCCGAGCTGGCTGGAATATCGTCGCCATTGGTTTGATCGCTGGCTGTGGGGGCGCGACAACGGCATCGACGCCGACCCGGCGGTACGTCTGTTCCTGATGGGTGGCGGCTCGGGCCGCAAGACCGCCGATGGCCGGCTCGACCATGGCGGGCGCTGGATCAGCGCCGCTGCCTGGCCGGTGCCGGAGGCCGAGGCGCTGCGGTTGCACCTGCACGCTGATGGGCGCCTTGCGGCAGACCTGCCAGTGGCCGATGCGTTACCGCTCGTCTATGATTTTGATCCATCAAACCCGGTGCCCACCATTGGTGGCGCGCTCACCAGCGGACAGCCTATCTTTGAGGGTGGCGGCTTCGACCAGCGCGAGGCACAGCGCTTCTATGGCTGCACGCGCCCGGGCCTGCCGCTATCGGCGCGGCGGGACGTGCTGAGCTTTGAGACCGACCTGCTGGCCGAAGACACAACCATTGTCGGTCCCGTCACGGTGACGCTCTATGTGACTACCGACGGTCCCGATACCGACTTCACGGCCAAGCTGATCGACATGCATCCGCCGAGCCCCGACTATCCCACCGGCTTTGCGCTGATCCTCACCGACGGCATCTTCCGCTGCCGCTATCGCAAGTCGTTTGAACAGCCGGAACCATGCGTGCCCGGCGAGATCATGGAAATAACCATCGAGCCTTTTGCCACGGCCAACCTATTCAAGGCCGGCCATCGCATCCGGCTCGATATTTCCTCGTCGAACTTTCCCAAGTATGACGTCAATCCAAATACGGGTGCGTCCGAGGGATTCGGCCGCACGCAACGCGTGGCGCGAAATTCGGTCCTGGCAAGCGCCAGTCATCCGTCCCACCTCCGCCTCTCGGTCATTCGCACCGACCATTCCTCCTGAAGTAGCTCGCCGCGGTTGCGACGACGGTTCGTCAGCCTGTGGCCACGACCCTCATCACCACCAGACCCCGCACTGACTGGCGCGCGATAGCGCGCGCCATCGTCTGTTTCGATGGCTTGAGCGTGGATCGCTCAAGGGGCCTGACCAGTTTGTCCAGCTGGACCCACTCAGTTCGCTGATGATCGTCACCCAGCTCAAACCCGCCGGACGTGTTGTCGGAGGCGAGCGATGACGATGACCCGCCTCAAAGCCCTGACCTTGGATGCACCCGGGCCAAAAGCCTGCCTGTCGCCAGCAATGCGCTTGCCTTGGCGACAGTGATGTCTTACGATTAGTTCATCGATCAGTGAAAGGTATGATAATGCCAGATACCGCCACCCTATCGTCCAAGTTTCAGATTTCCATTCCCAAGGCTGTTCGCACGGCTCAGCATTGGGAAGCAGGTTTGACCTTCGCCTTCATCCCCAAGGGAACAGGCGTGCTGCTTGTCCCTGTTCCAAAGCGCGAAGCGCTGGCCGGCTCTGCCAGAGGGGCCAGCACGACCGACTATCGCGACCGGACGGACAGACAGTGATGATACTGATCGATACGTCGGCCTGGATCGAGTGGCTGGTCGGCTCGCCCACGGGAGACGTCGTGGCAACGCATCTGCCTGACCAAACCCAGTGGTTGGTGCCAACGATGGTGCAACTCGAACTTTCCAAATGGACGACCCGTGAGGTCGGCGAAGACAAGGCGGACCAGGTTATTGCCTTCACCCAACTCTGCCGCATCGTGGCGCTCGACACTGAAACTGCACTCCTGGCAGCCGAGTCCTGCCGAAAGCATAAGCTCGCCACGGCCGACGCCATTATCTTCGCCAGTGCCCAGATCAACGGGGCCGACCTCATTACCTGCGACGCACACTTCGATGGTCTGCCTGGTGTGACGGTCATCAAGAAGACCTGACCTGGTCATTGGCCTGCGCGGCGGCCGGCTGACCGGTCTTGTCGCGGTAGGTGCCATATGCCGCAACTCCAAGTGCTGGCGCATGATGGCCGAGGCACCAAGCAGCTCTGCATTTTCCTTTGGCGGACGGCCGCGCCGTTTGGGGGCGGCGGCTGGTCAGCCACGCTGTCGCGCCAATTTCCCTGCCGAGACCCCAGGGTCTGGGGCAAATGCGCGATAACGGCCCCGGTATGGCTGCTGTTGTGTTGATGCTCGACATCGACCAGTTCTAAATCGATCGACGGCCGATTTAGACACGCTTCGATGGCCCGCATGTTTTCATGGTCATTCGGCAGACCTGAACTTGTGGCCTGCGCGGCGGCCGGCTGTCCGGTCATGTTGCGCCAGGGCGCCACAAGTCGCAACCGCAGACTGGCGCATGATGGCCAGGCCCAAGCAGCTCTCCATTGTCCGGAGGACGACCTCTCCCTTTTTTCCGTTCGTGTGCAACGCCGTCCATCGTCCCAGCTGCAACGTCTTGTTTCTTGGTGAATGTTCGACAGAACTGCAGTCGTCGTCGGGAACACAACGGGGTAATTTTAGATGTCGAGCAATCCCCCAGTGTTTCAAAACTCGCTTTGTTGACAATCACGTCCATAAAAAGCAAAGTAAATTGATCGGCGCGTGCCCGTTCAGGACCGCGACCACTGAAGCTCCCGCAATAAAGTGAAAGAGGATAGTCCGTGACGGTCCTTTCCCCGGATATGCAGGACGCCCTCAATGCTTGCCACGGCGGTCTGACCGATCAGACGGATTGGACAACCGCCATGCAGGCGCTCGCCGTTGCAGCGGGCGCGGATGCGGCCTGCTTTTACGCCGAGGGTGCGGCCGAGCTTCGCCTGCGCTTTCCCGCCTCTCCGAGGTACCAGCACTTCCTGGAAGATTTTCTCACCGGCGGCTGGTGGCGGCGGGACCACCGCGCGCTTCGCGGCTGGACGCGCCTGCGGGGCGGCAACCGGTTCCTGGTGGAGCACGACCTCGTGACGGACAAGGAACGAGAGGCCTTGCCGGTTTATCACGACCTCTACAGCAAACACGATCTGACCTGGTGGGCGGCCGTTTCGTTTCGTGTTGGCGACCAGGACTGGGCCATGCCCTTGCTGCGCAGCGAGGCCAAGGGACCTTTTGGCGCCGAGGCCAGGGGCTTGTTGGACCTTACCCCGCATCTGGCGCGTGTTGTGGGCATTGGCGCCGCCATGACGACGACCGGTGCCCGCGACGCGGTGGACATGCTGGAAATGGGCCAGCGCGCCGCAGTCAGTCTGGACTGGTCCGGCCGCTGCCTTGCGCTGAACGCCAAGGCGGAGGCCTTGCTCGGCACCGATCTGTTTGTGGCCCGGCGCCGGCTGCGCGCCACCGACGCGGCGTCTGATAGGCAGCTGCAGGCGCTTGTTTGGGCGGCCCTCGAGGCTCGATCCATGGCGGAGTTGCCCCCGGCCATTACCATCAAGCGGTCGGCCGGCTTACCACTGGTTGTCGATGCCATCGCGACACCAAGTGCATTGGGCACGAGCGGGCTCAAGCTACAGACCATTCTGCTGCTGACTGATCTGGCGGAGCCGGCGCGGATTGGTACAGTCCAGCTCAGGCAGATATTCGGCTTCACTGCGGCGGAGGCCCGACTGGCCGAGCAGCTTTCGGCTGGCTGGACCCTCGCCGAGTCCAGTCAGCACCTTGGCCTGTCGCTGGAGACGGCACGTACCCAACTCAAGACTATATTCGTCCGCACCGGCACCCACCGGCAAGCCGACCTGTTGCGCCTGCTCGATCGCGCGGTACGGGCCGTGGGCCGATGGTGAACGCCGTGCCGGCCAAAGAGGGTTTCGTGACTTCGCCCAGCGGGGCCACCTGGTACGGCAGCTATGGCGTCAGGTCCGGGCGTCCTCCCATCGTTGTGGTGCATGGTGGACCGGGTATGACCCACGACTATCTTCTCGATCTCGTTGACCTTGGCGCCGACAGGGAAATCATCTTTTACGACCAGATCGGCAACGGTCGCTCAAGTCCTGTCGGAACCGCTGCGGCAGCCAAGGTGTCGCTCGGTTCCATGGTGACGGAACTCGAATCGCTGCTTGCCGAACTGACCGCTGAGGCTGGCTATCTGCTTTTTGCCCATTCTTCGGGTGGGTGCATCGCCCTCGAGCACGCCTTGCGGCAGCCCAAGGCTCTCAAGGGTCTCATCCTCGCCAATGCTTTTGCCTCGGGTCTTGCGATGCAACAAGGCTTGCAGGGGCGGCGCGACGAGCTCGGAGCCAAGGACCGGGCTGTCTTGATCGCTGGGCCGAGCCCCGCGCCTTCCTATTCTGACGCATTCGCGGCGTTCTTCGCCCGCTATGTCTGTCGCGTGCCGCCGCCGCCCCATCTGCTCCACACCTTGAACGCTTTGACCGCGCATCCCCAGATCCAGCACAAGCTCCTGGGTCGTGACCTGTTCGACTGGGACGGTCCCCTGGGGCACTGGTTGGTGACCGATCGACTGGACAGGATCGGTGTGCCGACTTTGGCCTATGGCGGCGGGTGGGATGAGACGGGTCCGCAATGCCTTGCGGCACTGGCTGCGGGCCTGCCGGACTGCGAGGCGACTGTTTTCGAGGGTTCCAGCCACTTGCCGCACATTGAAGAAACCCGGCTGTGCCTTGAACGCATCGAGCTGTTCCTGGCCAGGCTGGGATAGGTTGGCAATAATGTCACAAATACCCGACACCACGGCATTCAACCCGTTCGGGTGATTTTCGCCTCTCCGGCCCCCGCTAGCCTTCTCTCCACTTATTTGGGTAAAGGGGACCTGGCTTTGACTTTCCAATTCCGTCGAAACAATCGCGCAGCAACTGGCTTTGCCTCCGCGCTCGCGCTGTTGAGTGCAGTTTCCTACCCGAGCATGGGCCTCGCCCAGGATGTCGTCCTCGAGGCCGGTCAAACCGACACCGATGGCGTCGTTCTCGCCAATGGCGGCTCGCTCACCAATCGCGGAGCGATCAGTCACGCCGGCGACGGCGTCAGCTATCCCGGTCCCGGCGGCGGCGTAGCCTTTATCCTCAACGAGGCCACCGGCACCATCACCGCAACCGGCGGCTGGGCCGTCGGCATCAACGGTGATCTGGGTCGCTTCGAAAATGCCGGGTCTGTCACCACCGATACCGATGCGGCACTTGGCGTCGCGGGAGACCTGGGAACATTTCTCAACACCGGCACCATGATCACCTCGGATGGCGCCGGCGTCGGCGTCAACGGCAGCGTCGGCACGTTCGACAACCGGGGAGCCATAACCGGCCATAACGACCCTGCTGTCGTGCTGAACGGACCGGTCGGCCGCTTTGTCAATTCAGGCTCGCTAACATCGCCGTCCAACTGGACCACCACCTATTTCGATGCCGGCGTTCTCGATTTCGAAAATACCGGGTCCATCCTCAACACGGGCAATGGCAACGGCGTTGAGTTCAATACCGGCAACGGGCCGGTCGGGACCTTCGTCAATACCGGCACGATTCGGGTCACTGGCGACGGCACCGCTGTGGGCATCTATGGTGACACCTTTGCCGTTGGCTCGATCGTAAATGGCGGCACCGTGCAGGCGCTGACCGAGTCGGCCTTCAACATCGATCCCATGGTCGGAGCCTTTACCAATAGCGGCCTCATCGAAGGGGGCTCGTGGGACGCGGTGTTCTTTGGCGGGGGCGTTCAGCAGTTTCACAACACGGCGACCGGCGTCATTCGCAACCTCGACAGTGCCGGCAATGCAGGCAATGGGGTGGTCGTCAGCACGGATCTGATCAATGGCGGCGCCGTTGGCAGTTTTGTCAACGACGGAACGATCCTGGCCGACCTTAGCGGCGGAACAGGGACCGGTGTGGGCTTTTACGAGGACGGCAACGGCGCCTTCACGGTCGGCAGCTTTGCCAATGCCGGCACGATCAGCGGCGCCAACAATGGTGTCGAGTCCGTCTCGGCGATCGGAACGTTCACCAATTCCGGCACCATAGCCAGCGCCAATTTCACCAGCGTCCGACTGCAAGGCGCCGTCGGCAGCTTCACCAATAGCGGTGTTGTCACCGCCGCTCAGGGCCGGGGTGTCGAGTTCTTTGACCATGTCACCGCCTTCAACAATACCGGCACCATCCAGTCTTTCGAGAACGGGGTGACCTTCCGCAGCACCTTTGGCGTCGCCAGCAATGCGGGCACCATTGTTTCGACGGCCGACAGCGGCCAGATCGGCGTGCGGATTGACGAGGCGGGCGGAACCTTCACCAATACGGGGACCATTCGCGGCGCTGCAGGTGTTGTCTATATCCTCAACGCCCCCGGGCCGAACACCTTCATCAATGCCGGAACCATCGATGGCATGGGTGGCGCCGCGATTGTCTTTGACGCCGGCGCCGATGGCGGCAACGACGCGCTCTTGCTGCGAACCGGTTCCCGGCTTTTCGGCAGCGTATTCTTTGGCGCCGGCGATGACACGCTGGACCTGTCCGAGTTCCGGGGCAATGCCCTGCTGCGCGCGTTCGATGTCGAAACCCTTGTTGCGGGTGGCAATCTGGTCTTCGACCTCGGCGCCAATGAGTTCGGTGTCGTCGAACCGTTCGGTGTTACAGCCTCCGCTCCGCTGGTGGCGCTCGACACCACGACGCAAATTCGCAATCTCATCGCCAGCAAGCTTGCCACGCCGGTTTCGCGGACTGGTGAGGAAAGCTTGCTGCTGGGATATGCGCCGATTGCTGAAAATAGCGCCGCCAGCGCAGCGATAGGTGAGCTGGACACCGTGTCGTCGAACACGCTCTGGGCCTCCCTGCTGGCTGGGGGAAGCACGGGCGGCGGACCGGTTGCCGTGAACAACCTCTTTGGCGGGATTGTCGCTGGCGGACACGCGCGGGTCGGCAGCGGAAATCTTGGCCTTCTGGGCGGCGCGACCACCGGCCGTGTCGATATCAACAATGGCGGGCAACGCATCACGGCTTCAACGGGTATTGCCGGCGTCTATGGCGATCTGGAACTGGGGGTGGTCAGTCTCGACTATAGCCTCCTGGGGGGCGCGGCCGGCAATACGAGCGAGCGAGAGGTGGTGACGCCAGGCGGCATGCAAACCGCCACCGGCCAGTTCGGAAGCTGGTTCATCTCCCCATCCCTGGGACTGGCAGTGCCCGTCCTGGCGACTGAACAGGGTCAGCTCCGGGTGACCGGCCGGCTCAGCTATGTTGGCGGCAGTGTCGGCGGTTATACCGAAACGGGGTCCTCCCTAGATCTCGTGGTCGGCGCGCAGACCATCTCTTTGCTCGATGCCCGTTTGGGACTGTCCGGTGACTATGACGCCGGTGCCGGAATGACGGTTTCAGCCAATGCTGGTGTCTTCGCGCAGTCCAATCTGGGGGGATCGAGCACCCCGGTCACGCTGTTCGGACAAACCCAGAGCGCCGTCGCCCCAGCCAGCACCGAGTTGGGCGTTTATGCCGGGGCCGGCCTTTCTGCCGATCTCGGCAACGGGCTCAAACTGTCTGCCGCGGCGGATGGGCAGGTCCGCTTCGACGGGCATGCCTCCGCCTCGCTGCAGGCAGGCCTGAGCAACAGTTTCTAACACCTCCCCATGCAGGTCGTGGTTGGCCCTGCCATTGCGCAGGGCCTTTTTTTGTCCAGGGCCGGCCCCCGTGTCGCACGAGAGTCGTCAGGGCTATCCACTGATGAATGCGCTTGAGGGAATTTTATCACGATGTTCAGTCCCAACAGGTGGACGCGGTCAGAGGGTCTAGCCACTGCGCCTTCTAGCGTTCGCGACCCATTCTCGCGCGCGATCGAGTTGGCTGGGGTTCTCTCGCTGCCCGACACCTTTTTCACCCTGGAACAAGGGCCATACAGGTGCGTTGTCCGACTGCATCTAACTGAGGACACCTGCCATGACAGACCTGTCGAAGCGCCTGCGCGAACCGCTTGTTTTGAGCATCCTCATTATTGCCTTGGCTGGATGGATCGCCTTCTTTGCCATGTGGATCAATGCCGCGAACCAGGGCGGTCAGCAGCAACAGGTCATCGCGGCGTTGACCGCGGAGCGAGACGATGTCGCGGCGCGGCTGACGGAGCGCGAAACCGCCGATGGCACGCTGGCCGACACCGAGGCGCAACTGGCTACCGCACAACAAGATCTCGCGGCCGTTACGGCGTCGCGGGACAACCTCAATACAGAACTGGCCCAGCGGGAAGCCGAACTGGCGACCGCTACGGAAGAGCTTGAAACTCTGCGCGCCGACGCTGCTGCCGTCGAGCAGCAGCTGGCCGACGCTCGTGCCGAAACGGATACCCTTGCAACACGGCAGGAAGAGCTCACCGTCCAGATCGAAACCGCCAATCAGCAATTCACCGACATTGGCGCGCGTCTCGAACAGCTGCGCAACCAAGAGGCAGTGGCTACTGCCCGCGCGGCGCAGCTGACGGAAGAAGCGAAAACCGCCACCGCGGCGCTGGCCGATATGCAGACGCAGCTGCAAGCGGCACGCGAGGCGCTCGCCGCGGTGCAGAACCAAACGGCAGAAGCTACCGCGCAGAGCGAAACAGCGGGGGCCGACCTTCGGGCGCTGCAGCAACAGGTGGCTGATCTCAATGCCCGCCGTGACCAACTGGCCACGGAGGTCGAGGGCTACTAGGCGCAGCGTGACGAGTTGCAGCCCCAGGTCGAAGAACTGGCAGCCAATGTAACCGCCCGCGGTGAAGAGCTTTCGGCGCTGGAAGCCAGCATCAGCCAAGCGACATCGGCAGCTGACACTGCGGTCTGGACGGGCAGATTTGTGGCTAAGGAGGGTGACACGCCGACCGGCCTGTCACTGACACTTGGCGAGGACGCCCACTTTGTCATGAGCAATGCCGACGGCCGGAGTGTGGAAGGCAGCTATACCTTGAGCGACACCGAACTCGTCATGTCTGACGTCACCGGCTCTGTCGGCAATGCCAGCTTCCCCATGACCTGCCCAATATCTCAGATGGGCACCGCTTTTCTGGTCGGCGAGGCGGACGACGATTGCGTCTTGTCTGGCTTGCAGCTTGACCGCTCACGCTAGATCACTTGAGCTTCGTCCGTGCAGGCCGCAATGGCGGGTGATCGGGCGGATCGCCTACCGAGTCTAGGTCTTGACATTTGACCGACACAACGGTCATATCGCCGCAATAAGTATGTTGTGGCGGTCAAAATGGCTCTGGCCCGTACCTATTCCCTTATCACTCGCCAGGCTCTCGAACTCCTGGGCAAGCAGATCCGCCTGGCGCGCAAGCAGCGCAGGATGACTGAGGCCGACCTGGCGCAACGGGTGGGCATCGCCCGCAGTACGCTGCAGCTGGTCGAAAAGGGCGACCCCAAGGTCGAGATCGGAACCGTCTTCGAAGCGGCGGTGCTGGTCGGTGTGAGCCTGTTCACTGCAGAAGGGGCGGCATCATCCCTGGCGCCGGAACTTGGGCGCTTGGATGCTTCCCTGCAGCTGCTGCCCAAGAAGATTCGCCATCCCGCCCGGGAGGTGAAGGATGACTTCTGATGCGCCCAAGGAGGCCTTCGTCTGGATCTGGCTGCCGGAAGCGACCGTGCCTTTCGTGGCCGGCCGCATTGAGCGCCGGGACGGCCTCTACACGTTCAATTATGGCCGGTCCTACCTCGAGCACCCGGACGCCAGGGCAATCTTTGCGCCCGAGCTGCCACTGCGGAGCGGCATCATGGAGCCGACACCGCCCATGGCGATGGCCTCCTGCCTGCGCGACGGCTCGCCCGACGCTTGGGGCCGGCGCGTCATCATTAATCGCCTGACGGGTCTCGCCGGCAAGGCGGCGCGGGATGTCGAGTTCGATGAACTCACTTTCATGCTGGCTTCGGGATCGGACCGGGCGGGTGCCCTCGATTTCCAGGCCTCCCCGACCCAATATGTGGCGCGGCAGGAAGCCGAGGCCCGTCTCGACCAGCTGATGGCGGCCGCCGAGCTGGTCGAGGCGGGCATGCCTTTGCCGCCGGCCCTGGCGCAGGCGCTGTTTCATGGCAGCTCCATGGGCGGTGCACGGCCCAAGGCTTTGATCACCGGCGGGGATCGCAAGATGATCGCCAAGTTCTCGGCGTCGGCGGATACCTATTCCGTCGTTGGCGCCGAGTTCGTCGCCATGCGCCTGGCCAGGCTGGCCGGTCTCGACGTCGCCCCCGTCGAGCTTATGACCGTGAGCGGCCGCCAGGTGCTCCTGGTCGAACGCTTCGATCGCCGACTTTCCGCTGCCGGCTGGGAGCGGCGCGGAATGGTGTCCGCCCTCACCATACTCAGGCTCGACGAGATGCAGGCCCGCTATGCCAGCTATGGCGACCTGGCCGACATCGTGCGCAAGGACTTTTCCGAGCCACGCGAGACGCTGCGCGAACTCTTCGGTCGCATGGTGTTCAATATCCTCTGCGGCAACACCGATGACCACTCCCGCAACCACGCGGCGTTCACCGATCGGGATCGCCTCGCCCTGACGCCAGCCTACGACATTTGCCCGCAGTCGCGGACCGGCCGCGAGGCGAGCCTTGCCATGTCCATTGACGGTCAGGATCGGCGCGCCCAGCTCTCGGTCTGCCGGACCGCCGCGGCGCGATTTCAACTGACCGATGAGCAAGCCTGCAAGATCATGGACGACCAGATTGCGGCGATCCGCACGAACTGGGATGCCGTCTGTGACGAGGCAGGCCTGTCCGCAGTGGACCGAGCCTATCTTTGGGGCCGCCAGTTCCTCAATGAGTATGCCCTGGAGGGCTACGGCCGGGGCTGACCGGCGGGCGATGTCAGGCCCACAAGCCGCGGATCGGCCGCGAACTCCCCACAGCCAATTCCATCGAGGGAAACACGCAGAGCGCCTGAACCCAGGGTCCAGCGCTAGACGAGAGCGCGGCGGGCGTCCAGGTAGGCGAGGACATCGGTCAATCCGGAAATGGTCTCGAGCTTGTCGATAGGCTTGCCGCCCAGCACGGTATGGGGGTTGACCAGCCACTGCCGCAGCACCCTGGTGTCGCCGCCCGCAATGGCGTCGAGAGAACGAAACAGGCGGATCAGCAGCACAGCCAGCTCATAGGGCTTGCTGCCGAGTTTGAGTACGAACTTGCCTGCCTTCATGCGCGAGACGGTGGGTTCACTAAGACCAAGCACCGCCGCCAGGGCCTTTGCAGCCAGGCCCATGACATCGGCGACGCGCAGCACGGCGGCAGTGACTACCTTACCGCTTTGGGACTGCTCCTCGGTTTGGACAGGCTCTTGGCTCATGGGGGCTCCAGAAAGCGTCGGCACGGATAGACTGCGTCTGGAAAAGCTGTCCAGATCAGGGCTCCCACGCACTGCCAATGGCCGCCGGCTCATCCGTCGCTTCAGGCCGATCGATGAACTTCCTGGCGCGTGCCGCGGCGGGATCGCCGGCCGGGCGGGTCATGGCGTAAATGACGTCGTTGGCGGAAGGGATAACGCCGACCCGCCAGCCCACGCAGCAGCCCCACTGTCGACAGCAGATGCAGGTTCGGTGGCTCGGCCATCATGATCTCCATGCAAGCTAGCTAGCTATCCAATAGCCAAGGTAAGGAAAAGCTATATCCTTACCGACACTCCGTTTGGAGGGCGGTTTACTCAGTTGGGACCGAAATCCGGCGTCGGTGATTAAACCGGAATTGCCGGTCATTTTGCCGGTCCTGAACACACCCTCACACCTCGCAGCACAAGGATTTTCAGGGTACCAAGCACCGCCATTTGCCGGTCTTTTGCCGGTCCTGATCAAGAGTGCCCAAAGCCCAAAACCCAAGAATACCTGACGCTCTCAGACCCTTCGGGATTTCCAGAAAACCTCAAACCAGGCTCAAGAGGACCCCAAGAGGACCCTATGGCCCCGTCTCCTCGACGGGGAGACCAGTTTGGACGTCGTCCTGATTCAGATTGTCTGGCTGTTCAGGCGCCGAAAGCTCCGCCCGTCCTGCGGCTACTGGTAATGACGCCGGCGCCGGCGGCACATTTTTCCCAGAGGTGCTCTCAAGCGCGTCCTTGACCCGCCGCAGCACCTTGGCGGTCTTGGCCAAGATGCGCTCCTGCACCCGCTGGGCGTGATCGCCTGGATCCACCACGACCAGCAACCGCAGATCGATGCTGTGCTCGGCTGGCAAGCCGCCCACGACTTCCGTGAGATGCACGCGCACGACCGCGTTCACCCGGCCGCTGAGCGCGGATGCGGGCGCATTTCGAGGATGGAGGCGCTGAGGATCTCGATGGAGAGAACCTTTTGGAAAAGGACAACGAGGCCGAACATTCACCTGACCGGGGAGCGGTTGGCCAATCAAATGTGTCGTCGATTTGCCCCTGACCAGACGCGGTCCCGGCTTCCAGCAGCAAGCGTGCGGTCCACGCAACAGCCTTTATTGACAAAATCACATTTGCCGGGAGACTGGCCGGTAGCGCGGCCGCTGCGGGAGAGGCCGTAACCGGCAGTCAGGATGGCGCCACCATGCACGAGCAGTTGCCGATCCGCGTCCGCATCCTGGTTGAAGCCAGTCTTTCCGACAACACCCATCGCATGTACCAAAGCGCCCTTCGCAAGTTTTCGGCCTGGTGCGCCTATCGAGGACACTGCGCCTTGCCCGCCGCCCCCCTGACTATTTCCGAGTATCTCGCGGACCTATTGGCTGCGGGCCGGCGGGGCAGTACGCTGAAGGTCCACGCCGCGGCCATTGCCTATCATCACCGACGCGCAGATCTGGAAAACCCGGTCAAGGCCTATCTGGTTCGGGCGGTGCTGCGGGGCTCCATGCGCCTGCGGGGCGGCTATGTGGATCAGAAACGCCCCGTCGTGTCCGAAGACATCGCGTGCATTCTGCAGCACGTCCCACCCACCTTGAAGGGCATCCGGGATCGCGCGCTGATCGCTTTGGGTTTTGCCGGCGCCTTCCGCCGTTCTGAGCTGGCCGCGCTTCGGTTTGAGGACCTGACGTTCTCGGAGAGCGGTGTCGAGGTCCTGATCAGGGGCTCAAAGACCGACTTCGCGCGGAAGGGCGTTTCGATCGGCATTCCAACCGGGCGGCACCTCCGACCTGTGGCTGCGCTTCAGACCTGGATTGCCGCCGCGGGGATCACCAGGGGACCGCTGTTCCGCCCCGTCTATCGTGGCCGTGCATTGGCACAGTCGATTTCCCCGCAAACTGTATCGCGCATGCTGAAATCCTACCTGCAGAAATCCCATCTCGATGCTGCTCAGTACGGGGCCCACTCGCTGCGGGCCGGGTGCATCACCAATGCCGCTGAACATGGCGTAGACATTGACCGCATCATGGATCACTCGCGGCATTTTTGCAGGCACAACGTCCGAATCTATATCCGGCGGGCAAACCTCTTTCGGGATCACCCGGGCGCCGATTTCCTCTGAACCGAGATCTGGCGGGCCGGTGCGCCAGTCGGTTCGGTGCCCAGGCCCGGCCTCAGCTCAAGCCCTGTGTGCGATCTGCCAGGCGGTGAAGGCGCAGGGTACTGGATCGCCGCGTGGGTGCACGGTCTATGCCACCGGACAAGGAAGCCTTAACACCAGGCGTGCAATCTGCGCTGGCCCGATAGTTCGAGATCCGTCGAATGACCGATGCCGACGCCGAAAATATCCTTGCCGCGCTAGGCCATTCCGCCCGTTTCGAAATTTTTCAAACCTTGCTGGCGTCATCCAGGCCAGCCGGTGCGCTTGCCGGGGCAGGGCGCGCACCCTCCACCGTGAGCCACCACCTGGCCATTCTGGCCAGGGCCGGATTGATTGTCGCCACCCGTCGGGCCGGCAGATTACCTACGCCCTCCGGGCGGACACGCTGCGCGGCTTTGCCGACTGGCTGGCCCAGGCCGCAGAACGTCGCGAGACCAGGCTGCTCGACGAGTTGGTCGATTGGCTCCTGCGCAATCCTCCTGACGACCGCGGATCAGCCGGAGCAGGCCAGCGTTGACACGCGCGATATGCCAATTTTTGCTGCAGATTTTTCGGTTTTTTTATTCAAATTGTATCTTGTCGCCCGCGCACATCCGTTTATTACATGTCTGTATTGCAAGCTTTAAGATGCGCTTTTTGCCCTGTAAAATCAACGACTTGCCTGGAGTTTGATTCGGGCTCGGAATCCTGGCGCCTGAGCCAGCTTTCTGCATGAAGTTGTCTTTGATGATGCCTTTCCAAACATTGGTTGGACTGAGAAGCTCGGAGCATCGTTGCAGCGACTTTCCTCATCCACGAGCGAGGTGGTTAGCGTTCTTAGTTGGGGAACGGCGTTGCCCAAGCGGAGCAACGTCAGCCAGCCTAGTAACGATGGTGCTTATTTCCTCGCCAACGATTTAGCTGGGCCATGGAATACATCGTTGGCAAACAATTCCGGCATTTGTACCGGTAACCTATTAGCTCGGCGACCAATTTAGTTCCCAGAAGGTTTGGAAAAAGTATTTCCAAACCACCATGTGCAAGTTATTTCTAACAAGAATATCCGTTTTCCACTCACGTTTATTGCTCCGGAAAACCCGAAAGAAATCTTTCGTGGAGTGAATTGGGGGTGTTGGGTGTCTCCATTCAAAGTTTGGAGACACACATGAATCTGCTGCCTGAGACATCAAAATTCGTCAACCCCACGTATCGCCCTCGTTTGCGCCGGTGGGACGCAGCCAAGTACCTCGGCGATGTACACGGCATTCAGATCGCAGCCGCCACCTTAGCGAAGCTTGCAAGCATCGGCGGCGGGCCGGCGATTACGTACTTCTCTAAAATCCCCCTTTACGCTTTGAGCGACCTCGACGCGTGGGCCCTTTCCAAGTTGCACGCTCCGATATGGTCGACGGCTGAAACGCTGGTCCCGTATGATCTCGGCGACGATCCCGAGCCGTAGGAGTGCGCGAGATGGACTATAAATCCGCCATTGAGCTCGTGCGGAAAGCTAGGGAGCACTGCGATCAGATATTTATCCATCTGATCGGTAATCCCAATCCGCACCGCTCGAACAGCGCCGGTATGAGGTGGCACGACGACGGCAAATTGCTGCTCAACTTGGCAGCTGGCAAGCGGGGCACCTGGCATAATTTCTCCACCGAGGAACACGGCGACGTATGCGCTTTCGTGCAGGCCGAACTGAACCTGAGCTGGCGGGAGGCAATTGACTGGCTCGCAAGTTGGTTTGGGTCCTCCACACTCTCGCTGCCCGCAAGCACTCCCAGCAAAATCAGCCCGGTAGCCGTTGCGAGGCCCCAGAAGGAAACCAAGACCTTTGGCCTTGAGCTCTTCCATAAGTCGCATCCGAGCCTGGAGAACTCTCCCGGCTATGCCTACCTCCAGAAAAGGCTTTGTGGATTTCTTCCGACAGAAGTGGTGGAGGGTGGATCGCTTAGGTTTTCCCCAGGCCATCGCCGAATGGAGGGTCGAACTTTTCCTAACTGCATCGGCGCGCTTCTGGCACTGATTACTGACGCCACGACCGGCGAGCCCACTGGATGCCATCGAACTTTCATCGATGCAAACTTCGACCGTATCGAGCGCGGAATTTTGGGCAATCAGGGAGTTATCCGACTATTCCCCGATCATCTTGTGGAAACGACGCTGGCTGTCGGAGAAGGGATCGAAACCTGCCTGAGTGCCCACCTGCTTCTTGAAGGACCGCCCGTGTGGTCATGCATAAACGCTGGCGGCCTCTCGGGCCTGCCCGTGCTCAATGGTGTGGAGGCCCTCACCATCTATGCGGATAATGATGAAAACGAGATTGGTCAGCGCAAGGCTCGTCAGGCATTCGAGCGCTGGCGCGAGGCGGGCGTCGCAGTGACATTGCATGTCCCACGCGCCACGAGTGTCGACTTCAATAAAATGCTGGTCGAACTCGTGTCTCTCGAGGTCGCAGAATGAAGAACCCTTTGTCTCACCAGCTTTGCGCAATGGCAGTCGAGCTGACGTATACCATCCGTACCGGCGACCGGAACACAAATGTCCCACCTGGAGCCAGCCACGGTGTTCCGCGTCAAGTCCATGAAAATGATAATGAATTCGTCGGTTGGAACACTGGAACACAGGGAACGCTAGATCATATTTCCTCGTGTGAGGTCACTTCCGCTGGTTTAGCCAGTGTCGTCGCAAACGATGCACTTGTCGAACATGGTGTGACGGGTGTTCCGTGTGTGCCGGGCCAAGAAACACAAAGCGTAAACAATGGCTTAGCTACTGAAAACGCCGCTGACCTAGTCGCGGTCGCAGGTGTGGCGAGTGTTCCGCAGAACTTTGTCTCGTTCGGTCCCTACCGCTCCTCCGCCAAGGGGCTTTTCTACATTGCGGAGGACGATGACCTCCCCGTCTTCCTGTGTAGCCCGATTGCCATAGTGGCGCTGACACGAAACGACGCCAACCGGGCTTGGGGCCGCCTTGTCGAGGTCGAGGATCAGGATGGCCATGTCCACCAGATAACGATTTCAAATGAAATGCTGGCAAAATCGGGTGGAGAGGCCGTTCGCGTTTTGCTGATGAGCGCGGGTGCCACGGTGTCCACCCGTCGCGCGAGCACGGCGCACCTGAACGAATATCTTGCTACTGTCCAGATCGGGTCTCGCCGTCGCATCGTTCAAACCACGGGATGGCACAACAACGATTACGTTCTTCCCGATAAGGTCTATTCGGTTGAAGATACTAGTAATCTCGTTTTTTCCAACCCCTACTCTGAAACCTGCTCTCAGTTTAAAGCGGTTTACGCCCAAGCTGGCGAGCTGGAAACTTGGAAAAACGAGATCGGTCGCTTGGCAGTTGGCAACAGCCGGCTGCTTCTAGTCCTCGCCATCGCGTTTGCGGCTCCGATGATCGGGCGGCTCGACGTAGCCGGTGGAGGCTTCCACTTCCGAGGGGCGTCCTCGATAGGGAAGACTTCGCTGATCCGGGCTGCCTCGAGCGTTTTTTCCAACGAAAGGTTCATGCAGACCTGGCGCGCCACCAGCGCCGGCCTGGAAGGGGTCGCTGCAACTCTCAATGACTCGTTGCTGGGTCTTGACGAGATATCTCAAGTCGCGCCAGACGCGGCATCAGAGACGGCTTATATGCTCGCAAATGGGCTTGGCCGGACTAGGGCCACCAAAGACGGCCAGGCAAAAGAAGCCGCACGGTTTCGGCTGCTGTTTGTCTCCACAGGCGAAGAATCTCTTGCAGACCGCATCCGGGATGACCGCCTGGGACGGCGAAGGGCCATGGCAGGCCAGGAGATTCGGATGTTGGATATCCCCAGCGACGTCAAGTACGGCGTTTTCGAGAGCCTCCACGGGTTTCCTTCCGGTGCCGCGCTTGCTGATCACATTCGCGAAGTGAGCCGGAAGCAACACGGAACGCCCTTCGATGCGCTGATCAAAGCGATCATGTCGACGCCCGCGGAAGGCATCGACGATCTGAGGGCCCGGGTTAAGAGCGTGGCCGGCGATCTGTCGAAGGGGCTTGAAGGGGGCCAGGTGTTACGAGCAGCCGAACGGTTTGCTGTGGCCTGTGTGGCTGCCCAATTCGCCGCCGAGCATGACATCGTTTCCTGGTCGTCGCAGCAGATTGTCGATGCCATTCGCACCTGCTTTACTGCCTGGCTGACTGAGCGCGGAGGGGACGGCGCCCTCGAGCGGACAAAAGCCATCCTGTCGGTGCAAAGGTTCATCCAGGCTCACCAGACATCGCGCTTCGAATGGATCGGCTCTCCAAACGTGACCGAATTTGAGCCTGACGACACGCCGCGCATCAACAATTTGGCTGGCTACTATTTTCGGGGCACTGAAGGCGTGCGCTACGGCTTCACCAGGGGCGGGCTTGAGGAGGCCCTTGAAGGCCTTAACCTGAAGACGGCAGTCAACAACTTAGCGGATGCAGGGTTCCTCAAAGTGGATGGTGAAGGCAAGAACAGCATTTCAAAGCGCGTCCGTACCACCAAGATAAGGCTCTACATGATCGACGATAGCATTCTGGCATACGAATAAGAGGTGTCCCAAACACCAGACGCGGGAGATTAATAGGAACCGGCAGGCGCGGCCCCCGACCCTGTTCCTTCCAGCATCTGGCGAAAAACCTCTTTCGCGATCGTGTTGGCTGCAGCCACGAGAACAGGATCAAGATGGTGAATATAGTCGGCCGTCATTGTATGAGTGCCATGGCCGATTATTGCCCCGATTGTGCTTTCAGTATAGCCTAGATCGTTGCCAATGCTTGCGAAGGAATGCCGCAAAGTGTGGGCGGTGACTCCAGGCAACTTTGCACGCGCCATAATGCGCGTTACCGCGTTATCCAGTCCCCCATAATGGCCATCTTTCTTTCGGACACCCGGTAAAACGTAGCTCCTGTTACCAAGCGACCGCAATCGATATAAAACGGCTAGGGCAGCGTCGGAGAAAGGACGCAGCGAGCGCCCAGCTTTGGTGTCCTCAAGGATGGCTGTCTTCCGATGAATTTGAAGCGCGCTCCAACTTAGCGCTTCCACTTCGCCAATGCGAGCGCCGCTAAGTGCGAGCAACCATATGCCCTCGCGAGCCTGCGGGATCTGGTCTTGGGCATCCCTGAGAACATCTCCGAGCTGCTTATATTCATCCGGCGTCAAGCGTCTGTGCCGCTTGTTGTCCGCTGGGCGGGGTACACCAAACGCCGGGTTCGCTCCGATAATACCGCTATTTTTCGCGTAGGTCAGAATGCCGCTGAGCAGTCCCGCCGTACGCGAGGCAGTGCCGGGGCCGCCTGTTACGACGATTTTTCCATGCTTGTTTGGAGAGGGCTGGGTGGTGGCTGTTTTGCCCAAGGTCACGTCCCAGATAAATTTCTGGATGTCCGCAGACGTAATGTCGATGACGAGCTTGCGGCCAAGGAGCGGTTTGATGTGCCGTGTGATGCGCCCTTCGTCCGTGCTTAACGTCGAAGGCTTTTTAGCCTTCCGTTTCCGTCCGAGCACCAACCCTTTGCGTGCCGCAACAAGGTAGTCGTCACACAGTTCGGCAACGGTGAGAGAGGTACGGCGTGTCCGACGTTCCAGCGCAGCATCTTCACCCTTCAGCGCTCCTGCCAAGATGATGCGCGCTTCCTTGCGTGCTTCTTCAGTCGTTAGCTTGCCATGCGATCCAATGGAGATCCGGTTCCGCTGCCTGCCCTTGTTGTAATAATCTGCATAGTAGCTTTTCGTGCCCGATGGATAAATCCGAACGCCGAATCCGGCCAGCTCGGAGCACCAGATGAAATAGGGCGACGCCTTTGGCTGCGCGCGGTCCACGCCTGATTTCGTCAGCTTGCTAATATGCCCCTCCAGTTTTTTTCAGAGTCACCACAGAGTCACTATGAATGCGGATATTCTCGCATAGGACAGAATAGCCTTGTAAACGTCAGCGTCGAGAAAATCCATATATTTCAGATACGTAGGGGCCACTTCCATCTGCCGGAATATGCCGGGAAATACTCAGCCCCAGCCCTCCGAAGGCAGAGGTCACAGATTCGAATTCTGTCGGGTGCGCCAAATTCTCTAGTATTATTTTCAAGGCTCTGAGCGAACATCCTTTTGGGCGAATGCTCAGTTGGTGCCAACTGAGCGGCGGTTTAGGCGGTACGACGATGGTTGTCTAAGAAGATGACTGTCGCCTTGAGCGCTTCCGGGCTTTGCACATGGACATAGCTTTCTTGGGTGACCCGCGAGCCCGGCGCGTGACCTAGTCGGGGTTGTAGCAGCGCCTCGTTCACACCTCTTTCTGCCAGCCACGTCGCGTGGGCTTTGCGGAACATGTGCGGCGTAATGTGTAGAGGCTGGCCTGCCCGAGTGACACCTGCCGCCGCCACGGCAGTCGCCAGTGCCTTTCTGAAGTCCCAGACACGCCCACCGCCGCGTCCCCGAAAGACCAAGGGGGAAGGCTCTTCACCGGGGTCTAGGGTAGCGAGGTAAGCCGAGCGAGCCGCCCCAAGCGCCAGCATAAGCGTCGGCGTCAATGCCACGGTTCGATGGCTGTGTTGCGTTTTTGGGGTCCATGGCCCCTTGGGCTGGACTGAAATGGTATTTTGCTGGAAATCAAGGTCGTTCCACTGAAGGTGGAACGCCTCGCCGGATGGGAACCCAGTCTCGCCCAAGAGGTGCACCAGTAAGGCCGTGCTTTCGGGAAGGTGAGCAAGGATGGCCTCGACTTCCTTCTGCGTCGGGAGGGCAATTCGCCGGCGCGGCTCTGGTATTTTTTCGACGTTCAGTTCGCGACCGACGAGGCCCTTGTCCAACGCCCATCTTACGATCTGCTTGAGAAGGCGGGTTTCGGAGTTGATGGTGGCCGGTGCCTTCCGGTCTTTCAAACGCTCGCGTTGAACCATCGTCACTTGGTCCTCGCCGATGGTGGCGATGTCCATATTCCCGAGCAGCTTGAGCAGTGCCGCAAGGCGATAGGCATTCGTTTCAAGTGAGATTTGCCGCTTTTTGACGGTTTCCACGCGTTCCATCTGATGGGCAAACCAGCGCTCGGACACTTCGGCAAAGGTAAAGCCTGATAGTTCTACCCGATGTTTGCGGATTTTCGATCTCGCCCCCGTCCGGTTTCTTGATCGTGCAAGTGCGGTTGGTCCGGGCGATGGCTTGGAGGAGGTTGTGCTCCTTCAGCGGCTTGTCGAGATACATGACATGCTCAAGCGGCGCGTCAAAGCCGGTCAGCAGTTTATCGCACACAATCAGGAAGCGCGGGTCTTGGCCGAACGACTTGAAGTGTTTTTTCACCTCTTTCTCGGCATCGGCATCCAGATAGTGGGCTTCCAGCCCGGCGCGAAGCGCGGCAACGTCCGGGTTCTCGCTCGGCTTGTTATCCTCTTGGCTCTTGGAATAGACGCAAGCGATCATGGCGTCGGCCTGTTCCTGCGCCTCCCCGGCATCCATTCCGCCCCGCGACCGCATGAGCCACGTGTCAATCGGCGTCGGATAAGGACCTCCTATCGACTTCCACCAGGGACTCCCTCAGATCGGTTTAAGCTGGTCCGGCACGGCAGAGCAGGTCAGGATTGCGGCGCTGCGGCGCGTCGTGGGGCCCTACTGCTCGTGGAAAGCTCGGGACATGCTGTCGGTCACGGGCTTGATCAGATATTCGAGGAAGGTCCGCTCGCGGGTTTGCACAAACACTTCGGCGGGCATGCCGGGCGTCGGCGTGAAGCCATCGACGCGTGCGAGTTGGGCGGGGGCGATGCTGACGCGGGCCACGTAGACCTCCTGGTTCATGTCAGCGGCGTCGGCGATGGTATCGGCGGAGACATAGATCACCTCGCCATCAAGGATTGGCGTGGTGCGCTGATTGAGGGCAGTGAGGCGGACCGTGGCGGGCTGGCCCTGGCTGACCTCATCGATCTGCATGCGCGGAATTTTGACTTCGACGATCAGCGGCACATTGGCCGGCAGGATCTCGAAAATCGGCTTGCCGCTTTCGATGACGCCGCCGGTGGTGTGGTAATACATGCGCACGATGGTGCCGGCGACCGGCGCGCTGACGGTGGTGCGCGCCAAGACGTTATTGGCCTGCTGGAGCTGCTCGCGCAGCGCATCTAGTTCGGCTTCCACCGACTGCATTTCGTCGAGTGCCGCCTGTTGCACCGCATCAGTCGCCTGAATGATTTCGCGGCGGTATTTCTCGATCTGAGCGTCTGCCTCGCGGACTTCGAAGTCGAGGCGGGCAACGTCGCCCTCGGCATCGGCAATCGAACGCTCGATGGTCCGGACCGACGATTGCGCGGCAACGCCTTTGCCCTGCAGGTCCACCATCACGCGGTAATCTTCGCGCAGCAGGGCCAGTTGCCGGTTCATGGATTCGATCTGAGCCTGCCGACCTTCGATACGGAATTCGAGCGCGGCGACATTCTGCTGCATCAGCGCGGTTTCGTTGACCAGCTTGTCCCGGGCTGCGTTGAAATTGGTTCGCTGGCTCTCGTTAATGAGGGCCACTTCGGGATTGTCGACGTGGGCCAGAACGGTGGGCGGCGCCACATATTCGGTTGCTCCATTGGCCTCGGCACTGAGACGGGCCCAGATGGTTTCGAGCCGCACTAGGCGCAGCTGGAGCTGCTGGGCACTGGCGTGGGCGGCGGTTTCGTCGAGCAGCAGCAGGCTTTGGCCGGCCCCGACCTGATCGCCTTCGCGCACCATCAGGTCCTTGATGATGCCGCCCTCGAAGTGCTGAATGATCTTGTTTTCGCCGGTGGCGACGAAGCTGCCGGGTGCGATGACCGCCGCTGACAGGGGCGCCATGGCTGCCCAACCGCCGAAGCCGCCGAATGCGGCCGCCACCAGCATGAAGCCGAAGAGGGTCTGCTTGCGGATCGAGCGGGGCACGCCGGAATACCATTCGAGGTTTTGCAGTTCGGCTGATGCGGACATTGGGCTACCTCCCCCCGGTGGCCTGAGGCGCGTCGATGCCAGTCTGGCCGGTATTGGCACTCTTGTTCTGCGTCAGCGCGGCCATGACCTCAGGGCGCGCGCCGAACATGGAAACCGAGCCGTTGTTGAGCACGAGAATTTTGTCGACCACGTTGAGCAAAGCGGGGCGCTGTGTGATGGTGACGACAGTGATCTTCTGCTTGCGGGCATGCAGCAGGGCCTTGGCCAGCGCCGCTTCGCCGAGGGAGTCGAGATTGGAATTGGGTTCGTCCAGCACCACCAGTTTTGGATCGCCAAAGAAGGCACGGGCCAGCGCGATGCGCTGTTTCTGACCGCCCGAGAGCGGGGCGCCATCGCTAGCCACATAGGTCTCGTAGCCCTGCGGGAAGGCGGCGATCAGTTCATGCACATCGGCCAGCACGGCGGCATCATAGATCGCCTGATCGCTGACATCTTCGCGCATGCGGGCAATGTTGGCTTTGATGGTGCCGGGGAAGAGCTGAACGTCCTGCGGCAGGTAGCCGATATTCTCGCCGAACTGGCGCTGGTCCCAATTGCGCAAATCCATCAGGTCGAGCCGCACCGACCCGGAGGTGGGCAGGATGGAGCCCACCAGCATCTTGCCCAAGGTGGTTTTGCCGGCGCCCGAATTGCCGATCACGGCGAGGGACTCGCCCGGCAACAGCGAAAATGAAATGCCGTTGAGCAGCACCTTTTTGTTGGGTGGTGGCACGAAAAGGATGCGCTCCACATCGAGCCGCCCCTTGGGATCGGGCAGCATCAGGCGCTCGAAATTGAACGGCGAGGATTGCAGCAGGCCCTTGATGCGGCTGAACGAGGCGCGGAACTGGGTGAAGCCGCTCCAGCCCTCGATGGCCCCTTCGATCGGGGTGAGGGCGCGGGCGGCGATGATCGAGGCGGCGATGACCATGCCGCCGGTGATTTCACCTTCGATGGCGAGGAAAGCGCCCCAACCCAGCATGGCAACCTGGGTCAGCAGGCGCACGGCCTTGGAAACGCTCGACATCAGGATATTGCGGTCCTGCGCGCGCACCTGGGCCTTTAGTGAGCCGGCAGTGTCGCGGCCCCAGATGCGCACCGCTTCGGGGATCATCGCTAGTGCGTTGATGATCTGCGAGTTCCGCGACATGGAATCGAGGTGCAGCGTGGCGCGGCTCAGCAGGTTATTGGCCTCCGCGAACGGCTTGGCGGTGAGGCGCTGGTTGATTGTGGCGACCACGAACAGGACCAGCGCCGCCCCGATCACGATGAGCCCGAGATCGGGGTGAATGAGGTAGACCGCCAGCACGAAGAGCGGCGCCATGGGCGCGTCGAGGAAGGCCAACAGCGTGCCCGAGACGATGAAGGTGCGCAGTTGCTGGAGGTCACCCAGCACCTGATAGTCCCTACCATTGCTATGCAACGAGGCGCGCGCCGCAGCGCTGAGAATGGGCGAACCCAGCTGCACCGCGACCTCGACTGCCGTGCGCATCAGGATGAAGCGCCGCACCGCGTCGAGTACGGCCTGCAAGATCACAGCGCCCACCACGGCGGCGGTGAGCATAACCAGCGTATCGAGCGAGCGGCTGGTGAGCACACGATCCGAAATCTGGAACAGGTAGATCGGCAGCGCCAGCACCAGGATGTTGATGAACACGGTGAAGGCCATGACGATGATCAGATTGGTGCGGACGACGTCGAGGCCATTCTGAAAGCTTTGGGCGAAGTTGGGCGTGGCAGTGCGCTTATGGAAGCCATCGCGGCTGCCACCACCGCCGTTGCCGTCGCCCTTGCCCGCTTTGTCGCCGCCATCGCGCACGGGCGGGTTGAAAGTCTTGAGGGGGCCGAGATCGGCGTCAACGATGGGCGGGATTTTGGACCGGTTGGCGGGTTCCGGGGTACGGAACTCGGTTTCGCGCGCTTGGAGCGGCTCGGGTTTGGGCTGCGGTTGAGGCGGCGGCGCGGTAGCACGTAGAGGTTCAGGTGCAGGTTTGGGCTCTAACTCCGGCGCGATGGCCGCGGCGGGTTCGGCCTCCATTTCATCGGGCTCATCAGCCTCATCGACCTCATAATCCTCTTCAGGCTCCTCTTCCGCGACGTATTCTTCCTCCCCCGCGTTGTCCGGCTGGGGCTCGCCGACCTCCTCGTCGGCATAGTCCTCCGGTGCGGCTTCGGCCCCCTCTTCCTCCTCGGCCAGCGCCTCCAGTTCAGAGGCGGCCGAGCTGATGTCGAACATCAGCCGATCAACCCGGGCGGCCCGGGCCATTTCGTTCTGGCGGAGGTGGCGGGCCACGATGTTTTCACCGGCACGAGGAAGACTGTCTATGGTCATGAATGGGCCCCGCGGGCATTGGACTAAGCGAGCACGGATTGGATGATGTCAGCCGGCGGGCCATCGGCGGCGGGCGGTGTGGTGCCGAGCCCGCTATCTTGGAACAAGTCAGGTTCCATATCGACGTCGAGGAAGGCGATGACTTCGGTCACCAGCGCGTCGCCGCCGGCATAGCCATTATCGGCGGCGAGGATCTCGGCTTGGATCAGGATGGCGTCGGAATAGACCTGGCCATCGACATAGGCCATGTCGCCCATCCCATCGAAATCGGTGATGGTAGCGATGTTGACCAGCGCGTTGGCGCCGGTGTTGATGTCCCATTGCGCCTCGGGCTGCCCCTCGATCAGGGCCGCCTTCTGCAGCGCCACCATGTCGGCATCGCCCAGAATGTTGGTCTGCTCGACATAGCGCAGGTCATAGATGTTGCCGGCGACGTAGAGCACCCGAAGCATTTCGAAGCCTTCGAACTGCATGTCAGAGGCAAAGCCCGTGGGCATGCCGAAGTCGCCATTGTCGAGGTCGTCCATCGCCGCCTGATAGTGATCGGGCATCTCATCGACGAACGAGGTGGGCCCCACATTGTGGATCGACGCCTCGTTCCACAACAGGTTACCGCTGGTGGAAAGCCCGCCCGTGCCCGCCGAACTCTCACCCAGCATCCTTATGGTGTCGTTGTCGTAGAGCACGTTGGTCTGCACGATGATGTTGGCGTCGTAGAGGTTGCCTCCCACGATGATGAGGTCGAAATGGAGCCCCAGATTGACAAAGCTCACGCCGTTGAGGCCCACATTTTCGCCTGTGGTGACAACGGTGTTGGCGCCGGTAGACGAGAGCACACTGATGTCTTGGTCGGACGCAAAGGTGAACTGGCTCAGCCACTCGATGAAGACCAGGTCGCCACTGACTATCGACACCTGCCAATTGGCGGGCATGACTCCGGGATTGGCCTCGGCGGCCTCGCCGATGGCGTCGCGGATTTCCTGGACGAAGCTGGCGGAGTTGATGGCGGTGGTGGTCCCCGGCAGGTTCTGCGCCGCGCCGGGCACGCCCGCGTCCACCGTGTCGGTATCGAAATAGGCGTTGCTTTGGATAATGACATCGAGCTGGTGCAGGTCGCCGCCAATGGCGAAAATCGCGCCGCCCACGCCCGCATTGACGAAGGCCGCCTCGTTGACGAGGAGGTTCCCACCCGCTTCGAGCGTAACCGTTCCGGCCACTTCGTCCCCCGAAAGGGCCACCTCGACTATGGTCTCGGTGGGCTCTTCGGGCGCCGCTTCGTCGTCGCCCATCATGCCCTTTAGGTGCTCGGGCAGTGCCTCGATCAAGTCAGGCGCCGTCTCGACCATCTCGCCGTTGACATAGGTGCCCTCGATGTCATCGGTGATGTTGATAATGGTGTCTGGCGGCGGCTCGCTACTGGCCAACTGCTCGAACACCTCGGCCACGTGCTCGACAAAGCGCGGCACATCCCTCTCGGTGTGCATCCCCGATGCGTCGGTGACCGGGCTGGAAATCGCGGTGGCAGCGCCGCGCAAAAGCGCTATGCCCGCCGCTGCGCCCGATTGGAACGCCAGCGGCCCGTCATACTCGCCGAGCACCACGATATCGTCGTCCGAGAGGGTAATCGACTGTGCGATGATGGCGATGACCGAGCCGGGTTCGGGGCCGATGAATGGGCCCGAGGCCATGGCTTGCGTGTGTTGCCGCATCGCCGAATCGTCCGCGGCAATGGGCGGCAGGTGGATGCGCGAAAACGGGGCAGGGGCGGCGATGTCCTCGATCGGCGAGTGGCCCCGGATCTCCCAGGTTGGCGGAATGTAATCGACGCCGGGCTGGTAGGCCCCGAGGGTGAATTTTTGGGTGATTTCGGCGGAGTGCTGTTCCAGCGCCGGATCGAGCTGATCGGAAGCAGCGGCAGCCTCGATCTGCTCGTAGCCGAGACGCGTCCGCATGGCTTCGACGGCAAGCTCGAAGTAGCCGAGGAAGTGGGCGACGATCTCGGTCGTCGGGTCGTTGGTCAGAAACACAGGCTTACCTCCGAGTGCCGCGACGGGCGCGGGCTTTTATGACGCTCGGACAGACGGCCTGCGCGGGGCTCCGCGCAGACCGGGTTTGCTTGGGGAGTGCTATGCGTCGTCGTTGCCTGCGTCGTTGCCCATGTGGTTGTCGCCGCCGACCACCGTCACATCGACGGCGTTCTGCTGCAGGTTCGCACCGAGCACGACTTCCATATTGAAGGCATTGGCCGAGACATAGGCGCTGCCGTCAGCCGTGTTGCTGCTGGCCGCGTCGTCATCGGCGGTAGCGCTAACGGCATTTTCATTGGCTTGCAGGCCGTCGCCACCAGTGGCGTAGGCGTTGAAGATGGCGCCGCCATTGTTTTGTTGAATGTCCGACAGGCTGTCATTGTCGAGGATGTCGGCAACCTGGTTGATCGCAAAGCCGGCGTCGTCTCCGCCGCCCGAGAAGGCGCCGTTGAACACGTTCTCGAAGATCACGTCATCGCCGGGATTGAAATCGAGCGTGCCGCTATTGATGAACAAATTGTCCATCGTGGCGGTGCCGATATCGAGGTCAGCGAAGTCGTTGTCCTGGTTGTACGAGTCGGAGGTGTCGTCATCCGAGCTGTTGAACGAGTCGGTTATCGCCACATCGATCGTCGAATCGATCGAGCTGTCGTTGTTCGAGTCATTCGTCGAATGGTTCGAATTGTCGTTGTTCGAGTCATTCGTCGAATTGTTGTTGCCAGCCGAATTGTCAGACCCGTCGGCCGAATTGTCGTCGGTCGTCGAGTTGTCGTTGTAGGATTCGCTTATCGACTTGTCGTTGGCGACGTCGTTCAGGTCGACAGTGATATCGTCGTCGGTCGAGTTGTCGTTGTTGGAGTCATGGACCGAGCTGTCATTGCCCGAGTCCGTGATCGGCATGCTGGTGTTGGTCGATTGGTTGCGGCTGTCGTTGAAGCTGTCGCTGGTCGTCGAATTGTCCGAACCATCCGCCGAATTGTCGGAACTGTCCGAATTGTCGTTGAAGCTGTCAGTGAGAGCGACATCGAGCGAATTGTCGGAATTGTCGGAGTTGTCCGAATTATCGGAGTTGTCCGAATTATCGGAGTTGTCCGAATTGTCCGAGTTATCGGAATTGTCGGAGTTGTCCGAATTATCCGAATTGTCCGAGTTGTCGTTGAGGCTGTCGGCTAGAGCGACATCGATCGAGCTGTCCGAGTTATCGGAATTATCCGAATTGTCGGAGTTGTCCGAATTGTCGGAGTTATCCGAATTGTCGGAGTTATCGGAATTGTTGGAGTTATCCGAATTGTCCGAATTATCCGATTTGTCGTTGAAATTGTCCGTCAGATCGACATCGAGCGAATTGTCCGAACTGTCGGAGTTGTCCGAGTTATCGGAATTATCCGAGTTGTCGGAATTGTCGGAGTTATCCGAATTATCGGAGTTATCGGAATTATCCGAACTGTCGTTACCGATATCCGAGACAGCGACATCAAGCGAATTGTCGGAGCCGTCCGCTGATTGGTCGGAATTGTCGTTGTGGGAGTTCAGATCGGAGTTGTCGGTAAACGTGCCATTGTTTTGAAAGTTGTCGGCCATCAAAGTCTCTCCTGCTCAAAAGCAGCGGATTGGCCAAAACCTCACGCATTTCCAACGAGGTCAGTCTGGCTGTTCCGCGGGTTGAAGGCGAGCAAGGCGGCGGCATATCAGGTCCGGATTGCGGAACGTGGTTCCGGCTGGCACCGACGGCATTGGCGTCGCCCGTTCGGCAACAGGGCGCTGCCAGAACCAGGCGATAGTGAAACACTCGCTCCTCAGAAAACAGACAGCAGTTAGATCAACCGGGCACCAATTGTTGCCTAGTAAGTTTGATCTAAGCCCTAGGTGCCGCGGGACGTATAAAGCCTGAAGCCTTATGCTTAGTGAGCCCCGTAGGGACTAAAAGCGGGCCTGTGGTCTATTCTACCCGAGCGAGAACGGGCGATGAGCGCCCTGACACCTGGCCAATCGGCTGAGATTGGGCGGTGGAACGGAGGATGTCCGCGTTAAATATTTGGTGTTAGTCTTTTGTTAAGCACAAACTTACCGGCGTTAGCAGGCTGGAATAGAGAAAAGGCGGAACCCGCCAGGTCAGGGGAGGAAGACGGGTGTTAGATCAAGTAGGGGGCGCTATTGGTCCGGTTCATCGGACGGCGACCGACAATACGCAGCGCATAGTTTTTATGGCTTCCCGACAGGCACATTACCAATGCCTTTCGCTGGCGGCGCAACGCCATTTCGCGATGTTCGAGGTCAGCCTTCTCGATCATATCTCAATCGGGGATCCCCCCGATGCTTCCGTCCGTCTTGCGATCCTAGGGTATGATGAGGGCTGGATGTCGGTCAAAACTGTCCGCGAATGCCGCCGCCGCTTTCCCGAGGCGGCGATCGGGCTCGTGGTTGAGCGGGGCGCACACGATCTCGATAGCACGCTCATAGAGCAACACCTCGTTCAGGGCATCCTGCCGCTAACTCTGCCGCTCGATGTGTGGCTCGCGGTGGCATCGCTTCTGGTGGCGGGCGGCGAATACCTATCCCATGACGTGTCGTTTCATCGCGATGCGCCGCCGCCCAATGTCGCCGGACAACCGGTCGATGGTCTCGATACCCTCACGACGCGCGAGCGGCAAATTCTCCAGCTGGTGTCCGTTGGCTACCAGAACAAGTTGATTGCAGACCGAACGGGGCTGTCTGAGCATACGGTGAAGGCACATGTCCACAACCTGATTGCAAAGCTCGGCTTGACCAACCGTACCCAAGCTGCAGCAGCGTTCCTTCAGGGACAGGCCGATCAGGCGCAGCGGGGCCACACTGAAATGCGGGCGCGGTGAACATGGCCCGGATTGAGAACGTGCTGCAGCTTGTGGGTCAACTCAACTATGTCTGGACCAATACCGAGAGCCTATTCATTTACCTGATTGCCTATCTGGCCGGGACTAGGAAGGAGGCGGCGATTGTAATCTTTCTCACACTCAACACCACGCGCGCCCGGCTGGACCTGCTCGAACGGCTCGCCAAAACCACTGGGGTAACGCCCGACACCCGCGCCGCCGTGCTCGATCTTGCCGGCCGCCTGCAGCGCGAGGCCCGGGTCCGCAACAAGTACAATCACTGCATATATTCGTTCGACGCCAATGGTGAGCTCAACAGCACCCAGCTGATGCGGATCGCCGACTTCAACGACGAGCTCAAATACGGCAAGGTCGAAGCCTTGGACGATGACGAAATGGAACGCATCCGCGCAGCCATCGCCGCCATAACCGTCGCCAACCGCGATATCTTGACCTTCATGACCGCCCGAGACATCGCGGTTTAGGGTCGAGACTCAATCATAACCAGTATGCAACTGCGGCTGCGAGCATGACGGCGGATAGGTAGTTTCTGGCGAGCTTGTCTGACGTTGCCCCCAACTTCTATCCAGCGTGAAGTAGACTCGGGCGGTTGTTTTGAGCTGCTCCCCGAGTTTGGACCACCCGGGTGTGGATTTTCCGGGGGTAAACGCTCAGGGGTGGCCGGATGCTCCTGAAGCGTTCATCAGCGATATCGGGGGCTTGTTCCCGATGGCGCTGTGTGGGCGGACCTCGTTGTAGTCCCTACGCCATTCCTCCATCTTCATCCGGGCGTCGTCAAGGCTGAGGAACCAGTGGGCGTTGAGGCACTCGGCTCGGAACTTGCCGTTGAAGGACTCGATGAAGGCATTCTGGATCGGCTTGCCAGGGGCAATGTAGTGCCAGTCGATCCCCATCCGGTCGGCGAACCCAGGATGGCATTTGACGTGAACTCGGTGCCATAGCACACCGGGAAGCGGCGCGTCGGAGCTGGTCAGGGTTGCGCAGGCGCGCCGCTTTGCGAGGCCATGGCCGGCCAGCAGGTCTCTAAACTGGAGGTGTTCAACGCCTCGTTTTGGAGACCGACCGACCATGACCACCAAGCAGATTACGCCATTGGGCGCCGTGCTGGTAGCGATCGATATCGCCAAGGCACGCAACGAAGTCCTCATCGAGTTTCCCGATCGACAACGCCGGCGCAAACTCTCGATCCACAACACCCGCGATGACCATGATCGTCTGATTGGCTTGCTGGCCGAGACCGGCAAGACGGTGGTCTGTGGTTTTGAGGCGACTGGCAACTATCATCGGCCGATCGCCTGGCGGCTGATCCAGGCCGGGTTCGATGTGCGGCTGGTCTCATCGATGGCGGCCGCTCGCACCCGCGAGGCCTTGAACAACAGCTGGGACAAGAACGATCCCAAGGACGCCCAGGTGATCCTGCATATGCTGCGGATCGGCGCCACCCAGCACTATCACGACCCGTTGGTGGCTGGGATCAATGATGGACAGGAACTGTCCAAGACCCATGAGGCTATCTCGCGGTCTAAGACCGAGATCCTGCACCGGATCCAGACTCACTACCTGCCGTTGTATTTTCCCGAGGTCGAGCGCTTCCGCCAGAACAGCCGCAGCGACTGGTTCTTTGCATTCCTCGAGATGTTCCCCACACCGGCCAGCATCACGGTCATGGACCAGACGGCGTTCATTAAGTCTGCCTGGGAGGTGGTGGGCCGCAAGGTATCCAAGGCGAGGTTGTTGGCCGATATCTACTTGACGGCCAAGGCCTCCATCGCGCTGCCTATCCCGCTCGATGCGCCCGCGATCACGATGTTCCGGATGGTGCTGGCCGAGACCCGCAGCCTGATCCGGCAACGCGATATGATCGAGAAGATGGCAGACGCCATGTTGGCGCAGAGCGCAGATTATCAGCAGCTGCGCAAAATCCCCGGTATTGGGCCGATCAGTGCATTGTCCATCATCGCCGAGGCTGGCGATATCCGCCGCTTCGGCCATCATCGCCAGTTCCTCAAGTTCTGTGGTCTGGATCTGTCCACGCACCAGTCAGGCACCTTCCGCGGCCGCACCAAGCTGTCCAAGTATGGCAATGCCCGGCTGCGCCGCACCCTGTGGCTCGCTGCCCAGGTGGCCATTCGTCAGCGGGAGAACAGCTTCCGCGACAAGTTCGAGCGTTACATTGCTCGCGATCGGGACAACCCGGATCTGCGGCGCAAGGCGCTCACCGCTATTACCGCCAAGATGGCCCGTGTTGTCCACGCTGTCGTCAAAAGCGGTTCCGACTACCGACCCTTCTTTGAGGGGCCGGTGCCAGGTGGGAGAACCCCTCCGTGCTGCCGTGAGGGCGCAAAGCGCGACCCTGTAGATAATGCTTGGGTCTTCCACCTGGATCTGCATCTCGTTTCAAGGACGGTCAGGGCCTCGACCAACTGCCGATGGACCCTGTGTTTGCTAATTCAGCACCAGTTCAGCAAGCGAGAGAAAGTCGCGCCAATCGGATGCAACTACGATATCGAAAGAGTAAGGGGGATTGTGCTAAGTAATCAATGCGATAGAATGCAAGAGTTTGAAGGAGAAACAGCTAGTAAGTAGTTCACTCCTGCACTCCGAAGGCAGAGGTCGGGGGTTCGAATCGCGACGTGTGCGCCAATAACTTCTTTAAGTACATCAATGGTTTATCGGATAAGGCTGCGCGAGCTGACGCGCTGCCTGTCGATGGCTTGGCAACAGAATGGCAATAGAACCCGCTCCGCTCACATCACCCAGCCGTGGGTACCAGGAAAAGTTGGAGCCATCGCGTTCTCAGCACTGACGAACTCCGCGAGGATCGGGTCTACTGCGATCGCCGCCGCGTCCAGGCCAGGAAATAACCCAGCGCTACGGCGTAGATCACGGTCTGCGGCAGGATACCGAAGGTGGCGTTGCTCACGCCCAGCGTGAGCTGGCCCGTGGTGAGCAGGAGTGATCCAAGCACCGTTGGCCGATCTGGGCGTGCCCGGCGGCCGACCAGCAGGAGCAGCGGCGCAGCCAGCAACAGCAGCCAGGCTAGCAGGCCCATTGCCCCTGCCATGGCGGCAAAATTGGCCCAGTCAGCATGCAGGTTTTCGAGACCAGTGCCCAGGACCAGTTCGGGGAACAGGGTCTGGGCTGTCACCATGATCTGCCCCAGGCCGACGCCGACCACAGGAGACGTCCTGAGGATTTCGATGGCCGACGCATAGAGTGCCGCCCGGATGTCGTCCGAGCCGCCGGTGAAGCGAAAGATGTCCAATCCGCTTTGCACGATGCCAGCGACCCGGGCATTGCCGCTGCCCACCAAATAGACGATGAGGCCGACAGCAATGCCCGCGCTGATGAGCAGAGCAATGCGGAACAGGTTGTCTCGCCACAGCCAGACGGTGAGCGCCACCATACCGACCGCCGCCATGGCGAGCGCGCCAAGCATTGGTCCGCGCGAATCCGCAATCACCGCACAACCAAGCCCGAAGACCGGCCCGAGCAGAAAGAGATAGCGCCATGGCGCCCCGCTCGAGACCACACCCACCAGGGCCAGACATCCCGACATCGCTGCCAGCGTCGCATAATGGATGGGGTTGTTGCCCAGACCCGGCCGGTAGACACCCAGCATGAGATGCTCATAGGCGCCGCCAACCAGGGCAATCAATGACCCGACAAGACAGATCATTGCAAACACAACGGGGCTGAGCACCCATGCGGCCGGCCGTGCCAGTAGGCCCAGCGCGATGGTCGCGAGCATGGGCAGGACCAGCACGGGCGCCAGGAGGTCCGGCGGTCCGCGATAGACGAAGGGCAGGGCCGCCCCCACCAGCAGAATCGCGGCCAGAATGGCCAGTGACGTGGGATGCGAAAACGTGGCCCGTTGACGCCAGCCGTAAACCAGGAAGGCCAGCATTGCAGCGACCAGAGCGGCATAGGCACCTATATAGGCCGGATAGCCAGGTGGCAGGATGGTCACGGCAACGGCAATTGCCAGGAGCGCGCTGGCGAGGCTGGAGAGCACTGGTTCGGTCCTGCTGCTTACTGGATCGCCCATCGATCACCCGGCTGCGGCGTTCGCCCAATAGCTGTTTGCGGCTGCTTCGTCAAAATCATCGGCCAGCCCGCCATCCGTTCCCGAAAGGAAGTGCATGGTGTTTCACGTCTCAGATTGGTGGAGCTGACATTATCTGGGTCGACCGCTTGATCCTGGGGGCGTTGCCAGCCCTTCGCTAGATGCGCCGGACGGCCGCGCCATCGGCTTGTCGACCAGCGCCGATCGGCAAGCATTCAGCCTCCGGAATGGCGGCGGAGCAAGGCGCGATCAACAGGGCGACGTCAAACGCGACGATGGCTGTGCACGAAGCGTCGACATGCCGAGGCCCCGGCCATTGATCCCTTGCTATCAGTGCAGGAGGCGCTGCGCGCCGAATGCAGCGTACCACCCTTACGCGCATGGATCCGCACAACACGGGGCTGCGCGGCAGCCGCCGGGTGTCGATCGACACTGGATCGACAGTCGCCTCGTGCGCCGGCTTTCAGTGCGGCCGAAAAGGTTCTTCACCGGGCGCACCGCGGACGGGCAGGCTGCCGTGCCGCGTTGGCTTCATCGCGGGCGGCCCGACAGATTTGCTACCGGTGCCTGAACGTCGGTTGTCTGGCCGGAAGTGGCATGGCCGCCTCGCGAGACAGCGCCGATCATCGCGTTCCAGGAATGCTTGGACAGCTGCGCAACGACCGACAGGGCGCCGCGGCGCGAAGGCATGTACCAGGCGAAGAAAAGCACGCGGATCACCCAGGCAAGCCGGCCGGTAAACTGGAGCCGATAGAGTTCGGTGATACCCCGCTGGCCAGCCAGTCCGGCCGCTTGTCCGAGGCCACGGAAATTGAAACCTCTGACGGATTGGCCCTTGATCGAGCGGGCAATGTTGCGCCCGACACAATCGCCCTGCTTCATGGCCCACAGGGCATTGGCAGGACAGGGCTCGCCGGTGTCGGGATGCGGGACGGCGGCAATGTCGCCGGCGGCCCAGATATTGTAGCTCCCCCGCACGCGCAGATCGTCATTGACGATGACTTGCCCTGCCGCGTTGCGCGGCAAGGATTCTGTGCCCGGCAGGACACGGAAACTTACCCCGGCCGCTACGACCGAAAGATCGGAAGCAAGGGTCCTGCCATCCGCTAGCTCCACCTGGTCTTCCCCGATCCGCGCCACGCGCTTGCCCTGATGGAGCTGCACGCCCTGTTCGACAAGGGTGCGCGTTGCTGTCTCGGCTATATGGTTGAAGTCGGGACGCAGGGTCGGCAGCAGCTGTTCGCTTGAGGAGACGAGATGGATATTGACCTTTCCTGCCCGGCTTCGGCCGAAGCGGGCGGCGAGCGCAGAGGCCGTTTCGACGCCGGCGAGGCCTCCGCCTACCACGACGACGTTTCGCGTCCCGGCCGAAGCTGCCGTCCAGCCGTCAAGCCGCCCCACCAGACTCTGCATGTCCTCACAATCCTTGACGCACCAGCCGTGCTCGGCCAGCCCGGGAATTCGGTCGAACGGATCCACGGATCCCGCGGCAATCACCAGGTGATCGAAGCGGAGGTCCTGTTGACCTTCTGCGGTCTTGACCTTCAGGGTTCTGCCGGCAAGGTCCGCTGAAACCACTTCGCCTTGCATGAAACTGCGGCCCAGCAGCGGCGCAAGTGCGGTCAGGGTGCTGGCCACCGGCAAGTCGCCGGCCAGCACTTCTCCGGTCCAGCCGTGATAGGTGTGATGCCCATCCCGCGAGACCAGGACCAGCTCCACGTCACCACGTGCGACAAGGGCGCGAAGTCGGGACTGGAGTGCGGAAAAGGCGTGCAGGCCGGCATAGCCGCCGCCCAATATGACTACGCGGCGCATGAGACCAGCTCCTCTACCGGTGCTGCAACAGTCCGCGTCGGGGCGTCGAGGATCAGCTTTCCGAATGAGCGGAAAGGTGCCAGCTGAAAGCCCAGATGCTGGTGCTTGATGGAGAGCTCCAGAATATGCTCGGCCTGATCCACCTGGGCTTCCCCCATGCAGAAGTGGCCCTGATGCCCGGAAAGCGCCAGAAGCATGGTCTCGGCGAGACACGCATAGGCAAGCTTGGGCGCGAGTGCGATGGAGCCGCGCAGGTCGAAGCCGGGGATCTCAACCAGGCCGCCATCGACGATCAGCACATCCGGGCGCTCCACCAGCAGTTTTTCGTCGGTATTGCGGGGCACCGTATCGTCGAGGACTATCGCGCCCCGCTTGAGGTGTTCGCTGCGCAACAGCGCATCGGGGGATGAGGTAAGCAGCACGACAAGATCGGCCTTGGACACGTCAGCCATGTCGGTGCTGACGCTGGCCTCGACACCGTTGCGGCGCACATCGGCAGCCAGCGCGAGAAGACGCTTTTCGTTGCGCGCCACCAACAAGAGCCGGCCTGCATGCTTGCGGGCGTAGAGCCGGGTCAGGCATGAGCCGACGCTACCCGTGGCGCCGACAATGGCGACCAGCGGATCGCGGCCCAGCGAAGCCGTCAGCTTCTCCATCGCCTGCAGGGTCATGGCAGCCGTAAAGGCGTTGCCATTGGTGACGCCGATGTCCTCGCGTTTGGCGAAGGCCTTGCCGCCGACCGAGGCCGGAGCGGTGAGGGCCCCCAGGCCAACCACGGATGCTCCGAGATC
The DNA here is from genome assembly GCA_018828145.1 of Alphaproteobacteria bacterium. GTDB lineage: Bacteria > Pseudomonadota > Alphaproteobacteria > Rhizobiales > Devosiaceae > Devosia. Next base: position 4,922 of record JAHJWO010000011.1, on the reverse strand, counting down.
ACGCGCCATGTCGATCGCCGCCGAGATGCGCGCCTGCACTTTCGTTCGGGGCATGGTCAGCAGCTGGCTTGGCGTAAGCGGGACGGTAATAATCCTGCCCATGACTTTGCCAGGCACGTCAACGCGAGACATCTTGCCGGTCACCATGGGCGGCACCGGCAAATGCTTCAAGGCGGTCCGCCAGACCACTTCCGGCACCAGGGCAAACGGCCGTCCGAACAGAATACCCATATCCGAACGCAGCGTATTTCTGGGATGTACCAAGAACGCAAAATCAGACTGCATAACCAACCCCGCCAAGTGGTTGCGCCGCTACAGGTCGACGCCGCAGGAAGGGTTTTAGCACAAATTTTAATACAATTTAACCAAATCTTAACACAGTTTAAGACTTGGTTAATGCTGGTTCGCAAGTCACCTCAATACGAATAGGCCGGCAATATTCATGGTCGGCGCAAAGCGCGACCGCGCAGCAACAAACGCTTAAGTCTTGTGTGCTATGGTACTGCGTTAGGATATTTCGTAGCGCCTCGCACCAAGTCGGTGGCGGCCGGCCAGGACTCTCCCGGCCACTCGCTTGAACATCACCGGGCGCCACAGTGGGTTCGAGGCAGGGCTGTTCATGCGCGCAAACGAGCTAGACATTTTCGACTTCAAGGGCCTCGCGACCGCTTTGGACGACAAGGCGGACTATTCCTTGCGACGGGCCCTGGAAGCAGTGCGGGTTCATCTGGGAATGCAGGTGGCCTATGTCTCGGAATTCGTGGAGGATCGCACCTATTTCCGCGAAGTCGATGCGCCTGGCCTCGAGCATGTGATCAAGCCTGGCGATTCAATGCCGCTTGACTACGTCTACTGTCGACACATCCTCGAGGGCCGCCTTCCGGAGCTGATGCCGGATGTTCTCGACGAGCCGTTCGCGGCCAGCATGCCCTTCACCACGGACATGGGCATCCGCGCGCATATGAGCGTTCCCATCAAGCTGAACGATGGGCGAACCTACGGCATGTTCTGCTGCATCAGCACCGAGCCGCAGCCATCGCTGAACCTGCGCGACCTCAAGATGATGCGTGCCGTGGCCGAGTTGACAGCCGTTCTGATCGGACGTGAAATCGACGCCACGACCGAGCATCGGGGCAATCTGGAGCGTATCCAGAAGGTCCTCGACCACGACGAGCTGTCGATCGTGGTACAGCCGATCATTCGGATTGCCGATCATCGCCTGCTTGGCTTTGAGTGCCTGTCACGCTTTGCCGGGCCGGAAGACTGGACGCCAGACATCTGGTTCAAGATGGCCGCTTCAGTTGGACTGGGCGTCGAGCTCGAGATGAGAGCAATTCAAAAAGGCCTGGTGCTGCTGGACCAGTTTCCCCGCGATCTTTACCTGACCTTCAATGTCTCGCCGGACACCGTAACCTCTGGCGCTCTCGCCCAAGCCATTGCCAGAAAGCATGCAAAGCGGGTTGTCGTCGAAATCACCGAACATGCCAGCGTTGACGATTACGATGCGCTCTGCAGCGCCCTGAACGAGCTTCGCGTCAACGGCATTCGGCTCGCTGTCGACGACGCAGGCGCCGGCTATGCGAGTTTGCGCCACATCCTGGCGCTGCAACCGGACATCATCAAGCTGGACATAAGCCTCACTCACAACATCCAGGACGACCTGGCGCGTAACGCACTGGCGGCCGCGCTGGTGCATTTCGGTCGCGAGACCAAGAGCCAAATCCTGGCGGAAGGGGTGGAGACGGCGGTCGAACTCGAGGCCCTGCGCAAGCTGGGGGTGGGGACCGCGCAGGGATATTTCCTCGGCAGGCCGATGCACCCCGGCGACGCCATGGACTTGGTTGAGCGGCTGAGCATCGCCACGTCCCCTTTGCCCCAGCGGTTGCCCCGAAGCGCAAGCGCCACCAAGTGACGCAGAGCCACCACCGGCCATAGCACGGTCCGTGATCGCCAACGGCCTTGTCCGCCATTTGCCCATGGCCATGGGCCGACCGAAGAGGGGTCCGGTCCGGCTGCGCCCGAGGGACAGGCGCCTCGGTTGACGCCAGCAGAAAGATGTCTGCATCATGACTGGATGACCCCAGACGAAGCCGACCAGCGCATCATCGTCAGTCGAGGGACCCTCGCTGCCTACATTCAAGGCATCCAGCAGACCGGGGTCTATCCCATCGCCGATCTTGCTTTGGTCCATGAGGAGATTTGCCTTCTTGAAGCCATCGCCGAGAAATACCCTAGTAAAGGTATGCAGGTGCTCGAACTGGTGACGTGGTGGACGGCATTCGAGGCCAACGTGCGCGGCAAGATGAACTGACCCTTTGCCGGTCTGATTTCAGCCCGGATATCGGCGGGGCGCGTAACCGGGACCGTCTCGTTGATGCTTGCAAGGACAGGTGAAGGGCACTGCGCCGTGGCGCATGGCCTCCCCTGCAGCCAATCGGTGCGGACCATCATTGGGATAAGTCGCGGGACATTCCGATGCCTGGGAACGACGACAAGAGCTTCCTCGGTCCGAAATCCAGGCGCGCCCCGACGTGCCTCTACATCGTGCTGCAAAGTCGTGGAGCCTGGTGGGTAGACAGGGAAGGAAAGTCGCTGGGTCCTTATACAACGAGAGACGAGGCGGAAAGCGGCGCCTTTCACCTGATTGAGGTATTTGGCGACCCGACACGTCCAACCGAAGTCTGGTCTCGCGACGACGCCGGCAAGATAAGGCTGATCTGGAAAGGCGACATCCAAGCCTGACAGGCCAGTGCAAGGGGAACCCGCCGGCGCCTGCCACATGGTTCCCGATACCATTGCGCCCGCCCAATTACGTCACCAGGTGCCAGAGCGAGAGCCCGACCACCATCAAAAGAGCGGTGCTTGCCAGAACCAAGCCGGCAAGGGTTCCGTATCGCGCGATCGTCCTGGTCTTGATCATCCCACGTTCCCCATCCGCGTCATGCCGAAACGACGCACCGGTTCAGCCATCCCAAGTCGCGGCTCACTGTTCCATTTGAGTCCGCCGCCCGCGGATCATTAAGCGGGCAGGCGTCCCCCGATAGTTGATCAACCGTCTATTGATTGCCAAGGACAAGCACCAAATCGGCAAATTCAATGGCCCCGCGTCCAGATTGCCACTGGAGCAAGAGGTGGAACAGGGCCGGACAGTGTTTGGTCGAGGTCACGTCCGGTGCGACGTCCACCAGGTGACCTACTGCACGCCCGGATCGGCTGCCAGGCCATGGCACGGTCCATGCGGCACTGTACCGGCGGTGGATACCAGCATGGGCGTGGCCCCGAACCGGCCCAACGCCTGCCCTCTCCTTGATCGTCCCGTGAGGCGCCCGGCCACGGCGGTAGAGGACGGCCCGTTTTCGGTCACTGACGGTCAAGGTTGGCGCCCCGGCTGGTCCGGGGTGTCCCGGGCCTGCTGCGTAAGGCCGCGAATGGGAGACCTACGCTTCGGCTCGAGGCTTCCGGCCGCGCTTTTTGGTCAATGCGGGTGCTGCTGCACCCGTCCGGCCCAGGCCATTGGACTTCGCCAGCGCGGACCGGATTGCGGCATAATTGGAAGCCACCATCGGATAGTCCGATGGCAGTTTCCACTTGGCGCGGTATTGATCGGGCGTCATGCCCAGGACGCTCAGGTGCCGCCTGAGCGACTTGAACTTCTTCCCGTCGTCCAGGCAGATGATGAAATCCGGCGTGACTGATTTCCGGATCGGCACCGCCGGCTTGAGTTCTTCCGCCTGCTCCCTGGCGGGGGCCGCTGACAGCGAAGCCATTGCCCGATGCGTGCTGGCGATCAGCGCCGGCACGTCTGCGGATGATACGGCGTTGTTGGCAACATAGGCGGAGACGATCTCGGCAACCTGCTCAAGGCGGACGGCATCGGTCATGCTAGGCTCAGGAGTGTCACTCATCGATAGGGCCTTCTCTGGCAAAACCTGGCAAATCTGCCCAGTCGTTGGCGCCTGGTCCAGTGCCTGGACTGTTTTCGGTTCGTCTTTGGCTAACATACCATTAGCGCGTCGGGCGAACCGTCCAGTGCTTTTGTCGGTTTGTCCACGACATCCAGGCTGATACTGCACCGACCGGCTGCAACGCCGAGATCGGCGCCCTGGCCGGCCCCTTCCCGCCACGCACCTGCGTATCGCCCGGCGAGAATACGGGCCGCGCCGGGACGATTGAAGTCAGCCCGCCGCCAAAGGGGGGAAGTGGCGGCGGTGGATCTGGCTTTGCCGGCACCGTGGTCAGGGCCTAGGGGCTGGTCACCTGGAGGCGGCCCTCGGAGTCGATGGCCACCAGAGTAACGGGAATGCGGTGCCCCAGCTCTTCGTCGACCAGATAGAGTTCTTCGGCAGCAAAGGCGAGGTCGAGGTCAGCAAAGCCATAAACATAGCCGTGACCATCCGTGATTTTGACCGCAACGCGACCCGCCTCGATCCCGTCGGCATAAGCCAATGCCCATCCATGGAACATCATGATCTCCCCCCGACTGGGCATGTGATCCGAGGGCGGGAAAAAAGTCCATGCCCTGCCGGGCCGGAACCGGTCGATACTGGCGATATTGTTGTGGATCAAGCAGCCTCGCGGCGGTGCTGCGCATCCGGCCTCAGGGGCGGCGGCCTTGCGGCGGATCGGTCACGGCCGGGCGGACGGGTCCTCAGGCCCCCCATGCACCGGCGGCGCGCCCCGGTCCGATTGGACCGCCCATCAAGCGCCTCGTCGCCGGTGCGGTCCGGCTTGCGGCCCGATCGATCGCCTGCCGGCCGCGCCGGTTGCGGCCGGGCCGGGCCTGCGTCGGGTGTTGGCATTATCGATCATTTGCCCGCTTTACCGGGCTTTGCCAAGGCCAAAGCCGCGCACCTGGCGCCCGCCGCGCGGAGGGGCCGCTGGTCCGCCAGCGACCGCATTTGCCCCCCAGGGGGCAGGCTGTC